>DDWZ01000010.1 GCA_002347095.1 Desulfobulbaceae bacterium UBA2273 | reverse complement strand
TACACAAAATTCTTTACACACCCGCTTTATCCGGTATAGGCCTAGCAGTCTTTTCCGCAGAGGGCAAGGGCCTCGACAATGATCGCCGGTCCATCGATATTGCCCTTGCTGCGGAGCTGGGCCTGGGTGCCGTGCTCCATGAATTTATCCGGTAAACCCAAGACCTTCGTCCGGACGGTCCAGAGATTTTTCTGGGCAAAGAGTTCCAGAATGGCGCTGCCAAACCCACCCTTCTTGACGTTGTCCTCAATGGTTACCACCTTGCCGGTCCGATTGGCCCACTCGCAGATCAGCGCATCGTCCAGGGGCCTGACAAAGCGCGGGTTGATCACCGCCGCTTCAATCCCAAGTTTTTTGAGACCTGCTGCCGCCTCCAGCGCGGCAGGAACCCTGTTGCCGATGGGGAGCAACAGAATATCCGCTCCTTGACGGAGAAGCTCGCCTGTTCCCAAAGGGATGCGTTGCAGCGCTTCGTCCATGGCAACGCCTTCCCCGTTTCCCCGAGGATAGCGGACTGCCGCGGGGCCGGGGTGCAGAATGGCGGTGTGGAGCATGTGGCGCAGCTCATTCTCATCCTTGGGGGCCATGATCACCAGATTGGGGATGAAGCGCAGGAAGGAAAGGTCGAACACCCCATGGTGGGTCGGACCGTCGTCCCCGACCAGGCCGCCCCGGTCAATGGCCAGGGTAACTGGCAGGTTGGGCAGGCAGACATCGTGGATAATCTGGTCAAGCGCTCGCTGGAAAAAGGTGGAGTAGATCGCCACCACCGGCAGCAATCCTTCCGTGGCCATGCCTGCCGCATAGGTAACAGCATGCTGTTCCGCGATGCCCACATCAAAAAAACGTTCGGGAAACCGCTGGGAAAAATCGTTTAAGCCGGTGCCCACGGGCATGGCCGCGGTGATGGCGACCACGCGCGGGTCTTGCTCCGCGATCCGCACCAGGGTTTCGCCAAAGACCTTGGTGTAGCTGGGCGGGGCCGGAGGGGAAGGGACGGGCAGGCCGGTTTCGATGCAAAATGGGCCGACCCCGTGAAAATCGCCCGGGTTTTTCTCCGCCGGCTCGTAGCCCTTGCCCTTGGTGGTCAGCACATGGATGAGCGTGGGGCCGGTGCTGAAATCGCGGACATTGCGCAGCGCCTCAATGAGGTTTTCCAGCTTGTGGCCGGGCAGGGGGCCGATGTATTCAAACTTGAGGGCCTCGAAGAGCATGCCGGGGGTAAAAAATCCCTTGAGGCTTTCCTCGCTTTTCTTGAGCACCGAGAGGATGTTTTCCCCCACGTTGGAGAAGGATTTGAGGAAATGCTCCATCTCCTTTTTGACCCGCACCGCTGTCTTGCTGGTTAGTTTTCTGCTTAAAAAACTGGAAAGCGCGCCCACATTGGGGGAGATGGACATCTCGTTGTCATTGAGGATGACGATGAGATCCTTGTGGAGATGCCCGGCCTGATTGAGGGCCTCAAAGGCCATGCCGCCGGTCATGGAGCCGTCGCCGATCACGGCGATGCTCTTGTGTCGGTCGCCCTTCAGATCCTTGGCCGTGGCAATGCCCAGGCTGGCCGAGATCGAGGTGCTGCTGTGGCCGGTATCAAAGGCGTCATACGCGCTTTCCGCCCTCTTGGGAAAACCGCTGATTCCCTGGTACTGGCGCAGGGTGTGGAATTGCCCGCGGCGGCCGGTGATCAGCTTGTGGGCATAGCTCTGATGGCCCACGTCCCAGACGACCTTGTCCTCCGGGGTATCGAAAACATAATGGATGGCCAGGGTGAGTTCGACCACGCCCAGGCAGGGAGCCAGGTGTCCGCCGGTCTGGGAAACGGTCTGGATGATCGTCTCTCTGATCTCCGCGGCCAGTGTTTCGAGTTGCTCCACGGAGAGCTTTTTGAGGTCGGCCGGGGAATTGATGGTGTCCAGCAAGGGGGTATGGCTCATGTGGCCTTTTCCTCCGGGGTACCCTGGCGGGTGTCCGGTTAGTTGTTTCGTTCGTAGATATACCGGGCAATGGCGCGGAGCGGCTCGGCTTTGGCGTCAAAAATCTCCAGGGCGGTTACGGCCGCATCAACAGCTTCCTTGGCCATGACCTTTGTTTTGGCAACACCGAAAAAGGCTGGGTAGGTCGCCTTGTTCCGTTGGGCGTCGGCTCCGGCGGTCTTGCCGAGATCTGCCGTGGTTCCTTCGACATCCAGCAGGTCGTCGACTATCTGGAAGGCAAGGCCGATCTGCGCGCCGTATCGGCTCAAGGCGGCAAACTGATTCTCGTCACCCTTGCCGAAGATGGCCCCGGCCTGCACCGAGGCGGTAATAAGGGCGCCGGTTTTGTAACCATGGATCAGCCGCAGATGCTCGAAGTCGATTGCCTGGCCTTCGGCGGCAAGGTCCAGGGACTGGCCGCCCACCATGCCCACTGGGCCGATGGCCTTGGCGATGGTGTTGATCATCGTAAGCTGTGCCTGCGGGGAGATCCCCTGGAGGGCATCGGGATGACTCAGTAGCTCAAAGGCGAAACTGAGCAGCCCGTCTCCGGCCAGAATGGCTGCCGCTTCGCCGAACACCACATGGCAGGTTGGTTTGCCGCGCCGGAGGTCATCGTCGTCCATGGCCGGCAGATCGTCATGGATCAGGGAATAGGTATGGATGCATTCCAGGGCGCAGGCAACGGGCAACAGAGGGGCGGTGGCGGCGTGCAGGGCCTCTGCCGCGGCCAGGGCCAGGATGGGACGGATTCTCTTGCCCCCGGCGAAAAGGCTGTAACGCATGGCCTGTATATGATTGGCCAGCACCCCCTCTTCAGGCAGCATATAGCGCGCCAGGGCCTGTTCGACAACCGCGCATTGTTGCGTTAGATATTTTTTAACGTCCATGGCTGGGAAATTTCCGTGGGTTGCAAGCGAGACAGGGGCTAGGCGTCGTCTTCATCGGCAGCCGTGCCGGAAGCAGTAAAGGGAACGCTGATGAGTTTGCCGTCTTTTTTCAACAGGAGATCGACTTTCTGCTGCGCTTCTTCCAGTTTGTGGTTGCACAGCTCGGCCAGTTTGATTCCCTCGTCGAATTTTTTCAGGGATTTTTCCAGGCTCAGGTCGCCGTTTTCCAGTTCCCGGGTGATCTGTTCCAGCGACTCCAGGGCTTCTTCAAAAGATTTTTTGGACATGATCCCTCCCGAGGTTTCTTGCCAAAAGAATGCTCCTCGTCTGACGGCAACTATGAATGTAATCTTCTAAAATAAATGAAGTTGCGGTTCTGGGCAATGTCTTTCCAAAAAAACATGAGTATGGTAGGTTGGCTGGGCATCGTATGCTCATGTTCGGCCGGTATAAAACGCTTTTTTGAAGAAAAACCTCCATGCCATATTCCTTGCAGGATCTGCTCCCTCAATTCAGCCGCTGGCTTTCCGTGGAAAAGGGCTATTCTCCCAAGACTGTTGAGAGCTATGGGCGCGATCTTGCCGAATTTGCATCGTTTATTGGTTCAGATCAGGATGTGCGCCGGATCGAGCCCCACACTGTCCGCTCCTATGTCTATGCCCTAAACGGCAAAAACAAGGGCACTTCCGTGGCCAGGAAGCTTTCCGCCCTGCGCACCTTTTTTCGCCATCTCCTCCGCGAGAAGATTATCACCCACGATCCTGTCGCGCCCATCGCCACGCCGAAACTGGAAAAGCACATGCCTGTTTTTCTCACGGTGGACGAGGTTTTCACCCTCATGGAGATGCCGGGCGATCAGGATGCCTTTGCCTTTCGGGACCGGGCGATTCTGGAGATCCTCTATTCCACCGGGGTGCGGGTTGCCGAACTTGCGTCCCTTGATCTGGAGCGCCTTGACTCGGAAGAGGGAATGCTTAGGGTTACCGGCAAGGGCAACCGGGAACGGTTGGTGCCGGTGGGCACTCCCGCCCTGGAAGCACTGAGCCGATATCTGCCCCAGCGAACCTTGCTTATCCGCGAACGGATCGGTCGCGGGGATCCGCCGGAAAACAAGGCGGTTTTTCTGAACCACCGGGGGCTGCGGCTCACCACCCGCAGCATCGAGCGGCTGGTGAAATTTTATGCCCTGCGGGCCGGGATCGCCGCCCGGGTAACGCCCCATGCCCTGCGCCATTCCTTTGCCACCCATTTGTTGGAAATGGGGGCGGATCTGCGCACGGTGCAGGAATTGCTGGGCCATGTCAGCCTGTCAACCACCCAGCGGTACACCCATCTGAACATGGATCATCTGAACGAGGTCTATGACCGGGCCCATCCCAAGGCGCGAATGTAAGTAACGGTCCAGCACCACCACATCTGCTTTGTCATCGGCCTGCTCATGTGCAATAGCACACTTCGCAGGCCTCTTCCTCGCATCTGTGGCACTGCTGAACCGTTCCTGTTACAGGCGGAATGTTACAAGGAAGGCATCAACATTATCTCCATCAGGAGGAGCAAACTGTGAAAATCAGATCGACCACAATCATTGCCGTCCGGCACAAGGGTGAAGTGGCCCTGGCCGGGGACGGCCAGGTCTCGTTGGGCAATACCATCATGAAGCATGAGGCGCGTAAGGTGCGCCGCCTGTATGAAGGCAAGGTCATCACCGGCTTTGCCGGGGCCACGGCCGATGCCTTTACCCTGTTTGACCGGCTGGAGCAGAAGCTTGAGCAGTATGACGGCAATCTGATGCGGGCGGCGGTGGAGCTGGCCAAGGATTGGCGCACGGACAAGATGCTTCGCAAGCTGGAGGCCTTTCTGGTGGCGGTGGACAAGCACCACTCCCTGCTCCTCTCCGGCACCGGCGACGTGATCGAGCCGGACGATGGCATCCTGGCCATCGGTTCGGGCGGGCCATACGCCCAGGCCGCGGCCAAGGGTCTGGTGGCGCACAGCGAGCTTTCCGCCGAGGAGATCTGCCGGGAGGCGATGCGGATTGCCGCCTCCATCTGCGTCTTTACCAATGACCGTATTGTTGTAGAAAAGATGGCGGCTGAATAAAAAAGGAAGATTTTAAGATGGAACCCATGAACACCCTGACCCCCAGGCAGACCGTGGCCGAACTGGACCGCTACATCATCGGCCAGGACGCAGCCAAGAAATCCGTGGCCATTGCCCTGCGCAACCGCTGGCGGCGCCAGCAGGTGCCTCTACCCCTGCGCGAGGAGATTGCGCCCAAAAACATCATCATGATCGGTCCCACCGGGGTCGGCAAGACCGAGATTGCCCGCCGGTTGGCCAGCCTGGCCCAATCGCCCTTTCTCAAGGTGGAGGCCTCCAAGTTCACGGAGGTGGGCTATGTGGGCAGGGATGTGGAGTCCATGATCCGCGATCTGCTCGACCTGGCCATCAACATGGTGCGCGAGGAAGCGCGGGAGCAGGTGACGCAGAAAGCGGCGGAGCAGGCCCAGGAGCGGATGCTCGACCTGCTGGTGCCGCCACGGCCGGCCCCCTTGGGCCAGGTCACGCCCATGGCGGAAAGAAGCGAAGATGGCGGTCGGGCAGGGGAGCCGGTTGATTCCACCAGGGAAAAGTTCCGGCAGATGCTTAAAGACGGCAAGCTCGACGAGCGGCAGGTGGAGATGGAGATTGACCAGGCCTCACCAATGCCCATGATCGAGATTCTTTCCCACGGGGGCAGCGGGCTGGACGACATGGAATCCGGGCTCAAGGATGTGTTCGGCAAGATGTTTCCCAAGAAAACCCAGCGTCAGCAGATGCCGGTGAAAGACGCCATGGAGGTGCTCAAGAAACGGGAGGCCGAACGGCTGATCGACATGGCGAGCGTTACCAAGCTGGCCATCCAGCGCACCGAGCAGTCCGGGATCATCTTTCTCGATGAGATCGACAAGATCGCCTCGCGGCAGGGCGGTTCAGGCCATGGACCCGAGGTCTCCCGCGAGGGCGTGCAGCGCGACCTGCTGCCCATTGTCGAAGGCTCCACCGTGACCACCAAGCACGGGATGGTCAAAACCGACCATATCCTTTTCATCGCCAGCGGCGCCTTCCATCTCTGCAAGCCCTCGGATCTGGTGCCGGAGTTGCAGGGGCGCTTCCCCATCCGGGTTGAACTCAATGCCTTGGGGGAGGAGGAATTCTACCGGATTCTCACCGAGCCGCAGAACGCCCTGATCAAACAGTACATCGCCCTCATGGCCACCGAAGGGATCGCCCTGGAGTTTGCCGAGGACGCCATCCGGGGTATGGCCAGAATCGCCGCCACGGTGAACCGGAAAACCGAGAATATCGGGGCCCGGCGGCTGCATACCATCATGGAGCGGCTGCTGGAGGAACTCTCCTTTGACGCCACCGATCGGGAGGAGAAAAAATTTCTCGTTACCGCCGAGTATGTGAAAAAGCAGTTGCAGGATATTTCGGAAGACGAGGATCTGAGCAGGTTTATTTTATAGCTGTCCGCTGACAGCTTATAGCTTTTAGGGGCGACCAAGATGATTGAACACGATTTGAAATACTGCCCGAAATGCCGGGACGAGTACCGGGCGGAAGCGGAAACCTGCGCGACCTGCACCATTGCCCTTGTCTGGGGGGCGGAGCTGGTTGTCATGGAAAGCAATAATGGCGCTTCCCGGCGGAACCGGAAAGGACCGTTGACCCCGGATGACCAACTGGTCGTTGTTTTTCAGGGTGCGCTTGGTGATCTCAAGCACCTCAAGGATCTGCTGGAGGCGGAACAGATCGGCGCCATGATCAGCAAGGAGGGCGGGGGGTGCGCCAGCGGCGGTTGCGCGCCTAAGTTTGAACTCCAGGTCAGGCAGGAAGAGGTGCGGGATGCCTTGGAGGTGCTTGCCCAAGAACATCGCCGGGCAACCGCCCTGGCCGAGCACGACGCCACCCATGCCGGAGCGGTTTTTAACCCCGAGGCTGGGGAGGCGGTATGTCCGGCCTGCGGCTTTGCTTTTGCCACCACCACCACAACCTGCCCGGATTGCGGGCTCTGTTTCGGGTGAATTGAAAGGGGCGAGAAGAACCAAAAATGTTGTCTTTTTATATCCGTTTCAGTATAATATAATTTATGAATAAGCCATTGTGCTTTCTTGGCGACTCGCTCAAATGCCTGCGGGGTTTTCCTGAAGATGCCAGGCAGGATGCTGGGTACCAACTGGACAAGGTGCAACATGGCGAGCAACCGGACGATTTCAAGCCAATGCCATCCATCGGCAGGGGTGCCGAGGAAATCCGGGTGCGGGATGACTCGGGAGCCTATCGGGTAATCTACACCGCCAAGCTTGCGGATGCGGTCTATGTGCTACATGCCTTTCAGAAAAAGACCCAGGCCACGGCGAAGCGCGACATCGACCTCGCCAGGGCGCGATATTCCGAGCTGAACAGGAGGGATACGAAATGACCAAGATGGAAAGCTATAACAGTGTCTGGGACGCCATTGCCGACACGCCGGAACAGGCGGCCAATCTGCGGACCAGGGCGGAGTTGATGCGGCAGATCGCAGGGATTATCAAGGAGAACGGTTGGAAGCAGGCCGAGGCCGCGACCCGTTGCGGCGTGACCCAGCCTCGGATGAACGACCTTCTGCGGGGCCGTGTTTCGCGGTTCTCTCTCGACGCCCTGGTCAACCTCGCCACGGCCCTTGGCCGCCGGGTTCATCTTGAACTGGAAGCCGCCTGATTCTCCATGTGACCTGCCCGGATTGCGGGCTCTGCTTCGGCTGAGGAATTATGTGGGCAGATTTGTGCAGCCCTTACCCTTTTGCCCGGAAAAAACAGCGAAGCGGTGGTTTTGGTACCAGCAGTGCACCGAACTGAACCCTGCCTGCTGCAACCATTCCAACTGAGAGCTTAGGGGGGCCATTTTGTCCGCCTGCATCCGTTCCAATGCCGCATTGAGGTCGGCCTCGGAGACCCCGAGATCCCGCGCCTGCCGGAGCCAGGTTTCCTGGTACACCTGTTCGATGTCCGGCGTTGGGCCGAGGATCTGATCGGCGTTGATGAATATGCCCCCATCGGGCAAGGCCTCATGGATGTTCTTGAACAGCGCGATCTTGTCTGTATCCGGGAGATGATGGATGGAGAGGGCCGAGATCACCACCTCGAATTGTCCCGCAAAGCCGTTTGCATAATCCCCAGCGAAAAATTCCAGACGCTCCTCCATCCCGGCAAACCGCTCCCTGGCCTTGCCCAGCATCTCTTGGGAGATGTCCAGCAGGGTGATTTTGGCTTGGGGAAACTTCTTGGCGATAAGGGACGAGAGCATTCCCGTCCCTGCGCCCAGGTCCAAGACCCGGAAGGTGGCCTGGGGCTGGTGCGGGATCAGCGCTAGCGCCGTGGTGTAAAAATCATCGAAGCAGGGGACAAGTTGGCGGCGGGCTCGGTCGTAGGTATGGGCTCCCTCGTCGAAAACGGTTTTGACCGCAGCCATGCTCATTGTTGCGCCTGGCCAAGGACACTGTTGATGAGTTGCCCTGCCGCCTCTTCCACCTCTCCCAGCGCGCCGGTAATCGCCAACCCCGCCCGTTCGATTTTCCGGATCGCGGCGGAGTCGGGGAAGCAGGCCAGGGGCGGCTCGCCTAAGGCCTCGGCCAGAAAAGCCCGGTCATCGTCATCCGTTACCAGATTGCCCACATAGGAGATGCGGGGGATGCCCGATTCCTCGGCGAGTTTCTTGATCTTCAGCGCGGTGCGCACCCCGGATTTTGAAGGAATCACCACGATCAGCAGGTGATCCACCCCGGCGATGGTGCCGCGGCCCAAGTGTTCCACCCCTGCCTCCATGTCGAGCAGAACCACCTGGGAGGGGGAGAGCAGCAGCTTGGTGAGCATCCGTTTGAGCACGTTGCTCTCCGGGCAGGCGCAGCCGCCCTTGGCGGTCTGGATGGCGCCCAGCACCATGAGCTTGATCCCGTCCTTCTCCACGATGAAGCGGGCCAGCAGGTCGTCCACCTGCGGGTTGATGTTGTAGAAGGGCGAGCCGTCCACCTTGCCGGAGCGTTCCACCAGCAGATCCTTCATCTCGGCGATGGGGGTGATTTTTTCGTCCTCGGCCAGGCCGAGGCTCTGGGCCATGTGCGGGCTGGGGTCCGCGTCGATGACCAGCACCTCCCTGCCGTGTTTCTGGAGATATTTTGCCAGCATGGCCATGATCGTGGTCTTGCCCACGCCGCCCTTGCCGCTGATTGCAATCTTCATCGTAATCCTCTCAATTTCAGATCATTCGTGCGCCTGTCTCCTTTTTGATGCAAGAAGGCTCCAGGTTCGATTATATTCCATTGACCCACATGGCTAAACTAATCAGCCGTGGGCAAAGTGCAAAGAAAAAAATGTTGGTCATTCCTCCATCCTCTGAAACAGGAGAACCATGGTTACCCTTGGAATTGAGCATCTTGTAGCGTCCCCCCCTGCCTCTCTTGCCGGCAAACGGCTGGCCCTGCTTTGCAACCAGGCCTCCACCGGCCGGAACCTTCGCCACAGCCGGGATCTGATCATGGCCGCCTTCCCGGGCCAGCTCACCTGCCTGTTCACCCCCCAGCACGGTTTTTTCGCGGAAAAGCAGGACAATATGATCGAGTCGGATCATATGACCGATCCGGTCAGCGGTCTGCCGGTGTTCAGCCTCTACGGCGAGGTGCGGCGGCCCACTGCCGCCATGTACGAGCATTTTGACGTGCTGCTCGTGGATATCGTCGATGTGGGCACCAGGGTCTACACCTTTCTCTACACCCTGGCCTATTGCATGGAAGAGGCTGCCCGCCATGGCAAGAAGGTGGTGGTGCTGGACCGGCCCAACCCCGTGGGCGGGGAGGCGGTTGAGGGCAATCTGTTGCAGGATGATTGCCGCTCCTTTGTCGGGCTGTATCCGCTGCCCATGCGCCACGGCCTCACCTTTGGCGAGTTGGCCCGCTTGCTTAATGGCGAGTACGGAATCGGGGCGGATCTTGAGGTTGTGGCCATGGACGGCTGGCAGCGGCGGATGCTCTTTAGCGACACCGGGTTGCCGTGGGTGTTCCCCTCGCCCAACATGCCGAACCCCACCACGGCCCTGGTCTATCCGGGGCAGGTGATCTTTGAGGGCACCAACATCTCCGAAGGCAGGGGCACCTCCTTGCCCTTTGAGCTGTTCGGCGCGCCGTTTCTTGATTGGCACACGGTTCTGGACAGCATGCAAGTGCCTCTGCCTGGTTGTTTTTTGCGGCCCCTGGCCTTTGAGCCCACGGCCAACAAATGGGCCGGCCAGCCCTGCAAGGGTTTTCAGCTCCATGTCACGGACCCGCAGACCTTTTTGCCCTATCGCACCTCGCTGGCCCTGTTGCAGGCCTTTATGCGCTGCTATCCGGAGCAGTTTGCCCTGAAAGCGCCGCCCTATGAGTACGAATTCGAGCGGGCCCCCCTTGATCTGATCTTGGGCGATAGTGCGCTCCGGCATCAACTGGTGGCAGGCGCGGATATCCAGGAGCTTGAGTCGGCTTGGCAACCTGGGATTGGCGGGTTCAGCGAGATGCGGCGAAGATATTTTCTTTACCGATAAGTATTGCTTTATAACAACGGTGCTTCGACAGGCTCAGCACGAACGGATGTTATTAATGTATTGTCTTGATATTCCGTTCGTGCTGAGCCTGTCGAAGCACCTGTTTGCACCAAGTTCTAAGTTGTTACGAGTCCAACAATACGAAGCGACCTGCCAGCGTGAGACATGACCTCCGTGGATGTAAGTGATACCAGCCGGTTCATCGCCAAGCTCTCCCCATATTTTGTGGACACCCCGGCGGAGTGCCCGTACACCCTTGACCGCACCGCAGTCTACCACCAGGCGGGTTTCAGCTTTTTGCCCCCGGCCGTGCTGGATGAATTTCTTGCCGCCGGATACCGGCGCAACGGCAACACCATCTATGCCATGCGCTGTCCGGATTGTACGGCCTGTGTGCCCATCCGGCTTGAAACGGCCTTCTTTCGTCCCTCCCGCAACATGCACCGCGTTTGGCAACGGAACCAGGATCTTAAGATCAGCCTTGGGCCGCTGGAGGTGACGCCGGAAAAGCTGCAATTGCTGGACCGCTTTTTAAACAGCCGGTATCCCGGACGGGCAAGCACCGCGCTGGATTATTACAGCGGCTTTTTCGTCAACTCCCTGGTTCCGAGCATGGATATATCCTTCCGGCTGTCCGGAGAGCTGGTGGGGGGCTCCATTGTCGATCTGGCGGAGCGCAGCCTGAGCGCGGTGTATTTTTATTTTGACCCGGCTTTTGAGAAAAGAAGCCTGGGAACCTTTAATATTCTGTATCTGAACGAGCTTGCCAGGCGCGAGCATTGTGAATATCTTTATCTCGGCTATTGGATAGAGGAGGTTGCGGCCATGGCCTACAAGGCCCGGTTCCGGCCCCATTTCCTGTTGCTGAATGGCGCGTGGGTGCAGGTGGATTGATGTTCGGCGCAAGGAGCAGGTGACAATGTTTGATTTTTTTCGGTCGGTAAAAGGCAAGAGGGCCAAAGACGTTGGTCCGGAAGGACTTGACCCCCAGACCCAGCACCAGCAGGAGCGGGAACAGTTTCAGGAGGTGCTGCAATCCTTCAACGCCTCCCGCATCGAAGAGCGGCTCAAGGTGCTGGATATCTTTCTTTCCGTGGAAGAGCATCTGACCCTGAGCGGGCTGGAAGGGATCATCAGGGAAAAAAGGCCGGAGCTGCTGGACCGGGAGTTTCTCAAAGAAACCATGGAGATGTTCTGCCAGTTCGGCTTTGCCCAGAAACAGGTGTTTGAAACCCAGGAACCGGTTTACGAACACCACCACCTCGGCATGCACCACGACCATTTTATCTGCACCCGCTGCGGTAAGATTCAGGAGTTTGCCAACCAGAACCTGGAAAGGCTCCAACACGAAATCGCCCGTCAGTTCCAGTTCCATCCGCTCCAGCACAAGATGGAGATCTACGGGCTTTGCGCCTCCTGCATGGCGCAACGGGAACCCGCCCTCTCCCTGCAGTATGCCGCCAATGGCGAGCGGGTGCGGATCGTGACGATCTTGGGCGGCAGGGAAGTGCAGGCCCGGCTCGGTGATATGGGGCTGGCGGTGGGAGCATGTCTTGAGATTGTCAGCAACCATTCCTCCGGGCCCCTCATTGTTGCAAACAAAGGGGCGCGTCTGGCAATCAATGCCGGTCTGGCCCAAAAGATCATGGTGAGTCATGTTTGCCGTCACGGAGAGGAATCATAAGGATTGCCCGGCCGGTTTTCCCCATCCCTTGACATCCAACCGAACCTGACCCATACTTTTTATACAGTGTGAAGAAGTATGGGCCGGTGAGCCTGGCCAACAGTCTCTCATTTGACAACAGGGAGGTGTATGATGAGCAATACGGATAAAAAGGTGTGCCCGGAATGCAACGGCGAGAAGGTGATTCAGGGAACCTGCGAATGCGGCAGCGAGTGGCGGGGGACCAAAACCGGCGATGAGTGGAATGATTGCCAGTGCGTGCCGCAAGTGACCTGCCCCTTGTGCAAGGGGACCGGGTTTGTTGAAAATCTCTAGCAGGATGTTGGAAAAAGCCGTCCTGGCTTTTTTCAACATCCTGTTAGAAGTGAATTCTGTCCGATCTCACAATTTCAACGAGTTAGAACTTGTCGAAATTGGCGACCCATCCCTGGATCGCTAGCAGGGCATCGAAAAACGAGTTTTTCAACACCCTGTTAGCCGGGTTGCTTGCCGCGAAAGCGCGGGTAGGAATAAACGCCATGGATCACTCCAAAAAGAAAACCGTCCCAAGCCAGTCCGCCGCAATACCGCGAAACCTTCTCCGGCAACGGATGTTTTCCGTGGGCCAGGGCGGAAACTGGTTTCCCGCCGCCGATGTGTATGAAACCGCTTCGGCGCTCATCGTGCACATGGATATCTCCGGCATGGATCCACGGACGCTCTCCGTGGTTGCCGATGGCACCCAGCTCACGGTTTCCGGAGAGCGGGGGTATGAACCGCACGACCTGGTCTCGCGCATTCACCAACTGGAGATTGAGCGCGGTTTCTTCGAGCGTTCCATCTCCTTGCCCAAAACGGTTGATGTTGCCAAGGCGGTTTCGGAAAGCAGAAACGGCTTTCTGCTGATTACCCTTCCGTTGCGGCGTAATACGGGAAAGATCAAGATCACCGTTGGCTAAGGGAAACATGTGCCGGATTTTTTTCCCCGGACAAATAACGCAGCAGGGTGAAAATTATGCGTGAAGACGACAGCAAGCAAGAGACGGAAGATTCCACAAATAAAACAGGCCATCACGGAAATCCCGCCGAGTTGCCGGTCCCGGAGATTCTGCCGGTTCTGCCCCTGCACGGTTTTGTTTTTTTCCCCGGCATGGGCTTTCCGCTGAATATTCTGCATCCGGCCTCACAGAAACTCATAGACGAGGCGACTCTAAAAGACCGGCTGGTTGCCATTGTCAGCCACAAGGAGCCTGCCGAGGAAAAACAGGATCGGGTTGAACCGGAGCACCTGTACCGGATAGGGGTGTTGGGCTATATCCACAAATTGGTCAAGGTCAAAGAGGGCGGTGGGTATCATGTCTTGATCAGCGCCGTTAAAAAATTGGAGCTTGTCGAGTTTGTCCAGAAGGAGCCCTATCTGACCGCCCGGGTCGCCGTCATCCCCATGGAGGTCGAAGAGGACAAGGAGGTCGAGGCCTTGGTGCTCAATCTCCGCACCCAGTTCAAAAAGCTGGCGGAGATGGTTTCGCTGCCAACGGAACTGGTCACCACCATCGAATCGCTGTCCGATCCTTTCTATATCTCCTACCTGGTGATTTCCCAGCTCAACCTCACGCCGATCGAGGAGCAGGAAATCCTTGAGATTCAGCCGGGCAAGGCCCTGATGCACCGCACCGCCCGCGAACTCAATAAACGCGTTGAAACGGCGGAGATGAGCCAGGATATCCAGAAAAGCATCAAGGAGGATACGGACCAGAAGCAGCGGGATTTCTTCCTGCGTCAGCAGCTCAACGCCATCCGCAAGGAGCTTGGCGAAGATGAGGAGAATCTCGACCTCAAGGAGCTACGGGCAAAGTTTGCGCAAACAGAGCTGCCCCCTGAGGCCAAAAAAACAGCGGAAAAGGAGCTCGACCGGCTGGCCCGCATCTCGCCCTCCTCGCCGGAATATACGGTTTCCCGCACCTATCTCGACTGGCTCCTTGATCTGCCCTGGCTGACCTCCACCCCCGATTCCCTGGATATCGTCAAGGCGCAGCAGGTGATGGACGAAGACCATTACGGCCTTGCGGAGATCAAGAAACGGATCATCGAGTTTCTCGCGGTGCGCAAGCTCAAGCAGGACATGCACGGCCCGATCCTCTGTTTTGTCGGCCCGCCGGGGGTGGGCAAGACCTCGCTCGGCCAATCCATCGCTCGCTCCATGGGCCGCAAATTCATCCGCATCTCGTTAGGCGGCGTGCGGGACGAGGCGGAGATCCGCGGGCACCGGCGCACCTACATCGGCGCCCTGCCGGGCCGCATCATCCAGAGCCTGCGCAAGGCCGGGGCCAATAACCCGCTCTTCATGCTCGATGAGATCGACAAGCTGGGCATGGATTTTAGGGGCGATCCCTCCTCGGCCCTGCTGGAGGTGCTCGATCCCGAGCAGAACTTCACCTTTGCCGACCATTACATGGAGATACCCTTTGATCTTTCCAAGGTGATGTTCATCACCACGGCCAACCTGCTCGACAACATCCCCGGCCCGCTGCGCGACCGGATGGAGGTCATCGAGCTGTCCGGCTATACCCAGGATGAAAAACTCAACATTGCCAAGCGCCACCTCCTGCCCAAGCAGTTGGAGGCCCATGCCATCAGCGAGGACGACCTGAAGATGGATGATCAGGCAATCCGGATGGTGATCCGCTCCTATACCCGGGAGGCCGGGGTCAGAAACCTGGAACGGAAGCTGGCCGCGATCTGCCGAGGGGTTGCCAAGGAGATTGTCACCGGCAAGACAGGAACCACCTTGGTCGATAAGGCCAATCTCGCCACCTATCTCGGACCGCTCCAGTTCTTCCCGGAGACCAAGGCCCGCACTTGGGGGCCGGGCCTTGCCACCGGCCTGGCCTGGACCCCGGTGGGCGGCGAGCTGCTGTTCATCGAAGCGGCCAAGATGAAGGGCAAGGGCAATCTCACCATGACCGGCAAGCTGGGGGATGTGATGAAGGAGTCGGCCACCGCCGCGCTGACCTACATCCGCTCCCATGCCAAGGAGCTGGGGGTTGACGAAGGGATTTTCGCCAAGATAGACCTGCACATCCATGTGCCCGAGGGCGCCATCCCCAAGGACGGGCCTTCGGCCGGGGTGGCCATGGTCACAGCCCTTACCTCGCTGCTCACCGGGCGCACGGTGAGCAAGGACATGGCCATGACCGGCGAGATCACCCTGCGCGGCGATGTGCTGCCCGTGGGTGGGATCAAGGAAAAGGTCTTGGCTGCGGTGCGGGCCGGGATCAAGGAGATTGTTTTGCCGGCGCTCAACGAGAAGGATGTGGTGGAGATTCCGGATAACGTGAAAGAGGATGTCCGGTTTCATCTGGTGCAGGATATTAAGGAGGCGCTTGGTTTGCTGCTGGCCAAGGAGTGATAGGGGTTAGCGGTACGCATGGAGATTCTTTTCCGTTCGACATCGGCACGCGGACAGCGTATTATTGGGCCGATACGCGGTGACGACATTAGCAAGTGAGGGCATGACCATGCAAACGGCGAAACAAGAGGTGGAGGAGTTGTTGAAGCAGCTTCCCGACGACAGCACCCATGAGGATATTCAGTACCATCTCTACGTGCTTGAAAAAATCCGGAAAGGCCAGGACGATATCAATCAGGGAAGAACCAGCGGTCACGCCGAGGCCAAAGAACGGTTGAAGAAATGGCTGGGTCACTGATCTGGTCGGAACAGTCCCTCGGGGATATCGAGGCCATCGGCGAATACATCAGCCGTGACTCCCCCCAGCATGCCCGCCGCGTTGTCGAAGAGATTGTTGTCACGGCGGAACTTCTTGCTTCTCAGCCCATGATGGGCCGACCGGTGCCGGAAACCGGCTCCCCTCAGATTCGCGAACATTTTATCTACAGCTACCGACTCATCTACGAAATCCGGGGAGAAACGGCCTATATCCTGGGCGTGATCCACGGCAGGCGGTTGCTGGAATCCATCGATGGTCGTTTTGATGCTGGTTGAGGTGGTCGCTGAATTTAAAACCATGCGCCAGTTTTCTTGCTAAGAGAAAATTGGGGAGTGCCCCGAATTTTTCCAAACATCGACAGTCCCGTATCCTTCCGAAGTGTATTTTACGACGCAGTATTTCAGTTTGCTAATCTACCTCATGACTGTGCATACAGGGTGAAAATGATGTCTTCCGGCTGTCCATTAATGCATCGCGCCCTAGTCATAGGCGATGACGCCCAACTACTTGCTCAAATATCGTCGGTTCTGGCCCGAAAAAATAGTTATCTTCCAATTCTGGATGGCCCCCGGATACAACGTCCGGACGCTGATGCAGAAGTAATTCGTCGCAACAACGCTGCCGCACGCGTTGCTCCTTCGGCAATTTTCTTTGCTGGGTTGACTAATACGACGTGTGATGAATTTAAGTCCTACTTCCCATCTGAACGATGTTTCCTGATTTCCAATGTGGATGAACTTCGGAAGGCACAGCATGGGCAGGTAATGAGATCGCGGAAAGTTCTAACTTGGGGGAAGGACCGAATCGGCATCGGTCTGTTAAATGCACTTCGCACGAAGCGTGAAATCGAATTTACAGATTCAAATTCGTCAGAGGGAATGATTTCTTCTGATTCTGGTCACTTGGTAGTTTGTGAAGAAGGCGACGAGTTGGCGCAGGTGATCGCGGCCAACTATGCCTACGCTATTGACGCAGGCTTATGTCTTGTCCCTTTTGTATCAGAGGAAGACGCGGAGCGAATCCGAGAAACCTTTTATGGCTTGTACGATGACAGGGAAAACTCTCCAACGTCTTTACTAGAACAACTTCGCGCCGAGCTACGCCAAAGAGCAGCGGCGATTCCCGAAAAGCAATATCGGATGATAACGTTCATATCAAAAGAGTTGCCTTGGGGTTTCGCATTTAGCGAAGTGCCGTCAAGTCATCTCTTTATTTACCCAGATCTTGGAATCTCGCTTATCAATGGAATAGCTGCCGAGCAATCGAATGCGCCAGGCATACGGGTCGCGGCAGTGATTGACCCGAAGGCTGTCGACGCACCGGAAATTGAGCTTGCAGCCAAATGTCTTGCGGAGAGATCAGTTCTCGTTCGCGGCTATCGTGGCGCGAATGCGACCGTTAGCGAAATCTCCAGAATGATAGAACTTCTTCCTTATGACTTTTTACTGATCGCCACCCATTGTGGAGATGCAGACGGATGGCGCTGGACCTACGAATTTGTCGATAGCGAAGGCATTGAGAGAAAACTCATTGTCGACGTGGCGATTGGAGTGTCCCATGTCCCTGGGCGAGAAAAGTTGGAGGTGATGCAGTTCACAAAGTTCGTTTCCCTTGATGGCGTTGACTGGGCCGACCCGGAGAAGAAAAAAAAGCTTAATGTGGGCAATGCTATCAAGGATTACTTGGCAAGAGCGGAACAGTTGGAACCTGTGAAGCGAGAGTCAATTGGTCGTGTGCGCTGGTCGGCGGCGCTCAAGATGTTTGACAATAACCTTATCTTGGCCCCGCGAGCTCTCGCTGACAATGGTAGTCCTATTGTGCTCAACAACGCCTGCGCCTCCTGGCACCGATTGGCTGGGACTTTCGCATTTTGTAACGCTCGTGCATATATTGGGACACTTTTTAGCGTGAGCAATGCAGAAGCGCAGGATGTTGCCATGAACATTCTTGATCGACACTTTGGCAAATCGTTAGCACTTGCGCTTTGGCATGCGCAGAACGCTGTGTACCAAGATTCAATACGGCGGCCCTATTTATTGGTTGGAACGCATTTTCAGCGACTAAGAACAAAGGTGCAAGATAAGCCAAAGTACTTGCTTGAGCGGCTTTCTCTTTCTGAACAGTATTGGTCAAAGAGAGCGGGTCGCACTGAGCCTTCTGACGTTTCAAATACGCTCACTTTTGACGACTACGTGAGGTTCCTGAATGGCGAGATAGAGGGGCTCCGTCGTCACTTCTACGGAGCAGATAAGGGGTCAACAGATAAGGGGTCTCAACAGATAAGGGGTCAAATCTTTATTCTTGACACACGCCCACCCCCACCTAGCCGAAATATTGGGGACGCCCATGATTTCATGCATTTCCTGCCCAAAAGGTGATTCATATCATTTTAAAAATGGAAACGCATATTTTCATGGGCGTCCCCTAAATACCCCCAGCCCATGATGGACCGACCGGTGCCGGAAACCGGCTCCCCTCAGATTCGCGAACATTTCATCTACAGCTCCGACTCATCTACGAAATCCGGGGAGAAACGATCTATATCCTGGGCGTGATCCACGACAGACGGTTGCTGGAATCCATCGATGGTCGTTTTGATGCTGGTTGAGGTGGTCGCTGAATTCAAAACCACGCGCCACTTCTCTTGCTATGAGAAAACAGGGGGGTGTTTGAATGGCGCTGTTCTTCCCTCGAAAATACAACCTTCCCGCCAATAATTGTTGTGCACACTTTCGCGTTGCGAATCTCTTCGGTCGGCATGGTGAGGAAGTCTTGATCCCAGACGACCATGTCGGCAAGCTTGCCCTCCTCCAGCGAACCGAGATCGCGCTCCTGGAAAGCGGCGTAGGCGCTGCCCATCGTCTGCAGGCGAAGCGCCTCACCGATGGAGATTGCTTCACTGGGTGCGAAGCGCGTTCCGCCTTTGCTCACCCGCGCAACGGCCTGCCAGAGGGCATACTGCGGTTGCCAGAGTGGAAAGGCGGGTGGGTCGGCGCCCAGAGCCACCGGTATCTGCCGGTTCAGGAAAGAACGCAGCGGGATGAACTCAGGCACTCGTTGCCCCTTGCCAAATAGATCACCCCACGCGTAGATAAACTGGGGGTGTGTCGATATAACGATCCCCGCCTTCTTTATGCGGCGGATCGATTCATCGCCAGGCCAAAGAGCGTGTTCGATGCGGTGGCGCGGATCGGGGCGGTCGTGTTCTCTCTGCGCGACTTCAAACGCGTCGAGCATCGTCTCAACCGCCATATTTCCTACGGCATGGACATTTACCTGTTGCCCGACTTTATGAATGATGTTGACCATCTGCCGCAGTTCCGCCGGAGAATGTAGCATCAGAGCCTTCGGGTTGCGCGACCATCCGGCTGTTGGCCCCGAGCCGTCTATCGCAATCTTGAGGCCGCCCCATACCCGCGCAAACGATACCGGGTCCGCACGCTTCATCTCACCCAGGCTGTAAAAGGGTGATGACGGATTAGGCTCGCTGGCGGTGAATAGCTCCGCGACGGCATCATGCGTGTCGTGAAGTGTCGGCAGGTAAGGCCATATCTTCACGCGCAGCGGCAATCGCCCGGATGCCGCAAGGTCAAAATAGAGCCGCGAGGAGTCAACGCTCGACATGCCGGTGACCATGAAGAAATTATCGTGAACCGAGGTAACGCCTTCCTGGCTGTACAGTGCCGCCGCGTGGCTGATGACCATTTTCATCTGTTCAGCGGTAGGAGGCGGTATGGCGTTCCTGACAAGAGCGAGTGCGGGATAATGGACAAGGAGACCGGTTGGTTTTCCTCGCGGCCCTTTTTCGACCAGGCTACCGGGAGGGCTCACCGTCGCCTGATTCACCCCACCAAGTTTGAGCGCGGCGGAGTTGGCGAACCCCCACTGCCCGGTCGTGTGAACGACCAGTACGGGGTGCCGCATCGTGACCGTATCGAGGTCGTCGCGGTTCATAAACGCCAAATCATAGCTCTCCACGCCCCACGCGTTGATGACTTCCCCCGCCGGTGTTTTTTCGGCGTGGGTGGCAATGAGCTCGAGTATCTCGTCCTTTGACCCAACCCCTTGCAGTTTGACCCAGGACATCTCCCTGCTGCCGAATGGCGGAAGGTGCGCGTGCGAGTCGATGAATCCGGGGGTGACGGCCTTTCCCTGCAGATCTATCAGCGTCGAATCTCGTCCGGCAAAGGACTTGACACGCGGCGTCGAGCCGACCGCAAGAATTTTGTCCCCGCTGACGGCAATCGCCTCGGCCACCGAATTCGATTCGTCTACGGTGATAACCCTGCCATTGAAAAGGATCAGGGATGCCTCCGGCCGGGCAGCCATGACAGAGAGAGGCCTCAATAGCGGCTCAATGCCCACGGTGCCGACGATCTTCAGAAAGGTTCTGCGATCTATGGTTCGCACAATCTATCCCTCGGTGAGTCTTTAGTAATTAGGTACGCTCCCCAATTTCCCCCAGAACAATCCGCACCTTTTCCACCAGATGATCCGGAAAATAGCTTTCTTTAGCCTTGCGCAGACCTGGAATCCCCAGGTCCTGCTCCCGGTTGACATAGGTAAATTCAGCAAGGTTCTCTCTGGTAAACCACTGGTTGATCAGTTGGCCCAAGCCATGAAACTGGGACATGGCTTTTTCGAAATGCCAGACCGCGGTTGAGGGATTGAGCCTCTCGCCCACGGCAAAGGCCTCGATGATCCCATCAATCCGGATGGCGCCCCCGGTGAGGGGGAATTCCCGGTAATTCTGCAACGTTTCCACTATTGCCCGATATTCCCCGCACAACCCCGGTTCGGTCTTGCAATCCCGGGCAGCGCACCAGCGGTCCTGCATGGCCAGGCATTCCGGAACTGTTTCTTCGGTGATCATTTCGTACTGGCATTTGTATGCAGCCAAACACTGGTTGATGTGATTTCTCTTTTTGGTGAAATGCCTGCCTGCCAAGGTGGCAAGATCTTCCCTGCGGTAGACATAGTCGGCATTGTCCCGATCCTCGACAACCACTGCCCCGTTTAAAGCAACATCCGGGAGCCTCTCCTTGGGAAAGCGGTCCGCTCCCGCGATCCGGCTGGTGTATTCAGTGAAAACCTCGGGCAGGGATACCAGGCCCACCGGGTTTCCCAAGATGGCCAGCCCTGTTTTTGTTTCGGCAAAAAAGAGTAGTGACTCCCTGAATTCGTCGATCAAGATCGGTCGGCTATGTCGCCAGGCATAGAGATTGGTGAAGGTCAGCTCCGAGATCTCAGGGGGGAAGCGCCTGAGATATTCCGTAACAGGCTGTCGGTCATCGAAGGAAAGCGGGCGCAAGTTCATGGGGCTCCTGTGAGAGGGTGGATAGGATCAGTATAGAGGCGTAGCAGGATTCTCGCAATTGATTCCCTTGCCAAGGGCGTGTTGCTTTTCTTGCAAATACTGAGAAATCCGTATAGATTGTGCCTCTTGTAAAAATAGAAAAAGGCCCTTCGACAGGCTCAGGGCGAACGGTAGCTATCTTGAAATCATTATAGTTTCTTCCGTTCATGCTGAGCCCTTCGACGTTGCTCAGGAGAGCCTTGTCGAAGTACCATAGGAAAAAGGTGAACAGATGGAAGTGGTGCTTGCCAAGAACGCAGGCTTTTGTATGGGGGTGCGGAGGGCTGTTGATACCACCCTCGGCATGGTCCAGAAGGGCGAGACCACCATTGCCACCTTTGGCCCCTTGATCCATAACCCCCAGGTCCTAAAGCTTCTTGAGGAGCAGGGGGTGAGGATTCTCACAGAGATTCCCTCCCAGGCCAGCGGCGCCATAATCATCCGGGCCCACGGCATTCCCCCTGAACAGAAAAAAAAGCTTGAAGCCACCGGCGCCAGGGTGGAAGATGCCACCTGTCCCCGGGTTCTCAAAGTTCAGGCCATCATTGCCAGATACAAAAAAGAGGGCTTTGCCACGGTGATCATCGGAGACCGTGACCACGCCGAGGTGGAAGGACTCATGGGCTATGCCGGCAACAACGGGCAGGTGGTGAACAGCGAGGCGGATGTGGCGGCCCTGCAACTTGATGGGCCGTACATCATCGTCAGCCAGACCACCCAGGACGAGCGCCTTTTTGAAAGGCTCAAGGAAGCGATCCTGCAAAAATATCCCCAAGGCGAGGTGTTCAACACCATCTGCGATTCCACCCATAAACGACAGGAAGAGGTCCGCCAGCTCTGTCAGGAAGTCGAGGCGCTGGTGGTGGTGGGGGGCAAGACCAGCGCCAACACCAAGCGGCTGGGAGAGATTGCCGAAAGTCTGGGTTGCCCGGTGTTCATGGTGGAGTCGGAACAGGACCTCGATTCCCAAATGTTGGAGCATTATGGGCGGGTAGGGGTTACGGCTGGGGCCTCCACCCCGAATTGGGTGATCAGCCGGATTGTGGAAGTGTTGGAGAATATAACGGCGAAAACGCCTTGAGAGGGATGACGAATGCTGAGTTGGTTTAAGAAAAAAATCGGCGGCGCGCAACCACTGCCGCCGGAACAGGCTGCTGGATCAGAAGCCCCCACGCCTGTCGCGGAAGCTTCGGGGCAACAGGAGGATGGGGCCAGCTTTTTCCTGCGGCTCAAGGATGGGTTGTCCCGCACCCGGAAAACCTTTGTCCGTCAGATTGACGCGCTTTTCTTGGGCAAGAAGCAGATCGACGCCGAGCTGCTTGAAGATCTGGAAGAGATTCTGATCATGGCGGATATCGGCGCCAACACCACCCAGGAACTCCTTGAGAAAACCAGGGAGCAGGTGCAGCGAAACGAATTGGCGGATGGGCAAGCCCTCAAAACGGCGCTCAAGGAGATGATCCTCGACTATCTCATCAATGCGGATCGGCCTGCGGATCTTGCCCTGCCTGCGCAAACCCCCTTTGTCGTCATGGTGCTGGGGGTCAACGGGGTGGGCAAGACCACCACCATCGGCAAGCTGGCCCACAAGTTCACCCAGGCAGGGCAGAAGGTTTTGCTGGTGGCCGCCGACACCTTTCGGGCCGCGGCCAGTGAGCAGTTGCAGATCTGGGGCAAGCGGGTCGGGGTGGAGGTTGTGGCCCAACAGGCCGGAGCTGACCCATCCTCCGTGGTGTTTGATGCCCTGGATTATGCCAAGCCGCGCAATTTTGACGTGGTGCTGGTGGACACGGCCGGCCGCTTGCACACCAAGGTCAATCTCATGGAAGAGCTGAAAAAGATCAAGCGGGTCATGGACAAGAAGATCCCGGGCGCGCCCCATGAGATCCTGCTGGTGCTCGACGCCACCACCGGCCAGAACGCTATTTCCCAGGCGCGGCTCTTTAACGAGGCCGTGGATGTCACCGGCCTGGCCCTGACCAAGCTGGACGGCACAGCCAAGGGCGGCATCGTCATCAACATCTGTCACGAGTTCAATATCCCCATCCGTTTCATCGGCATTGGCGAACAGATGGAGGATCTGCGGGATTTCGAGCCGAACGAGTTTGTCGAGGCCCTGTTTGCCGAGGGTGAGGCATGATTGTGTACCGTTCTCATAAGCCCCCGGGGTGTGGCGGGTTTTTACTGGTTGCTGCCCTGCTGCTGTTTCTCATGGGCGGCGCGCCCCTCATCCTTGATGTGCTGGGATTTCTCTTTTTTACCGGGGTCTTCCTGGTGCTCATGGTCTTTGTCGGGATCTGGGGCTTCTCCCAGTACATCCGGCGCATGGCGAGCCGGTACGAACGATCCCAGACCGAAAGCCACAACCAGTTCGTCTTCCTGCTGGTCAATATATTGATCCGCATTGCCCAGGCGGACGGGGTGGTCACCAAAGCCGAGCTTGCTCCCATTGAGAATTTTTTCCGCGTGCATCTTCGCTACAACCAGAGCCAGATGTACTGGGTGCGCGACCTGATCCAGGATGCCCTTGCCTCCCAGGCCTCCCTCGAAGCGATGCTGGCCGAGTTCAAGAGCCATTTTGCCTACGAGCCCCGGCTGATCCTGGTGGAGCTCATCTATCAGGTGCTCTACACCAATGATCAGGTCTCTCCTCAGGAACTGGCCATGGTGCAGACCATTGCCGATTTTCTCGAGATTGCCGCCCACGATCACCACGCCATCCGGAGCAAATACGTCGGCCCCGGCCATGGCCGCACCTTCCCCGGTCAGGGGAGGAGCGAGCGCCAGTACTATGAAATTCTCGGCCTTGAGCCGGGGGCAACGCCTGAACAGATCAAAAGCGCCTACCGGAAACTGAGCATGCAGTATCACCCGGACAAGGTCGCGCATCTGGGCGAGGAGTTTCGGCGGGTGGCCGAGGAGAAGATGAAAGAGCTGAATGAGGCGTACCAGCACCTGAAGAAAACAGCCTGATCAGGGGAGGGACAGCCGTGAACATCCTTGTCCTTGAGCCCTATTACGGCGGCTCCCACCGGAGTTTTCTCTCCGGTCTGATCCACCATCTTCCCCATAACTTTGACCTGCTGACCCTGCCCGCCCACAGTTGGAAATGGCGGATGCGTCTTGCGGCCCCGCATTTCGCCGCGGTTCTCGTTGAAGATCCGCGCTATGCCGGCAAGACCTTTGACCGGATTCTCTGTTCCTCCCTGATCGATGTCGCTGCCTTGCGCGGCTTGCTGCCGCCACATTTGCGTGGGGTTCCGCTTCTTACCTATTTCCACGAAAACCAGTTCGCCTATCCGGTGCAGGTGTCCGAACCGCGGGATGTGCATTTTGGCCTGACCAACCTCACCACCGCCCTGGCCTCGGACAGGATTGCCTTCAATTCCCAGTATAATCTGGATTCTTTCCTCGCCGGTTGCCGGGAGCTTATGGACAAGATGCCGGACATGTCCTTGTCCGGTTACGAAGAAGCGATCCGCGCCAAGGCGGCCATTCTCCCTCCGGGCCTGGATTTCAGCGAGGTTGATTCGTGCAGGGACGAGAGGCGGACGGGCAAGGGAACGGTGCTGGTCTGGAACCACCGTTGGGAGCACGACAAGAATCCGGAATTGTTTTTTAATACCCTCTACGCGCTGGCCGGGCAGGGGGTTCCCTTCGGCCTGATCGTGCTGGGCGAGTCCTTCCGGAATCAGCCCCAGGTTTTTGCCCAGGCAAAAGAGCGGCTTTCCGGGCGGATACTGCATTTCGGCTATGCGGAAGACCGGCAGGAGTATTGCCGGTTACTGTGCCAGGGGGATATTGTGGTTTCCACCGCCAACCACGAGTTCTATGGCATGGCCGTGCTTGAGGCGGTGCGTGCAGGCTGCCGTCCCCTGGTGCCGGATCGTCTGTCCTACCGGGAAATTTTTGCCCCACTCTTTCGCTACGGGGATGTTGACTTTACCGGGAAACTCCTGGCCGCCATGGCGGCGGGAAGGCTGGCGGAGGATGAGGCGCATGCCATGACCAGCGGGCTGTCCTGGCCGGAACTGGCCGCGGGTTATAGCCAATGGCTTGAAGCGCCGGGTTAACAGGGGGCGGAGTCGCCGAAGTTTTTTGAAAGGAATTCACATTCGGCCGGGGAGAGATCAAACCGGATCTCCGCTTCCCGGATCACAGCATCCCTTTTTTTCTGCGGATTATGGAGCAACTCTTCGCTCATCCAGCAGATGGCTTTTTTCACCTTGTCGCCCCCGGTCGGTCCCTTGCAGTCGCATCCCATGTCCGTTCTCCCTTATACAGGCTTCACGATGATTCCGCCCAGGGGCGGGACCGAGACCAGGATATGGCACGGCGCCTCGCCGAAGGGCTCGGCAATGGCCTGCTTGCGGTCCGGGTTGAACACGTTGCTGCCGCCGAACTCGGCGGTGTCGGTGGAAAGGATCTCCTGGTACCAGCCCGGTGCAGGCACCCCGAGTTTATAGTCGTGCAGCACCTGGGGGGTGAAGTTGAGCAGGCAGACCACATGATCCTTGGGGTCTTTGCCCTGGCGGCAGAAGGCGATGATGCTGTTGTCCACGTCCCTGAAATCCATCCAGCGAAAGCCGTCGAAGGAAAAATCGACCTCCCAGAGGGGACGGGTCTCCTTGTACACCGCGTTCAACTGCTGGACGAATTTCTGCAACTGCTGGTGCATGGTGTTTTGTTCGGTCAGATGCCAGTCTAGGCTCACCTTGCAGTACCATTCGGAGATCTGGCCGAACTCGCCTCCCATGAATAGGAGCTTCTTGCCCGGATGGGTCCAGAGGAAGAAGAAGAGCAACCGCAGGTTGGCGAATTTCTGCCACATGTCGCCGGGCATCTTGAAGAGTAGGGAGCGCTTGCCATGCACCACCTCGTCGTGGGACATGGGCAGGATGAAGTTTTCGGTGAAGGCGTAGAGCAGGGAGAAGGTGAGGGCGTTGTGGTGGTATTTGCGGAAGATCGGCTCCTTGCTGAAATAGCCCAGGATGTCGTTCATCCAGCCCATGTTCCACTTGTAGCCAAAGCCCAGGCCGCCCCAGTCCAGGGGTTTGGAAACCCCGTAGAAGCTGGTCGATTCCTCGGCGATCATCAGGGTGTCGGGATAGCGGCTGTAGATGATGGCGTTCATGTGCTTGATGAACTCGATGGCGTCGATGTTTTCCTTGCCGCCGTAGATGTTGGGCACCCAGTCCCCGTCATTGCGGGCATAGTCCAGGTAGAGCATGGAGGCCACCGCATCCACCCGCAGGCCGTCGATGTGGAATTTATCCATCCAGAAGAGGGCGTTGGCGATGAGGAAGTTTTGCACTTCCTTGCGGCCGTAGTTGAAGATCAGGGTGCCCCACTCGGGATGCGCGCCCTGCCTCGGGTCTTCGTGCTCATAGAGCGCGGTGCCGTCGAATCTGCTCAGGGCATGGCCATCGGAGGGAAAGTGGGAGGGCACCCAATCGAGGATCACCCCGATCCCGTTTTGATGACACTGGTCCACGAAGTACATGAAATCCTGGGGCGTGCCGTGTCGGCTGGTCACGGCAAAGTAGCCGGTGACCTGATATCCCCAGGATTCGTCCAATGGATGCTCCATGATGGGCATCAGTTCGATATGGGTAAAGCCCATCTCCTTGACGTATGGGATCAGGGAGCCGGCCAGCTCCTGATAGGAGAGCAGCCTTGTGGGGTCTGCCGGATCGCGCCGCCAGGAACCCAGATGGACCTCGTAGGTGGACATGGGCTGGTCGTAGCTTCTTAATTTTTTGCGCTTTTTGAGCCAGGCGCCGTCATTCCAGGCATAGCCGTCCAACCCCCAGACAACCGAGGCGGTTTTGGGCCGGATCTCCGAGAAAAACTGGAAGGGATCGGCCTTTTCGAGCAGCGCGTCCTGCTGGGTCTTGACCTCGTATTTGTAGGGCTCTCCCTGGCCGATGTCAGGAATGAACAGCTCCCAGACGCCGGAATGGCCCAAGACCCGCATCTGATGGACTCTGCCGTCCCAGTAATTGAAATTGCCTAAGATGCTGACCCTTTTGGCGCTTGGCGCCCAGACGCGGAAGATGGTGCCGCTGACGCCGTCGATGGTGACGAGCTGTGCGCCAAGGAGATTGTAAATCTCGTAGTTGGTGCCGTTGTTGAAAAGATAGCGGTCGTACTCGGACATCTGGGGGAGAAAGCGATACGGGTCCTTGAATACGTGGTGGTTTTCATCGTAGTAGGACGCTTCAAACTCATAGGGAAAAGGCTCGTTACAATTGGTGATGACAATCTCGAAAAAGCCTTCGGGCCTGGTCTTGTACATCTCCTTTCGTTCTCCGTTGGCTATCAGCCAGCAGGTGTTGGCGTTGGGCTGGAAGGTTCTGATAACCGAGGAGGCGCCGTCGTGGTCCAGAACGTGGAAGCCCAGAACCTGAAAGGGGTCGTGGTGTTCGGAGGCAATGATCCGGTTGATTTCGGAATTTATATCACAGTTCATATGCGTGGCTTCTGTCTGTAAGGGTTATTGGCTTTCGCAAGTTGCCGCACGAGCGGCTAGGGGGCCGTGAGTAATACAATAATGCCGTCATCGTACGTAACCAAACGGCATAAAAAACCGTAACGAAAAGGTCAAAAAGGCGCAGACCCTTTCGTAACGGTTTCTAAATTCTAGCACGGATCAGTAAGGAAACTCCAACTCTTTTCCGGAACCGGGCTAAATTTGTTGGATGTACGGGATTTCTTGACTGACAGCCCGGGCAGGTGCTAAGTTGCAGGCGAATTGAGATCGGTCGCCGCGGCGATCAACGACACGCAACGCAACCATGGGGCTTTCTCCCGGATGATCGAAACCCTGCAAGGCTATTTTCTCATTGCCACCCCCCAGATGGAAGACCCCCGTTTTGCCGGCAAGGTTGTCTATCTCTGCGCCCATAACGACGACGGGGCCATGGGACTGGTGGTGAACGAGCCCATTACCGATATCAGCCTGGCGGATGTTTTCAAGAGCGCCGATATCCCGCTGCCGCCCGGGCTGATGCCCACGGTGTATCTGGGCGGGCCGGTGGAGGTGGCAAACGCCTTTTTTCTCTACAGCTCCGAGTATCGGGCAGAGCATTTTTTGGCGGTGAGCAAGTCCGTTCATCTCACCAGTGACCCGCAGTTGCTCTATGATCTCGCCGCAGGCCAGGGGCCGCGGAATCTGCTGGTGGCCCTGGGCTATTCCGGCTGGGGGCCTGGACAGCTTGAAGCAGAACTCACCGTGGACGGGTGGCTCACTCTGCCCGCGGATGACGACATCATTTTTCATACGCCGGACAGGTTGCGGTGGCAAAAGGCGGCCCAGCGGCACGGCATCGATATCGCCCTGTTCGGCGATGTGGTTGGTTCGGCCTGAGTAGCCGTTTTTTTACAGGAAAGACAATGACGCACATCTCGCAATTTCTTGGGGAAGAGGCCGATCTCGGCCCGGAAAAACGCATCGCCATTCTCTCCGCGCCGCTGGCCTCCTCGGTGAGCTGGCTGGGCGGCACCGAACTTGGGCCGCAGGCGATCATCGACGCCTCCCCGGCCCTGGAGGTGTTTGATGACGAGCTGTTGGCCGAAACCGTGCGGCTCGGCATCGCCACCCGGCCGGTGCCGGATTTTAAAGGCCTTGCCGCAGCCGAGGCCTGCCGCCGGATCCAGGCTGGGGTGGCTGCCGAACTTGCGGGGGGGATGTTCCCGGTGCTGCTCGGCGGCGAGCACACCGTGACCGTGCCCGCGGTCAGGGCGTGTCTGGCGAAATACCCGGATTTGCATGTGGTGCAGATCGATGCCCACCTTGATCTGCGCGACCAGTATGACGACAACCCCAACAGCCATGCCTGCGTCATGCGGCGGCTCGACGAATTGGGGGTTCCCTTTACCCAGATCGGCATCCGCTCCTTTTCCAAGGAGGAATACGCGCTCGTTCAGGCCAAGGGGTGGCGCCCATTTTTCATGCACCGCATCCATGCCGAAGCGGATTGGATCGAACAGGTCTGCGCCGAAATCAAGGGGCCGGTGTATTTCACCTGCGACGTGGACGGGTTGGACCCGGCGATCATGCCGGCCACCGGCACCCCGGAGCCCGACGGCCTGACCTGGCGCCAGACCATCGGCCTGCTGCGGGCGCTTGCCGCCAAGCACCGCATCGTGGGCATGGATTGTGTCGAGTTCTCGCCGCGTCCCGGCGCGGAGCATGCGGCCTTTACCGTGGCCAAGCTGATCTATCGGACCCTGGGGTATGTCTTCCAGCAGAAGGCGCCATGAGCGAAAACCAGAACCCCGAACAGAAAGCCCGCGACGCCATTGATGCCTTGTTGCGACAGGCGGGCTGGTCGGTGCAGCACAGCAAAAAAATCGATCTGGGTGACGGGGTTGGTCAGGCGGTGCGGGAATACCACACCGATGTCGGCCCGGCGGATTATGTGCTGTTCGTCGATCACAAGGCCGTGGGGGTTGTTGAGGCAAAACGCGCCGAGGAAGGCCAGCGGCTCACCACCCATGAATCCCAGACCGATGGCTATGCCACAGCCACACTCAGATGGGTCAATAACAAGGAGCCCTTGCCCTTTCTCTATGAAAGCACCGGCATCCTCACCCGCTTTACCAACCGTTTCGATCCCAAGCCCCGTTCCCGCGAGGTCTTCTGTTTCCACCGCCCGGAAACCCTCAAGGAATGGCTGGCCCAGGGCAGCAGCCTGCGCGAGCGTTTGCAGTACCTTCCATTGCTGAACCCGGATCACCTGCCTGCCAAGGAGTTGCGGTTGCGCGATTGCCAGGAAATCGCCATTGCCAATCTGGAAGCCTCCTTCAAGGCCGACCGCCCCCGGGCTCTGATCCAGATGGCCACCGGCGCGGGCAAGACCTACACCGCCATCACCGCCATCTATCGGTTGCTCAAACACGCCCACGGCAAGCGGGTCCTCTTTTTGGTGGACACCAAGAACCTCGGCGAGCAGGCGGAGCAGGAGATGATGTCCTACACGCCGCTCGACGACAACCGCAAGTTCACCGAGCTCTACAACGTGCAGCGGCTCAAATCCTCCTTCGTTGCCAAGGACAGCCAGGTCTGCATCAGCACCATCCAGCGGCTCTACTCCATTCTCAAGGATACCCCGCTGGATGAGGCTGCCGAGGAGATCAACCCGGCGGAGCTGGCCCAGCCCAAAACGCCCATGCCGGTGGTGTACAACGAAAAGGTTCCGCCGGAGTTTTTCGATTTCATCTTCATCGACGAGTGCCACCGCTCCATCTACAACCTGTGGCAGCAGGTGATCGATTATTTCGACGCCAGCCTGATCGGCCTCACCGCCACGCCGGACAACCGCACCTACGGCTTTTTCAAGAAGAACGTGGTCAGCGATTACAGCCACGAAAAGGCAGTGGCCGACGGCGTCAACGTGGGCAATGAGATCTATGTCATCGAAACCGAGATCACCCAACAGGGCGCGAAGATCAGCGCCCGCCAGCAGGTGGAAAAGCGCGAAAAGCTCACCCGCCGAAGGCGCTGGGAGCAGCAGGACGAGGACGAGGCCTATTCCGCCACCCAGTTGGACCGCCACATCGTCAACCCCGATCAGATCCGCACCGTCATCCGCGCTTTTCGCAACAAACTGCCGGAGATTTTCCCCGGCCGCACCGAGGTGCCTAAGACCCTGATCTTCGCCAAGACCGACAGCCACGCCGACGACATCATCCAGACGGTGCGCGAGGAGTTCGACGAGGGCAACGCCTTCTGTAAAAAGCTCACCTACAAGAGCGAGGAAGACCCCAAGTCGGTTTTGCAACAATTCCGTAATGAGTACCACCCGCGCATCGCCGTCACCGTGGACATGATCGCCACCGGCACCGATGTCAAGCCGCTGGAATGCCTGCTCTTCATGCGCGACGTGAAAAGCCGCAACTACTTCGAGCAGATGAAGGGGCGGGGCACCCGCACCCTGGAGATGGACGACCTGAAAAAGGTCACCCCCTCGGCAATCAGCGCCAAGACCCACTATGTGATCGTCGATGCCATCGGCGTAACCAAATCGCTCAAGACCGCCAGCCAGCCGCTGATCACCAAGCCCAGCGTGCCGCTGAAAGACCTGGCCATGAGCGTGATGATGGGGGCCAGCGATGCAGACACGGTGAGTTCCCTGGCCGGCCGGTTGGCCCGGCTCAACAAGCAACTGAACCCGGATGAGCAGCGGCAAATCCGGGAGGCTGCCGGAGGCATGGAGCTGACCCAGCTCATCGGCAAGCTGTTCGGGGCCATCGACGGTGACAACATCGAGGCCCGAGCCCTGGAGCTGACGGGTCTGCCCGCAGGCAGCGACCCCGGCGACGACAAACGGGAGCAGGCGCAACAGCAACTGGTGCGCGAAGCGGCCCGGGTGCTGAACGGCGATCTGGTGGAACTCATCGATACCATCCGCCGCGACAAGGAACAGACCATTGACCACGACAACCTCGATACGGTGTTGCGCGCCGAATGGGACAAGGATGCAGCCAACAACGCCCAGGCCCTCACCGACGAGTTTGCCGAGTACCTGAAGGCCAACCAGGACAAGATCGCGGCACTTACCATCTTCTTTAGCCAGCCGTACCGGAGGCGCGAACTGAGCTTCGAGCTGATCCGCCAGGTGCTGGAGAAGCTCAAAAGCGACAAGCCCAAGCTCGCCCCCCTGCGGGTCTGGCAGGCATACCGCCAGCTCGATAATTACCAGGGCGCCCAGCCCATCAGCGAACTCACCGCCCTGGTCGCCCTCATCCGCCGCGTCTGCGGCATGGATGCCAAACTCGCCACCTTCGACGACACCGTGCGCCGTAACTTCCAGAACTGGATCATGCAGCACCATTCCGGCTCCGGCGAGAAATTCAACGAAGCCCAGATGGAATGGCTGCGCATGGTCCGCGACCATGTGGCCAACTCCTTTCACATCGAGCGCGACGATCTGGAGATGTCGCCCTTTGACGGGCAGGGCGGGCTGGGCAGGATGTACCAGTTGTTCGGCGCGAGGATGGATACGCTGCTGGATGAGTTGAATGAAGTGTTGGTGGCGTGATGATGGATAACATTGGCGTGCTGCCCCGTACTTGGTGTAATGCCAAGATTTCTGAGATCACCTCTGTAAACCCGACAATTGATAAAGCCGGAATACCTGACGACCTAGATATTTCGTTTGTACCGATGCCCGCAGTACAAGCTGAGAGCGGGATTATCGATGTCAGTGGAAAACGTAAATTTTTAGAAGTTAAAAAGGGCTATACACCGTTTCTTGAAGGGGATGTTCTGTTTGCCAAGATAACCCCCTGTATGGAAAACGGGAAAATGGCCGTAGTGCCAGAAGTTAGAAACGGCATAGGCTTTGGCTCAACCGAATTTCATGTGCTTCGTGCTTTTTCTGGCGTGGCCGCAAAGTACGTTTACTACTATGTATCATCTCAAGCCTTTCGCCGTGAGGCTGAACACAATATGTCTGGGGCGGTTGGTCAACGGCGCGTGACAACCCCTTTTTTGAGTGCTTGTGAAGTCCCTCTCCCTCCCACAAATGAACAACACCGCATCGTCGCCAAGATCGAGGAGCTGTTTTCCGAGCTGGACAAAGGCATCGAGAACCTGAAAACCGCCCAGGCGCAGCTCAAGGTGTATCGCCAGGCCTTGCTGAAACACGCCTTCGAGGGCAAGCTCACCGCCCAGTGGCGTGCGGAGCGATTCGTCACCCCCGCGAAGGCGGGGGTCCAGCCGTTGAACGACATGGATTCCCGCCTGCGCGGGAATGACAGTATGGGGGGCGGGAATGACAAACCCCTCGAAACCGCCGATGCCTTGCTCAAGCGCATCCAGGCCGAACGCGCCCAACGCTTTCAGCAACAGCTCGCTGACTGGGAAGCCAACGGCAAACAGGGCAGCAGGCCAAAAGCCCCGAAGCCTCTCCCGCCGCTCACCGCCGAGGAACTGGCCGAGTTGCCTGAACTGCCGGAGGGGTGGGTTTGGACGCGCTTGGGCAACACAAATGTAGATGTATCGGATGGTCCGTTTGGTTCGAATTTGAAAAGTAGTGACTATGTGGACAGTGGCGTTCGAGTTGTTCGCCTTGAGAATATTGGGTTGCTGGAATTTATCGAAGACAAGGAATCATTCATTACAGAGGCAAAATACGAGTTACTGAAAAATCATACGGTGTCATCGGGAGACATCATTTTTTCGTCATTCATTACCGAGAATGTTCGTGTGGCTTTATTGCCTTCCAGCATTAAACGCGCAATAAACAAGGCGGATTGTTTTTGTGTAAGGCTTTACGGCGATACGTTGAGTAATGCCTTCGCTGTAATGTTCCTGTCAACGCGGCATGTATTTAAACAGCTTGAGGCCCTCATTCATGGAGTGGGGAGGCCGCGTATTAACACAACGCAACTCAAAAATGTTGTTATTCCTGTGTGTAGTGCTGAAGAACAACGGACCATAATCGGCCAAATCGAATCATGCCTCTCCGAAGCCGACCAACTCGACCAAACCATCACCACCTCCCTGCAACAAGCCGAAGCCCTGCGCCAATCCATCCTGAAAAAAGCCTTCTCCGGCCAACTGGTGGAGCAAGACCCGCATGACGAACCCGCCTCGGCCCTGCTGGCGCGGATCAAGGCGGAGCGGGCAACTGCTAAGGAAAATTTAGTAGTTCGCCAAAAGGGCAAGCGTGGTTAGTCGTACCTTGCACACCTGTGTCGTCATTCCCGCGCAGGCGGGAATCCATGCCGTTCAAAAACTGGATTCCCGCCTGCGCGGGAATGACGGAGTGGAGATTGGCTTTTTTCAACTATTCGGAAATTCCGAATAGTTGTCAGAATAGTGGCTTTGGCAGTTAGCAAGAAATTCTTTACAACTGCCGTAAGGCCTGTAAGACAAGGGAGGTTTAGGCATGACTACTCCAGAAAACACCGCTGCCCCCATCGTCATTTACCAATCCGCCAATGGCTCAATCGCCACTGAGGTCAGACTGGAAGGCGAATCAGTATGGCTAAAGCAGGAGCAGATCAGCCAATTGTTTGGACGAGAGCGGTCGGTTATCAACAAACACTTGCGCAATATCTTTGCTGAAGGGGAGCTAGAGGCCAATTCAGTATGTGCAAAATTTGCACATACTGCCGCAGATGGAAAAACTTATCAGGTCGAGCATTACAATCTGGATGTTATTATTTCAGTCGGATATCGCGTCAAATCGCTTGAAGGCACACGCTTCCGCATCTGGGCCAGCCGCATCCTCAAAGACTATCTGGTGCAAGGCTACACCCTGAACACCCAACGTCTGCAAACCCAGCAAGAACATATCAAGCAGCTTGAGCGAACCCTGACCCTGTTTCAGCAAAATCTGATCGAGCAGGCCAGCCTGCCGGAGGCGCGCGGGCTGGTGAGCGTGATTGCCGGGTATGCCCGCACCTTTGTGCTGCTCAACCAGTTCGACAGCGAGCGGCTGCCGCTGGGTGATTTTGCCACGGCGATACGCTATGAAATCCTGCCTGCTGAAGCGGTGGCTGGCATTGCCGCGCTCAAGGCGGATTTGATGGCGAAAAACGAAGCCTCCGAGCTGTTTGGTAACCAGAAGGACGACAGTTTTGCCGGTATTCTCGGCAATATCGTACAGTCGTTTGGCGGGGAGTTTCTTTATCCCAGCATCGAAGAGCAGGGGGCGCATCTGTTGTATTTCGTCATCAAGAATCATCCGTTTTCCGATGGCAACAAACGCATCGGCGCCTTTTTGTTCATCTGGTTCTTGCAGCGCAACCAGCACCATCTCAAAACCGACGGCGAGTTGAAGATCAACGACAACGCCCTGGCGGCAATCGCCTTGCTGGTGGCGCAAAGCGATCCCGGCCAAAAACAACTGATGATTCATTTGATCATGAATCTGATTCGAGGTTAAGACATGCACAAAATACAAATAATCCGTCATTCCCGCGCAGGCGGGAATCCAGCTTTTAAACCGAATGGCTTCCCACCTGCGCGGGAATGACGGGCGTTTTATGGAAAAACACCCTGCGGTTTATATTCTGACGAGCGGATATAATGGCACGCTTTATATCGGTGTAACCAGCAATCTTGTGCAGCGCATTTGGCAGCACAAAAATGATCTGGTTGAAGGATTTGCAGAGAAATATGCGGTTCATTCACTGGCGTATTACGAATTTCATGAACAGATGCTGTTAGCGATTCAGCGAGAGAAGCAGCTCAAGAAATGGAACAGGCAATGGAAAATAAATTTGATCGAGAAGACGAATCCGACATGGAAAGATTTGTGGGAAGAGTTGCTTTAAACAGAGCAGTCATTCAAAAACTGGATTCCCGCCTGCGCGGGAATGACGGGCATAGTGGACGGAATGACAGCCTATTCGAGGTTAAGACATGACCCCCGCAGCCATTATCTCCAAGGTTTGGAGTTTCTGCACCACGTTGCGCGACGACGGGGTGAGCTATGGCGACTATTTGGAGCAGCTCACCTATCTGATCTTCCTCAAGATGGCGGACGAGTATAGCCGGCCGCCCTACAACCGCAAGGTGGGTATTCCCACCGAGTACAATTGGCAGAGCCTCAAGCCCATGCGCGGCGCGGAGTTGGAGGTACATTACGTGACCCTACTCCGTGAGCTGGGCAACAAGCCGGGGATGCTGGGGCAGATCTTCACCAAGGCCCAGAACAAGATCCAGGACCCGGCCAAGCTCTATCGCCTGATCGACATGGTGAACGAAACCCAATGGGTGACCATGGGCGCGGATGTGAAGGGCGACATCTACGAGGGGTTGCTGGAGAAAAACGCCGAGGACACCAAATCCGGGGCCGGGCAGTACTTCACGCCGCGCGCCCTGATTAAGGCCATGGTGGAGTGCGTGCGGCCGGAACCGGGCAAGACCATCGCCGATCCTGCCTGCGGCACGGGCGGTTTTTTTCTGGCGGCCTATGATTTTTTGGTGGCTGCCCACCGGTTGGACAAGACGCAGAAGGCGTTTCTCAAGCACGAAACCTTTTTCGGCAACGAGATTGTCGCGGGCACCCGCCGCCTGGCCTTGATGAACATGTTTCTGCACAACATCGGCGAGATCGACGGCGAGAGCATGGTGTCGTCCAACGATGCGCTGGTGGCTGACAGCGGCCAGCGTTTCGACTACGTGCTGGCCAATCCGCCATTCGGCAAGAAAAGCTCGATGAGCTTCACCAACGAGGAGGGTGAGCAGGAAAAAGACGACCTGACCTACAACCGTCAGGATTTCTGGGCTACCACCTCCAACAAGCAGCTCAACTTCGTGCAGCACATCCGTACCATGCTGAAAACCACGGGGCGCGCGGCGGTGGTGGTGCCGGACAACGTGCTGTTCGAGGGCGGCGCGGGTGAGACGGTGCGCAAAAAGCTGCTGGAAACCACCGAACTGCACACCATTTTGCGTCTGCCCACCGGCATCTTCTACGCCAACGGGGTGAAGGCCAATGTCCTGTTCTTTGACAATCGCGCCGCTTCCAAGAAGGTGTGGACCAAGGAGGTCTGGTACTACGACTATCGCACCAACATCCACCACACCCTGAAAAAGAAACCGCTGCGCTTTGCGGATTTGCAGGAGTTCATCGCTTGCTACAACCCGGAAAACCGCCAGGCGCGCAAGGAACTGTGGAGCGAGCAGGACAATCCGGAAGGGCGCTGGCGCAGATTCGGCTACGAGCAGATCATCGGTCGTGATAAAACCAGCCTGGACATCTTCTGGCTCAAAGACAAGAGCCTGGCCGATCTGGACAACCTGCCCGAGCCGGACGTGTTGGCCGGGGAGATCATCGACAATCTTGAGGCGGGCTTGAACAGCTTTCGGGAAATTGCGGCGGCTTTGACGTAATTGGTGTATGTTTTTGCGCTGAAATGCGCCTGGAACATGGTGCTGGTGAAAAATAAGGCAAGGGCAGGTGATTGAATATGGTTGAGGAACAGGAAATTTTTCAGTGTCGGCAGTGCGGCCATTGCTGTCAGGGCGAAACCACGGTCTCTCTGGACCCCGATGATGTCGCCCGGCTGGTCGCCTATCTGCATCTGCCCATTGCCGAAGTGCAGGAGAAATATCTGCGACTTACCGGCAAGGTGGTGCAGATGAAGATCGTGGATGGTCACTGCATCTTTTTTAACGAAGGCTGCACGGTGCATGAAGGCAAGCCTTGGCGTTGCCGGCAATGGCCCCTGCATCCCAGCATGCTCACCGACCAGAACAATTTCGAGGCCATCCGCCAATCCTGCCCCGGCATTAAAGGAGAGCTCGGCTATGAGGAATTTCGCTCCCGGTTTGCCGAGCTTCTCAAGCAGCAGGATGCGGGAAAGTAGGGGAAGGTGAAGATCATCCTGCCGCTCTTGGGCAAAACCAGGGAGCAGTACCTTGGCGCCGGAATCGATGATTTTGCCGGGCGGCTCAGGCGTTTTGTCCAGCTTGAGCTGCCGGTTTTGAAGGAAAAGAAGAGCGGGGCCAAGGAAGATGCGGCGCGGCTGCAGAACGAGGAAGCGCAAATATTGTTTGGCAGTGTTCCGCAATCTGCCAAAGTCGTAGCTCTGGCTCCGTTAGGACAGCAGCTCAGCTCGGAAGAGCTGGCCGATCTGCTTTGCCGCTGGGAGGATCAGGGGGTGCGGGAGATTGCCTTTTTGATCGGCGGTCCCACCGGCCTTGCGCCGAAGCTTGTTGAAAAGGCGGATTATGTCTTATCGCTCTCGCGGATGACCTTTACCCACGAGATGGCTCGAATGCTGGTGCTCGAACAGTTGTACCGGGCGTTTTCCATCAAGGCCGGAACCGGATATCATAAATAAGGCAACAACTCCGGCCAGGTCAAACGGATTCCACGGAACGGACCTCCGGAACTTCGCCTTTCAAGAATTTTTCAATCCCGTTTTTGAGCGTATTTCTGGACATGGGGCATTCCTTGCAAGCCCCGGTCAACTGGACCGTGACCACCCCGTCCTTGCTCACATCAACCAGGGTCACATCGCCTCCGTCCGCCTGGAGCGTGGGGCGAATCTTTGCCAGAGCCGCCAGAATTCTGTCGCGCATCGTTATTCCTCAAGCTGGATTGTCAGGTGAAAGCGTGTAACAATCTAACACAGCTCTTTCCCGCCGACAACCTTGTAAGCGATCACAGGACGGCGCATCTGCACTGCCCTGTGATTGCTTACGGAACTAACCGATTGCCAGATTAGCCGTTGTTGTAGTATGATAGCGCTCCCATTTTGTTCATGGCGAACCATGGGCGCCTACCCCAACAAGGAGTCACAATGAAAAAGGTCCATAAGGATATTCAGGATGCGTCAAGTATGGAGCTGGCTCGTTTTGCAGCCCTGGCAGCCCTGGAAAAAAAAGCGGAGGACCTGGTCGTTCTTGATGTGCGTGGCCTGTCTTCCTTTACTGATTTTTTCGTCATCATGAGCGGACGCTCCACCCGCCACGTGCAGGGGTTGGCCCAGTCCGTGGACGTGGCCCTGCGTCACAAAAACGTCAAGACCGGCAACACCGAGGGCCTGGGCGAGGGGCATTGGGTTCTGCTCGATTATAACGATGTGGTCGTGCATATTTTTTACAACGAAGACCGCAGATTTTACGATATTGAAGGGCTGTGGCACGACGCACCCAGGGTGGAGATAACCCCGGAAGCAGCGTCCTGAAGCAGATCGAGGCACGGGAGAAACGATGAAAAAGATCACGCCGGTGTTGCTGGCCATTCTCGACGGCTGGGGAATCGGGGAGCCGTGGGAGGGCAACGCCATCCATCTTGCCAGAACGCCCAATATGGACCGCTGGCAGGCCAGTCAGCCCGCCACCACCCTGGTTGCCCATAATGGCGCTGTGGGTCTGCCGGAAGGGCAAATGGGCAACTCCGAAGTGGGGCATCTCAATATCGGCGCCGGCCGCATTGTTTACCAGGATTTCACCCGGATCAACCGGGATATCGAAAACCGGGATTTCTTCAAGAACGAGGAGCTGGCCAAGGTTTTCTGCCGCGCCGCTGGGCAGGGCACGGCGGTGCATCTGCTCGGCCTTGTTTCCGACGGCGGGGTGCACAGCCACATCCGTCATCTCATCGCGCTTTTGGAAATGGCCAAACAACTGGGCCTTGCCAAGGTGTATGTCCACGCCTTCATGGATGGCCGCGACACCCCGCCCCGGAGCGGTGGGGGGTACATGGCTGAGCTTGGAGAGGCCATGAAACGTATCGGCGTGGGCCGGGTCGCTTCGGTGTGCGGCCGCTACTATGCCATGGATCGCGACAATCGCTGGGACCGGGTCTCCCTGGCCTGGCAGGCCATGGTGGATGGCCGGGCCCAGCATACGGCCACGGACGGAGGGGAGGCTGTGGCCGCGGCCTATGACCGCGGCGAAAACGATGAGTTCATCAACCCCACGGTGATCACCAACAACGGGCAGCCGGTGGCTACCATCAACGATGGGGATTCGGTGATTTTTTTCAACTTCCGGGCCGATCGGGCCAGGCAGATGACCCATGTCTTTGTCGACCCGAATTTTGCCGGGTTCCCGGTGCGGCACCGTCCTTGTTTGGCCGAATATCTCACCTTCACGGTGTATGAGAAGGATTTCGCTTTGCCCGTGGCCTTTCCCCCGGTACCCCTTACTCATATTCTGGGAGAAGAGGTCAGCAGTCACGGCTTGCGGCAGCTCCGCATCGCCGAGACGGAAAAATACGCCCACGTCACCTATTTTTTCAATGGCGGCCGGGAAGCCCCCTTTGCACTGGAGGACAGGGCGTTGCTCCCATCTCCCCGCGAGGTGGCCACCTATGACTTGAAGCCGGAGATGAGCGCGGCGGCGGTGACCGAGGAGCTGCTGCGCCGGCTTGCGGACAACCCGTACAGCCTGGTGGTGCTCAACTTCGCCAACTGCGACATGGTGGGGCATAGCGGGATCATGCCCGCGGCCATCGCTGCGGTCGAGACCGTGGATAGGTGCATTGGCCAAGTGGCCGAGCGTTTCACCGAACTCGGCGGGGTGGTGCTGATCACCGCGGACCACGGCAATGCCGAGGTCATGATCAATAAAAAGACCGGCGGCCCGGTGACAGCGCATTCCACCAACCCGGTGCCCCTGGTCATGCTCGGCAATCAGCCCGGCCTTGGTCTGAAGGATGGCGGCACCCTGACCAATATCGCCCCCACCATTCTCGACCTCATGGGGCTGCCGATTCCGGCTGAGATGGAAAGCGCCAGCCTGCTTGTGCGGAAATAACATAATGATAATTTTCTAAAAAGCCCTTCGACAGGCTCAGGGTGAACGGTGATTTTCTTAATATATTGAAATTCCGTTCGTGCTGAGCCTTTCGACAAGCTCAAGAGGGCCTTGTCGAAGCACCTGCTGTTGTGTAGTGACACGTCCCGAAATAAAAAGGCGGAAAAGTTAGAGTAACGACGAACAAGAGTGTTCAGGGGTAATTTATAATGCAATACATCAGCACCAGGGGCGGCATTGCTCCCATATCCTTCAAACAGGCCGTGATGATGGGCCTGGCCACCGACGGCGGCCTGCTGCTGCCCACCTCGATTCCCGAGATTTCCGCCGAAACCCTGGTCCAATGGCGCCAGCTCAGCTATCCGGAGCTGGCAACCGCGGTGCTCGGCCTTTTCATCGACGATATTCCTGCAAACGACCTGCGCGAGCTGGTGGCACGATCGTATCAAACCTTCAACCACCCGGAGATCACCCCGCTGGTCAAGCAGGGCGACTGCTACATCCTTGAGCTGTTCCACGGGCCGACCCTGGCCTTCAAGGACGTGGCCCTGCAATTTTTGGGCAATGTCTTTGAGTACCTGCTCAAGGAGTCCGGCGGCAAGATGAACATCCTCGGCGCCACCTCCGGCGACACCGGAAGTGCGGCGATCTACGGGGTGCGCGGCAAGGAGCGGATCAACATCTTTATTTTGCACCCCCACAATCGGGTCAGTCCCATTCAGGAACTGCAGATGACCACGGTCACCGACGCCAATGTCTTCAATCTGGCGGTGCGCGGCACCTTTGACGACGGGCAGGCAATAGTCAAGACCATCTTCAACGATCTGGCTTTCAAGGAGAAGCATCAGCTGGGCGCGGTCAATTCCATCAATTGGGCCCGGATTGTGGCCCAGGTTGTCTACTATATCCATGCCGCGCTCAAGATTACCGCGAGCGCTGGAGTGGACAAGGTTGATTTCTCGGTGCCCACCGGCAACTTCGGCGATATCTTCGCAGGCTTTGTGGCCCGGCGCATGCTGCCCAATCAGATCCGCCACCTGATTCTGGCCACCAACGAGAACAACCTGCTGACCCGTTTTATTTTAAACGGCGATTATTCCCTGGGCGCGGTGGCGCAAACCTCAAGCCCCTCCATGGACATTCAGGTGGCCAGCAATTTCGAACGGTATCTTTACTACTTAAACGGCGAGGATGCCGAACGGACCCGCCAGGACATGGATCGCTTCGCGGTCAGCGGCAGCCTCCAGTTCGACGAGCTTGCCCAGGAACGGGTGCGGGCGGATTTTGCCTCGCGCAGCGTGAATGAAGAGGAAACCATCGCCACCATCCGCGATTTTTACCAGCAGCACGGCTATGTGCTCGATCCGCATACCGCCGTGGGCGTCAAGGCCGGCCTGGCTGGACGTGAGGAGGGAGTGCCGATGATCTGCCTAGCCACTGCCCATCCGGCCAAGTTTGGCGCGGCCGTCGAACGCGCCATCGGCCACGAGCCTGAGCTGCCGCCAAGCCTTGCCGATCTGGCCGACAAGGAAACCCGCTGTGAGGTGATCCCGGCCGAGGTCGGGGCTGTAAAGGCATTTGTCGAGCAGCACGCCCTGTAATTTTTCAGGGGAAGCGGTTTTTTCAAGGGAGACGCGTCTTTTCTCTGCTATAGTGAGACGGATAGATGAGTGGTCGTTGAAAAAAAGCAGTTGGAAGTCAACTGAACGAGGGTGCAGTGAATCCAACCGAACTCCTGCATTTTTTGCGCACGATAGACCTGTTCCATTTCTTTTCCGATGAAGAGCTTGCGGCTTTTCTGGAAAAGGCCAGGGAGGTGCAGGTAGCCAAGGGAGAGATTCTCTTCCATGAGGGCGAGCCCGGGCAGGATATGTATCTCGTCCTGCGGGGCATGGTCAAGATTTTTCGCGGCAACCGGGTGATTGATGTCATCAAGCCCGGCGACTATTTCGGCGAAATGGCCATCATCGAAAACCAACCCCGTTCCGCCAGCGTCGCGACTCTGGAAGAATCCCTGCTTCTGCAGGTTCCCCTGGCAGTGTTCCATGAGTATTTCTCCCGGCAGCCGAAATCGCTGGTCGCCATGATGCGTACCCTGAGCCAGCGGGTTCGCCGCGATCTTCACATTCTCGGACATGATTATGAGCAGATCAATATCATGGTCCATGATATGAAGAACCTGCTTACTCCCTTTCATCTCCTGGAGATTTTGGAGAAAACCGTGCCCGGACTTGCCGGGAACAGATATCTTGCCTGCATGGTCAAGGCGCGGGGGGATCTGCTCGTGCTCATGGAAAATGCCCTGGCTCAGGCCCGGCGGCGCCAGGTCGCCACCCCGATCCATACCGACTCCCTGGACAAGGTGATCGCTGATCTTCTGGAATCGGCCTGGATGGTCCATCCGGACATTGGCGGTCGTGGAATTCGGATCGAGGTGACAGGCAGTCTGCCGGAATTCCCTTTTTCTTCCCTCGGTCTCTGCCGGGTGCTTTCAAATCTGGTGGTCAATGCCGCCCAGGCCAGCGAGGCCGGGGGGCTTATTACCATTGCCCTTTCCCGCGAGGCGGACCAGGCAGTGGTCAAGATCATCGACCAGGGGCATGGTATTTCCGATGAGGTCCGGGAAAAAATCTTCCAGCCCCATTTTACCACCAAGGGCGACGGCAATGGGATCGGTCTTATCTCCTGCAAGCAGATCATCGAAGAAACCCATGGCGGCAGCCTCTCCTTTGCATCCACGCCCGGCCGGGGCACGACCTTCACCATCCGCCTTCCCATCTCCGTTTCAATCGGGTAAACAACGGTTTTCAAGAGCTGTTGGCCATGATGCGGATTTCCGCCGTGGCTGTATTGTGTGTCGAATGTTTCGCTGATTCCGGGATCAGACAGCAAGGCAGGTGTGATGGAAAATTTCAAACAGAGGGTTGATGAGGCTGTCGGTTTTTTACGGGAAAAGATGGTGGAACCGCCGGAGATTGTCCTGGTGCTCGGCACCGGCCTGAGCGGCCTGGGAGAACAGATCGAATCGCCGCTTGTCCTGCCCTATGCCGGGATTCCCAATTTTCCCAAGGCAACCGTGGCCAGCCATGCCGGCAATCTCATCCTCGGCAGGCTCTGCGACAGGCCGGTGGCCGTGCTGCAGGGCAGGTTTCATTATTACGAGGGGTATTCGGCCCGTGAGTTGACCATGCCGATCCGGGTTCTCGCCCTGCTTGGGGCGAAAACCCTTATTGTCTCCAACTCGGCAGGCGGCCTCAACCCGGCCTTCGCTGCCGGCACCGTGATGGTGGTGCGCGATCATCTGAACTTCATCCCGGACAATCCCCTGCGCGGTCCCAATGTTGACGCCTGGGGTCCGCGCTTCCCAGATCTTTCCGCTCCCTATGACCGGAGCTTGATCGAGACAACTCTGGCCTGCGCGGCCAGGGAGCAGATCGGCCAGGTTGCCACCGGTGTCTATGTGGCCATCCCCGGACCCAGCTTGGAAACCCCGGCGGAAACCCGCTATCTTAGGCAATGCGGCGCCGACGGTGTGGGCATGTCCACCGTGCCCGAGGTGATCGTGGCCATCCATGCCGGGATGCGTGTCTTGGGGCTATCGGTGGTGGCAAACGTTAATGATCCTGACAACCTCAAGCCCATCATCCTGGAAGAGATCATCGAGGAAACCAAAAGAGCGGAGGACCGCTTGTCGCGGCTGCTTCTTGCTCTCCTGCCAGAGATTTAGAGAGGACTTCATGAACGCCAAAGCAACTCTGCTGGTCTGCGGCCAGATTCTGACCCTGGACCAGAGCAACACCGTGATCGAAGACGGCGCCGTGGCCATTGCCGGAGACACCATTGTCGAGGTGGGGGAGCGGGCAGCCCTGTTGGGCAAGTATCCCAGCGCGGAGCAGCTCGTCCAGCCCCACGGCCTGGTCATGCCGGGGTTGGTCAACAGCCACACCCACGCGGCCATGGCCTGCTTTCGCGGGCTGGCCGATGACCTGCCCCTGATGACCTGGCTCACCGAGTACATCTTTCCGGTGGAGGGGAACCTCGATGCCGAGATGGTCTACCACTCTTCGCTGCTCTCCATGGCCGAGATGATCAAGTCCGGCACCACCAGCTTCTGCGACATGTATCTCTTTGCTAAGGAAGTTGCCCGGGCCACGGCGGATTCCGGGATGCGCGGCTGGCTGGGCGAGGTGCTGTACGATTTTCCCTCGCCCAACTACGGCGCGCCGGAAAACGGCATCGTGTACCTGGAAGAGCTGATGGCTCAATATCGCAATCATCCGCTCATCTCCATTACCGTTGACCCGCATGCCGTGTACACCTGCTCCCCGGATCTGCTCAAACGGCTCAAGACCGTGGCGGAAAAGCACGGAGCCGCCTATGTGATCCATCTCTCCGAAACCAGGGACGAGGTGGAGGGGTGCCGGGCCAAATACGGGCACACCCCGGTCATGCACCTGGATGCCCTGGGGATTCTCGACAGTCAGGTGGTGGCGGACCATTGCGTGGTGCTGACCGAACCGGAGATCGACCTCCTTGCCCAGCGGGGCGTTAAGGTGGCCCATTGCCCGGAAAGCAACATGAAACTTGCTTCGGGCGTGGCGCCGATCCCGGAGCTGCTGGCGGCCGGGGTCACGGTGGGGTTGGGCACCGACGGCGCGGCCAGCAACAACGATGTGGATATGTTCGGCGAGATGGACACTGCGGCCAAGCTGCACAAGGTGCATCGCCTCGACCCCACGGTGATGAGCGCCGAAACCACTCTGCGCATGGCCACCCTGGGCGGCGCCAAGCTGCTGGGGGCGGAAAGCCTGATCGGCAGCCTGGAGGTGGGGAAAAAGGCGGATCTCATCGTGCTGGATATGAACAAGCCGCATCTGACCCCGATGTACAACATCCCCTCGCATTTGGTCTATGCGGCCACCGGCGCGGATGTGGCGCATTCGGTGATCAACGGCCGGGTGGTGATGCGGGATCGGAAACTGCTCACCATGGACGAGGATGCGGTGCTGGCTCGCCTGCGCGAAATCGGCGCGCATATCTCCGGGTTGGTCCGGCTGGGGCGGCGATAACCGCCGGGTCAGTAGAAAACAATCCTGATTAGCGCTAATCTTCCGCAAGACGTAATTTGTACATCGGAGAGCCCCTACGAAATGCTCCCTCTCCCCCGTTTTGGTGGGGGAGAGGGCTGGGGAGAGGGGGTACACGGCGGCTGTTCACCCTCTCCCTGACCCTCTCCCTCGAGGGCGAGGGAATTTGCGGAAGATTAACGCTAATCAGGAAAACAATTAATTTGTAAGGGAACTCAATGGATCTGCTGACAAATATCTGGCTGCATATACAAGAAAAAGGACTCGTCCGCACCCTGAGCATCATCTTTAACAGGATGGTCGATTTCCATTTTGACTTCAAATACAAGACCGACACGAGGAATAAAATCAGCCTGCACGATCTCACCGTCACCGGGGAGAACAAGGAGCACGGCTCGTTTTATCAGCCGACCATGGCCCTGTCGTTCAATCGGTTGCTGGAGAGGGTGCCGCTCCCGCCGGAAAGTGTGCTGGTGGATTTCGGCTGCGGCAAAGGGCGGGTCTTGCTGCTTGCGGTGTTGCGGGGGATAAAAAAGGCGGTGGGGATTGAATTTTCCCCGGAACTCTGCGCCATAGCGCACAATAATATCAAGATCGTGGAGCAGGCAACCGGATCGCGATTGGATATCTCGGTGATCGAGGGGGATGTCACCCATTACGAGATCAAGGACGATCAGAATGTGTTTTTCTTCTTCAATCCCTTTGACGATGTTGTTCTTGAAGCGGTTGTGAAAAATATAAAGAAATCGCTGCAAAGAAAACCACGGGAGATTGCCGTCATCTATTACAATCCGGTCCACTCCCACATTCTCGATAATGCGTTTCTGCCCAAGAACGGCTATATTATCGGCGGTGAAGAGTATATGCTCTATGCGAATTGCTGATTCCCATCGAACTTCAGCCACTGTCGCGGGTGGCATGATAACTGGCGGCAACCTCCAATACCAATCGATGCCTCTGCTGTCTAACGTCCGGCTCACCGGACCCGCGCTGTTTGCGGGGTCCGAGTGGAGCTGGTGGTTATAAAAAATTATAATATTTCAAATGGTTGTTTTCTGTATTTCAATTTTTCCCAATCATTTGAACTAGGCACAAGAAATTGAATTATTAGATACTCTCTATCTGGTTGATAAGATACAAGGCAACCTAGAGAGTAATTAAAATTTTCTGATAGAACTAGGTGTTCTATTTTTTCTTTGTCGTGTTTGCTTGAATACTCTTTTTTTGCTTCAATAGCCAAATAGTTGTTTGAGTTACCGCTTTGTCTTTTGTGGACTATTATGTCTGGGCGGATAGGGGTTTGCCCCATCATTTTTTTTGGATCATGTTCATACTTATTATATTCAACATCAACATCAACATCAATATGAGGTAATGATTGTTTAGTAATATACTCGATATATTGAGCGAATTTGTGATTGATACATTCTTCTTTGACAGAACTTTCAATTAATAGATAATCATTTTCACATAATTTTGAGAGTGACTCAATTACTACCTCTTTTAGTTGTGCAGGTGTCATTGTTTTTATTTATAACGTAAAAGTGAGGGGCTGCGCGCTTTTGCGCAGTCCCTCTCGACTGATGGGTTGGGCGTTTTAGACAGCGACATATATGCCGACGGCTACTAAACCACCGCCAATGAACGCGCAAGCGGTAGAGAAAATAAGAATCCCCCAAACAATTTTGTGCAAAGTTTCCCAGCCGTTAGGATTAGCATTTGTGTAAGCGTCACGAATGGCCTTGTAATGAAAGAAAAATACGATGGCGGAAGAAAATGCTCCCAAGAGGAAAAATGACAATGCGCTAAGTGCATAGGATTTGAAACAGCAGTACACGGGCTTGTCGACCAGAGCTTGAATGAAGGCGAGCATAGCTACAACCGCACCTCCATTCAAAAAAGCCAATCCTTTCGCTCCCTGTCCAATGAGATCGTGAAGGCGGTCAGAGACCCTCATCTGTCGGTCATGTTCAAGTTGCTGCGCGAGGAGGGTTTGCTGGCTATCACGTTCCATTTATGTTCCCCTTTGGTAAAAAATGGCGAGCCGGCATGACGCCCAACGTGAAAATCACCGGTTTATCCGGTGCATTTTATTGTTGGAACTATTTGTATTAAATACTTATTCCTTGAAATTATATGGCCCTTTTATCTCTTGTGTTTTGACCTTACATCTGGTCTTTTCTCCAGTATTACGAGGCCTATGGCAAGCAGCATTTCTTGTACTTTTTCCCACTTCCGCAGGAGCAAGGATCGTTTCTTCCAGGCTTGCGTTTCTTTCGTGATTTTTTGAGAATATCTGCCATTTTGCTCGGTGCAGCCATTCGTCGGGTTGCGGCCTCCATAGCCTTATCGTACTGCCACTTGTTTTGTAGGTTTACAACAAACCTTAGTTCTCCATCATAAGGTGACAGGCAGACGCCGAACCAAGTGCCTGCCTTCTGCTTGTACATACGTCTTTGACAATAATCTCGGAGACGTGCCATAGAAATTTCTTTTGGATAGTCATTGCAGTGAACCGTGAAGCCAGTATCGGACTCACCCACGGCGACTGTGAAGTCATGATGTTGGCCATCCTTTTGTGCTTCACCAACGATTTTGTCTATGCCACTACTAATATTGCGAACTGAATCTTCACCGATAGTAAGCAACATGAAGCCCAACGCAATAGTGGCAGGATGAGGCTCTCGCTCAATCGATGTTATTAATCTACCCAGTGAAAGCTTAGAAAGCCGAGTCAAAACACCGTCGGGAGTTGCTTTTCCAGAAAACCCTTCTCGTCGAACCATCATTGCCGCATCGAGGTCTATTGAAAAGTTATCCTCAAGCGTGATCATGTCATATCGGTCCTGTAACCAGAGATTGTATTTGAGATGGTACGAGAGAACTGTGAGCTCGTTTGTTGCCATAAGGCGTCCTGTATATCGCGTGCGACGGTTAACATAGCTCAGCAGTTGTAAAGGAGTAGAAACCATTTCAGTTAGCGCATCGAGCGTGAATATATCCATCACGAAGGGCGGCGCTATTTGGTCCGTTGTTTCAAACTTTAGGAACTGCCTTGCCTGGAACGCAAGAGCAGGATAGTGATCCGACACCACGCAAACGATGTAAATCTCTTTGAATGCGGACAGATTGATCGGGCTCCCATCTTTGGGAACAAATTTGTATTGGGTATTGCCAAGTGCTTTTGCACAGATAAGTCCTTGGTCATAGGCATCTTGAACGCTCTTCTTGAAGTCGTCCTTAATCTGCAGATCATTTCCTTTTCGAGCTTCAAGTGTCAGCTTTTTGGATTTTGCTTGCAACAAAATTGACCGGTTACCAAAGACGACGAGGACATCAATCTCGCCGATACGTTTTCCTTTAGATTCGTAAATTTCGACATTTGCAAAAACGTGTTTGTTGCCGAATACTTGCGATAGGCGTTGCTTACAGAACTCCTCGGTAAATAGTCCTCGGTTTTTGGTTGCTGTGCCCCAATACGCTTTGTCGGAGGTCATCCAATAGTACGGTGACTCATAAAGGGCTTCGAGGATATTATATTGCTGAAATAGAAGGAATGAGCCTGTGCTGGTTGGGATTAGTGGAAATGCGTTAGCAATATTGAAATCACTAAGCGACTGAAATTCAGTGTTTATTTCGCCTTGCGGAACAGCGAAGGCCTTGACAACCGCATCCGCAGTCTCTTCGGTAATACCTGCATGAGCAGCTAGTTCCTCTACAGAAAATTTAAAGCCCTCGATTAGTGTCCAATCTTCGGGAGGTAAAGAGGGTGTAAAAAGGATTGTGTA
>DDWZ01000009.1 GCA_002347095.1 Desulfobulbaceae bacterium UBA2273 | reverse complement strand
GCACAGCGCCATCAAAACGAATTATGTAAGCCAGCAAATGTGCTACGACTAACAGTAAAAGGTCAGCCCCGAGCACGAGCCAAAAATTCAGTTTACGGAACTGATATTTCATACTGGACAGTCTTTATGCTTTTCACATACACAAAAAAAAGAGATGACACACAATCTATGCCAAATGGAATGTAGTCGCTCATGCGCCCTCTGTTTTTTTTGCCGTTCATAGATTTACCTTCCGCCCAACTCCCACATATACAAAACCAGCCTTTCGCATCTTTTCCGGATCGTACACATTCCGCAAATCAATAAAGAGCGGCGTTTTCATGGCGGCCCTGAGTCTTTCCAAATCCAGCGCCCGGTATTGATTCCATTCCGTGAGCAGAATGACGGCATCAGCTCCTTCGGCGGCGGCATAGGCGTCTGCAACATAAGCATACTCAGGTAAAATTATTGCAGCCTCATCCATTCCTTGAGGATCATGCACCTGTAGCCTGGCGCCTTTTTCATGAAGGGCAGGAAGAATGGTTAGTGCAGGCGCCTCGCGCAAATCATCTGTTTCCGGCTTAAAGGTAATACCCAGCACCCCGATGGTTTTACCCGCTTCCGATCCGTTCAGGGCATCCCGGATTTTTTTTATCATTTTCCCCTTCTGGGCGGAGTTTACTTCTACGGCAGCTTCAACCAATCGTAACGCGCTCCCATGCTCCTGCGCGATCCGCAAAAGAGCCAGGGTGTCTTTAGGAAAGCAGGAACCACCGTAACCGGGGCCAGGATGCAGAAACTTGCTCCCGATTCTTCCGTCCAACCCGATCGCTTTGGCCAGGGAAACCACATCCGCCCCCACAGATTCGCATAAGCTTGCAATTTCATTAATAAAACTTATCTTCATTGCTAAAAAAGCATTGGCCGCATATTTGATGAGTTCAGCCGTCTCAATACTGGCAATCACAAATGGCGTGGAATTAAGGTATAACGGATTATAAATTTCCTTGAGCACTTCCTTTGCCCGCTCACTGTCCGTGCCAAGCACGACCCTATCCGGCCGCATAAAATCATTGATCGCAGCCCCTTCCCGTAAAAATTCCGGATTGGATACCACATCAAAGTCCGCCTCCGGATTGGTTTCTTTGATGATCCGCCCAACCTGCCTACCTGTGCCCACCGGAACCGTACTTTTATCAATCACCACTGTATATTTTCTAATACAAGCGGCAATTTCCCGGGCCGCATCATAGATGTAAGAAAGATCGGCATAACCGTTACCCCGTCGTTGCGAGGGAGTGCCTACCGCGATAAACACCGCTTGCGCCTCAGCCATGGCGAGGCGCAGATCAGTGGTAAAACAAAGCCTTCCCCCGTTGACATTTTTCGCGACCAAGGCTTCAAGGCCTGGCTCGTAAATGGGGATTTTCCCTTCCTGCAGCATTGATATTTTTCCGGGATCCTTATCCATGCAGATAACCTGATGCCCGAACTCCGAAAGACAAGCCCCGGTTACCAGCCCCACATAGCCCGAACCAATGATCGCTATATCCATATCCTGCTCATCCCCATGACAAACGGTTTGCAACCATCATCGAAAGAACTCTCACCTCTTAAACCCGATAATAATCCCGGTACCAATCCACAAAAGACCGAATCCCCTGTTCAATGGGAGTGTTTGGCTTAAAACCGACATCACGGCTCAAGTCTTCAACGTCTGCAAAAGTGGCGGGAACATCTCCCGGTTGCATGGGCAGAAAATTCTTCTTCGCCTTTTTGCCAAGGCAATCCTCCAGCACCTCTATGTATCGCATTAAATCCACTTTTTGATTGTTGCCGATATTATAAATCCGATAGGGGCTATAGCTGGTGCCGGGATCGGGGTTTTCCCGGTCCCAGGCGGGATTGGCAACAGGAGGCAGATCAATGACCCGGCATACTCCCTCCACAATATCATCAATATAGGTAAAGTCGCGTTCCATCTTGCCATGGTTGAAAACATCGATGGGACGATCCTCTATAATTCCTTTGGCAAAAAGGAACAACGCCATGTCCGGTCGGCCCCACGGTCCGTACACCGTAAAAAACCGGAGACCGGTCGTCGGCAACCCGAACAAATGGCTGTAGCTATGAGCCATCAACTCATTGGCTTTCTTGCTTGCAGCATACAGAGAAACAGGATGATCCACATTCTGATGCGTCGAAAAAGGGAGAACGACATTTGCCCCGTAAACCGAACTCGAAGAGGCAAAAACCAGATGCCGGACCCCGGAATGACGGCACCCCTCCAAAACATTAACAAACCCAACCAGGTTGGTATCCACGTAAGAATGCGGATTTTCCAATGAATACCGCACCCCTGCCTGGGCGGCCAGATTAACAACCGCATCAAATTGAGTAGCGGCAAAGAGATCACTCATCCCCTGCCGATCAGCAATATCTAAATCAACATGCTCGAAAAGTGGGGATGCTTTGAGGATCGCCAAACGGGCTCGTTTCAGCTCCGGGTCATAATAATCGTTCAGGTTGTCGATCCCGACCACATTAACTGAACGTGCGAGTAATTTCTGGCAAAGATGAAAACCAATAAAACCGGCGGCGCCGGTAATGAGAATGTTTTTAAATTCCATGCGTATCCCTTTGTCCTTTTTGATTGCGAACCTTGTCACGCCGGAAGGTTCTCATTGTAATTGCGAGTCCAGAAAATGCCGCGCAGTTTTCTCCAGCGATTCATCCACCCTCACCGGAGGAACCCAACCTAACAAGATCCTGGCCTTGGCAATGTCCACCTGAAGCGAGCTGCACAAACGCTCGGCCACATCACCTTTCCCAACAAGTTTAAAACCCATCTCAAGCAATTGCTGCGGCACTGGCCACAAACGTGATGGTATATCAAGTGCTGCTACCACCCGACGCAACAAAATGGTAGTAGAAAAATCTTCTCCATCCGAAACCAGAAATGTCTGATTGGCTGCCACAGGATGGTTAATGCAAGTAACAATAAAATCGATAAGATTATCAAGAGCAACCAGGCTGCGACGATTATGGATCGCGCCAAATGGCAACGGTACCCCTTTATACAACCAGCACATCATATCCAAGAAATTGGCCTTCACACCAGGTCCATAAACCAGCGGAGGACGAATAATCACCACCTCCATACCCGTCTGTTGAGCGAGCTTATGCAACCCTTCTTCCGCTTTATACTTGGAAATACCGTAGGGATCAAGCGGCGCAGGCATGTCATCCTCGGTGAAAGGCCGACCTGGCAGCGTTTGCTCGCCGTTAACTTTGACGGAGCTAAGGTAGACAAACCGCCGCACACCCGCTTCAGATGCCTGGCGGGCAAGAGTTAGCGTACCTTCCACATTGACCACACAGAACTCGGTTAACGGATCAGTAGCCTTGTCGCGCATCACGTGCACGCGAGCGGCAAGATGAACAACTACCTCACAACCAGCCAGCGCGTTGCGCCAGTCCGTGGCCGCGTTAACCGGCCCGACAGCGATGGTTTCCCCCCCCTCCAAATCCAAGCGCGTGCTGTCTTCCACGTGCCGTAGCGTGGCGCACACGGCATGACCATGGCGCAATAGCTCAGCACATAGGGCGCGCCCCACGAAACCGGTAGCGCCGGTCACTAACACGCGGATCATGCCATCGCCCCCCGATAGACCCCCAGGGTCTCGGCGATTATCTGTTCCTGGGAAAACTCGCCGAGCGCAAGCGCTCTGCCACATTCGCCCATGCGACGGCGCATGCCCGAGTCCACAATAAGCCTAGCCAAGGCTTCTGCAAGCGCTGACGCATCGCGCACCGGAACCAGCAAGCCGTTAGTGCCATTCCGCACGGTCTCACGACAGCCGGGAACATTTGTAGTGACAATAGGGAGTCCGCAGGAGGCTGCCTCCAACAATGTCTTAGGCAATCCTTCCCTGTAAGAAGGAAGGCAAACAACATGAGCCTGAGCATAGACCTGGACCATGTCGGCACGTTGGCCCCACCATTCAACCGCAGACTCGTCGTGCCAGGCGACGAGTTGCGCTTTGGAGACCGTTGCCGGATTCTCCGGGTCAGGCTCGCCTACCAAGGCAAAACGCGCAACAACCCCCCGCGCCTTAAGTTGCCTGGCCGCTTCGACAAATTCACCCACCCCCTTATCCCAAAGCATACGTGCAGGCAATACCACCAGCGGGGCACCAATCGGTTCAGGTCCGGGACGGAACACCGCCGTATTCACTCCTGAACCCCGGATCAAATGTACGCTTTCCACGCCCACATCGGCCATGAACGCCGCATCATCCGGGTTCTGAACAATGACACGAGTTGGCAACAACAAGACGCGAAATAACAGACGCACCAAAGGTTTAACCAGCCGGGCCCTAATGTTTCCGGAAGTAAACAACCAACCCATACCCGCCATCGCGTTTACTACATGCCGGGTTCCGGAAAAATGGGCAGCAAACGAACCGTAGATCACCGGCTTCATGGCCACGTGATGTATTAAATCCGGCTTTTCCTTCCGATAGATTGCAATCAAACGGGCCAGCACCTGCCATTCCTGTAGCGGATTCATGCTCCGGCGTGACATCTCAAAAGGGATGATATCCAGACCGGCCAGGCGGATGACCTCTCCATGCTCACGCACCCTTGTGACCACGACCACCTCGAAACCGGCCTCACGCACGGCCACGGCGAGCGCCAATCGATGGGAACAAAAATACCAGTCCTCTGTGACGAAGAAAAGCAGCTTAGGCATGTTCATTGGCCTCAAGCCACGCCTGGAACATCAACACATTCCACAACCGGGCCATCCAATTATGCCGCCCGCTCAAATGCTCCGCCCACATTTGCCGAATCGGCGCCGGATGAAAATATCCCTCGCGCCGCAAGCGCGGTTCGTCCAGCAAGCCTTCCGCCCAATCACGCAACGGCCCACGCAGCCAATCGTGCAAAGGAACACCAAAGCCCATTTTGGGACGATCAATCAATTCACGCGGAACGTGGCGGTAAAGCACTTGGCGCAATGGCCATTTGGTTTGACCATCGCGCAGTTTATATTCCAACGGCAAGCTCCACGCAAATTCGACTACCCGGTGATCCAGAAACGGCACCCGGCTTTCCAATGAAACTCCCATGGCAGCACGATCCACCTTGACCAGAATGTCGTCTGGCAAATAGCTGATCGTATCCAGTGCCATCATGCGCTCCACGTCATTCAACCCTTCCAACTCAGGTCGCGCTCCCTTCAAGTGTGTCGGTGGTTCTTTACCGTTAATCACCCAATCCGCCGGATTGCGCAGATGCGAAACGATACCCAAGTAAAGATCATCCACGGTGCAACTGGCAAGCACCCCTGCTCCCTTATGTAATTTATCGCCCAACGAAGAATAGCGTACCGCACCAGGTATGAAACGCGCCAAGCCATCCCACCTTTCCGGAGAAATCGATGTAATTCCCTTGGCGGCAAACGCACGTAGCGGGACTGGCGCAACCGACAATTTTCGCCACAGAGTGTTGGTCATTTGGTAACGGTTATATCCGCAAAACAACTCATCCCCCGCATCACCTGATAATGACACCGTGACATGCTGTTTAGCCAATTGGCTCACCAAAAAAGTAGGTATCTGCGATGAATCCGCAAACGGCTCGCAATACAAACCAGGCAAACACGGAATCACCTCCATCGCCTGCTCTGGCGTGACATATAGTTCGGTATGCTCCGTACCCAAATGCCGCGCCACTGCCTTGGCGTGAACCGCCTCGTTGTAACCTTCTTCGTTAAAACCGATGGTAAAAGTTTTGACCGGACGTGGGGATTGTGCCTGCATCAATGCCACCACGGCGCTGGAATCAATGCCCCCTGACAAAAATGCCCCCAACGGCACATCCGCCATCATTTGCTGGCGCACCGCATCTTTGGCCAACACTTCCAACGCGTCCACCGCCTGATCGGCCGTGCCCTCAAATGGCTGGACCACGCCAGCACGCGCCACTTCAACTGCATCCCAATATTTCCAAATCTTGGGTTCAGGCTGCGCCAATGAAACAGACAACAAACAACCCGGCTCCAACTTGGCCATGCCTTGGTAAATCGAATACGGTGCGGGGATGTAATTATGCCGCAACAGCAAGCAAAGAGCACCACGGTCAATGTTTGCCGCAAAAGCCGGATGCGCCTTAAGCGCCTTAAGCTCAGAGCCAAACAAAAATACCTGCTCGTTACCGCCACCCTGCCAGCCATAATAAAGCGGTTTCTCGCCAATTCGGTCGCGTGCCAAGGTCAGCGTGCGCGTTTGCCGATCCCACAAGGCAATAGCAAACATGCCGATCGATTTTTTTAGCGTAGCCTCTACCCCCCAAGCCTCAATTCCCGCCAGCAAAGTTTCCGTATCCGAATGCCCACACCACAGAGAAACATTCTCTCCCCTTTCTAGGGGGAGGGTTAGGGTGGGGGTTGAAGCCTCCAGTTCCTTCCGCAAATCCAAATGGTTGTAAATCTCCCCATTGAACGCAATTACATACCGACCACTTGCCGAAAGCATAGGTTGATGGCCTGCCGGTGACAGATCGACGATGGCTAATCGCCGGTGGCCCAGCCAAATTCCGGCTTCCATATCCGACCACAAACCGTCATCGTCTGGGCCACGATGAATAATCGCACCAGTCATTGCGGCCAAAAACCGCCCCATTTCATCGTACAAAAATTGATCGCCTGCAGTAATAAAACCAGCTATCCCGCACATCGCACACGCCCCTGTTTCCAGGTTTCCTGCCACTGCCGATACATGAGTACAGTCCATACCTGGGATAGCCGATTTTCCCCTGCCAAGTGAGCTTTCCAGACAGACTGCACTACTTTGGCATTCAACCCAGCAGATTCCAACTCTGCGGAAGTCAGCAACGCCTCAGCCCAATCTCTAAGCGGGCCGCGCAGCCAAACAGCCATTGGCATACCGAAGCCTTGCTTGGGACGCTCGATCAACTCTCTTGGCACATGACGATAGAGCACTTCTCGCAAGATCCGCTTTCCTTGATCGCCGTTCTCCTTGACCTTGTAGCTTAGAGATATGTCCCAACTCCATTCGACCAACGAATGGATCAGCAATGGAACACGCGCTTCCAAAGAAACTGCCATACTCGCACGGTCAACCTTTGCCAGAATATCGTCCTGCAAATAGTTTTCCTGGTCTGTCAGCATCATCTCCTCAGCCCAGCTCAAATTGGGATAACTAGCCGCATCTGCCCCTAGTTTTCCAAAATCCCCGACCCCAAGCAGAATTTCAGGGTTCGGCCAAGCCGACATTGTGAGCGGATATGCTTGTTCTCGCGCACAACCAAGATATCGCGCAAAACGCTTAATTCGTGGCGCCAATCCCTCAGTGCCCGCATAACGCTTTCCGGTAAGGGAATTCATCACACGATTCCAAAAAACATCTGGCAATCCCTGTAGCAATCGTGACGCCATATAGGCACCTGGCGCGGTAAGCCGATTACGCCATCGTTCAACGCGGCCAGCCCAAAAGTAGCGCGGGTAACCGGCAAACAATTCATCCCCCCCATCGCCAGAAAGGCATACTGTCACATGTTGGCGAGCGAAGCGTGAAACCAGAAAGGTAGGGATAGAACTGCCGTCCGCGAAGGGTTCATCGTAATGTGAGGCCACCTCTGGCACCAAGGCGGGGACATCATCCGCGTTAAGAATCAGTTCGTGGTGTTCCGTGCCAAGATGAGCCGCCACAGCCCGTGCATAGGGCGACTCATCTTGAGTGCGTTCGGAAAAACCCACGGTAAACGTTTTAATAGGACGACTTGATTCGGCTTGCATCAACGCTGCTACAACCGATGAATCCACCCCGCCAGACAGAAATGCGCCATACGGCACATCGGATTGCATATGCCAACGTACCGAGTGACGCAATCGCTTCTCCAACTCGTCAGTCGCCTCCTCAAAACTGAGGGTGGCCGAGGATGCGCGTAAAGTTCTTGGCTGCACATCCCAGAATCGGCGCGTCTCAAGAATACAACCATCCCAGCGCAGTAGTGTGCCCGATGGCAGCTTTCGCGCACCGCGCAGAATGGACGCAGGTGAAGGTACGGTCAAATAACGAAAATAAGCATACAGCGCATCAGCATCAATGGTGTCATCAAGCCAAGGCAGAGGCTGCAACGCAGTAAGCTCCGAGGCAAAGGCAAATTCCGACCCGGTATTCGCGTAGTAAAGCGGCTTGATCCCCATGGGATCACGCGCAAGCCACAATACATGATCAACTACGTCATATAGCGCGAATGCAAACATCCCCTCCAACCGGGTTACCGCCTTCTCGACCCCCCATAATTCACAGGCTGCCAGCACCACTTCGGTGTCGGAATGTCCACGAAAATGCACACCGTTCCGTTCAAGCTCCACCCGAAGCTCCAGGTAATTGTAGACCTCGCCATTATAGGTAAGGGCATAACGCCGGGATGGGGAAAGCATGGGCTGCCGCCCCTCGGATGAAAGATCGAGGACTGCCAGCCGACGATGACCGAGCCAGACGCCATCAGCACGCCACTCTCCTTCGCCATCCGGTCCGCGGTGTGCAAGTCTGGCCAGCATTTCAGTACAGGTGTGCGCATCAATCTTGTCGCCAAGCCAACCGGCTATGCCGCACATGCTTTATCCCTTGACTGCAACAGCACACCAGTAAGGCGGCTTGTCTGAAAAATGAATATCTTTGAACCCCGCATTTTCCAGCATCAACTCAATTTGTTGCCTACTAAACCTCTGTTCAAGTCGAGTGCCAAAACGATCCAACGCATCCGTTCTCATTACGTAAAAAGATTTATCTCGGTAGTATGCAAGAGGCCACGCACTCGGCAACGCCCCAACTGAATCAAAAAGACACGCAACTCTGGCAAACGGCAAATAGATAAGAACAGAAATTAACTGGCATATCAGAAGACGCAGCACATAAGGCAAACGGCTAATCAATCGTCTTGCAACATCTGCCCCCCCCCACATCATTCGAAACCACAATGGCCGATTATCAAACGCATAGTAGAGATAAACCAGGAATGGGGCTCCCGGCTTCAACCTCTTTGCCACCGATTTAATGGCAGCAGCCGTGTCTGGCACGTGATGCAAGACCCCCAGGGAATAGGCGAAATCTAACGAATTTTCTAGAAATGGCAGATCTCCAACCGAGGCATGATGGAATCCGCAGTTCCTTAATTTGGAAAGATTTTTTTTTGCCACCTGAAGAGCATCCTGACTGGCATCAACCAGATGCAAATGTCCAACCCGGGGTGCGACAACTGCAGCCCAACGACCACTTCCACACCCTATATCCAGGCCAACAGCATCTGCGGTTAACTTACCCCAAGGGAATAGATGAAAATAATCATCAAATATCTTTGATTTCTCTTCATCGCTTAAACCACTCTGATCAAACGAAGCCCATTCACGTCCGAAGCCTTCAACTGTTTTGAGGTCAATATTTTTCATGGTTTATCAATTTTGGAAGTTTCGCTTCTCCAAGCAAGACCAGGGCCTCTTGATGTTTAGTTACACAGCTTTCCAGAAGAAACTGATCTTGACTGCGCGCCAAAGATGATGTGGACATCTCACTAGCCATCTCCGTATCCTTCAGCAGTTTAATAATGGCCGCAGCAAGAGAATCAGCATCGGCAATTGGCACCAGAACACCATCTTGGTTATGGCGAACCAACTCAGGCAGACCGTCTAAATCATATCCAACTATTGGCACTCCATAAGACATTGCTTCCAATACTGCGGTAGGGCAACCCTCATTCCACAAGGACGGCACCACCAGAATTCTGGCAGACCTCATCCAGGGAGAAACATCCTGCTGGAAACCAACGCAAGCAACACTTGCGCACAAACCACGCTCAACAATGGCAGATTGTACCTTTCCATCCATATCGTCTCTGCCAACGAAAATAAAATGTGCGTCTGGAATTTCCCGAAGTACGTTCTCGATGGCAACAAGATATTCTAGGTATCCTTTACGTGGGTTAAGGTTGGCCACAGTCAGCACGTTCAGAGGTCGATCAACCAAAGGAGAAACGTTGGTTGGCAACTTCTCGAGCCCATTGTAGATAACCCGAATTTTGTCGGCAGAAATACCACATCGTCGAACCAAGGCTGCTGCAGCAATCTGTGAATTGGTGATATACAAATCGACAAACCCATTGAGCCACCGTTCGACCACTCTAAAAAATCGATCCAGGCGAGAATTGGAATCCGGGTTCCAACGAATGCCGTGCACCAACCTGACCCCAGGCATGAATGGCTTCAGCAAGCGCAACCATAACGATGCCCTCACGCCACATATGTAGACAATTTGAATGCCTTCGCAACGGACATGGCGGAACAACATCACAAATGCCCCCATCCCCAGACGGCCATGATGCACCTCGTTTCGTCGCCCAAACACCAGCGGCTGCCGACCCTGTCCACGTACCCAGTCACACCACGGCCCTTCGCCATCCAAGGTGGCCAATTGATAAATCCCCGGAGGCGACGCAAGCGCCATGCGTGTAAGACTGCGCTCAGCCCCCCCCAATTCGCTGGAAGAAAAAACGATCAACACCCGCAGCGGTTTCATGCTGCCAAGATGCCCAGCTCTGGGAATCCTTCAGACAGAACACGCTGCATTTGGCGCATCCAGGCTTGTGAGGAGAACCGCTTCTCATAAAGCGCATGCGAGGCCATCATCATGGCACTCATAAGCGCTGGCTCACTCAAAAGATGCACCATCGATTCGCACAGCGCTTCTTCAATGCCATGCAGGCTCATGGTATTGAGATATGCCTCATGATAAGCCACCGTCCCATATTCTGTGATGAACGTATCTTCTACCACAGCGCTTGTAGGCGCTCTGACAAGCCATCCGTTTTGGCCATTTAAAACAAGCTCGGGGAAAGACGCGATGTCGGTAGCGATCAATGCACACCCCGCCGCCAGCGCCTCCAGCACCACCACGCCGAAGCTGTCATTGAGCGAGGGATGTATAAGACAGCGCGTTTCCGCAAGCAATTTTGCGACTTCTAACTCAGGTAAATTTGCCTCACGCCACTCAACGCCGAGATACGCAGAGAGGTCACCCAATGTTTCTCGCGCTTTAGCCAATTGTGTAACCACACACATTTTTGCATTCTGCCCCGATCTAGATCGGGCATGACAAAATGCGCGTACGGCCTCCGGGCCACACTTGGTGCGAAAATTTACGGATATAAAGGAAAAATCATAGCGGCGCTGCTCAAAGTTCCCACAATAGGCACCTTCAAACGCAAGCGGATAGACGGTGCGACACTTCGCGCCCACCTCCGGACCATAATGCAACTCGAATGATCGTCGCGCCCAGTCAGAAAACACGAGTAGCGCCCGCAACTGCGGGCGCTCCATCAAGCGCCTTGCATCTGCGGCGGCACGACGATGTGCATGGAGTTTATAGCCATGCACCGCCAATGGAACATCAAACTCAGCCATATAGGGCATCGAGCCACGGTTGAGTGCTTGATGCAGCAACCCCATCGCATCGGATTCATTCAGCCGAAGAGTGCGGATACCGCGCCAACGGGTAACAGCCTGGGTAATCAACCGTTGCCGAAGTGTTACCGGTTGAAGCCGGTAAGGCTGTCCGACTTCACGACATAACTGCTCGATGGCGTGATGAAAGCGTCGATGGCGCGGACGCATGCGTCCCGTCAGCACCTCGACAAAGTTGGGCACGTCAGTCATGGGCTTCCGCACGCCGAAACACAAATTCGTTGCAACCATGCCGGCGACCCGCCAAGCGTTGCCATGTCAAAGTAAAGCCCTGCCCGCGCAGATACTCCTCCACTCGCCCGGGCGTGGCAACCTCGAACGGATACCCCCCCACCCAGTCGATGACATCGGTGAAAAATTTCATTCCCCTTGCATCGCCGGTATGACGCTTCAAAGGGTTGCGCAATCGCAGAAGGTCGGCGACGAACAAGCCGACACCGAAGTAGATCCAGAACACCAGCAGCATCAGCAACCGAATGAAGCCTGGCGCACTCACATAAGTACGCTTGATCGCATGCCAATACTTTGAAATCCAGCCCTGATCATTGTACAAGGCAATGAACAGCCGCCCATTTGGCTTAACCGCACGGGCCGCATTATCCAGGGCATGCCACATGGACCCAGTGTGGTGCAGCACGCCCCAGCTATAGACCACATCGTGCAGCCCGAGTGTCTGCATAAAGCCTGTATCGAGAACCGACCCCTGCAATACACTCCAACGCGTATCGGTCGCCCCGGCCATTTGCTTCATAGCAACAGTAGCCTCGACGCTGTCCAAGTCATAATCGAAAGAAGCCACACGGCAAAAGCCAAACTCATAAGCGGCCCGAGAAAACAATCCGCTACCGCTGCCAATGTCGAGGAATGTAGCCTGACCAGGTTGTATATTCTGGATGGCCGCCGAAAGAGAACGCTTCGCTGCATCAATCTCGTCACGGCCCACCCCCGTCAGATAACGCTTCCAGTTTTTACCGAACGCAAATCGCTGTTCACTCATTGTCTGTTCACCAGCCTTCCCGCAACATTTTTCCCGCATATCATCCATACCTGCGTAATACACTGAGTCGCTTCGCCGTATTTAGTAAATAAACCGAGCCCGTTGGCCCGATCAGGAGCAGCAACAAAGTTGCAAGCCAGGGCTTCAGACTCTGGAAGGAAAAGGCCCGCCACCAACCGGCAAAGTTGCGTCCCTGTAAAGCCAGCATGCGGTAGACAAGCGATTTATAATACATCTGCCTGTATTTTCCTTCCGATACATCACGAATAAAAGCGCCATGGACTTCCAGCACTGTCGAGAAGCAATAATAAGTCTCTGCTGCCTTATCTGGTCGTGTCCAGCCACGAGTTACCGACTGCTCAATCGTATCGTGATAAAGGCGCTGCACCTTGTCAGTAATCCAGAAAGGGGCCTCGCGAGTCATGCGTAAATACGTCAGCAGCCCACACGATTTACGGGTACCGAGATCAGCATAGCCGGATCGACGAATGTAATCGCCCCGAAAAATGGGGTTATATTCCCCCGACAAATGTTCCAGAACCATATCTTCTGCCGTAAGCCATCCCTTGTAGCTGGGGCGTGCGCAAGTATGCTCGCCAGCATCGTTAATACAAGGGGTAAAACAGACGTTGGCCGATTCTGGCCATTCCACAATAATTACGCGGAAGGCGGCAAACCAATCGGCGACAAATTCATCGTCAGAATCGAGCAAAGTAACGAAATCTCCTTGGCTGTCTTTGAGGCCGGTATTGCGTGCGGCACACATACCGTGATTCTGATCGTGGCGCAGCCTTCGGACGCCAGGGAACGGCGCACAAGCTCGGGCAAGAGCTTCTCCGTCCGCACTTCCATCGTCCACCACGATGACCTCCAGGACCCAACCCGATGTTGCATCGAATCCAGCGAATATCGACTTGAGCGCCTTCTCGATATGGCCGGCGGCATTGTAGGCCGGGATGACAACAGTTAGCAGCATATCCAGCCCCTCAGGCCGGCACAGGCTGGACATCCCGAATACGCCGAGCCGAAACGATCATTGGGATGAAGAATAGTGTCAGGTAAGGAATATGGTACAGCCAGTGTTCATCGTCAAACTGGCTGGCAAAACCCCACGCTACCGTCATTGTCCAGTAGGCAAACAACAGCAGCATGGGCAAGCTTGGCGCAAGCCGGAATGAGATCAGCCAGACCACGTAGCCGAAGGCCCAGGCAATGGCCACTGCGTACACTAGTCCGCTACGCGCTGCCGCATCAAGCCACTGGTTATGAGAAGAGGTTATTGCTATTTTTTCCATGGCAGCAGGAATGGAGGTTGATGCAGTCACTGGCGCAATGGAAGCCCCTTTTTGCGCCAGAGGCGTGCTGGATTCATTTCCATCCCGGCCTTGTAAATCCGAGCTGGAAGCTGCCCTCTGCTCTGGCTTTATAGCGTCAACGCCCAGGTCACGCTGCCGCTCGGCGAAGGCCTCCTGTGTTTGCTTACCCCGCTCCTTGAGTTCATTGAATTGCTTGCGGCTCATGCCAAACAGCGGCTTTGCCGGGTTCTCGTGTTCCTGTTCTATGTTGGGCATCGGTCCGCTTGCCGGGCCTAGCAGTCTCGAATTGTTGACAACATAACCACTCCACACCTGAAAAGCCGCCTCCCGGCCTGTCTTTGATTCAACGGTTCGCAGCTTGCCGAATACCGGATATGCGAGCTCATTGACCAGATTGCCCATGGACCCACTCAAATGCAGCAATGGGAGCAAGGTGATCAGGAATGCGAGAGGGAAACCAAACCAGGCAATTTTGGGTGCCGGAAAAATCGATGACTTAAACAGCCATGTCGCCGCAATTAGAACCAGTGCCAGAGAAAATGGAAATACGGACCGGGTTTCAGTAATAGACAGATTCAGTATGACGTTGACAATAACCGTTACCAGAAAAAACAGATGCAATCCTCGCCCAACTGGTGCTACAGGCATCAGTACCACATATCGAGAAAGCATTAACAGCCCCGCGACAAGGCCAAGCAATCCACTGAGAAAAAACTGATGCTGAATACTTCCCGGATAATATGGGACACTCTTCGCATACACAATCAGAATAAGCGCATAAAACCACCAAAAGCCTAGGGTGGATTTAATCATCGCCTTGATCTCTTCGGCGTCAGCCATGGCAAAAAACCGAAACAGGATTAGAGTCAGTAAGCAAAAAAACCAGTTCTTCCAGGGATCGATGACCAAATCAGCCTTCGGCGAAAATACCAGCATGAACGCGATAAACACCCACAAAACAGTTTCAACTCTCCCGCCCCATTTATCGAAAAAACTCTTGTTCAGAAATATATAAATCGACAATCCACCCAACCAAAGTAGCCATAAATATTTCCAAATTTCCATTCCCCCTATTTTCAGGCTTGCGCCGGTGACGGTGGAGATGAAGGGAAACAAGGTCAGTACGGAGACAAACAACAAAACTCGCGGTGTAAATGTGAGCGCCCCAAAGAATCTACCCGTCGAGATGCCGCTCAAAGACTTCATGGCTGCTCCTTTTTGCTGATCAGGAAAGGCCCTAATGCCAAATTTTGCAGGCCGGATTTTTCTAGTGTTATAAGCGCCTGCTCCGGGGTCGCCACCAGAGGAAAACCGTGCAAATTAAAGCTCGTGTTCATCACGCCGCCCACTCCAGTGCGGCGTTCAAATGCTTGCAGCATTCGATAATACTCAGGATTGACCTCTTGCTCGATTACCTGCGGACGGATCGTAAAATCACCTTGGTGCATCGCGGCCCGTAGGTGTTGCACACCCAGCGGCGATGCACGGAATGCGGTAATCATGTGTGGCGCGCGCACTCGCGCGGGATCGTAATTTCCCAAATAACGGGACGACCAGATATCGAGTACGGTCGGTGCGAAAGGCATCCAGAAATCTCGCGCCTTGATCAAATCATTAACGGTAAAAAAGCTTTCCAAGTGGCTGGGGTGCGCGAGGATTGCCCGATTGCCCAATGACCGCGCACCCCACTCACAGCGTCCGGAAAACCTCGCCACGACCTGTCCTTGCGCAAGGAGTTCGGCAATGGCTTCTTCAATATCCGCTGGTTCGCTGACTGCATATTTTTCTACCAAATGATTCTGTGCGATAAATGCAGCAAGAGTGGCACGTTGATATCCAATTCCGAGATACAAATTCGCCAGCGGCTTGACCCGCTGTCCTAATTCAATGGCGCGTGCATAGGCAGCACCCAAAGGATTCGATTCGTCGCCGCAGGAGGGCAGGAACCACACCTGTTCAACTTCTTCCATCTCCTGGATGCGCTTGTTGAGCTTGACGTTCATGAACACGCCGCCACCGGTAAATATGCGGCGGATTCCTGTTGCATGGATGGCGTTGGCAATCCAGCGGGTTACCCTATCCTCGAGCAAATGTTGCACCGCTCCGGCAATATTATCGAAACGCTCACCGACGGCATGCTTGGCCAGGTAATCATAGAATTCGGAAGTATCCAACGAAGCACGAAAAGAAAGCGGATTACCCGGGTCAATATTAATCACCGGCTCGAACACCCTATGATAGGTCTCAAGGTGATAGCCCTTGCAGTAGGCGGCCAGCCCCATGACCTTGTATTCATGCTCCATTATCTTCATCCCGAGGAAACGGGTAGTTTCCGAGTAGATGCTGCCGAGCGAAGCATTAAACGGGGTTTCGGCAATGCGCTGCCATTCTCCGCTTGGTCCGACCCGAGTCACCGTAGCGCATAGACCATCGCCCATCCCGTCCAGGGTAAAAACCAGCGCTTCATTCCCAATTTCGCGTTCGAGCGCATGGTAGGCACCGCGAGCATGGCACAGATGATGGTCGATAAAGTGCAACGGCTTGTCGGAAAGGCCGATCTCGTGCAAACGATTTTGCAGGTGGGCAACCCCTTCCGCGCAAAGTTTGGCGTGGCGTCTGGCCCTGGCAAAACGAAACACCCATGGCAGCAACACCCCAGTCAAACCCTTTTCCAATCGTTTGACGAACCGTATTGTCGAGGGCGGATTAAGATGATCCGAAACGACTTCCTGCCCACGTGGATCAAGACAATGCTGTGGAAAAATCATCCGGCTGGCGATCACGACTTCATCGATATCCTGCGGCCCCAATCCACGTTCTGACAGCACCGCCTTAATCGCGTCATATGGAAACGCGGCTGAGTTCTTGATGTTGTCCAGCTTCTCCTGGCTGAGCAGCGCGGTGATTTCACCGTTTTCCATCAAGCCGATTGTGGCGTTATGCCCAGTTTGAATAGAGAGGAGATTCATAGTGCCTTCCGGTTAATTAAAGCTATCCGCCTGGCGGACTGGAGCCACAGCGATTCCGCGCAGCAGACGAAAATAAAGCAGGCTTGCGCCCAGTGCATGGACGAGATTGATTCCCAACAGCACCGCCACGTAGCCTAGCCTCGGAAACAGGAGCAGGGTGATGGCCAATTTTCCAAACAATTCGACGCCACCAGCCCAGTTCAATCGACGCAACGCAACGCGCGCACCCGCGAGCACCACCGGCAATCTGGAAATGCCGAGCCAGAAAATCGCCCCGCCCGCCAGTGCATAGCTAAGAGGCGCATCCGGCGTCTTCTCCGGCCCTACCCACACAGCCACCAGGGATACCCCAAACAGCCCGTACAAGACACCAGCCACCAGTGACACTGCGCCAACAAGAGCATAGCCCAGACGGGCGATACGCGTCAGCGCCGCGTGCTCGCCACGCACATCCATCTGCACGAAATAAGGGGCAAGCGATTCTGGGAGTTTCCAGATCAATTGCACCAGGACTTCGGCTATCTTCCATACCAGATAGAACTCTGCAGCCGCTTTGGCGCCACCAAGCCAGCCAATCAACGCAGTATCCGCCAGCAACGCCAGCACCAGCGCGCCATGCAAAAAAAACCCGGCGCCAGTCCGCCCCCCGAGGCGATATAGCAGATCGGCATCGCGCCTGGTAGGAGCGCACATTTTCAGCCCGGGCAACTCATTATTCAACAAGCGGCGCGAGAAAAGAGTGCTTACCAGCGCGCCAACGATCTGAATCGCCATCACTCCAGGCATGTCGCCGCCGCTAAGCAGCCACGGCGCAACGCCTGCCGCAAAAGCGGCAATCCCGGCGAGCTGGGCAATGTTGGCGGCGCCTTGCCGCTTACGTGCGGTTAGGGCAAGGCGATCAATCCCGGCCGCATAAAACACAACCATATAAATCCCAGTCAGCAACAGGGACTCATGCGCAACAAGCGTGTCAATCGCAGTACCACCGCTAAACAGCACCTGATCGAAGCTCACAGCGACGATGCCCAGCAGCAACGCTAGGCCGATACCATAGCCGACATAGATTGTCTTGATCAACCCGAAAGCGCGGCAAAAAGCCCCCTCATCCCCCTGCCCGGCATATTCCCCCAACAGGCGCAGCGCCCCACCGCTCATCCAGGCGATCCCAATCACCGCGAAATTCACAAGACTCAGCAGCACCATCAACACGCCGAACTGATATTGCCCAAACGCCTTGAGATACAGCGGCACGAAGGCGATCTGCACCAGAATCGAAGCCGCCATCACGAGATAGCTGGAGCTTATCGCCTCCAGATAACTACGATGTCGCAGTGCGCGCTTAAACAAGTGAACTCCAGTTGAAGGATTAGTCAGGTTCATTCATAGAGCCATGCCGAAACGAGTAAAGAACGCTCGGGTACATTCCGCTAGCGAGAATACCGAACGCGACTGGATCTGCCAGCCCGCTCCCAAGCAAACCGAGTAATCGGGAAACGCTTTTGTACTGCTTGACCTCCCCATGCCCTGCCAGCACGGCCCGGATTTTGTCACCTGTACGGTTGTGCCAAGCAAGATTGTTTCTGGTGAATATTCTCTCAAGCTGGAACGGTGTAACAAATTGCAGGTGCTCAAGAAAGGACGCCACTGATCCCCGGCCTTGCAGTCGCGCACACATCCTAACAAAATTCTTCCCCAACATCGGTATGGTCCAGACCTCCAGATGTGGTTCGTAAGGCCAAAGGTAGTTGGGGGCTTCAAGATGCGCTATTCCACATGGCGAGAGCACCCTTGCCATTTCGGCAATCGTCTGTGGCACGCTTTGTACATGTTCAATTACCGTATGGCAGAGAATCAAGTCCACACTGTGATTGGACAAAGGAATTGATTCCCCGATGCCGCGCACAAATTGCGGCCAGCGGCCAGTCCAACCATTTCGTAACGATTCGGCCGCACAAAGTGCCTCCTGCTCCGGCTCGATCCCAATCACCTCAGCATCTGGGAACGCCTCCTGTAGTGCCAGACAATTCAGCCCTGCTGAACAACCTATCTCCAAAATTATTCTAGGCGACAGTTCACCTAAGTCACTTCTTACCCGAGCAACAGTTGCGCGAACCGATTTCAAACCATCGTTTACATGTGACTCAATGTCGCCCCCTACCAATACCCGTTTGGCATGCCCCAGATTGAATCGGTTCGCAAGAAAATCTCGCCATGCGTTCTTAGCAGAGGAATTCAACGTCAAATTATACATGGGTAATAGGTTTATCCCTTCAGCAAAGAAAGTTACAGGAAAAGAAAAACATTAAGGCTACTATACACGTTTTGCAAAATATTGCCCCAAAGCTATCCCTTTCTGTTCGACCGTCCTGAAGGTGATATCAGACAAGAGAATCACCACAGACAAAAGGAGTCCCCAGAAAAAAATGCTGTCTTCCCCCCCCTCATTGCGGTAGTAAGTCAAGATCGGCATATGAATTAAATAGATTGAATAACTCCGAGATCCACAATAGCCAAGCACCTTTTTTATGATTTTAGGCCGCGTGACATGAGGATAACCGTAAACAAACGCACCCAAGATAAAAAAAGCGGCATACAGCTGAAGCGTGAAGGCTTTGATCGCAAAAGGAATAACCAGAATTAGACCACAACTGAGCATCGCTAACCGCCTTCCTTTGGGAATACTGGGCATACGGACATGTAAATCAGCGATCCACATACCCAGCACAAAAAAACATAGCTGAGTCGAAGGAAGGTTGTAAAAATAGGTCCTAGTCTCGACGTCAGTGCACATTAAATAGACCACAAGAGTCTGCCCGAAGGAAAACAACAAGGTTATGAGCAGAGAGAAAAGCATATTCCGTCTGAACCATGGAAGGAGCAGCGGAAAAAGCAAATAGAAGCTAAACTCGACAAAAATGCTCCATTCAACCCCGATGATTCCGTTGATCCAGGCGGGATCGAATCCGGACACTAAGATGAGAAGGTGGGCTACAAGGTTGTTCCATGGATCCTCAATACTAGAAAAAAATATCAAAAACGCTATCAGCGTAATGAGATAATAGAGAGGCGCTATACGAAAGAATCGCTTAACAAAGAATTTTCTTTTCCCTTTTGGCTGTTCCATTTTGTTGCTATACAGACGGTACAGGATGTACCCGCTCAAGATATAAAAAAGTTGAACTCCACGGGCGAAGAAATCCATGACCGGAATATTCCAAGCACCAATCAGCAACACACGATAGTGCCCTAACAGTACAGCAAGCGCAGCAACCCCACGGAGTTCATCTAACCAGACCAAGCGCCATTCGTCAGCCTTCACTTTTTCTATGGCATCACCCCGGAATCCCCTCCACGCAAAATTAAACATGCCCGCGAAGGACATAACCAGCCTCGATTTCCTTGCCCCCAACAACCCTGCTAAACAACGAGCTACGCCAACGTCCGTTGGTTAAGATGTCAAAGATGATACGAGCATGGTCAGAATGGAACATAAACTTTCGACCAAATCCGAAGGCGCTCATGAATTGGTCTAACGAGCTTATGGTAAATGGCCGCACATGGGTGTAGTCATCAAAAAAATGCCACCGCACTTTTTCCACATTTGGGGTGCGGATATAGACCGCGCCACCCGGTCGAATTACCCGTCGAATTTCTCGAATAAAAAACTCAGAAGCAGCGATATGTTCAATAAGATGATTAAGAATCACCAGATCGACGGATGATGTTTCCAAGGGTAATGGCATTGTTCCTACATCCGCCTCATGGAACTCGACTCCGCGTTGCTCGAGTTCTTTACGGTATTCCGTACCCCTGTCAACAGCGATATATTGAACATTGGGGTGTCGATAAGAAATAGCCCATCCGTTAGCACATCCAATTTCCAATACCGTCATTTTTTGCGATGGCACCATGTTCATAAGATTAAATACACGGGGCAGGAACAAAGCATGGCGATCAGCCTGACCTTCATTGTTGGCTCGCTTATCAAGCAAGCGCCTTAGCCATCCGCTCAAACCTTTTGAAAGGTCAATCTCACTTGTTCGACGAAACTCGGCAAGGTAGTTATTCCCGCTCATTAAAATTCCTTATTGGACTGTAACCAGTATTGAATCGCGAACATGTTGGGTACAACATTGGAGCCCTGACTGCCATGCATTTTGAAATTCTCCCAAGACGCCTTCAAACTTTGTGGTTGAAAAAGTCCGTCAGCAGAATGAGGGCTAGCGAAAAGCTTGTCACCAAAGGAACACCAGGCACCACGAAGCAAATTATCTTGGGGAATACCATAACCAAAACCGCGCTTGGGGGCATAAAGAAGGTTCTCGGGAACCAAGTCACTCACAGCACGCTTCAAAATCAACTTCAATCTACTCAGGTCCCCATCTTTTGGTACTTTTTCATCAAATGGGACTGCAAACGCAGTTGACACCATCTGCTGATCCAAGAAGGGGGCTCGCATCTCTACACCGGACATCATTGCCGGCAAATCGGTCGCTATTGTAACAGAGTGGCTATTCTCGATCATCAACCCGATAAAATTAGACTCGTCGATGTAATCATGGCTGGGAGTCAACACTCCCCAGAACTCCATTTCTTGTGCAGCCACATTAATCAGTGTGGGTAGCACTTCAGGGTTCACCAAGCTAGGCCACGACTTTTTACCATACCCTCGATAAAGGGCGGCCTTACGCTGCCCACGCGGGGCAGCGAGCGCTACAGCAGCGCGCGGCAAAAAATCTATGGGCGCCTGTCGCATTAGCGGTGCCAGCCACTCTAACCGCCTAAGCCAACGAGAAAGCCGGGCTGTTTGTACATGCCCCGTGTATCCATAGAACAACTCATCGGCCCCGTGCCCAGCCAGCACAACTTTAACGCCATCTTGATGAATCGCGCCACACAATTCATGGGTATGCAATAGCGGAAGAAGCATGATGGGCTCACCATAAGTCGCCTGCATTAGCTGGAATATTTCCCACTGGCGAGCCGGATCAAAATAGAATTCCTTATGGTGCGTTCCAAGGATGTCGGCCATCTGCCTTGCACGACGCAAGTCCTCATCATCCTTATCAAAACCTAATGCATAAGTCCGAATTGGGTCTTTGGTAAAACGTGTCATTAACGCCACAATCGCGGAACTATCCACCCCACCGGACAGCAGAGCCCCGACAGGCACATCTGCAAACATCCTTAGTCTTACGGCTTCTTCTAGCTTTTCACGAACATCTCTAGCTGTAACTGGCCCACTAGCAGGCTTGGGAACCCAGTAACGCCAAATTTTGTCAACCCGACCCTCGCGCACCAACATCGCATGCCCTGGGCGAAGGCGTTTAATTCCAACATAAGCAGTATGTGGATCGGGTATATGGTGCATATTATGTAGCAGCATACTCGCCAATGCCGAGTGATTGGGGCGTTTATCACAATTCGGCAAGGAGAGAATGGCTGGGATTTCGGATGCAAACGCTATACCCCAAGGCATTTCCGAATAGACAAAGGGCTTCTTGCCGACATGATCACGCGCACAAAAGACGAGCCTTTCTCGCGCATCAAAAAGGGCAAATGCATACATGCCCCTCAGCCTATCAAGCATTTCTCTACCCCAGTGACGGTAGGACTCTATAAGAACCTCTGTGTCCGTCTGAGTATTAAAAACACTGCCGAGTGATTCCAATTCAACTCGCAGTTCGCCCCAATTGTAGATTTCCCCATTAAATACGATAGAAATCTGTCTATCAGGACTGTGCATCGGCTGTTTACCGGATTCAGAAAGATCCAGGATCGCAAGTCGACTATGGCATAGGCCGACTGCGTCCTCATCGTTCAACCATACACCCTGACCATCTGGGCCGCGATGATTTTGGATTTTATTAATTCGTCCCAGCAAAGGTCGAATATTTAATTCGACACCCGGTTTCAGGACTATTCCACCTAAACCACACATAAATGACTCTTGATAGCGACGAAAAATTTGCCCATTTTTTTTGGTTACCATTGGGGTAAATTACAGTCTTGTGAAAAACAGAAGTGGCCCTCAGCACCCAGGCTCTACTTCTGGCATCCCCTAAAAAGGGGAGGATTACCACTTAACTTTACGCTTTAACGATATTCCCTTTAGTTGCTATGCCTTTTGTGGCATTCCTGGTATCCACAACCAAAGCTGCGTGCGCTACGACAAAGGCGTAATCTATTTGCGAATGGTCTGTCGCAATTACCACCGCATCATATTGCCGCAAATTCTCTACGGTGAGAGGAACCGATTGCATTTTATAGTCATAATGGCGCATTTTATGAGTCTCCGCCACATATGGATCGCTGTAATCGACAACTGCTCCTTTCCGTTGAAACAACTCTATTAATTTTAATGAGGGGGATTCACGGACATCGTCGATATCCTTCTTATAGGACAAACCAAGAATGAGGATTCTGCCCCCCTTGATACTTTTGTCTCTTTCGTTGAGGGCTTCGACGGTTTTTTCGACGACATAATAAGGAATCGAAGTATTAATCTCGCCAGCCAATTCAATGAATTTTGTGCTCAGGTCGTATTCGCGAGCCTTCCAGGTAAGATAAAAAGGATCGATGGGGATGCAATGCCCACCCAGACCGGGACCAGGGTAAAATGCCTGAAACCCGAAGGGTTTTGTTTTTGCCGCCTCAATCACCTCCCAAATATCAATGCCCATGCGGTCGAACAAGATCTTGAGTTCATTGACCATGGCGATATTTACCGAGCGATAGATGTTTTCAAGAAGCTTGGTGGCTTCGGCAGCCTTGGTGGAAGAGACCGGAATGACCTTTTTAATGATATGGCCGTATAAAGAGCAGGCCAAATCGAGACACTGTTTTGTATAGCCGCCGACCACCTTAGGAATTGTTCCGGTAGAAAAATCCTGGTTATTAGGGTCCTCACGCTCGGGCGAATACGCAAGAAAAAAATCCTGCCCCGCCAAAAGCCCGGTGGTCTCCAGAATCACCCGCATATCTTCATCCGTGGTCCCCGGGTAGGTGGTAGACTCAAGGACCACAAGCTGGTCTTTTCTCAGGTGCTCGGCTATGACCCGAGTCGTGTTCAAAACATATGACATGTCCGGCTCACGATTCCTGTTGAGAGGCGTGGGCACACACACGATAATACAATCAGTTTCCGTGAGCTTGGCAAAATCTGTAGTGGGGTAAAAAAATGAACCGCAGGCGGCTATTCGATCGGCATCGATATGCTTAATATAGCTTTTTCCCTTTGCCAGAGCCTCAACTTTACCCTCATCTACATCGAAGCCGCTGACTTGAAAACCGGCCTTGCAGAATTCGATGGCCAAAGGCAGGCCCACATAGCCCAGACCGATGATTCCAACCCGAGCTCTTTTGCTTTTGATTTTCTCTATAATATTCATAAACACACCAATTAACCAAGCTTTTCCCGGTCCCACTCGTATCACGAGCAAGCAATTCTCCGGCTGTTAGATTTTTCCAAAACCTGGCGCCCTCACGGGAACCACTCCTCTCTACCGCAACACCTCCACCACCTTGTCGATACAATCCGACAGTACCTTCTTCCCTGTTTCCAGGGGGGGGGGGAGTCCGGGTTGTTCCTGCTCTTCGTTAAAAAAGGGGGCCCGGGCATGCTACCGCCCTTCGGGTGAACGACTATTCAACCGTTGCCCCGGTATACATGACATTTTCAGCCAGTGTCAAACAAAAACGGGGTCTGATCAAAAATGATGGAATAGCCTAAACGCCTTATCGCCGTTGCACCCTATCCAGAGGAAGTGTGGTCTTCACCTGCCGGTTAAGAAAACTCAACAGCACCACCACATTTTCCTGGCCGGAAAACGAGTAAAACAAACCCTGCGCAGAGGTATCGCCATCAAGATCCACCGCCACCGCAGCCCCGGGAGTCAGCCCTTTTTTCTGCAGATCCGCCAACGGCACCGCTCCGCTCCCATCTTCCTTGGCCTGCAGGTCGGCGATGATCCAGTCCGGCACCGGCACATATTGGTCGCCGAAGCATATCGGCCCGAGGGCGCCGCGGGTGGAGGAGATCGCTACCCAGTTCCGTTCGGACGGGGCAAGATGCAAAAAAAGATAGCCTGGGAAAAACGGCTTGAGCTTTTCCTCGGTTCGACGGGCGTGCCGGACAATGGTCCGCATCATGGGCAGATAGACCACATACCCCTGCCGCTGGTAATGCAGCTTGGCAACCTGTTCCTGCTGGGGCTTGGTGCGGATGGCGAACCACTCTCTGGGGATGTCCTGTTTCATGTACTGCGGAGGGGTATGAGCATGGGAACCACAAGGCGGGCCTGTATTGAGTGCAGCAAGAATTTTCGCATTTCCCCCCTTACTTCAAAACGCATTGCCGATTTTTTTTCCAGGCAAGACTGGAGGAGAGGGTGGGATTCGAACCCACGGACCTGGTCTCCCAGGTCAAGCGATTTCGAGTCGCTCCCGATCGGCCACTCTGGCACCTCTCCGTTTCACGCGGACTATTCGGCTGAAGACGCCACTACCTTTTTCCCTCTCCAGCGCCGGTCCTTCTCTCGCGGAAAAAATCCTTCAGCAGAGTACCGCTCTCCGCCGCCAACAGACCGCCTTCCACGGCCAGCAGATGGTTGAGCCGCGTATCCTGCCCGACCTGAAAGAGAGAGACAACTCCGCCGGCCTTGGGGTCGACTGCCCCATAAACCAACCGGCTCACCCTGGCGTGCACCAAGGCGCCGGCGCACATCACGCAGGGTTCGAGAGTAACATAGAGGGTCGTGTCAGGCAATCGGTAATTGCCCCGCAACCGGCCTGCCTGCCGGAGCACCAGCATTTCCGCGTGCGCTCCCGGATCGCACAGCTCAATGGTGCGATTGCCATCCCGGGCGATGATCTCTCCACCGCTGCCCACCAGCACCGCGCCGATGGGCACCTCGCCCCGCTCCGCCGCAAGCCGGGCCTCGGCAAGAGCGACTTCCATGTACTGTTCGGGGGAGTTCATCGATAAGGAAGCTGTCACACTACTCGCTTCCCGAAGTACGTTTGAGCCGGTTGGCATGGTTGGCAGCCTCCCAGCCGGCCACGCACCCCTCGCCCACGGCCTTGGCCATCTGCCAGGGAGGCCCGGCGATGTCGCCCGCCGCATAGATACCGGGAATGTTGGTCTCCTGCTTCTTGTTGGTCTCGATAAAAGAGAAGGTCTCCGTGTCGAGCAGGACGCCGATGCTGGTGGCAAGCTCCATGGCGCCCTTGGCCCCGAGTTCGACAAAAACTCCGTCCACGGTAAGGGTCTCGCCGCTGTCCAGCACAAGACCGGTCACCGCCTTTTCCCCGGCAATCTCCTTGACCCAGACCCCCTTATGCACCACCACGGAGCTGGTTCCCAGCTTTTCGCCGAGCTCTTTCGTCACCGTCAGCTCCTTGCAAACCAGATGGACCTCGGCAGCATACTTGGTAAGGGTCAGGGCGCCGTCCACCGCGGCGGATTCGTTGCCCACCACCGCCACCTTGGCGTTGCGATAGAAATTGGCGTCGCAATCCACGCAATAACTGACCCCGCGCCCCAGCAATTCTTTCTCGCCCGGCACCCTCAGCTTTTTACGCGAGGTGCCGGTGGCCAAGATCAGAGACCGGGCCGTGACCTGCCGCCCGCTTTCCACCTTGACTGTAAACAGCTCGCCTTCCTGACCAAGATGCAGGACATCCTCCGCCCACACCTCCGCGCCGAAACGGGTGGCCTGATCCAGGCCGATCCGCAACAACTCCGCCCCCCCGGTCACGCCATCAACACAGAGATAGTTTTCAACATGGGCCGAGTAAATACTGCTGTTTTCCGCCCGGCCCAGGACAAGCACCGAGGCCTTTTTCCGGGCTGCATGCACGGCGGCCTGGAGCCCTGCCGGGCCAGCGCCGATAATCACCACGTCTGTTATCTGCTCAACCATTTCCGGTCTCCCTCTTTTTAAAAAACACCCTTCGACACGCTCAGGGCGAACGGTAATCATCTTAAAAATCATCAATCTTCTTCCGCTCGTGGTGAGCCTGTCGAACCACACGCAGTATTTCACAAGAGCCTCCATTATATAACGATTTCCCCAAGGGAAGGCCACTCTTTTCCGTAGGGAATTACGGCGTGGACATGGATAGAGAATCTGTGTAAGATTCATTGGTTCACGTCGGTTTTCCTCTTTTTTAAAGAAAATGGCGGTGATGATATCTTCCCCCTTTGGAAAAAGGGGATTTTGAGATTTATGGAACGCTACAGCCCAAAACTCAAGGAAAATTCCCGCTCACTCAGAACCAACATGACTGATGCGGAACAGGTGCTATGGCAACGCATTCGACGCAAGCAGATACAAGGTGTACAGTTTTATCGGCAAAAGCCATTGTCCACTTTCGTTGTGGATTTTTATTGCCCGGTAGCGAAGTTGGTGATCGAACTCGACGGTAGCCAACATTTTGCAGAAGAGCATCAGACCAAAGATCAAGAACGCGATGCAGCATTGACCGGATTAGGCTTGCGTGTATTGCGTTTTGACAATAGGCAGGTTTTATTGGAGATGGATGCAGTGCTGGAAGTGATAGATGAAATCGTAAAAGATCGGGCAAGAACACATTCAAATCCCCCCTGACCCCCCTTTTTCAAAGTGGGGAAAAACAGCGAGCGGAGCCAACCTCCTCTTTTTTGTCACCCTCTGCCAGCACTGTCCGGTTAAGAAATTGTATCCGAGGAAAATGCTGTATCATCGACTAAATAAATCCCCCTCAATCCCCCTTTTTCAAAGGGGGAGCACAGCGATTACTTACAAAGCAGGTAGTGCATATTATTCCCCCCTTTGAAAAAGGGGGGCGAGGGGGGATTTAGACGTTTTTTAGCGGAAGAAACTTTTCAAACGGCAACAAAAAAATGCGCTATATCGCTGATCTCCATATCCATTCCCCCTTCTCCCGGGCGACCAGCAAGGCCGGAAACCTGCAGGGCCTTGCCGCCTGGGCTCACGTCAAGGGCATCCATCTTCTCGGCACCGGTGACTTCACCCATCCCGGCTGGTTCAGCCAGCTCAAGGAGCAGCTTGAGCCTGCCGAACCGGGGTTTTTCAAGCTCAAGGACGAGGCGATTCCCCCGGCCTTATCGCAGGCGACACCGGTTGCCCTGCCCAACCGTTTTTTGCTCACCGCCGAGATCAGCTCCATCTACAAACGGCACGGCGCGGTGCGCAAGGTCCACAATCTGCTCTATGTGCCCGATTTCGCCTCGGCGGAACGGATAAACTCCGTCCTGGCCGGCATCGGCAACATCGAGTCCGACGGCCGCCCCATCCTGGGCCTCGACTCCCGCGATCTGCTCGAAATCCTGCTCGAAAAAGCGCCGGAGGGTTTTCTGGTGCCCGCCCACATCTGGACGCCGTGGTTCTCCCTGTTCGGCTCCCGCTCCGGCTTCAACACCATCGAGGAATGCTACGGCGATCTCAGCCCGCACGTCTTCGCGCTCGAAACCGGCCTCTCCTCGGACCCGGACATGAACCGGCTCATCCCGGCCTTGGACCGCTTCGCCCTGATCTCCAATTCCGATTGCCATTCTCCTGGGAAATTGGGCCGGGAGGCGAACATCTTCAACACCGGCTTCAGCTTTGCCGATCTGCGCGAGGCCCTGAAAAATCCTCTAACCGGCGGTTTTTCCGGGACGATCGAATTCTACCCGGAAGAAGGAAAGTACCATTGCGACGGCCACCGGAACTGCCATGTTTGCCTTGAGCCACTCGAAACCCGGAAAATCGGCTCGATCTGCCCGGTCTGCGGCAAGCCCCTGACCGTGGGGGTGCTGCACCGGGTCATGGAGCTGGCCGAGCGGACCGAGCCGTACTACCCGCCGGGCTCGCCCGCGGTGCACAGCCTTATCCCGCTGCCCGAGGTGTTGGGCGAGATCCTCGGCGCCGGCCCGGCCACCAAGGGGGTGATGGCTCTGTACGCCAAAGTCATCGACCGCTTCGGGTCGGAATTCAACCTGCTGCTCGACACGCCGGTGGAGGAGATCAACCGGATGTCTCCGGTGCTGGGCGAGGCAGTGGCCCGCATCCGCACAGGCAGGGTCATCCGCACCCCTGGCTACGACGGGGAATTCGGGGTGATCCGGGTTTTTGCTGAAGGGGAGCGGGAGGAGTTGGCCGGCCAGATCAGCCTGTTTGCCGGCAAAAAGACTCTCCAGCCCGCAAAAAAACTATCCCGCTCACCGCTGCCCCTTGAGCGAAACCCCTCTCCTCCCGCCGACACGCCCAAATCCCCAAGAAAACCCAACCCGGAGCAACTGGCCGCCATCACCAGCGCGGCAAGGAATATCCTGGTGGCTGCCGGGCCGGGCACCGGCAAAACCTTTACCCTGGTGGCCAGGATCGAACATCTGCTGACCGCTGAGCATGAACGTCCCGAAGAGATGGTGGCCATCACCTTCACAAACCGGGCAGCCCGCGAGATGCACGAGCGCCTTAGCCGGGAGCTTGGCGAAACAGCCCGGGCCATCTTCGTGGGCACCTTCCATGGGTATTGCCTGGCCCTGTTGCGCAAGGAAACCCCAGATCTCCTGGTCATCGGCGAGGATGAGCGCGACCTCTATCTGCGCAAGGTTTTCCCGGAAATATCCCGAGCCGAACACCATATCCTCAAAAAGCAACTGGCAGGCTACGTTGACCAGCTCGACAGGGGGACGCTGCCAGCCGGTGGGGCCTTGCCGGAACTTCTTACGCGCTATCTTGCCTCGCTTGCCCCCAACAAGGCCATTGACCTTGATCTGGTCATCCCCCGCTGCGTGGAGCGCCTCAGCAGCGAGCCCGCCTTTGCCGAACACATCATCGGCAGAGCGACCCATCTTTTTGTCGACGAATTCCAGGATCTCAACCATCCCCAGTACCAGTTGGTCCTGTTGCTTGGCGCGCAGGCGCGGGTTTTTGCCATCGGCGACCCCAACCAGGCCATTTACGGCTTTCGCGGCAGCGACCTCACCCTGTTTCAGCGATTCAAGGACAGAGAGGGTGTCGCCACCCTGGCCTTGATCCGTAACTACCGTTCAGCCCCTGCCATCATCGACGGCGCGGCCGCCCTCATCCGCCGGAACCGGCAGAGCGGCGACACCCAGCTCGTGGCCGAACGCAGCAGCACGACGCCCATCGAATGGTATCAGGCGCCAAGCGCCCAGGCCGAGGCGGAGTTTATCGTGCGCCGCATCGAAGAGGGGTTGGGCGGCATCAGCAGCCTTTCCCGGCACACCGCCAACCGCGGCGAGCAGGTCCCGCCACGGAGCTTTGCCGATTTCGCCATCCTCTACCGGCTCAGCCAACTGGCCGAACCCATTGCCCAAGCCCTGCACCGCAAGGGCATCCCCTTCCAGCTCGTCGGCGCCACCCCCTTTTACCTAAAACCAGCCCTGAAAAGCGCCTGTCATTTTCTCCTGGCCGGTGCGGCAGACGCGAACTTACACGACCACCTCCTGTTGCTGGCCAGCCTTCCAGGTATCGGGGAGGCAACCATCGCTCGCCTGGAACAAGAGCTCCCCATGCGCTGCCCTGATTTTTACAGCGCGGCGTTTGCCCTTCCCCTCCCTGCCGGTGCGGCAAAAAGCATCGCGGAAATGGGAAAAACCCTCGCACATTTCCGCCGCGCCGCGGAGCATGGCCTTGCTCTCCCCCTGACCGAGGCCATGCCCATCCTGGGCATTGATCCCCAGGGGCCGGAGGCCAAGCGGTTGCTCCAGCTTGCCAACGCCTTTGGCAACGATCTCCAGGGGTTTTGCGAACATCTCCGGCAAAACGCCCAGGCCACCGCATATGATGAACGGGCCGAAGCCGTGGCCCTCATGACCATGCATGGCGCCAAAGGCTTGGAGTTCCCGGTGGTTTTTCTGGCCGGGATTGAAGAGGAGATCCTTCCCTGCACCATTGCCAACCGCCTCAGCGACGTGGAAGAAGAACGCCGTCTTTTCTATGTTGCCATGACCAGGGCCAAGGACCACCTGATTGTAAGCAACGCCGCAAACCGCACCATATTCAACCGGACCGCCGCCCACCTCCCCTCCCGCTTTCTCCGGGAAATACCCGCCTCCCTGCTGAAGGAGACGGATCAACTCGTGAGCAAAGGCGGGAAAGGAAACGAACGACAGATGAAACTTTTTTAGACAAACTTGGCTTGGCGCCGTATCCCAAACAGGAACCCCATGGAAAACCAGGACAGACCAGCACCCCGCACCATCCGCATCGGCGCGGCCAATATCGGGTTGATCGGCCTTGACCAGGCCCTGAACACGGCGCTTACCGGAGAGATGGAGGAAGAGGCGGCGGTGGATTTTCTATTTGCGGCCATTGCCAAGGAAAATTACGTCCCCTTAACCGCGGAGCCTCTCTACCGCGAGGCCTTGCGCGCCGAATACCGCCGCCGCCAAGGAAAACAGGGCGCCGCCCCGGAAATCCTCACCATCCGGGTGCTGGGCTCCGGCTGCGTGACCTGCAACACATTGAGCGCCATGCTCTTTGAGGCCCTGCAGAAATTCGGCCTGGCCGCGGACATGGAATCGGTGCACGATCTCGATGAAATCTGGCGGTTCGGGGTAACAAAAACTCCGGCCCTGATCATCAACCACATGGTAAAATGCGCCGGGCGGATGCCGTCTTCGGCCGAGGTCGAGGAATGGGTTAGGGAAGAAAGTGAAAAATTATAAGGGAGCCTTGAAAAAATTGTGTCGAATATGTTTTCCGTCATACCGGCGAAAGCCGGTATCCAGTAATTTCGTGAGGTTCTAAAAAAAACTGAACACCGGTTTTCACCGGTGTGACGAATTGTGCAAGGTTCCCATAAGTGATGGACTCGCAACAACTTGGGATTTGCTGCAAACAGGTGCTTCGACAGGCTCAGCACGAACGGAATATCAATATGTTAAGCTAGTAGCCGTTCGCCCTGAGCCTGTCGAAGGGCAGTTGTTACGAGTTCATCATAAGTGAACAGTGTAGAATGAAACATGTATTTCCGGTGAACCTTTAGCCGAACAATCCCTTTTCACGCATATCCATCGAGGAAACCATGGACATCACCCAGAAAATGAAAGCCGCTGAAACCCGCATCACCAAGGCGGTTTTCCCAAACACCACCAACCACTACGCCACCCTGTTCGGCGGCACGGCCCTCCAGTGGATGGACGAAGCAGCCTTTATCACCGCCACCCGCTTTTCCCGGCAAAAAATCGTCACGGTCTGCTCGGACCGCATCGATTTCACGACCCCGATCCCGGCCGGCACCTTTGTCGAACTGATCGGCCAGGTGGTCAAGGTCGGCAACACCAGCATCCAGATCCGGGTAACCGTGTATCTTGAACAGATGTACGACGAATCCAGGGTAAAGGCCATCGAGGGACTTTTCACCTTTGTCGCGGTGGACGATGCCATGCGTCCGATTCCGCTGAAAAAATAAAGGCAACCCGGCCCAACGGAAACAAAGCGTAAAAAATTCGGCCGCCGCCACTTTATTTTTTGATTCACCCCGGAGAATCTGTATACTATGGAATAAGAGCTTCAATACGGTTGTTGCCCGCACGGCAATCATCACATAGTGCAGAGGTCAGCCATGCCCCTCGCCAATTTTCCCCAAGCGATAGTTCGCTTTGAGATCCAGGTGTACCAGCGCCCCAGCGATGAAAAACGGCTGCGCGATACCCACATCGCCTTTTCCGGCGCCCCCCAAAAACACGCGACCAACCCGCAGAAAATCTGTTTGGTCGTCGACCCCTACAGCGAAAACACCTTTTATTACGAATTCAACACCCGGGACATCTCCTACGTTGAGGAGCTGGCCAACATCGTCACCATGGACGGAGAGGTGATTCCCATGGCCAGGATCTGGGTGAGGAAAAAAAGCATTGCCATACGCTCCACCCCCTTTGTCGTTGAAAGCACCAGGCGATGAGACGCCGGAGGCGGAAGACACCGCATCTCCTTCCCAGCCTCATTGCGTTGGCTTCGCTGCCAGCGGCACTTTTACCGGCCATTGACACGCGAATCCGCGCGGCGCTGCAACCGTCTATAAATCTGGGCTCAATTGCCATGCTGTTCCCAGATCTTTCCCCTGAGGAGGCTCGGCCATGAACACCATCACAAAAATTCTGGTTCCCACGGATTTTTCCGCACATTCAAACCGGGTTCTGCAATCCGCCATCATGATCGCCCGCAAGTTCGAAGCGGCCATTGAGGTGGTTTTTGTGGTGGAAAGCCTTGACGCCTACGCCGGTTTTGCCGTGCCCCATCTGCCCTTGGAAAATCTGGAAAAAGAACTGCTCGAGCGGGCCAAACGCAAGATGATCGAATTCATCACGGAAAACATGCCGCGTGACCTCCCCCATGCAAGCGCGGTGCTTACGGGCAAGGTCGCCGCGGAGATCGTCCGGCACGCCAAAGCCACTGGGTGCGACATGATCATAATCGGCACCCAGACCTGCAAGGGAGTGGAAAAAACCCTGTTCGGCAGCGTTACCGAGCGGGTGATCAAGACCGCCCACTGCCCTGTGCTCAGCATGAATCCTTGCATTTAACGATCCGGATTTCCGGCATTACTCTCATCATCCACGGAGGTTTCCCATGAAAATGCTCGATGTCAAAACAAAGGCGAAAGATCTTGGCCTCAGGGCAGGCAAGATGAAAAAAGAGGAGCTCATCCGCGCCATCCAGGAAAGAGAAGGGAATTTCCCCTGCTTTGGCTCGGCCATGGAACATTGCAGCCAGGAAGACTGCTGCTGGCGAGAGGATTGCCTGCTCATGTAGCACAAAAAACCGTTCCCCGGAAAAGACCATGCCGACCGACACTGAACCCATTGAAGGCAACTGGTACGAGGCCATCGAAGATGGCGCCCGCTTCGTCGTGGTCACCGTTGACGAGGAGGAAGGGCTTATCGAACTCCAGCATGAGGATGGGGCAACGGAAGAAATCACCCTCGAAGCCTGGCATGAGGCCGATCTTACCGGCATTGCCCCGCCGGACGAAGTGGGATTGTTTGATGAGTTGGCTGACCAAGACGATGAGGCACAGGAGTGGGGCCAAACAGAAAAGCAGGAAGATGACGATTGGGGGGAGCCTTTGCCCGAGATTGAGGAATAAGGGCACGACGACCGCTGGCAAATTTTCTTAAATGTCCTGCAAAAGGAGAGGCTCCGGCCTTCAGCCCCCCACCTGCCCCAGGGCAAGAACCTTATCGATGCTTTCCCGCAGATTCTCTCTGGTAAAAGGTTTGACCACATAATCACTGACCTGGGCCCGAATCGCTTCCAGGATCAGATGCGGCTGCGCCTCGGCGGTTACCATGATAAAGGGGGTATTCCGGGTGCTCTCGTTGCTCCGGACACTCCGCAGCACCTCAATGCCGTGCATTCCCCGCATGCACCAGTCGGAAAGAATAAGGTCCGCCCCTTCTTGCGCCAGAATCGATAACGCCTTCTCCCCGCTGTCCGCCTCAAGGATATGAGTATACCCCAAGGACCGCAGGTGATTGATAATGATCCTCCGCATGACCAGAGAATCATCAACCACCAACACCTTCATATCGTAATCGGTTTCCATTCTTGCGCGATCTATGCCATATAACCGGCATTTTGCCGGATTTCCCCGCGGAAGGAGCCCTGTATCGCTCCTGATAGTTTTTGATTATAACGGAGGATCACGAGGAATTAAAGCAATAGATGGGAACCATCCCGCTTCTCTGACGGAGGAGAAGGCAGCACGAAAAATACCCGTTCGCAACCGGGACGATGCCCACAAAAAAAAGGAACCAGCATTTCGGCTGATTCCTTATAATTTTTGGTGGGCGGAGCGGGGATCGAACCCACGACCTTTGGCTTCGGAGGCCAACACTCTATCCAACTGAGCTACCCGCCCTCGGGTTTTCCTGTACAATGGCAACCTACTTACCATGTATCGCTTTTTCAGTAAAGCCATTTTCACCGGTGGGCAAAGGGTGCAGGCTTACGGCCAGAATCCTTCTGGTGCTTGGAGAGAGGGCTGCCCGCTGGTCAGGACGCACGCCGAGGATGGCAATGATCCCCTCGCGGTCGGCCAGGATGGGTATCCGTCTCCGTTGGATCACGGGGATCTTCCGGTCGGTGAAAAAATCGCCGACCTTTTTTGAGCCCGGCGCGCCCAGGGGATGAAAGCGATCTCCCTGCCTAACGGCATGCACCGTCATGGGGAAGGAGACTTTGTCGGCATCGCAATACAGGGTCTGAGGAGACTCATCTTTCCATCCCTCGGGCGCAGCCGCCAAAAAGCACAGGGTAATCCTCGCCCCTGAGCCCTCCCAAACATATTCCCCCGGGCCGGGAAGCTCCCTGCACACAAAGCCCTCTTCCCTGTCCGCCGCCAAGAGATTGCCGCGCACTGCCTGTTGCCCCTGGGGATAACCAAAGCCCATTCGCCCTTCTGCCTTCACAACCCGTAACCCTTGGGCCAGATGCAATCCCGCGCCCTCATCCCCGGTTTCCGCCAGGGAGAGAAGCTGGGCAATTTGCCTGAACGTCGGCCTGCAGCCCATGCGCCAGCAAGCTGTTTCCGCAATGCGCCGCCGGATGGCCAGGGGGTGGCGCAAAAAATCCGCCACCTGGATCGCCAGCCCGGAGGGTTCGCTCCCCTCCTCCGCAACCACCTGGGCATAGGCCTGACTGGCCATCCCGGCCAGCAGTTCCTCTTCCCCTTGCAAAATCGCCGCTGTTTCCCGCAGGGAGTTGCCGATATTGGGGTTAAAATGTTCCTCTAAATAGGGCAGCAGATCAAGCCGTATCCGGTTGCGCAGATACATCCGCTCCCGGTTGGAGCTGTCGAGACAATAGGGGATAGCTTCTTCGGCAAGATAGCGAAAAATCTCCTTCTTGGCGATGCCCAAAAAAGGCCGGATCACAAGACCATCGCGCATTCCGGCCATGCCGGTCAAACCCGCGCGGCCGGTACCCCGGATAAGCCGCAACAGAATCTCCTCGGCCTGATCATCCGCCGTATGCGCCACGGCAATCTTCGTGGCCCCATGGCGCGCCGCCACCTCCGCCAAAAATCCGTAGCGGAGATTGCGGGCGGCATGCTCGATGGAGAGCCCCTCTTCCCTGGCGCAGGCAACAACCTCCAGCCGGCCGCACTCGCAGGCAAGCCCCAGGGACTGAGCCGCTTCCCGCACCAGTCGCTCTTCCGCCTCCGCTTCCTTGGGCCGCAAGCCATGATCCACATGGGCAACCACCAGAGAACAATCAAACACTGGGGCCAGATGCGCCAAAACCTGCAGCAGGGCCATGGAATCCGGTCCTCCGGACACCGCCACAACGCAGCGTTCTCCAACGGCAAGAAGCGCCTGACGCCTGATAATTTTTTCTGTTTTTTTCAGGAAAGAATGCATCCGTCTCGTTCACGATGCCCCAGGTAACAATCCGATCTCCAGGGAGTTTTTACGGGGCTTCATTATTTCCCTTGAAGTAGCAGCTATCTTTGGCTATGTGGTATACCATAACTGCAGTCTGTCTTTTTTAAAAAACACTCAGCAACGGGTCTCCCATGAACGTACGCAAAGCTGTTATCCCAGTGGCAGGCAAAGGCACCCGCTTTCTCCCGGCCAGCAAGGCCATCCCCAAGGAAATGCTCACCATCGTCGACCGGCCGACCATCCAGTACATTGTTGAAGAGGTGGTCGCCTCGGGGATCGAGGAGATTGTGTTCGTCACCAGCCAGGGCAAGTCGGCCATCGAGAATCATTTCGACTACGATTTCGAACTCGACACCCTGCTCAAGCAGAAGGGCAAGGATGCGCTCTGCGAAGAGATCAACCACATCTCAAATCTCATCGACATTACCACGGTCCGCCAGAAAAAACCATTGGGCCTGGGCCACGCCATCTGGACCACCCGAAACGTCATTGGCAACGAACCCTTCCTGGTGCTGCTGGGCGATGATCTGGTCTTGAGCAAGGTGCCGTGCTGCCAGCAGATGCTCACCCTGCACCAGGAGATGGACGCGCCCATCGTGGCGATCCAAAAGGTGCCAGCCGAGGAAACCAACCAGTACGGGATCGTGGAAGGAACCCAGGTCCGGGAAGGAGTGTATCAGGTGGACCGCATGGTGGAAAAGCCCGCGCCCGGCACCACCGACTCCGATCTGGCGATCATCGGCCGCTATCTCCTGACCCCGGAGATCTTTCCCATGCTCGAGAAAACCACGCCCGGCCACGGCGGAGAGATCCAGCTCACCGACGCCCTGCTGGCTCTGGCCAAACAACGCCCCATGTATGCCTATGAATTCACCGGCACCCGTTTCGACGCAGGCGACAAACTCGGCTACCTCAAGGCCATTGTCGCCTATGCCTTGCGGCATCCCGTGATATCCAAGGAATTCCGGAAACACATCAAGGAAGTCGTTGCGGATTTTTGATTTTGACGGCTTCGTAAACGTCGTCACCCCGGCGAAGGTCGGGGTCCAGCCTTGCTGTAACTGACTAAAAAGACTGGATTCCGGCCTTCGCCGGAATGACGGGATATCACGATTTCCGACCTTTTCACAAATCCATCAACCGTTACGACACAGCGGCACTAAAACAGAGTCTCGACACCAGGCCGCCCTCTGCCAGCCCAAAAGGGTGGCCTCTCACTTCCACCAACAGGCCCCATGTCCGCATCCCCCCCCTATCTTGAAGTCGCCGTGGCCGCGCCCCTGCCGCAGACCCTGACCTACGCCGCCCTGCGCGACGGGCGGGTGGCCAAGCCGGGGCAGCGGGTGCTGGTGCCCTTAAGCGGACGGTTGCTCACCGGCTATGTGCTGGCCGTAACCCAAGAAAAGCCCGAATTCCGCCTCAAGCCCATTGCCGACATCCTTGATGATTTCCCGGTGTTCCCGGAAGGCATGGTCCCCTTTTTCCGCTGGGTGGCCCGCTACTATCATTATCCCATCGGCGAGGTAATCCGGGGCGCGCTGCCCGGTGGGCTCACCTCGCAAAGCGGTCGCCAGATCAAGGCCACCGAAGCGGGACTGCGCTATTTCCTTGTTGAGCAGCCACAGCTTGTCCTTGACCATCCCTGGCTCGCCAATCTGACCGCCAACAAAAAATTGAGCGCCGCCACGGCGCGCAAACTCTGGCGAGGCAAGGAAAGACGGGTCATCGAACAATGGGGTGAGCAGGGATTGCTCTCGGTGGAGCAGATTATCTCCGGGGCGACCATCGGCCAGAAGACCGAGACCTGTGTGCTCCTTGCCCTGGAGCCGCTTGCCCCGGAGTCCCTGGCCAGCCTCAAGCCCTCGGAAAAAAAGACCCTCACTCTCCTTGAAGAGATGTTGCCTCCTGCACCCCAGGCGCTTCCCCGGCGGGAGCTGACTCGAGTATACAGCGGTGCGGCAAAAGCCCTCGCCTCTCTGGCCGAAAAAGGGATCATCCGCCTCACAGATCGCCCGGTGTATCGCGACCCCTTTGGCGAAACCCCGCTTTTTTATCCCAGGCCGACCCAGCTCACCGCTGATCAGGAAAACGGACTTGCCAAACTGAACCCGGCCATTGCAGAAAAACAATACGCACCCTTTCTGCTGCACGGCGTTACCGGCAGCGGCAAGACCGAGGTCTATCTGCAGGCTGCGGAAACTACCCTGGCCTTGGGCCGCAGCGTCCTGGTGCTGGTGCCGGAGATCGCCCTGGCCACCCAACTGGAAGCGCATTTCCTTTCCCGCTTTGGCGAGACCGTGGCCCTGCTCCACAGCGGCCTGGCCAGGGGGGAGCGATTCGACCAGTGGCAGCGGGTGGTTTCCGGCAAGGCGCGCATCGTCATCGGCGCCCGCTCCGCCATCTTCGCGCCCCTTGGTGACCCGGGGCTGATCATCGTGGATGAGGAACACGACGGTGCCTACAAGCAAGAAGACAGCCTGCGCTACCAGGGCCGCGACCTGGCCCTGGTCCGGGGCAGCCAGACCGGGGCCACGGTGCTCCTCGGCTCGGCCACCCCGTCGCTGGCCAGCTATCAGCACGCGCTCAGCGGCAAGTACACCCTGCTCAGCCTGCCGACCAGAATCGAAAACCGGCCCCTGCCCCAGGTGGAGCTGGTCGATCTCCAGGCGGTGAACACGGTTTCCGGTAGGCCGCCGCTTTTTTCCCCGCAACTCAAACAGGCACTGCGGGCAACCCTGGCCCGGCAGGAGCAGAGTCTCGTCTTTTTAAACCGCCGCGGCTTTGCCGGCTGCATGCTCTGCTCCGACTGCGGCCAGGCGGTGCAATGCCCCCATTGCCGGATAACCCTGACCCTGCACAAGGGCAGGGGCGAACTGGTCTGCCATTACTGCGGCTATGCCACCAACAGCCGCACGGTCTGCACCAATTGCCGCTCCATCAATCTGGCGCCCATCGGTTTCGGCACGGAACGCATCGAAGAGGAACTTGCGGGGATGTTCCCCAAGGCCCGTATCGCCCGGCTCGACCACGACACCACCCGCAACCGTCAGGACTTCCTTCGCATCCTCCGGGCAGTGCACGACCGGGAGGTGGACATTCTCGTAGGCACCCAGATGATCACCAAGGGCCACCATTTCCCCCATGTCACCCTGGTGGGCATTGTCTGGGCCGATGCCGGGCTCGGCATGCCCGATTACAAGGCAGGCGAGCGCACCTTCCAGCTTTTGGCCCAGGTCACCGGGCGGGCGGGGAGGGGCGAGCAGCCGGGCAGGGTCATTGTCCAGACCCACCAACCCACCCACTACAGCATTGCCGCAGCCCGCGACCACGATTATCCCCGGTTTTTCGAAAAAGAAACCGGACTGCGCAAGGCCTTGGGCTATCCGCCCTTCAGCCGCCTCATCAATCTGGTTCTTGACGGCGAGCAGGAAGAGGCGGTGCAAAACAGGGCTGAAGCCCTGGCAGCCAAGGGCAAGGCCCTGCGCCGCTATCGCAAAACCGGGATCCTCGGCCCGGCCCCGGCTCCCCTGGCCAGATTGCGGGGCAGATTCCGCTGGCAGATCCTGCTCAAGGGGACTGACCTTGAAGAGCTGCACTCCCTCTGCCTGGAGTTGGAACAGGAGCACGCCCGGTTGGCTGGAACGGTGAATTTGTCGGTGGACGTTGATCCGGAAAATATGTTATAAATTGTCTCCTTAATCACCCCGGTTCACCCCGGCGAGCACCAAAAAACGCACCATCTAAGGATACTCCCATGGCTCTGCGAGAGATTGTCACTTACCCCTTTCCCATTCTTAAGGACACGGCCAAGCCGGTAACCGATTTCGGTGAGGAGCTCAAAAAGCTGGTGGCCGACATGGCGGAAACCATGTACGACGCCCCCGGCGTTGGCCTTGCGGCCCCGCAGATCAACATCCCCCTGCAACTCTGCGTCATTGACATCTCGCCCAAGGACACGCCCAGGGAGCTGATCGTGCTGGCCAATCCCAAGATCATCAAGGGCGAGGGGGAAGAGGTTGATGAAGAGGGGTGTCTCAGCGTGCGGGAGTACTCCAGCAAGGTTCCCCGTTACACAAAAATTTGGGTGGAGGCCCAGGACATCAACGGCCAGCCCCTAAGCTTTGAGGCGGAGGATTATTACGCCCGGGTGATCCAGCACGAGCTTGATCACCTAAACGGCACCCTGTTCATCGACCGGATCAGCTCCCTCAAGCGGACGCTCTATAAAAAGAAGCTCAAAAAGATGCTCAAGGCCGAAGAGGGGAAATAACCGGTGGCAGCCAAGTACCGCATCATCTTCATGGGGACCCCCGAGTTTGCCGTGCCCTCACTGCAAGCGCTGCTCGACCATGGGGAAGAGGTGGTGGCCGTGGTCTGCCAGCCGGACAAGCCCAAGGGCCGCGGCCGCAAGCTGAGCCCGCCGCCGGTCAAGGAGTTGGCACTGGCTGCGGGCCTCCCGGTGCTCCAGCCGACCAAAGTTCGAACCCCTGAATTTCTTGAAGAGCTCCGCGCCTATAGGCCGGATCTCATGGTGGTAACCGCCTATGGCCGCATTCTGACCGGGCCGGTGCTGAACCTGCCGCCCTTAGGCACCATCAACGTGCACGGCTCGCTCCTCCCCAAATACCGGGGCGCGGCGCCGGTCCAGTGGGCGGTATTGAACGGCGACCCGGAAACCGGCATCACCATCATGCAGATGGACGAGGGCATGGACACCGGCGATATCCTCCTGCCGGGGGGTCTGACCATCGAACCCGACGACACTGCAGGCACCCTGGCCGTGAAGATGGCACGACTCGGGGGCAAGTTACTAATCGAAGCCCTGGAACTCCTCAAGGCAGGGAACCTCCCCCCGCAGAAACAGGATGACAGCCTTGCCACTCCAGCCCCCCCCCTCACCAAGGAGTTGAGCCCCATCGACTGGCAGAAATCGGCCCAAGAAATCAGTTGCCAGATCAGGGGGTTGGACCCGTGGCCCATGGCCCACACCACCCTGGAGGGCAAATGGCTGCGTTTTTTTGCCCCGCAAGTGACCCCCGGCCCGGTGCGCGAAGCGCCCGGCACCCTGTGCAGGGCCGACAAAACCGGCTTAACCGTGGCCACGGGCGAAGGGTATCTGCACCTCGGCGAGGTGCAGCTTGAAGGGTCCAAACGGATGAGCGCGGACGCCTTCCTTCGGGGCAGGCCCCTCGAAGCAGGGCTGCGGTTCCCCACATGACCCGGTTCCTGAAAAGCCGCATCTTCTACCTGGTTCTCATCCTGGCCGGGATTGGAGCCATTACCCTCTACGCGCTCCAAGAGGACAACCTGTTCGGCAGGGTCATTTCCTACCTGCAAAATTCCCGGCACCACGGGGAACAGCTCCGGGAAGCCATCCTGGCCAAAGGCGTCTTCGCGCCGCTCATCTTCATCGCCCTGCAGGTTCTCCAGGTGCTGATCGCCCCCATTCCCGGCGAGGCCAGCGGCATCCTGGGCGGCTACCTCTTCGGAGCCCTTCCCGCCTTTGCCTACTCCACCCTGGGGCTCACCATCGGTTCCATGCTGGCCTTTGTCGTCGGCCGCTTGCTCAGTGATCTGGTTCGCCGCCGCCTGGAACACGCCGCCATCTACAAACGGTTTAACCACTTGGTTTCCAAGGGTGATTTTATTATTCCCTTTGTGCTCTTTCTCCTGCCCGGCTTTCCCAAGGATTCCCTGGCCTACCTGCTGGGCATGAGCCACATGCCGATGCCGGTGTTTCTCTTCATCACCGCGGTGGGCCGGATCCCTGGCACCCTGCTTCTCTCCTTCCAAGGGGCCGAGATCTACCAAGGCAACTACCTGAAGTTTGCGATTCTCCTGGCGGTTTCGGCCCTAGTCGCCATCCCGTATGCCTTCTATCACAAGCAGATTCTCACCTGGCTCACCCATTACAGCAAACGGACCTTTCCCGACGACGATAACAACAGCCCTGGCCCGGTGAAAAAAAATGACTGACCAGCGCACCATCGCCTATATCGACTGTTTTTCCGGAATCAGCGGCGACATGTTCCTTGGCGCCCTGCTCGACGCCGGACTGCCGGAAGCGGAGCTACGCAGCCAGCTTTCCTTGCTCGGCCTTGACGGCTACACCCTGACCGTGGGCAAAAAAAGCTGCGGAGCCATCGCCGCCACCACCCTTTCGGTTGAAAGCAGCGAAAGCCATCCGCACCGCACCTTGGCGGATATCCGGCAGCTCATCGCCGCAAGCAGGCTCGCGGAGCCGGTCAAGGCAACAGCGCTTGCCATCTTCTCCCTGCTGGCCGAAGCCGAGGGGAAGGTGCATGGCAAGCCGGCGGACACGGTACATTTCCATGAAGTAGGGGGAATCGACGCTATTATTGATATAGTCGGCGCGGCCATCGGCCTTGCCTGCATGAAGATCACCCACCTGCATTGCGCCCCCCTGCCCATGCCGCGCGGCTGGGTCCAGTGCGCCCATGGCCGGTTGCCCCTGCCTGCGCCTGCGGTGTGCGAACTGCTGCAAGGGATGCCCGCCTACGGGGTGGAGCTGAACCAGGAACTGGTCACCCCGACCGGGGCGGCCATAGTCAAGGCGTTGGCCGCCGATTTTGGTCCCATGCCAGCCATGACCATCACCGGCGTGGGCTACGGCGCCGGCATCCAGGAGCTGGCCAATGGCCAGCCCAATCTCTTGCGACTGGTTCTGGGCACGGCCCGGATGGCCGTTGAAACCCAGGAGGTGGAGGTGGTCGAAACCCATCTGGACGATTGGTCCCCGGAAACCTTTCCCTATCTCAGTGAACGGCTATTTTTCCTGGGCGCGCTGGATGTGGCCCTGATCCCCATTCAGATGAAAAAAGGGCGGCCCGGCTTTTTGTTGCGGGTGATCTGCGACCGGGCTGCCTCCTTGGCAATCAAGGAATGCATCCTCAGCGAAACCACGGCTATCGGGTTGCGTTTCCGCACGGAACAGCGCTGGACCCTGCCCCGGGAAATCGGCACGGTTCCCACACGCTGGGGCGAGGTAAAAGTAAAGAAGGTAACGACTCCGGCCGGCGAGGTGTTTACCCCGGAATACGAAGATTGCCGACGGGTGGCAATCGCACACAACGTCTCGCTCAAAGCGGTGTACGCCGAAGTGGCTCGCGCCGAATGCACGGATTTTACAAAGGATACCTAATGGATCGTTTATTCATGACCATTGCCACCGGTTTCGGCGCGGGCTATCTGCCCAAGGCCCCCGGCACCTGGGGGTCGCTAGTGGCCCTGCCCCTGCATTTTTTTCTCCGCCAACTGGCGCCGAACCATTATGCCCTTGCCCTGGGAGGTATCTTTTTCCTCGGAGTCATCACGGCCGGACAGGCGGAAAAAATTCTGGATCGCAAAGACCCCGGCGTAATAGTGATCGACGAGGTCATCGGCATGCTCATCACCCTGATTGGTGCGCCGAACAACCCACTGATCTGGCTGCTGGGTTTTCTCATTTTTCGTTTTTTCGACATTTTCAAGCCCTATCCCATCCGGATCATCGACCAACGGATCAACGGCGGCATGGGCATCGTCCTGGATGATGTGCTGGCCGGGGTTTACAGTTGTATCGTCCTGCAAATTTTCTGTTATGCTATAATTGGATAAGAAAGGGATTCCCCTGCCTCGAAACCTGAGGGCAACGACCTGCAAAAATCATCGGACCGTCCTCCGTTTCACGGACTCTTTCCCACGGAGAATGCCATGCCGAAACGTATCGAACCGGGACAGTTGTTTTCCCTGCCGCCACTCTGGCGCCGCCGTCTCTCCATCCTGGGCATCACCCTTGCCACGCTGTTCACCGTCTATGGCCTGGCGGGATTCCTCCTGGCCCCCTATCTCCTCTCCAGATATGCGCCGCAATATGCCGAAGAGCAGCTCCACTCCACGCTTCTGCTCGGCAAGGTGCGGATCAATCCTTTGCTCTTTACCTGCGAGCTCCAGGATCTCAGCCTGCGAATAAACAACGCGGACGAACCCATCTTCTCGGCGCACAGGCTTTTTGTCGACTTCGAACTCGAAAGCATTATCCGCCGCGCCTGGACCTTTGACGACCTTGTCATCGAGAGCCCATCCCTTCATCTGAAGATCGACGGCGACGGCCGCCTCAACCTGGCCGATTTCCTTGCAAGAGAGCCAGCGTCAGCCCCGCCGCCGGACACGGGGAAAAAGAAGCCCCTTCGTTTGCTGCTGCAGCACCTGGCCCTATCCAGCGGCACGGTGCATCTGGCCGACCATTCCAAAGCAAAACCGACCAGCACCACCTTTACGCCCATTGCCCTTGAGCTCAAAAACATTTCCACCCTGCCGGAGCATCGCGGCGCCTATACTGTTTGCGCCGCCCTTCCTGACAACGGCACCCTTGGCTGGCAGGGGGAATTGTCCCTCCAGCCGCTCTCTTCCACCGGCTCCATTGAACTCAAAAATTTTAAGCCCGCCGCAATCTGGCACCTCTTTCAGGACGGATTGAATCTCGCAAAACCCGCCGGCACGGCACACCTCACGGCAGGGTACCTTTTTTCCGCCGGCAACGGAAAATCCGAACTACGGATAAACCCCATCCGGTTGGAAGTACAGGGACTCTCGCTCACTGAAAAGGACACAACAGAGCCGCTCCTGAATATCGAGAGTTTCGCCGCCTCGGGCGGAGACATTGACTTTGCCACCCGCCGGATCTCCTTGCCATCGATTATTCTCAAGGGTGGCCGGTTCGCTGCCGTGGTCAATGCCGCAGGTGTCGGCAATTGGCAAAGGCTTGTCAAGGAAACGGACAATCCTCCCGCCACAACCGCCAAACCCGCTCCCGGCACGACGCCCCCTTGGCGGATTTCCCTCGGCTCTTTCGACGCCACCGGTCTCAACCTGCAGTACAATGATGCCAGCCGCGCCACCCCCATCAGCCTCAAGGCGGACCTCGCCCTTTCGCTGTCCGGAGGCAGCCTGGACCTCGGCCGGCAGGAAGCCGTGGTCAAACGTCTTGCCCTGAACGGCGGAGGAATTACCTATACCCAAAATCCGCTCAGCCGCAAGAAATCCGCGCAACGAAACGCCCGGTCCGAGAGCGGACCGCCACCAGCGGGAGAAACCGGGCCGGAGCAAAAAAATCCCTGGAAAGTGGCGCTCAACCAACTCGACATCTCCGGATTTCGCCTTGGCTTTGCCGACCAGAAAAACTCCCCGCCCCTGGCGTATGGGCTGACCGGCCTGACGGCGCAGGTGAAGGATTTCGGCAGTCCCGCCGACAAACCGATCGCCTTCGAGGCGCAGGCGGAAATAGACCAAGGCGGTTCAGTCAGCCTGAGCGGAACCATGGCGCAATCAGCCGGAAAACTCGGTCAAACGGAGGCCCGGATCGGCATCACCGAGATGAACCTCAAGCCCCTGGCCCCACTGGTTACGGAGCATGCCGCCCTGGCCCTTGTTTCCGGCAACCTTTCGACAAACTTGCACCTGCTCCATGCCACGGACGGAACAAAACCTTCGCTCACCATGGAGGGCGAGGCAACGATCGGAAAGCTGCTGCTCAACGAGGAAAAAACCGGGGCGCGCCTTCTTGCCTGGAAAGAACTGACCGCCAGCGGACTTGATTTCGGACTCAACCCGGACCGGCTGACCATCAAGCAGATCCGGCTGCGGGAGCCGGGGATAAAAATCACCATCTTCAAGGACAAGAGCCTCAATCTGGCCAAAATCCGCAAACAGAGCGAAGAAACAGCGGAAAAGAAAGAGGACGCCGAAAAGCCCGCCTTTCCCGTGGCGATAGATCGCATCCGCCTCAATAACGGGGTGGTGGATTTTGCCGACTTAAGCCTGGTCCTGCCCTTTGCCACCCGGGTCACGCAATTCAAGGGCGCAGCCACCGGCATCTCCTCCAAGCCGGGCAGCCGCGCCAGCCTCAAATTCGAGGGGAGGGTCGGCGAGTTCGGTCAGGCCAAGGCCAAGGGCAGCCTGATCCCATCCAACCCCAAGCAGTTCACCGACATCACGGTTACCTTCCGCAATGTCGCCCTGATGCCCCTCTCCCCTTACAGCGCCACCTTCGCCGGGCGGAGCATCGCCTCGGGAAAACTCAACCTCGATCTGGGCTACAACATTAAGGACAGCGAATTGCTGGGCGAAAACTCGGTGGTCCTGGAGGATTTCACTCTGGGGGAGAGGGTCGAAAGCCCCAGCGCCATGGATCTGCCCCTGGATCTGGCCATTGCCCTGCTCACCGACAGCGCGGGCAAGATCGATATCGCGATGCCCATCCGCGGCAACGTAGACCATCCGGAATTCTCTTACGGGCATCTCATCAGACAGGCGCTGTTCAATCTGCTCAGCAAGATCGTGACCGCGCCCTTTCGCGCTTTGGGCGCCATGCTTGGCGGTAATTCCGAAAACCCGGGCATCATCCTCTTCGAACCGGGCCGGGCAGAGCTTGCCCCGCCGGAGCAGGAAAAACTTAAAAATATCGCGGAGGCCCTTGCCAAGCGGGAACAGCTCCAACTCACCGTCCATGGCGGTTTTGCGCCTGGCCTTGATGGTACGGCAATCAAACGGTCACAGCTCCGGCGTACCCTGGTGCAGGAATTTGGGACAACCCCTGGCCCCATTGCCTTTGACAACGCCAAAACCCAGCGCGCCCTGGAAAAACTGGGCGAAGACACGTTGGCCGCCTTTCAGTCCCGCTATGAAGAGACCTCCGGCCAAAAGGCCAAACGGGTCAACCCGGCCCTGGCCTTGCTCGGAAAGGCCAGCGAGGATTCCGCTTTCTACCGGGCCTTGTTTCGCCATCTGGTGGAGACCGCGCCCCTGCCCCAGACGGAGCTGCAGGCCTTGGCCGAACAACGTGGGGTGGCCATCGTCCAAGAACTCACAAGCCGTTTCAAAGGAGATCCCGCCAGGATAGGCATCGGCCCTGCGGTGCAGACCGAGGAACAGGAAGAGGGTGTCCCTGCCAAGCTCGAATTGAGCGCGCGCTGAAGAACCAGCTTTCGCTCAAGGTACCCCGCACTCTGCAAAAAACTCTGCGGCCTTGCCAGGGGAGAAGGGCTGGCAAGGCCGCAGTCGCCCCGGCAGCGAGGGAAGGGCGCAACCGGTGCTGAGGGCGATCACTGGGCGCGGACTTTGCCGCCAATCATAAAAGCCGCGCTCACCAAAAAGATATTTTTCACGATATACTGCCCTTCCAGGGTGAGCCCGAAAGGCGGACGGGTAAAACAAATTTCCGGCAGCAGAAACAAGGGCAGCATCGTTCCTGGCAACTGAAGAAGCAGAAGCAGCAGGGCGATGCGGATCAACGGCCGATAGAGCAGACACAACCCGACTGCCACCTCCCACCAGCCGAGAACCGGCAAAAAAACCTGGGGGGAAACCCAATAGACCGTCCGCTTGATCAGCTCTTCCTCCGGACTCATGCCCAAAGGCTTCAGCAGGCCGAACCAGATGAAGATCAAGGCGATGGAGTATCGCATCAGGGGCTGGCAGTACCTGTCCATCCCCTGGGAGATCCTGATATCGGCTCGATCAAGCCAGGCGTACATCCGCATTCTCCATTCCCCGCGCTTTCCTCTCAGAAGGATATGCCCTACCGGTGGCATACACGGATTTGTACTCCGTGTACCGCGTGTCGTAGGAAAATTGCGGGATATGGGCGTTGTTCAGGATAAAGTTTTCCAGTTGCCGCACCTGAACCTCGGAAAGCTCGCCAAAACGGATCCGTCTTTCCCTGACAAAATAGTCGCTCGACAAAAACCGGGAACACACATCATCGGCCAGGATCTCAAAGGGAACCCCCTGGACATGTTGGCCGTTGTGGGTAAAGAGGATTCCCTCCCCAGGCAGTTCCGCTGGCGGAGGGTTGTCGGCAATGTATGAAAACGACACCCCGCCCATGCTGATGTCGAGCACCCTGCCGACGCCCTGATGGAACACGTACATTTCCTGGCGCGGAGTGAATCGGGGAAATTTTCCGTGGTGCTCGTCCGGCGCATTGCCGGTCTGGACAAGATTACCGCCCCCGGCATTGAGCCATGTTCTCGACCGGTTTCCCGAAACCTCTTCGCTTTTCCTCGGAGAAGCGTTGCGTTGTGGGGCAATCCTGCAGATACCATCTTCCGACTTTCCCATGGCATTCCTCCTTGTTACTGAAGTATCCTTGTGGGGCTCGTCCCGCCAGATTTTTGTGCCGCGGGAAACGACCCGTGCGTGTTTCTCTGTCCCATGCGCCCTGCCGTATATGCACTGTAGCGAACCTTAATGATAAATAAAAATGAATAATATAGATATTTGCAGCAAGTTTTACTTATAGTAGAATGCCAGTAAAAAGACACAGACCAACCATTGCCGCGCGAGGGATTCCTGATGAGCATTACCTTGAGACAACTGGAAATCTTTGTCGCCGTGGCAGAAACCCAGCAGGTGACCAAGGCAAGCGAACGGCTGTTTTTGACCCAATCGGCGGTGAGCATGGCCTTGAATGAACTGCAGAATCAACTGGCCGGCCCCCTTTTTGACCGGCGGGGCCGCACCCTGCTGATCAACGACCGCGGCCGCTACCTCCTGCCCTTTGCCAAGGAAATCCTCTGCCAGATCAACAACATCGAAACCCTGATGACCGAGAAAAAAGACAAGGTTGTCGGCGCCCTCAAGATCGTGGCCAGTTCCACGGTCGGCAATTATGTCCTGCCCTATCTGATCGGCGCCTTCAAGCACATGCATCCCTCGGTCTCCATCGACATGGAGGTCTGCAACACCAGCCATGCCGAGGAACTCATCGTCGGCGGTAGCATGGATCTTGGGTTTGTGGAAGGCGAGGTCAGCAATGACCAAATATCAACGATTCCCTGGCTGCAGGATGAACTGATGGTGATCGCCAGCCCAGCCAGCGAAATAGGCGCCCAGAAGACCTTCCGGGTGCCGGAGGATCTGGAGAGATGCGAGTGGGTCATGCGGGAAAAGGGCTCGGGCACGGCGCAGATCTTCAAAAAGAAACTGGGCCGCCATGTAACCAGGCTCAAGGTGATCATGGAACTGGGCCATACCGAGGCCATCAAGAAGGCCGTCGAATCCGGGGCCGGGGTTGCCTGCCTCTCAAAACTCGCGGTCTGCCGGGAAGTGGAACAGGGATGGCTGGCAGGGCTGCCAGTGGAGGGCATCGACATGAAACGGACCCTGCAGATCATCCAATACAAGAAAAAAGCCTCCACCAACCTGATGGAGGAATTCATCAACTTCTGCGCCCTGCTCAACGAGTGCAGTCAGGGGTGCGCCTGCCTCTCCTCGCCCTGGAAACTCCAGGACCTGCTGGCAAAATCCTGCCAGCAGCCTGGGGCTTGACAGGGCCGAGGTCATTCTGTAAACAGAGCGGAATTTTACATGGCGCGGAACGCCAACACCAGAGGAAGACACCATGATTGTTGATCGTTTAGAGCACTACAGATGTTATCCCTTTGGCAAGGCGTGGCAAATGGCCTTTGATTTTCTCCTGTCGTTGCCCCACGACGCGGAAGAAAAAAAATACCCCTTGCTTGGCGATGACCTTTTCGCCATTGTCATGCGCTATGAAACCCGCGCTCCGGAAAACGCCGAGATCGAAGCGCACCGGAAGTATCTCGATATTCAAGCGGTTATCACGGGGGAAGAAGGGATTGGCTGGAGCCAGATCGATGACCTGGAGATTGACACACCCTATGACACAGCCAAGGATGCGGAATTGTACAAGCACCCAAAACAAGGGCTGCTGCGGGTGGATCTGTTCCCGGGAGACTTCATGGCGTTGTTCCCCCATGACGCGCATATGCCGTCGATCATGACCCGGCAAGGACCGGTCTTCACCAAAAAGGTGGTGGTCAAGGTGGGCATGCATCTCTTATGAGCTAGCAGGCGTACTCCCCTCCCGAAACGGGAAGAGATGGGGGGTGGGTGAGATGGCAAGCCACACAACATCTGCCAACTTCCCCCTCTCCCTAGCCCTCCTCCGCCAGGAGGAGGGGATTATTCCTCTTCCTTGCTCACCTCGCAAAACCGCCGGATTTCGCCAAGAAACTCCGCGCCGTAGCGTTCCAGCTTGTGGGCGCCGACGCCGTGGATCTGCAAGAAAGCCGCGTCGTCAATGGGCAGCAAGGCAGCCATCTCCGCCAGGGCGACATCGCTGAAGATAACAAACGGCGGCACCCCGGCTGCGTCGGCCAACCCTTTGCGCACCGCACGCAATCTCTCAAACAGCTCCGGATTGTACTCCAGATCACCGACCTTGCGCCGTACCGGTTTGGGCAGGGGGGCAACCTTGGCCCTGGGCTTGGCCATGCTCAGGGTTTGTTCCCCGCGCAGCAAGGGCCGGGCCGACTCGCTCAACTTGAGCACCGAGTAGTTTGCCACGTCCTGTTCGAGATATCCCTGCTGCACCAGATGGCGGAGAATGCTGCCCCAGTACTCCTGGCTTTTGTCCGCGCCGATGCCGTAGGTGGAAAGGTGGTCGTGCCCCAGTTGCAAAAGCCGCTCTTTTTTCGAGCCGCGCAGCACCTCGATCACATGCCCCACCCCGAACCGCTGCTCCACCCGAAAGACGCAGGACAACGCCTTGCGGGCATCTTCCGTCACATCGACCAGCTCCGGCGGATTGAGGCAGATATCGCAATTGCCGCAGTCTTGCGCCAACCGGTCGCCGAAATAGCCGAGCAGCACCTGCCGACGGCAGCTCAGGGCCTCGGCAAAGCCCACCATGGTGTTGAGTTTGTGGAGTTCGATCCGCTTCTGTTCCGCATTGCCGCTGTTCTCGATCAGACCGCGGGCCAGGGCGATATCCCCGTAGCCGAACAGGAGCAACGCTTCGGCGGCCAAACCGTCGCGGCCGGCGCGGCCTGTTTCCTGGTAATAGCTCTCGATGTTCTTGGGTATGTCGTAATGCACCACATAGCGGATGTTGGACTTGTCGATGCCCATGCCAAAGGCCACCGTGGCCACGATGATCCGGACATCGTCGCGCAGGAAATCCTCCTGCACTTGCTGGCGCTGAGCCGCAGGCAACCCGGCGTGGTAGGAGGCGGCAGAAAAACCGGCATCGCGCAACTGCTCCGCCACCTTCTCCACCCGCTTGCGGCTCAGGCAGTAGACGATGCCTGCCTCCTCCCGCCGCCCCTGCAAAAAATTGGTGAGCTGTCCAAAGGGTTTATGCTTTTCCAGCACGGTGTAGCGGATATTGGGCCGGTCAAAGCCGGAGACATAACACTGGTTTGCGCGTAAGCCCAGACGATCGAGGATATCCTTGCGGGTGTGCGGCTCGGCCGTGGCGGTGAGGGCGATCAAGGGGATGTCGGGAAAGAGCGTGCGCAACTGGCCGAGCTTGCAGTATTCCGGCCGGAAATCGTGGCCCCACTGGGAGATGCAGTGCGCCTCGTCAATGGCGAACAGGGCAATGGGGATCTCGCGCAGCCGTTCGACAAACCCGTCGCTCATCAACCGCTCCGGCGCGACATAAAGCAGGTCCAGCTCCTCCCGGTGCAACTGGGCAAGAACCTGGCGGGCCTCCTCGCTTTTTAAAGAAGAGTTGTAAAAGGCCGCCCGGACCCCGCAGGCCAAAAGGGCATCCACCTGATCCTTCATCAGCGAAATCAGGGGAGAAACCACGATCCCCACGCCTTTCCGGTGCAGGGCCGGGATCTGATAGCACAGCGATTTGCCGCCGCCGGTGGGCATCAGGACAAAGGCATCCTCGCCCCGGATCAATCCCTCGATGATCTCCTGCTGCGGAGGCCGGAAGGTGTCATAGCCGAATATTTTTTTGAGGCTTTCCTGGGGGGTGGTGTGCATGCGACTCAAAGATCTTCTCCCATATTTTTAATCGATCTTTGATCTTACCCATCACGACAACACTCCCGCCACCATTTATCGACCGATCCGAAAAAATTCTGTTTATCAACCAATCTCAGTTAAGTCCTTTGGCCGCATGGCAGTTAAAATCCCATTGGCACGCAGCCGAGCACCGGAGAGGCTGCCGAAAAAGGGCTTTGCACTGTCTGAGCGCAGCGAGTTTGCAAAGCCCCGGCAGCATCGAGGAGTACCCCATGCGGGGCATAAACTCCGGGCATCCCGCCTTCGGCGGGACAAGAGACACAGGGTGCCCTTTCTTTGGTTCGTTTCTTTGGGCAAGCAAAGAAATGAACAGTACCGGCGTTGCCGAAAAATGTGTTTTGAGTTTTCAGGAGTCCATCAAAAATATCCCTGCATTATCTGCTGCAGCCCCTCCCGGGAAACCTCCTGCCGTGCGAGCGGCCCGTTTTTAAGAACCGCGAACTGCTCCTCAAAGAGCGGCTTTTCCATCTTATGGATCACCCCGAGCGGGATGCGCTCCCCGAATTCCAGGGCAATGCGGAGGGCCTGCCCATGATCGGTGGGATCATGGTCTTCGCCAAGCTCATAACAATGCTCCTTGTACCATTGATAGGTGTTGACCTTGTTGAACGAGACGCAGGGTTGCAGGATATCGACCAGGGATGTGCCCCGATGCTTGATGGCCTGGACGATGAGGTCGGCGAGATGCTCCGGCATGCCCGCATAGCCGCGGGCCACAAAAGAGGCGCCCATGGTCACCGCCACGGCCACCGGATTGAAGGGCGGGGCAAAAGCGCCGTGGGGTTGGGCCTTGGTCACGAATCCCTGCTCCGAGGTGGGGCTGGCCTGCCCCTTGGTAAGGCCGTACACCCGATTGTCGTGCGCCAGGATGGTGAGGTCGAGATTGCGGCGCAGGGCGGCGAGGAAATGGTTGCCGCCCTCCCCGTACATGCAGCCGTCGCCGCTTTCGGCGATCACGGTGAGTTCGGGGTTGGCGAGCTTTGCCCCGATGGCCACGGGCAGGCTGCGGCCATGCAGGCCGTTAAAAACATTGGCCTTCAAATAATGCGGGGTCTTGGCCGCCTGGCCGATGCCGGAAACCAGCAGCACCTGATGGGGCTGAAGTTCGCAGGCGACCAGAGCGTGCTTCAAGGAGTTGAGAATCCCGAAATTGCCGCAGCCGGGGCACCAGGCTGTTTCGTATTTGCCGTATTCCTCAATGGATGTCATGCGCGTTCCTCCATGGCTGCAAGGTGTTCCACAATGTAGCGGGCGGTAAAGGGCAGGCCGTCGTACCGGGCTATCCTTTCAGGGATGGCAAAACCTGTCTCCCGTTGGATGAGCCGGGCAAATTGGCCGGTGGCATTGCCCTCCACACAGACGATCTTGCCAGCCCCCTGAAGGATGTCGAGAAACTGATCAGGGACCAAGGGCCACACCTGGGAAAAATGCAGGCTGGCGACCTGCCTCCCCTGTCCGCGCAAAACAGCGACTGCCTCCTGCACCGGCCCGAGGCTTGAGCCCCAGCAGACGAAAAGAAGGTCCGCGCCCTTTTCCCCGGTAAGTTTTGGCGCGACGGCCTCCTGCCTGAGAAGCTCACACTTGCGGAGCCGCTTTTCCACCATACCGATGCGCACCCCGTGGTCTTCGCTGATATGGCCGTCTTCGTCATGCTCGTCGCTGTCCGCCACCACCAGATGCGGTGACATCCCAGGCAACAGGCGAGGCGAGAGACCGCTGTCCGTAAAACGATAGCGCTGGTAAGGGGTGGCCACGGCATCCGGCTCTACCCCTGCCCTGACCGGAGTGATTGCCGCCAGGTCAAAGGGCGCGACCGGCCGGGACGAATCGGCCAGAAACTGATCGGTGAGAAGAAAAACCGGCGATTGGGATTGCTCGGCCAGGGCCAAGGCTTTCTGGGCCAAAGCAAAACACGCTTCAATGCTGCCCGGAGCAAAGATTGCCCTGGGAAATTCGCCATGCCCCGCATGGAGCACGAACTCCAGATCCGCCTGTTCGGTGCGGGTGGGCATGCCCGTGGCCGGACCGGGCCGTTGAGCCACCGCGATGAGCACCGGCGTTTCGGTCATGGCCGCCAAGCTCACCCCCTCGGCCATCAGGGCAAAACCGCCGCCCGAGGTGGCCACCATGCTGACCGCTCCGGCAAAGGCAGCGCCGATGGCCATGTTGATGGCAGCGATTTCGTCCTCGGCCTGCTCGATCACGCACCCCATGACCTCGGCATGGGTGATCAGCTCAAGGACAATGGAGGTGGCAGGGGTCATGGGATAAAAAGCGCAAAACTTAAGGCCGCCGGCCAGAGCGCCCAGGGCGATGGCCTGATTGCCGTTCAGTAAAAGCCGATCCGCCGCAGAAACTCCGCCGGTCAGGGCAAAGCCATGCTGCGGCACATGGACCGCGGCCCACTCCCGGCTTTTTTCCATGATCTCCCGGTTTTCAGCCAGGGCTTCCGGATGTTTTTTGCCGAGCATCGCCTCCACCGCCTGATGCAGAGCCTCGGAGGGGAGATCCAGGATATTGCCGAGCAGGGCGAGGGCGGCCGTGTTCCAAAGCTGCTCCGGGCCAAGCTCGGCAAAGGGCACCGCAATGACGCCCGGCTGGTCGGGGGCAAAGGAGGCATCGGCAATGAGCAGCGCCTGGCCGGTCAATTGCCCCCGATGCAGCGCCACGGTTTCGGCGTTGAGCGCCACCAGGATGTCAATGGACACGCGGGGCGCAAAAAATGGCCCCGCACCCAAACGGATGGCAAAGGTGTTGTGCCCGCCGCGAATTCTCGAATGATAACTCTGGCTGACAAAAACCTCATACCCAGCCCGGACCAGGGCCTTGCTGAGCAACTGGCCTATGGTCACCAACCCCTGACCGGCCTCGCCGCCAATAAGCAAATGGATGTCCAGTGACATGATCGTGGCTCCTGGGGTTATTTTTTAACTGCTTTGTAACGGGCGTACAGATCGTGCATGCGATGGCGCAACGCGCTGATCTTTTTCGAGTCTTCCTTGGAGAGCCAGCGCGGTTCGCTGACCGCAAAGATGACCTTGGCCAACTCGTCAAGCACGCCCTCGGTGGCCTGACACCACTCATCGGTGCAGATATGCGTCATCTCCTTGGCCTCATCAATATCCTTCGCCACCAGAGCAAGGGATTTCTCAAGATGCTCCAGGAACTCCCGGTGCGCACGCAGCATGGTTTCTTCCATTTCAACCTGACGTTTCATGATGTTCCTCCTGTGCGGGATGACGGTTTATGCCGCGCTGCTCACAGATTCAGCAGCCGGCGGTTGATCTCGATGCCCACCATGGCTCCCTGGCCGGCGGCAATGATGGCCTGGGCCTTGCCCGCCTTGAGGGCGCCCAGGGCAAAGAGATTTTTAACAGAGGTTTCGCAGGCAGGGTCGGTTGCAAGCTCGCGGCCGTTGCCCTCCCGCGCAAGGGCAAGCCCGGCCAGACAGGAGTCGTTCACGGTGTACTCATAACTGAGCATGACCACCTGGCAGGCAATCTCCCGCCCGTCCGTCAGCCTCACGCCGCGCAACGTTGTCTCGCCAAGAAATTCCTGTGGAGCCCCGATCAGGAAACCAATTCCGTCCTCGGCCAGCAAATCGGCATGATCGTCCGGCAGAACGCCGTCCGGCAGGATGAGCATGATATCCGGGGTGAACATCTGGCGCATGGCAAAGGCGAGGCGCATGGCTTCGAGGGAATCGCCGAGAATGACGAGCTTCTTGCCGGTGGTGCGGTAACCGTCGCAGTCAACGCAGGTAAAAACCGTGCGGCTGAAAAACCTGTTCATCCCCCTGATTTTCGGCGGATGCTCGACAACTCCGGCGGAAACAATGGCATAGGGCGCTTGGTACCGCCCCTTTTCCGTGGTCACAACAAACCCGTTCTCGACCCGAACCGAGGCAACATCCTCCCGTCTGAACTCGGCGCCGAAGGAGGTGATCTGCCTGATGCCGGTATCAACAAGTTCTTTCCCGGAGGTACGCTCAAGGCCGAGGTAGTTCTCGATGTGCAGGGCATGGCGTGTCCTGCCGCCGCCGTGATCGAGGAGGATGACCTTCCGGTTATAGCGGGCCAGATGGATGGCGGCCTGCAAACCGCCAGGCCCTGCCCCGATGATGATGCAATCGTAGCTGTTTTCTTGCATGGGCTTTTCCCAACCCTCCCCCCGGCGGCAGGAAATCGTTTGCAAAGAGGGACACGCGGATTGGTCAGGAGCCGATGGGCAACCCGGCTGATCCGCGTGTCCGGAACCTCAGAGGAGCCGATAGGGATAGGCGCGCTTGGTCCATTCGCTGTCGGGAAAAAGAGCGGTCAATTTTTCATAGGCCGCCTTCAGCGGCTTGGGATCCTGCGACCGCTTGTAGCTGCAGACGCCGACCAGGAAAATGGCCTCGGGCGCGCTGCCGCTTTGCCCATACCCGTCGAGCAGTTGCGCAAGGCGGGCCAAGGCCTCGTCGAAACGGTCATTTTCGTAATGATATTTGCCCAGTCCCAACAGGAGCGAGGGAATCAACTCCTCGGGCCCGAGAAACCCCACGGTGCGATGATGTTCCTGACCGTCCGGGCTCAAGGTTACCAGGGTGGGGGTCCACTTGACGTTGAACTTGTCCGGATGGGGTTTGCTGTCAGACGGAATGCGGAGCGGTATGAAATTTTCCTCGATGAATTGCACCACCTTGCTTTCGGGATACGTAACTGTATCCATCTGTTGGCAGCCAATTCAGTTGGGGTTGAAAAAATCGAGCAGGATCGGTTTGCCCGCCTTCCGCCCCAGACTCAGGGCATCGTCCATTTCCGTGCGCCATTGGATTTTTACCGTCATGTTTGTCCCTCCTCGTGTGGTTAGTGGATAAACACCCCGTTTTCGCAGTTTGCTTCAGAACCGCGCACGCTACATCTGCTCGATATTTTTCCTGAGCTGGCCGATCTGCAGCCCCAACGACACGCATTGCTTGCCGTCCATGCACTGTTGCGCTTCGGAGTCCTCCAGGAAGGTCTTGAGCTCATGTTTGTCCTTCTTGAGATCAACGACCCAGGCCTTGTTGTCCTTGTCGTAATCAACCTTGAGGTCGATGCCGCAGGCGCCGATCTCCGGAAAAACAGCCTTGATCTTCTCACACAGCTCTTCTTTGGTGTGCATGGCGCGTCCTCCTGTTGTGTTCTGCTATTCAGAATTCATATATTTTACTATATGCCCTGAAAAACCGGATGTAAAGGGGCGGAGGGGAATTTGCCCAGAATGCTGTCCTGTCTGCCTTTGAAGACAGAGGGGGTGGTGTTCGCGCACGAAAATGGGTTGCTGTTCTCTGCGTGAAAAAAACGGGAGGAGAGGAGATTTTGATGCCCAGGTTGCCTGCCAGGCTCTTGCCTTACCGAAGAGCCTGGGCAATCTCCTGCTGCATGGCTTCGATAACCGCGATGGGATCAGCGGCCTTGGAAATGGGGCGGCCCACGACCACCTGATCGGCGCCGCTTGTGATGGCGCGGCCTGCGGTCATGATCCGGGTCTGATCGTCGGCCGTGTCCAGCACGTTGGCCCCAGGCCTGATCCCCGGCGTGACCAGCAACAGCTTCTCGCCAAGCCCGTCGCGCAACCTGGCCGCCTCAAGACCGGAGGAGACCACCCCGTCGCAGCCCAGTTCCAGCGCCCGTTTGGCCCGGAAATAGACCAGATCCTCGATGGACTGGGTCATGCCCATGGCCCGCAGGTCTTCCTCGCCAAAGCTGGTGAGCACGGTCACGGCCAGCAGCTTGATGTCTCCTTTTTCCTCCAGGGCCGCCCGGATGATCGGGTCGTTGCCGTGCACGGTGGCCAGGCTCACCCCGTGGCTTCTCAGTTGAGCCACGGCCAGCTTGACCGTCTCCGGAATATCGAAAAATTTGAGATCCAGCATCACCTTGTGACCCCGGTCAACCAGCCAGTCAACGGTCTGGAACCAATCGGCCATAAAAAGCTGCAGCCCGACCTTGTAAAAACCAAGATGGGATTCGGTTTTTTTCACCAGCTCCCTGGCCTGCTCCGGGGTTTCCACATCAAGGGCCAGGATGATCCGTTCTTTCAAGGAAATATCTTTCACGCGCTACCTTTTTCCTTATGCCAATCTTACTGAAAATCCACCTTGACCCGGCCGCGAACATCGTAGGAATCCTTTTCCATGTCATACGCCATCCCCATGCCGCGGATGTCCAGGTTTTTGTCGGTGATCTGCACCGGGTCCTGGGTCGTGATCTTTCGGGCCTGATCGTCATAGCTGAGGCTGTCGGACTGGATCAGCATGCCTTTCTCGGCCTGCACCTTAACTTCGTTGCGCATGGTGAGAACTTTTTGCTTGCTGTTGTATTCGCCTTCCTGGCCGGTGATCACAAACCTGCGTTCGGCGTTCTTGAAAACCTGCGCCTCCACCGCTACGAGCTGCATTCTGTCCTGGTCTTCTCCGGAATAGAGCCGCTTGGCCTGGATCTGCCAGTCCCGCACCCCGTTTTTCAGTTGGGAAAACAAAACCCCCTCCATGCTGAAACCGGCGCCTGCGGTCGCGGCCTTGGGCGCAGCAAGGGTAGCGCCGGAATCCATGCCGCCGCGGGGAGCGAGAACCCGGGTGAACGCGCCGCCCCAAATCGGCCAGGAAAGCACAAGAACCAGGGGCAAGGCCCAGAGGATATTGCGGTAACCAGTCATCATCGCAGATACCTCGCCAACAGCTCTTCCCGTTGTCCTTTGGCCTCGATGATCAGTTCGCACAATTCGCGCACCGCCCCCCTGCCTCCGGCCTGCCTGGTCACATAATGGGCAACCGCCTTGACCTCGGCCACGCCGTCGGCCACCGTTACCGCCAACCCCACCCGGCTGAGCAGGGGCAGATCGAGCCAGTCATCGCCCATGTAGGCGACCTGTTGGGGGGTGAGCTTCTGGGCGGCGAGGATCTCGGTGAAGGCCTCGATTTTGTTGCCCACTCCCTGGTAGAGGTGGGCCAGCTTCAGATCCTGGGCCCTGCGCTCCACCGCCTCGGAACGGCGGGCGGTGATGATGCCCACCTCCACTCCCGATTCCCGCAGAAGGCGGATGCCGAAGCCGTCCTTGATGTTGAAGGATTTCAGCTCCGTGCCGGAATTCCCGTACGTGATGGTGCCGTCGGTGAGCACCCCGTCCACGTCAAGGAGCAGGAGCTGGATCTCCTTTGCCCGGGGCAGGCAGACGCGCCAGGCATAGCCGCGCTCGTCCTGGCCACTTCGCGACATGGCCCGCTGGCGCAACCCTTCGGTGACCTCGCAGTCGGAAGGGTACTGGCCGCCCGGGATGCCGCAGGAACCGTTGCCGGTCATGGACCGCCCTCCGCTGCTTGCCGCTGGATAAGGGCATGAATCTCCACAAGATGGGCGAGCAGGGGCTCCACCCCCTTAAGCGGCATGGAGTTAGGCCCGTCGCACAGTGCCTTGGCCGGATCGGGATGGATCTCCATGAACAAGCCGTCGATCCCCGCAGCCACGGCGGCCCGGGCCAGGGTCGGGATAAACTCGCGCTGGCCGCCGGAACTTCCCCCTGCCCCGCCGGGCAATTGGACGCTGTGGGTGGCATCGTAGATAACCGGGCAACCGAAGGAGCGCATCACCGGCAGGGAGCGCATGTCAACGACCAGATTGTTGTAGCCGAAGGTCGTGCCCCGCTCCATGAGCATCAGCTTCTCTTTAGCCACCGCGTTGATCTTGCTCACCGCGTGCTGCATATCCCAGGGCGAGACGAACTGGCCTTTTTTGAGGCTCACCACCTTGCCGCTTTTGGCCGCAGCCACCAGCAGATCGGTCTGCCTGCAGAGAAAAGCCGGGATCTGCAAAACATCCAACACCTCGGCTGCCGGCCCGACCTGGGCCACCTCATGCACATCGGAAACCACCGGCACGCCAAAATCCCGGCGGATATCGGCCAGGATGCGCAGCCCCTCGTCCAGACCGGGGCCACGGAAGGAATCGAGCGAGGTCCGGTTGGCCTTGTCAAACGAGGCCTTGAACATATAGGAGATGCCCAGCCGGCCGCAGATATCCTTAAGCCCTGCGGCAACCTCGCGGCACATGTCGGCCGATTCGATGACACACGGACCGCCGATCAATAAAAAAGGCCGGTTGGGACCGACCTCGAAAAAATCTGGGATACGCACAGGCTCCACTTTTGCTCTCCTTCGTTAAAGACAGGTCCAAGGTGAAAGGGTAAAGGTTTTGCTTGGATTCTTCGCCTTTAGCCTTTGACCTTTCACCTTTCCCTTTAAATTCCGGCGTTCTCCAAAGCTGCCTTGATGAAATTCGTAAACAGGGGATGCGGCTTCATGGGGCCGGACTTGAATTCCGGATGAAACTGGCAGCCGAGAAACCACGGATGGTCGGGCAGCTCAATGATCTCCACCAGCTTTTCATCCGGAGAGGTGCCGCTGATGATGAGCCCATGTTTCACCAGCTCGTCCTTGAAGGCATTGTTGAATTCGTAGCGGTGCCGATGCCGCTCTTGAATCTCGCCTGTACCATACGCCGCGTGGGCAAAGGTATTCTCCACCATCTTGCAGGGGTAGGCCCCCAGCCGCAGGGTACCGCCCAGGTCGGTGGCTTCGTCGCGGATCTGGGTTTTGCCGGTGCGGTAATCATACCACTCCTTAATGAAGTAGATGACAGGATGCTTAGTAAGCTGGTTGAACTCGGTGCTGTCGGCATCTTTCATGCCTGCGACATTTCTGGCGAACTCGATCACCGCCAACTGCATGCCAAGGCAGATGCCGAAATAAGGAATCTTTTTCTCCCTGGCAAAGGTCACGGCCTGGATCTTGCCCGCCACCCCGCGGCTGCCGAAGCCGCCCGGCACCAGTACCCCGTGGCACCCGGCCAGCAAGCCGTCGGCGCCCTTGTCTTCAATCTCCTCGGCGCTCACATAGCGGAGCCGCACCTTGGCCTCGTTGGCCACACCCCCATGCACCAAGGCTTCGTGCAGGCTCTTGTACGACTCGGTCAGATCGACGTATTTGCCGATGATGCCGATCTCCACCTCGCGTTTGGGGTGCTTGACCTTCTCGACCAGCTCCTGCCAGGCGTCCAGGCGCGGCGATCCGGTCCAGATATTGAGCTTATTGAGGATGATGTCATCGAGCCCTTCGGCATGGAAACAGAGCGGCACTTCGTAGATATTGTCCACGTCGCGGGCCGTGATGACCGCCTCTTTCTCCACGTTGCAAAACAGGGAGATCTTGGCCTTCAGCTCATTACTGAGCAACCCTTCCGTGCGGCAGAGGAGAATGTCCGGCTGGATGCCGATGGCGCGCAGCTCCTTGACGCTGTGCTGAGTAGGCTTGGTCTTCACCTCGCCAGCGGTCTTGATGTAGGGAACCCAGGTCACATGGATGTACAGGGAATTTTCCCGCCCCACATCGGTGCGGAACTGACGGATCGCCTCCAGAAAAGGCAGCCCTTCGATATCGCCGATGGTGCCGCCGATCTCGATAATAGCCACGTCCACCTCGCCTTCAAACTGGAGGATGGCTCTCTTGATTTCGTCGGTGATATGCGGGATCACCTGCACGGTGCCGCCCAGATATTCGCCGCGCCGCTCCTTGCTGATCACCGAATGGTAGATGCGGCCCGAGGTATAGTTGTTGCGTTGCCCCAGGGCCACGGAGGTGTACCGCTCGTAATGGCCAAGGTCAAGATCCGTCTCCGCCCCGTCGTCGGTGACATACACCTCGCCGTGCTGGAAGGGGTTCATGGTGCCGGGGTCCACGTTGATATACGGGTCCAGCTTCTGAAAGGTGATGGACAGCCCGCGGCTCTCAAGCAGGGCGCCGATGGACGCGGCTGCCAGCCCTTTGCCCAGGGACGAAAGAACGCCGCCAGTGATAAAAATAAACTTGGTCCGATGGGTCTGATTGGTAGTTTTCATAAAATGGCGCCGGTCTCATAGAAATAGGAAAAAACACGGAGGATGACTTTCAGCATGCGCAACACAACCCAGACAGTCAGGCCGCAACACATACCCATCAAAATACAGTATTCCGCCCTCTTTTGTCCAAGGGAAAATACCCCAACAACAAGAGAACTTGCCGGACAGCTTGCAGCAAAGCACGGGGCGGGGAAAGATTCATGAAAACCGCAGAACAGCCTTGTAAGTCCTGCCTGGCTGCCCCTAAATGCGGTAGACTTCTCGGCGGTGGCCGACCTTGACCACCCAGATGGTCAGTTGGGTATCTTGTAGAGGGTGTAAAAAGGATTGTGTAA
>DDWZ01000005.1:270-29296 GCA_002347095.1 Desulfobulbaceae bacterium UBA2273 | reverse complement strand
GGGAGAGGGTTAGGGAGAGGGGGAATCAGCTATGAGCCCGGCAGATTGGAGCTTCACCCACCCCTGGCCCCCTCCCGTCGAGGGAGGGGGTATTCGATTCGGGCATAGCTTCATCAGCTTGCCCGGCCGGCCGCGCCGATCAGGTCGGGATAGCGGTAAACCTTGCCCTCGTAGTTGCGCAGCAAAAGGTCGTTGCCCTCGCGACCGACCACGGTTTCCGGGAGGAGCGGAATCTTGCCCCCGCCTCCCGGCGCGTCGATCACATAGTTGGGTACGGCATAGCCCGAGGTATGGCCGCGCAGCCCTTGGTAAATCTCCAGCCCCTTGGAAACCGGGGTGCGGAAATGGGCCGAGCCGATAATGGGGTCGCACTGGTACAGGTAATAGGGCTTGACCCGGATCTTTACCAGCCCGTGCATGAGCTGCCGCATGGTGTCCAGGGAATCGTTGATCCCGGAGAGGAGCACGGTCTGGCTGCCCAGGGGAATGCCCGCATCGGCGAGCATGGCGCAGGCCCTGGTCGCTTCCTCGGTCAGCTCGTCGGGATGGGTGCAGTGGATGCTTATCCACAGCGGGTGATGTTTTTTCAGCATACCCACCAGCTCGGGCGTGATGCGCTGGGGCAGGACCATGGGCGCCTTGGTGCCGATGCGGATCATCTCCACGTGCGGGATCTGCCGTAGCCGGCTCAGCAGCCAGTCCAACTGTTCGTCGGCCATGGTAAGCGGGTCGCCGCCGGAAAGCAGCACGTCGCGGATGTTCGGATTGGCCGCGATGTAGGCGATGGCTTTCTGCCAGCGGGCCGGACTGTGGCTCTTGCGGCGACCGACCATCCGGGAGCGGGTGCAGTAGCGGCAGTAGCTCGAACAGTAGTCGGTGACCAGAAAAAGGACGCGGTCGGGATAGCGGTGCACCAGGCCGGGCACCGGGCTGTGGTTCTCCTCGCCCAGGGGGTCGTGCTCCTCGCCTTGGGAAACCAGGAGCTCGTTGACCGTCGGCACCATGGTGCGACGGAGGGGCTGCCTGGGATCGTCAGGGGAAATGAGGCTGGCGTAATAGGGGGTTATGGCCAGGGGCAGGGTGGCGCCATTGAAGGCCATGGCCTGCCGCTCGCTGTCCGAGAGGTCTATGAGCTTGCCGAGTTTTTTGAGGCTGGTGATGCGATTGCGAAGCTGCCAGCGCCAGTCGTGCCAGTCATCGTCGGTGGCGGAGGAAAAATGGCGTTGGCGGAAGGTCTGGGAGGGTGGTTGGCTGGGAAACGGAAAAGCGGTTGGGCAACACCCTGGAGGTTCCTCTTGCTCTTCAAGATCTATAACCTTTTGTTGCATCGTTTTTCTCCTTGCTGGCTGTTCGGTGGAGCTCGGGAAAAGAACAAATAATTTCAAAATGATATCGCTGATATCCGCAGGCGGCTCAACGTATTTGACTGAACCAGTTTATGCTTATTGCACGGAAAAGTGTCAAGAAAAAAAACAGGTCCGCTGTTTTTTTTAACTCTTTGTTTTTTTGTAGTTTTTTGCTTTGTTGGTTGGCGGGTTTGCCGAGGGTGCGGGAGGGGGGATTGAAGGATAGTTCTAACTATTTAAAATAACTTGCAATAATTTAAAGGGCTCCTGGAGGCCAAAGGGCTTGGGGTCACGCCGCAAAAGCCGTATTCGCTGCGAGCGTGAGTATTTCAGGAACCGTGGCCGGTCCGGGTGGGCGGGATCTCTTCAAGGATTTTCCTGAACTCGCCAATGATGATCGGTTTGGAGATATAGGCGTCCATGCCGGCGGTCACGCATTTTTCGCTGTACCCCTTCATGGCATGAGCGGTCAGGGCAACGATGGGGATGTGTCTGTCTGTTCCCTGTTCCAGGGAACGAATTTTCGCGGTTGCCTCAAAGCCGTCCATCTCCGGCATCTGCACATCCATCAGGATCACATCGAAGTGTTCCGCCCGGTATTTTTCGAGGGCTTCCAGGCCATTGTTGGCGACGACCACGGAATGCCCTTCTTTTTTGAGCAACCCTTGCGCCACTTTTTGATTCACCAGATTGTCCTCGGCCAGCAGGATATGGAGTGTTTTCTGTGTCTCTTCGCCTTGAGGCGTTTCGACGGCAGGCTCAAGACGTTCCGCCCGGACAAAAACGGTGGAGATGCTCTTGAGCAGATCCTTGTGCCGGCACGGCTTGAGCAGATAGGCGTGCACCCCGAGGCGGTTGCTTCGCTCCTTGTCCTCCGGCAACCCCGCGGAGGTGAGAATGATCACCGGCAGTTGGGTCAACCGAGGATGCTGCCGGATTTTTTCAATCAGGGTGAAGCCGTCCATGTCCGGCATCTGGATGTCGACGATGGCCAGGGCGAAGGGCGTTCCTGCGTCCAGGTGTTCCTGCAAAACCTGCAACGCCTCCGCGCCGCCGGAAACAGTCCGCGCTCGCATGCCAAGGTGCGTAAGTTTTTGCAGCAGAATCTTTTGGTTGATGGGGTTGTCGTCCACGACCAAAATGGATTTTCCCTCCAGGAAGGCAGGAGATGCCTGCGGAATGGCTTTTTCCCCAGACTGCTTTTGGCAGAGGATGGTGAAGAAAAAGGTGGAGCCGGCATTGGGAGTGCTTTCCAGCCAGATGCGTCCTCCCATGAGGTGGACCAGGCGGGAAGAGATGGAGAGCCCCAGGCCGGTGCCGCCGAATTTTCTGGCCATGGTGCTGTCCACCTGGCTGAAGGCTTCGAAAATCTTTTGCTGCTTGTCTTCGGGGATGCCGATGCCTTGGTCGGAAACGGAAAACAGCAATTCAACGGCGCCATCGTACTCGCCCTTAAGCTGCACATCCAAGAGGATTTGGCCGGATTCGGTGAACTTGATGCTGTTGCCCAGGAGGTTGGTCAACACCTGCTGGAGGCGGAAGGCATCGCCAATGAGGAATTCAGGAACATCCTCCTCGATGTGGCAGACCAGTTCCAGTTTTTTCTCGTGCGCCCGGCCCGCCAGTTCCTGCGTGGTATCCTCGACGGTTTCCCGAAGATTGAAGTCGCCCGTGGTGATGTCCAGCTTGTGCGCCTCGATCTTGGAGAAATCGAGAATATCGTTGATCACCTGGATGAGGCGGCTGGCCGAAAGGTCGATGGTTTCCAGATAATCCCGTTGTTCATCGGTCAATTCGGTTTGCAGGGCCAGTTGGGTCATGCCGATGACGCCGTTCATGGGGGTGCGGATTTCATGGCTCATATTGGCAAGAAATTCCGACTTTGCCTGGCTTGCCGCCTCCGCCGCCTCCTTGGCCAGGACAAGATCGCGGGTCCGCTCCTCGACCTTCAGTTCAAGATCGCTGTGTGCCAGGGTGAGCGCTTGATCCCGGATTTCAATTTCATTGAGCATTTCATTAAAGCCCATGGTCAGCGCGCCGATCTCGTCCTTGTTTTTCACCGGAGCCCGCAAGGAATAATCCTGATCCCGAGTAACCCCGCGAATTGTCGCGGCAAGCTGTTCTATGGGTTTGGTGAAAATCCGCTGGAGCTTCCCCGTGATGATCCAGACCAGGAAAAAAGTTGTCCCCATGACCAGGAGGGCGACCAGAAAATACCGCTTGAGCAGGATCTGTTCATGGTGGAGATCGGAGCGGACAAAGATCAGGCCAACGGTTTTGCCCCCAAGCTCTATCTCCGTAAGGAAATCGACGGAGTTTTTGCCAAAGACCGGGCTATTGACGGGGATCGCCGGCGGCTGAAAACCGGCCGCATCCTTGCCGTAGACGGCAAAGACCCGCTGGTCCGGAGTGAGGATGGCGGCATACCGGATGCTGGGTTCGGCGCGCAGCGCCAGCAGGGTTTCCGTGGCGGCATCCTGATCGGAAAAAACCACGGTGGATTTTGCGTTTTCCGCGGTTGCTTTTGTTAATACGGCCAAATTATTGGCCAGGACATGCCGAAAAGTGAAAAACTCGTAGGAAAACATGGCGATATTGACAAAAAGCAGCACTCCCCCGGTGACGAGCATGATGATGAGCAGAAGTTTTTTTCTGATCGGGAGGCGGTTAAAGTATTCCATGGTTCCTTGCTGTTTCCTGATTCAAGCGCAGGTGTGAGGTGATGGTGCCGGGGGAGGTGGCGCGGAGGGGTCTGTCGTAATCTATTGCCGACTGCTCCGGGCCAACGGCCAGCATGAGCAGCCGTGAACTGATTTTAAGCTCGGCTTTTTCCGTTGAGGCCGGATTGATCTGGAACTTGATTTTGGCGCCCTTCTGGACAAAGTTGATGTCGCCGCCCAGGGTGATGAAATTTTTCTCCTCGCCCACGGTTATCACCGGTTTTCCCTTGAGCTGGGCCAGCACCTTGGGCAGGTCGGGATTTTTATAGGATTCCAGGAAAAAAACCATGTGCGCCTTGTCAAGGTCCTCGACAGAGCTGGTCGTGATGATTTTCAGGGGCCGCGCGCCGACGGTGCTGTTGTGCAGGGCATGTTCAATGATGCGGTTTTTTTCTCCGTTGCCGACAATCACCAAAACATAGGGGCTTTTCGGGGAATCAAAAGAACGGTCCGGCCATTTGATGAAGTTGAAAAAATTGTACAGAAAGCCGGCCTTGAGCTCATACTCTTCATAGCCCGCCCCGTGTGCCGCGCCACACGGCAGGCACAGGAGAAACAGGAGCGCGAACATCGCGAAGATCCGCTTGCCGTCCGGGATCGTCTTGCTCTCTGAAGGGTTTGGCGCCATGGATTCCTAACCTAGAAGGTCATGCGTACTTGCGCATAGACGCTGCGCTCAATTTCCGAGGGAATGGTGTTGATGAACAAATAACCGAATTCGGGCTGGGCGTTATCCAGCAGATTCTGGCCCACCAGGGAAAGTTCGACCGTGGGGTTGACCTGCCAGGCGACCCGGGCGTCGAGCGCGACATAGCTGTCGATGCCATAGGTCGGCAGGGTGTCCACATAGCGCAGCCAGGTGTCCAGGGTGATGTCGGAGCGGAGGTTCATCATGGACCGCAGCGAGACCTGATTGCGGGGGCTTTCCCCTTCTGCATCCTCGCTGGCAAAAAGACCCTGGCCTGTCTCCTGCAGGTCCAGACGCAGGTAGGTGTAGGCCAATTGCAGCCGCCACCAGTCCAGGGGCTTGGCGTCGGCCACCAGCTCGAAGCCGTAGGTGTTGCCCTCCATGGTGTTTCCGGCCTCATAATTGAGTTGATAGAACAAGGCCGGATCGCCGCTGTTGTTTGCGGTAATAAAGTTTGCCGAGGCAGGGGTTGTCCGCAATCGGCTGTAGTCGTTGAGAAAGGCGGTCAGGTCGAAGGCCAGCGCGTCATGGATCTGGGTCCGGTAGCCGACTTCGTAGGCAATAAGTTTTTCGGATTTGAAATCTTCATTGCCGTTAATGACAATCTCCGTCAATCCCGGACCAGGAGGAAGGAAGGGGATTGACGCGCTGGGAGCAATGGCGCTGCTGATGCGGATATCGTGTTCGGCCTGGGAGGGGGTCCGCACCGCCTGGCTCACCGCACCCCAGAAGGTATGATGCTTGTGCGGGGTATAGAGCAACCGGCCGTTGGGCTGGACCTCATAGCCGGTGAAGTCGTTGTGCTCGAACTTGGAGCCCAGGGTGAGGCGAAGCAGGTCGTCGACCAGGGTGATTTCATCCTGGACAAAGGCGCTGAGCAGCATATCGGTTCGACTGGCCGGAGCAAAGGAGAAGGTTTGGCTGTTTTCCAAGGAATCGCGGGTATAACGGTAGCCCAATCCCCAGGTAAGCTCCTGTTTCGTGGTGGCCTGAAAGCGGTGCTGGAATTCGAGATCAGCCGTGCTCCGCTCGTCGCCCAACAGCCGGTCGTTGCTCCTGGCCAGATCATAATAGGCCTGGAGGGTCATTTCCGAGTTGTCTTTCCCTTTTTTGGTCAGCCGGGTCAGGAGATCTCCGCCCCGGATGTTGCTGGGGTTGCTGATGTCGGTTGTGTAGGGCGGGCTTGTGGCGGGAATGTTCGTTGTGGCGTCCGCATTGCCGTTGTAGGCGTCCCCCTGGATGGTGAACGAGTACGGGGACTCGGGGGCTCCGCTGTCCACCCGGAAGCCGCCGCGCCACTGGTACCAGTCGTCATCGGCCTTGGTGCCGTCGGCAAAGGCCAGATCGTCGCGGTAGAAATTTTTCCCGTACACCCGATAGGTGGTGTGGTCGTTGATTTTGGCGCCATGCCGGGCGGTGCCGAACCCTTTTTCCTCGCTGCCGGCTCCCGCGGTGAGCAGGGTGCCCTGGGTATCCGCCGAGTGTTTGCTGATGATGTTGATGACGCCGTTGACCGCGTTGGCCCCCCACAGGCTGGCCCCCGGCCCCCGGATCACCTCGATCCGTTCTATATCTTCAAGAACGGTGTCCTGGGCATTCCAGAGGACTCCGGAAAAAAGCGGATTGTACACGGTGCGGCCATCCATGAGCACCAACAGTTTGTTGGCGGAAAAGGCGTTGAAACCCCGGCTGGTGATGGCCCATTTGTTGGCGTCTATCCGCGCCACCTGCAGGCCGGGCACCATGCGCAGGACTTCCGGGATGCTGGTGGCGCCGGAGCGCTTGATGTCTTCCTGGCTGACCACAAAAACAGCGGCCGCAGCCTCGCTGGCCTTTTCGGTTTTTTTGGAAACCGAGGTGATTTCCACGGCAAGCAGCTCTTCAAGGGAAAGCGCGGTGATATTGGCGCGGGCCGCCGAGCACGGCTGGCTGGCGGCCATGAACATGGAGATTGCCGCAAGGGTGGTTGCCTTGCGGGAAAGGGGCCGTTTTTTTCCGTGGGATGAGCGGATGCCTGCCATCGTTGCGCCTCATGGGTTGTGAGTGAAGGTGCGACCATGTTTTGAGAAAGGAAAGCATTTCAACTCTTTTCCCGTTGCCCCGGCAAGCGGGAGCGGCGACCGGCGTCCATGGAAAGATGGCGCATCGACAACCGTATGCTCATAATTGTATCAGAAGCTGGGTGAAAATGGAAAAATAAAGCCTGGCTTTTTGGCCCGGGTTTTGATTACCTTGGGGTGCTCTTTTTTTCACCCAGGGCAGACAGGGGAAGGCATGCAACAAAAAGCTTCGGTTATCAACATTATCTGGTTGTCCATGGTTGTGCTGGCCACGGTGACCGCCGCCTATACCAACCGGATGGACGCCCTCACCAGCGCCTCGTTCGAATCGGCCAAGGATGCGGTTACCCTGGCCATCGGCCTGATCGGACCCATGGCCCTCTGGCTGGGGATCATGAAGGTGGCTGAGGCCGGGGGGCTGATGCGCATCGTGGCCCACCGGGTGCGGCCCCTGATGGTCCGGTTGTTTCCCGACGTGCCCCACGATCATCCGGCCATGAGCGCCATGATCATGAACATGGCGGCCAACGCCCTGGGCTTGGGCAACGCAGCCACCCCCATGGGGATCAAGGCCATGCAGGAACTGGAGAAGCTCGCCCCGGAAAAAGGCACCGCCACCAACGCCATGTGTTTGTTCCTGGCGATCAACACCTCCAGCGTCACCTTGCTGCCTCTGGGGGTGATCACCATCCGGGCCGCCGCGGGCGCAGCGAGCCCGGCCGCCATCTTCATCCCTTCGCTTATCGCCACCACCTGTTCCACCATCGCGGCCATTGTGGCGGCCAAGATGCTGGCCCGCAACAATGGCGCGGTGGAGTTCCCTGTGCAGGCCACCCAGGAGACGGCAGCGATCGAGGCAGAGGCCTGCGGTGAGCCGGAGCTGTATCCGCCCGGCGCGGCAGGGAAATGGTTCGTCTGGCTGCTGGTTGCCGCCTTTGCCGGAGGAGCGGTGTATCAATTGAGCAACGCCGCGGCGCCGCTGGCCTTTTCCGCCGCCGGCCTCAACAGCCTGTCGAGCTGGCTGATTCCGGCCCTGATCTCCGGGCTGCTCATCTTCGGCTATCTGCGGGGGGTGCGGATCTATGAAACCCTCACCGATGGGGCCAAGGAAGGGTTTACCACCGCCATGCGGATCATCCCCTTCATGGTGGCGATCTTTGTCGCCATCGGCATGTTTCGGGCCAGCGGGGCCATGGATATCCTGGTTGGTGTCCTCTCGCCCGTGACCTCCGCGGTGGGCATGCCGGCCGAGGCCTTGGCCATGGGGCTGCTGCGCCCTCTTTCCGGCAGCGGCTCCTTCGCCTTCATGAGCGAGATCGTCCAACAGTCGCCGGACAGCATCGTTGCCGCCATGGTTTCGGTGATCCAGGGCTCCAGCGAAACCACCCTCTATGTGCTCGCCGTGTACTTCGGAGCCATCGGCATCCGGCGCACCCGCCACGCCCTGCCCGCCGCGCTCTGCGGCGAAACCGTGGGGCTCATTGCCGCGGTGACGGTTTGCAATCTCTGGTTTTAGGACAGTGTGCCCATAACAGTGCTGATGTGACGGTTGGTATCACGCAAGAAGAAAGGAGGACGCGATGGCTGGTCTGAGCCTGGGGGGAATTGTCTTTTTAGCGGTGCTGGTGGTGATGATTGTCTGGGTGGTCGGTATCTACAACCGGTTGGTGGGGCTGCGCAACCGCTTCAAAAACAGCTTTGCCCAGATCGATGTGCAGTTGAAGCGGCGCTACGATCTCATCCCCAATCTGGTGGCCGTGGCCAAGGAGTACATCACCCACGAACGGGAAACCCTGGAGGCGGTCATTGCCGCCCGCAATCAGGCCTCTGGCGCGGAGAAGCAGGCAGCCGTCGATCCGGGCAACGCTGCGGCCATCCAGGGGATGATCGCGGCGGAGGGTGCGCTCTCCGCCACCCTGGGCCGGCTTTTCGCCCTGGTGGAAAACTATCCCGATCTCAAGGCCAACCAGAACATGATGCAATTGAGCGAGGAGCTGAGCTCCACGGAAAACCGGATCGCCTTTGCCCGCCAGGCCTTCAACGACGCGGTCATGACCTACAACACCGGGCGCGAGCTCTTCCCCGCCGTGCTCTTTGCCGGGATCTTCGGTTTTGAGCCCGCGCAGTTCCTGGAGCTTGAGGATACAAAGGAGCGCGAGGCGCCCAAGGTCGCTTTTTGAACATCCCGGTGAGCAACGATGCGGGATTTTTTTGAACAGCAGCACCTCGCCCGGCGGAATACCTTCTGGCTGGTTGTGTATTTTGCCGTGGCCGTGTCCCTGGTCGTGGGGCTGGTTACGGTCTTTTTTTATCTGCTCACCACCTTCAACCCGGCCCGCCTCTATGTCTCGGTGACCCCCTTCAATCTCTCGCCCCGCCAGTGGAATCTTGCCGTCATGGGCAAAATAGCCCTGGTGGTTCTGGCCCTGATCCTTGTCGGCACCGTCTACAAGTACCTGCGTTTGCGCAGCGGCGGCGGCAGCCTCATCGCCCAGCTCCTGGGCGGGCGGGTCGTCTACCCCGATACCAACGATTTTCACGAACGCCGCTTGCTGAACATCATCGAGGAGATGGCCATTGCCTCGGGGATTACGGTGCCTGCGGTCTATCTGCTCGACCGGGAATCCGGGATCAACGCCTTTGCCGCCGGGTTTTCCCAGGAGGATACGGTGATCGGCGTCACCAGGGGGGCGGTGCAGTATCTCACCCGGGAAGAATTGCAGGGGGTGATCGCCCATGAGTTCAGCCACATCCTCTACGGCGATATGGTGATCAATCTCCGGCTCCAGGGGTTCCTGCACGGCATTTTGGTCATCGGGCTGTTGGGCGAGATTCTGCTCAAAAGCGCATTTTCCACGGATCGCGTGGGGGAGCGCAGCAAAGGCAAAGGTGAGGGCACCGGCGGTTTTTATGCGATAGTGATCGGGGTTGTCCTGGTTATCCTGGGCTACACCGGGGTGTTTATTGCCAAGCTCATCAAAAGCGCGGTGGCCCGGCAGCGGGAATTTTTGGCGGATGCGGCGGCGGTGCAGTTTACCAGAAATCCCCTGGGGCTTGCCGGAGCGCTCAAAAAAATCGGCGGCTTGTCCGCCGGGTCGAAAATCCGCGACGCGCATGCCTCGGAGATCAGCCACATGTTTTTCGGCAATGGTCTCAGCGAAAGCTGGTTCAATATTTTTTCCACCCACCCGCCCCTATTGGCCAGAATTAAGCGGCTTGATCCGGAATTCCGGGGGGATTTTCCGGCGCGGGTCGCCCCGGCCCCGATCACCGAGGAAGAGGCCTTGATGCATGCAGCGCCCGCCGGACAGCCTGGCGGTGTGTCGGGCGAAGTTCCAGCCTCCGGGGATGGACGGCATGTCTTCGTCCATTCCCTGGCCGCGGGCCGTCCCCTGAAAGAGGCGATCGCCGCTCCGCACGGGGAGCATCTGCGTCTGGCCAGGGAGATGATCGACAGCATCCCCTCTCCGGTCCGGGCTGCGGCCAGGAACGGTTTCGGGGCCAGGGCGGTGGTGTACGGCCTTCTCCTTGACCCTGGTAAGGATCTCCGGGCAAAACAACTTTCGGTTCTGGAAAAAGAGGCGGACCCGGAGGTGCGTCAGGAGCTTATGCACCTCCTGCCCGCCCTGGATGGGCTTCTTGCGGAGATCCGGCTGCCCTTGGTGGATCTGGCCATACCGGCCTTGAAAAGCCTTTCCCCAGACCAGTATGGGGCGTTCAAGCGAACCGTTGACCGGCTCATGCAGGCCGACGGCCGGATCGGCCTGTTCGAATACGCATTGCACCATGTGCTGCTTCGGCATCTGGAGCCGCACTTCCACCCGCAGCCAGACTCCGTGCTCCCGGCCCGGTCTCTTGCCCAGATGCGCGACGAAATTTCCTGCATGCTCTCGCTTGTGTCCCGGCTGGGGCATGGGGATGAGGAGCTGGCCAGAAAGTCGCTGATGCAGGCGGTCCGGGTTTTTGGCAAGGAGATGAAGCTGTTTGCCTACCGGCCCGCTTCGGAATGTTCGTTCGCGGGGTTTGACAATGCCCTGAAAATTCTTGCCAAGGGCGGGATCGAGACTAGGCAACAGGTTCTTGCCGCGGCCCTGGATTGCATGACCTACGACGAAAAGATCACCATCCGCGAGGCCGAGCTGTTCCGCGCCATGGCCGAGGCGCTCAACTGCCCGGTGCCGCCCTGGCTGACCGTGGCGAGCTAGGTAAACTGGCCGGCAGCACCGCATCTGCTTTGTCATCGGCTGGCTCGTGTGCACTAGCACACTTCGCCGGCCTCTTGGTCGGCACTGCTGCCGACAATTGACACACGTATCTGCGGCACTGCCGGCCAGTTTCCCGATCTGTGGGTTGCTCAGTTTTCACCCTGCGTTGGATAGTTACGTTTTTGCCTCACCACCAGAATTCGGGGTATCGCCTTGTTTTCGGAATGTTGTTCACGAGAAGCGCGATCACCAGCATGATGCAGGCCCCGGCCCCGGCGGGAACAATTGCATAGAGATAGCCCATGGCGTAGATCTTTTCGCTGCCGATCACGGCGATGAGGGCGGTGGCGCCGCCCGGCGGGTGCAGGGTTTTGGTGAGGTGCATCACGGCGATAGCCGTGGCCACGGCCACCGCCGCTGCCAGCCACATGTGCGGAGCCAGCATTTTGTAGCTGGCCACCCCGATCAGCGCCGAAAGTATATGGCCGCCGAGGAGATTGCGCGGCTGGGCCAGGGGGCTTTTTATGGCGCCGTAGATCAACACCGCCGAAGCGCCGAAGGAGCCGATCAGCATGAGCAGGTCCGATTGGGGCAAGAGATTGTAGTTGATGAACGCCACCGCACCAATGCCGAGAAAAGCGCCGATCCAGGACCAGAAAATCTCGGACAGGCTGACCCGGGGCGGGCTTGTCGTTGTGCCGCGCATCTTGTCGAAATAGTTCATGAAATCCCCTTGTCCGGAAAAGCGTGCATGAGATCGCTGCGGGTGAGAATGCCCAGCAGCCGGTTCTTGGTGTCCGTCACCGGTATCCGGTTGATGCCTTTTTCCCGCATCAGGGTGCCGGCTTCGTGCAACAGGGCGGTTTCTAAAACCGTGACCACGGGGGTGGTCATGATTTCCCCTGCGGTTGTGCCGCGGATGCAGAGCGCGGGGCAACCTCCCGAGGCAAGGCTGTTGGCGATCAGGGCCATGCAGGAGGTCTGGCTGCCGTCACCCATGTTGCGGAAAAAATCCCGCTCCGAAAGGATGCCGACCACGGTGCCATCTTCCTGCACCACGGGAAGACCGGTGATGTGGTGTTTGGCCATGCGCGCCGCCGCCTCGGCCAGGGGAGTGGCGGGGAGAACCGTTATGACCTCTCGGGTCATGATCTCGGTGACACGCAAACTGTTGTATAACCGCGTTTCCGCATGCTCATAGGCGAGGAGATAGAGTTCCTTGAAATCCCCGGCCGAGATGTCGAGATAGCCGGGGATTTTTTTCATCGCCTCGTAGACATCTTCGTCGGAGAGAAGTTCTGCCGGGTTGGGCGCGGGACTGGTTCGTTGCGACATCAGCGGTTCCCCCTTGTGCTGAATTGAAAGAGACGCATGGGCCGGTTGCAGGATGAACCGTATTGCAAAAAACGGCTCCCATCATTGACCTAGGTCAAGTGCTGTAATTATCTTATGCAGAGACCGGCGTGGGAAACAAGGGCGAAGAACAAAGATCCCCAAGCGACCTGTCGCGCCTTCCCTTCCGTGGACCATATTGACTTCCGGCGGTGATGCGGGTAAATGATCATTCTTGCCTGGGCAGTGTCAGCGGCGACAAAAAGGAGAAAAATCATGTTCAATATATTGGTGTTGGCCACGACAAATAAGGGAAAGCTCAAGGAATTCCGGGAGCTGCTTAAGGATTTTCCCGTGGAGATCCGCAGCCTGGCCGATTTCGGCCCCATCCCCGCAGTGGTGGAAGACGGCGAAACCTTTGACGACAACGCCTATAAAAAAGCGCATTTCACCGCCAAGGTTCTGGGGCTGCCGTGCATTGCCGACGATTCCGGGCTGGCGGTGGAGGCGTTAAATGGGGCGCCGGGGGTGTATTCGGCCCGCTATGCCGGGGAGAATGCCAGCGATGCGGAGAATACCGCCAAGCTGCTTAAGGATATGGAAGGCGTTGCCAACCGCAAGGCCGCCTTCCACTGTGTCATCTCCATCGCCGTGCCTTCCGGCCCGGCCCTTACCTACGAGGGAACCTGCGAAGGCGAGCTGCTCACCGCGCCGAGGGGCGAGGATGGCTTTGGCTATGATCCGATTTTTTACTGCCCCACCTTGGGCAAGACCTTTGCCCAAGCCTCCATGGAGGAAAAAAACCAGGTGAGCCACCGGGGCCGGGCCATGGCCGAGATGGCCGCGGAGTTCGAGCAGGTGCTCAAGTGGGTGAAGCAAAGGCTGACCGAGGAAAAGCCGGCCAAACCGGACCACGAACAGTTCGAGCACAACGACTGGTCCGAGGAGATCATGGTGCGCGAGGTGAAGTAAGGGTTTGTAACCGTCCAGCAGCACCGCATCTGCTTTGTCATCGGCCTGTCCGCATACTATATGTATGGCGGACAGGCCTCTTTCGCGCATCTACGGCAGCAGCGAAGCGGCGCTGCTAAACGGTTACAATTACTTGGGTAGCCGAGAATTTTGCATCCCGAACATATCTTTACTCCCCTCGCCCACTTGTGGGCGAGGGGAGTTTCTCTGCAAACTGATTCTTCCTCCCTCCTCGACACACTCCAGCCCAGACCCTGTGAGCTGCTTGAACAGCGGTCTGCCAAAGAGAAAAAACTCCATCTCCAGCGAAATTCCCACCTTGTGGGCAACCTCACCCCTGATGGCCAGATCGGCGCGGACCATTTCGGTGAGCCGGGCGAGGGAGTCCCGGTCCGTGTCCGCGAGCAGCTCGGTAAATTCCTTGCCAGGGCAGGCCCGTTCGTGGCGGTCGATTTCGGCGAGGATCGGGTCGTTGGGGTTGATCAGGTCGGCGCGGCGCAGGGTGTTTTGGTAGATGGTGGCCAAAAGCGCTTCCGGCTGCCAGCACTTTAGAATCCTGCAGGTTGCCGGGCGGTGCGCATAGATGGTGCAGCCGTTGTTGGCCTCGGCAAAGAAGAGGCAGGTCCAGCCACTGCCTTGCCCCCGGATCTTGAGCAGCTCCACCGGTACCGGTTCAAGCCTGCCGGTGGCCGGGTTGTACCCCCTCTCCCCCTGCCGGATGGTGAGCAACTGGTCGTGCCGGATATACCCCTGGCGGACAAGCGCAAGATCATCGCGGTTGAGGGCTGGTCCGCCTTTTCGGCAGCAGGTTCCGCATTGTCGGCACGTTGTGGGCTCTGTCATGTCTCAGGAAAGAAGGCGCAAAGGGTATTTCGGGCGCAATATGATCCTTCCTCGGTCCAAATGCGAAGCATTGTTAGCCCGTTTGCGCACGAATAATTCCGCAGATCTATTGCAAGGTTTCATGTACATTATTTTTTATACAGTTGCAGCTCTTTGTTTTTATTGAAAAAATTTATTCGACCCTGCTCCCTTCGGGCCCCTTCCGTTTTCCCTGGCATAGCCCTTGCGTATACCTAAGAGCAAAGCGGTGCACGAAATGATTCTGCGCTGCCCAGGACACATGAGACAGGAGGTCGGCCATGAAGAAAACACTTCGCAGCGAAAAAAAAGGCGCAGCCCCGGTCGTTATCCAGACCACTGCCAAGCTAGCCGAAACCTTCTGGTTTGTCAGCTCCTTTGTCATGTCCCTGCTCATGGGTCCTTTCGCGGCCCTGCCTGCCATCATCGCGGTTTTTTCGCTGAAGATCGATGGACCCATGCCTTTGGAACTGCCCCGTTAAGGAGGATTCGCCATGAATGCACCGTGCCGCACCCCTGAAACCTCCGCGCCCGTCTTTGTCCATCCTTTGCTGGCCGATGACCAGGCCGTGTTCACCATCAGCGCCGCCGCCGAGATGCTGGCCATAACCCCGCGCACCCTGCGGATGTATGAGAGCGATGGGCTGTTGTCCCCGGTCCGCCACGGCAAATGGCGCTATTACAGTCTGGATAACCTGAAATGGGTTTCCTGCCTGCGAAGCATGATCCACGAGCACGGAATCAGCCTGGCCGCCATCCACAAGCTGCTGCAATACACGCCCTGCTGGAACATCGCCGGCTGCCCTTTTGAAAAACGCAAGCTCTGCACGGCCTTCATGTCCAGCGGCTTGGTGCCGAAAAAGATCGCGCCCCTCGGCGACCGGACAATGTCCGCCTGATTGCTTGCGTCTTTCCGTCCGCATCGTGTACAAAGTAAAAAATAGGGATTTCGGCTAAAGGCTGAAGACTGAAAGAATCAGTTTTCTGGCACGATTTTTTCCTTCAGCCTTCAGCCTTTAAACCTTCAGCTTTTCATGAGGTCTGCCTTGAACCAATTCTACAAAAACCTGTCCATCTGGCTGGTCATCGCCCTGGTGGGGCTGTTGCTGATCAATCTTTTCAATCCCGCTGGCGAGCCGGTCAACCAGATCAGCTACAACGATTTTCTGGAAAGCGTCAATTCTGGCAAGGTGAGCCGGGTCACCATCACGGAAAATGTGGCAGAGGCCCAGGATCTGGTGGGCAACCGCTTCAAGACCGTGCTGCCGGACAGTCTGGAGCAGGTGCAGCCTTTTATGAAGGAGGGGATCACCCTCCAGGTGGAAAAGAAAAAAGAACCCCATTGGCTGCTGGCCATTCTCGGCTCCTGGCTGCCCATGATCGTCCTGGTGGGGCTGGGCCTGTATTTCATGCGCCAGCAGCAGGGCGGAGGCGGCAAGGGGCTGATGACCTTCGGCAAGAGCCGGGCGCGGCTCATCGAGGGCGAGGAATCCAAGATCACCTTTGCCGATGTGGCGGGCATCGAGGAGGCCAGCGAGGAGCTGGGCGAGATCGTTGATTTTCTCCGCGACCCAGGCATCTTTACCCGGGTGGGGGCCAAGATTCCCAAGGGCGTGCTCCTTTCCGGCGAGCCGGGCACGGGCAAAACCCTGCTGGCCCGCGCCATTGCCGGGGAGGCCCAGGTGCCGTTTTTCTCCATCAGCGGCTCGGATTTTGTCGAGATGTATGTGGGCGTCGGTGCCAGCCGGGTAAGGGATTTGTTCAAGGAGGCCAAGAAAAAGGCGCCCTGTATCATCTTCATCGATGAGATAGACGCGGTGGGCAGGCAGCGCGGGGTCGGGGCCGGCGGCGGCAACGACGAGCGCGAGCAGACCCTGAACCAGTTGCTCGTGGAGATGGACGGCTTCGAGGCCAATGCCGGGGTTATCATCATCGCGGCCACCAACCGGCCCGATATCCTGGACCCGGCTCTCAAGCGGCCGGGCCGCTTCGATAGGCAGATCGTCGTGCCCCTGCCCGATGTGCGGGGCAGGGAAAAAATCCTCAAGGTCCATGCCGCCAAGGTCCAGTTGGACAGCGATGTGGATATGTCCATCATCGCCAAGGGCACCCCCGGTTTCTCCGGGGCCGAGCTGGCCAACATGGTCAACGAGGCAGCCTTGATGGCGGCCCGTTTCGAAGTGGGCCGAATCTCCATGGCCCTCATGGAAAAGGCCAAGGACAAGGTGATGATGGGAGCGGAGCGCACCAGCATGATCCTGAGCGACAAGGACAAGCGGCTCACCGCCTACCACGAGGCGGGTCATGCCCTGGTGGCCCGGCTGCTGCCCGGCACCGATCCGGTGCACAAGGTGACCATCATCCCCCGGGGGAGAGCCCTGGGGCTGACCATGCAGTTGCCCACCGACGAGAAGCACTCGCAGTCCCGCTCCTGGCTGATGAACAACCTCTGCATCCTCCTGGGTGGCAGGGTGGCCGAGGAGATCGTTTTCGGCGATGTGACCACCGGGGCGGGCAACGACATCGAACGCGCCTCGAACATTGCCCGGAAGATGGTCTGCGAATGGGGGATGAGCAAGGAGATCGGCCTGTTGAACGTGGCCGGGCCCGATGAAATGGGGCGAAGCCGGCAACCCTACAGCGGGGAGACCGCGGTGCGCATCGACCAGGCCGTGACCGGGTTGGTGACCGAGGCCAGGGATACGGCGACCCGGCTGCTCAACGAGAACCGGGCGATTCTGGAGGCCATGGCCAAGGATTTGTTGGAGAAGGAAACCATTGGCAGCGAGGATATTGAGCGGTTGATGGCGGCTGGCTGATAATTGAGTGCTGTTCTTAACGCGTTCGGCGGCAGGAGGAAACTCCTGCCGCTTTTTTTTGTTCGGAAATTACGGGAAATTAGTTTGTTCATTTCTTTGCTTGCCCAAAGAAACGAACCAAAGAAAAGGCACCCGTGTCACTTGTCCCGCCGCTGGCGGGATTCCCTGCGCTCCTCGATACTGCCGGGGCTTTGCAAACTCGGCTAACGCCTCAAACAGTGCAAATCCCCTTTTCGGCAGCCTCTCCGGTGCTCGGCTGCGTGCCAATGGGAGTCTTATTCTCCCCCATTTGTCCTGCCGCGCCTCGCAGACGGGGGCGGGGAAAAACGCTAAAACTGTTTGAGGGCGAAGCCCGAGTTTTTTAGCGTCCCGCTCCCGGCGAGAAGCAAGGGAAGCCCGAAGGGCCAGGACTGGCTGGGGTGCTTTTTTCTTGTTTCTTCTTTTGGGCACGCAAAAGAAGAAAGAAAAACAGCAGAACGGCTCTTCTCCGGCACTCCCGGATGTCTGTGCCCGACCCTCATGTTCTTCTTGACAGGTCGAGCCCGGCAAGGGTAGGAATCTGGTTTGAAAAAAAATCACCGGACCATGTCCAGCATGGTCCGGTGATAAAAGTGCAGAATACAAGAAAGTCCCCTCTCCCCTGGCGGGAGAGGGATAGGGAGAGGGATAGGGAGAGGGGGAAGGTCCTGGTTGGGAGGCCGTTGCCAACTTCACCCACCCCCCAACCCCCTCCCGTCAGCAGTGTTAACGGCGAGGGAGGGGGAGTCTCATGTAAAAAGCTCACCGGGCCATCCCGGTTTCTTATTATGTAAGGAGGTCGTACCCATGCTGGAAGCGTATCAAAAACATGTTGCCGAGCGGGCTGCTCTTGGCCTGCCCCCCCTTCCCCTTTCCGCCGACCAGACCACCGCCTTGGTTGCGCTGCTGCAAAAACCGGCCGTCGGAACGGAAGCCACCCTGGTGGATCTCATCTCCAATCAGGTACCTCCGGGGGTGGATGAGGCCTCCAAGGTCAAGGCCGAATTTCTGGCCGGGGTGGCGCAGGGCAGGATCGTCTCGCCGCTCATCGACAGGAAGGCGGCGGTCAAACTGCTGGGCACCATGCTGGGGGGCTACAATGTGCAACCGCTCATCGATCTGTTGGATGATGCAGCCCTGGCCCCGGATGCGGTGGCTGCGCTTTCCTCCACCCTCCTGGTCTATGATTCCTTTAACGAAGTGGCAGCCAAGGCAAAAAGCAATGACCATGCAAAGCAGGTGCTCACCAACTGGGCCGAGGCGACCTGGTTCACCTCCCGCGCCCCCATGCCCGAGGAACTCACGGTCACCGTGTTCAAGGTTGCGGGCGAGACCAACACCGACGATCTTTCCCCGGCCTCCGAGGCGTGGAGCCGTCCGGATATCCCCCTGCATGCCCAGTCCATGCTAATAAACCGGCTGCCCGGTTCGCTTCCGGTTATCGAAGAGCTGAAGAAAAAGGAGCACCCCATCGCCTATGTGGGTGATGTGGTGGGCACCGGCTCCTCCCGTAAGTCCGGGGTCAACTCCATGCTCTGGCACATGGGCCGCGACATCCCCCATGTGCCTGCCAAGCGCACCGGCGGGGTGGTCATGGGTTCCACCATCGCGCCGATCTACTTCAACACCGCCGAGGATTCGGGCATGCTGCCCATCCAGTGCGACGTGACCTCCCTGGAGACCGGCGACATCATCACCATCAACACCCGCACCGGCACCATCAGCCGGGAGGGGCAGGTGGTTACCACCTTCAGCCTTTCCCCCGCCACCCTGCCCGACGAGGTGCAGGCCGGCGGGAGGGTCAATCTCATCATCGGCAGGGGGTTAACCGCCAAGGCCCGCGAGGCGTTGAGGCTGCCGCCTTCCACCCTGTTCCGGGAGCCGGAGGTTCCCAAGGACAGTGGCAAGGGTTACACCCTGGCCCAGAAGATGGTGGGCAAGGCTTGCAATCTTCCCGGAGTACGGCCCGGCATGTACTGTGAGCCCAGGATGACCTCGGTGGGTTCCCAGGATACCACCGGCCCCATGACCCGCGACGAGATCAAGGAGCTGGCCTGCCTGAAATTTTCCGCGCCCCTGGTGATGCAGTCCTTCTGCCATACCGCAGCCTACCCAAAGCCTGTGGATGTGAAGACCCATCAGACCCTGCCCGGCTTCATCAGCGAACGGGGCGGGATCAGTCTGCGCCCGGGCGACGGGGTGGTCCATTCCTGGCTCAACCGCATGGTTTTGCCCGACACGGTGGGCACGGGCGGCGATTCCCACACCCGTTTTCCCATCGGCATCTCCTTTCCGGCTGGTTCGGGCTTGGTCGCCTTTGCCGCGGCCACCGGTTCCATGCCGTTGGTCATGCCGGAATCGGTGCTGATCCGTTTCACCGGCACAATGCAGCCCGGCATCACCCTGCGCGATCTGGTCAACGCCATCCCCTGGGTGGCCATCCAGAAGGAGTTGCTCACCGTGGAGAAGAAAGGTAAGAAGAACCTCTTTGCCGGGACGGTGCTGGAGATCGAGGGGTTGCCCGATCTGGCCGTGGAGCAGGCCTTCGAGCTGGCCGACGCCTCGGCCGAGCGTTCCGCCGCTGCTTGCACGGTGCGGCTCAATAAGGAGCCGGTGGCCGAGTTCCTCCGCTCCAATGTCGAGCTTTTGAAAAGCCTGCTCACCCGTGGCTACCAGGACGCAGATGCCATCCGCAACCGGATCGCCGCCATGGAGGCGTGGCTGGCTGCGCCCGAACTGCTGGCCCCGGATGCGGACGCCGAATACAAGGCCGTGCTTGACATCGACCTCAATACGATCACCGAGCCGGTGCTGGCCTGCCCCAACGATCCGGACGATGTGAAGCTCCTCTCCCAGGTGGCGGGCACTGCCATCGACGAGGTCTTTGTCGGCTCCTGCATGACCAACATCGGCCATTTCCGGGCCTTGGCCAAAATTTTGGACAACCGGCCCCAGGTGGGGGTGCGCCTCTGGGTGGCGCCGCCCACCCGCATGGACGAGGAGCAGCTCAAGAGTGAGGGTCTGTACAGCATCCTCGGCCGAGCCGGGGCGCGCACCGAGATCCCCGGCTGCTCGCTTTGCATGGGCAACCAGGCGAGAACCCGCGACAACGCCGTGGTTTTTTCCACCTCCACCCGCAACTTCGACAACCGCATCGGCACCTCCACCAAGGTGTTCCTGGGCTCCGCCGAGCTGGCCGCGGTTTGCGCCGTGCTGGGCCGCATCCCCACCGTGGCGGAATACCACGCCATCCTTGCCGAACGGGTGACCCCCAAGGCGGATGAGGTGTACCGCTATCTCAACTTCCACCGGATCGAGGGGTACGCCGAGAAAGGCTGGTAGGGAAAAAGCCTTTTTTTGTTCCGGAGTTGGTACGATGCGGCGGAGGTCTGCGCCCGGATTTTCCTCAGAAAGGAGACAACAATGGACAAGAAAATGTATCTGAGCATCGTGGCTGCCATAGCCACGGCCACCGCGGTTTGGCTGTTTGCCCTGTTGGCGGCCCCCCTTGCCAAGCCTTTGGCGTGGGCTCTTATCATCGGTCTTGCGACTCTTCCCCACCATGACCGGTTGGCAAAGAAGTTTCCTCGCCATCCTAACCGCTCGGCCGGAGTGATGGTGCTTGCCATAACCATTTGCTTCATGCTCCCGGTTGCAGCCCTGATCATCATAATCGCCCAAAACGCCGTCGGCTGGTACAAGGAAGGCGAACAGCTCGTTTCGGCGTTCAGCACCGACGGGGCAGGCACTCTCAGCCAGTTTCCCCTTGCCAGCGGGATTATTTCCTTGGGAGAGCGGTTCGGCATCGATCTTTCCGGGGCCGGAGCAAAACTGGCTGCCACCGTTTCGGGATATCTCCTGCATGTGGCGAGCAACACCGCAAAAAATCTGGGGCAGCTCCTCTTTACCCTGGCGGTGGCGCTGTTCATCCTCTTTTTCGTCTACCGTGACGGGGCAAGGATTATGGCCGCGGCAATCGGACGGTTTGCCACCAACCAGGACAGAGCGCGCCATTATTTTTCCGAGATTCGCGCCACAATCACCGCCGTGACAGTGGGAACGCTCTTCACCTGTCTTGTGCAGGGCATACTCGCGGGGCTCGGATATTTTGTCGCCGGCGCCCCTGCCCCGGTTCTCTGGGGTGCGCTGACGGCGGTGGCGGCGCTCGTGCCGGTTGTCGGCACCAGCATTATCTGGGCGCCCCTTGTCGTCCTAGTCGCCATCAATGGCGCCTATCTCGCGGCGGGACTCCTGGCGCTCTGGTGCATTTTTTTCGTGGGCTTTGCCGATAACGCGATCCGGCCGCTCGCCATCGGGGCAAAGAGCAATATCCCTGCTCCGGCGATCGTGCTCGGAGCGATCAGCGGCGTGATCGCCCTAGGGATTCTCGGTCTTATTCTTGGGCCTGTTCTCTTCGCGATTCTTACCACTGTGTGGCGGGATGTAACGCGTGGCGAGCGGTTGATACACGCCGGCAAAAAGAGCACAAAACCACTCAAATGATGCTCCTGGTCAAAGATCCACGCTGAAAGGCCGGCAGGTTTTCGCCAGCGCATGGTTCTGTTCCGAGTGTCCGGCCTGTTGCAAAGCCCCTTCGGCGGTGGACCCAGGGCTGACACTGGTTGGGGGTTGCGAGAAGTGAAAGCCGGTGGTATTTCTGTCTGCTTTCCGCGAAAATTTTCCCGCAGGGAGCCGCAATCATGGAAAGCCAAGTGCATCCGACCCCTGTAACCGCGCAAACGGACGCGGAAAAAACAGCCTTCACCATCCTGGTCATGATCAGTGTCTGTCATCTGCTCAATGACATGATGCAGACCCTGTTGTCCGCGATCTATCCCCTGCTCCAAACCAATTACGGCTTGAGCTTTGCCCAGATCGGCATGATTACCCTCACCTTCCAGGGCACGGCCTCGGTCCTCCAGCCCGTGGTCGGTTTTTATATCGACCGGAATCCGAAACCCTATTCCCTGGCCATGGGCATGGGCCTTACCCTCTCCGGGCTGGTGCTCTTTTCCCAGGCGGGCAGTTATCCGGTGCTGTTGCTGGCCGCGGCTCTGGTGGGAACCGGCTCCTCGGTGTTCCATCCGGAATCGTCCCGGGTGGCGCGGATGGCTTCGGGAGGGCGGCATGGCTTAGCGCAGTCGCTGTTTCAGGTGGGAGGCAATGGCGGTTCGGCCATTGGCCCGCTGCTTGCCGCGCTCATCGTCTTGCGCCACGGACAAGCAAGCCTTGCCTGGTTTTCTCTCGCGGCCCTGCTGGCCATGTATCTGCTGATCAAGGTTGGCCACTGGTACAAAAAGCACGGGCTGACGCGGCTGCAATCACGGGCGAGCGCCACAGCGGTCCAAACGCTGCCCCGCGGCAAGTTGGCGCTGACCCTGGCGGTGCTGCTGGCCTTGATGTTCTCAAAGTTTTTCTACCTGGCCAGCATGTCCAGTTACTATATCTTCTATCTGATGGATAAATTTCAGCTCCCGGTGCGGAGCGCGCAATTGCATCTGTTTGTCTTTTTCGGCGCGGTTGCTGTCGGCACTTTTTCCGGAGGGCCGCTTGGGGACCGGTTTGGCCGCAAGGTGGTGATTTGGGGTTCGATCTTGGGGGTGCTTCCCTTTACCCTGGCCCTGCCCTATGCCAATCTGTTCTGGACCGGGGTGCTCAGCGTGCCCATCGGGGTGATTCTGGCCTCGGCTTTTCCGGCCATTGTGGTCTATGCCCAGGAACTCCTTCCGGCCAGGGTCGGCACGGTGGCCGGGATGTCCTTTGGTTTTGCCTTCGGCATGGGCGGGATCGGCGCCGCGGTGCTCGGCCATCTCGCCGACCTGACCAGCCTGGCCTTTGTGTATAGCCTGTGCTCGTTTCTGCCTGCCATCGGTCTGCTGGCCATCTTTTTACCGAACCTGGAAACGGAATCCAGGCGGCGGATGCGCCCGGCTTAACCTCACCGCACCCCGGCGATCTCCCAGAAGGCCTGGATCTTGGGGTTGCGCAGGTTCTTCTTTACGGTGCAGACCCCCAGGGAAAACGGGGCCAACCGGGGGAAAACCTCGAGCACCGCGATCTGCTCCTGGAGCGGGCTTTTTTCCAGCACCAGGAGGGGCACCACCCCGACGCCGCAGCCCAGGCTGACCATGGCGATGATCGCCTCGTTGCCCGCCACCTGGGCGTAGATGTTGGGCAGGATCTTTTTCGCGGCAAACCAGCGGTCGAGCCGCTCCCGGCTCAGTCCCTGCTCGGCCACGATCAACGGGGTTTTGCGCCAGTCGATCTCCGGGCCGTCGCGGATCACCGTTTCGGGGAAGGCCAGGGGCGCGATGAAGACCAGGGGCGTTTCGGTGAGCGGCATGAACTCCAGGCCGCTGGCCTGCTTATCCGGCAGGGCGTCGATGATCACCTCCACCTCGTTGTTGCGCAGCCGGGCCACCCCCTGGGCCGCGTCGCCGGTCTGGAGCTTGATGTGCACCTCGGGGCAGGCTTTGCGGAATCTGCCCAAGATGCCAGGGAGGATGGAATAGGCCGCGGTCACCGAGCAGTAGAGGGAAATGTCGCCGTGCAGGGTTGCCTCGCCGGCAAGGCTCTCCTTCAGCCTTTTCCAGCGCTCGATGGATTCCTCGGCATACTGCTTCAGCCCCTCGCCCGCCCGGGTCAAGCGCACCGAGCGGTTATCCCGGTCAAAAAGCCGCTCTCCCACCTCCGCCTCGATGCGCTGGATGGTGCGGGTCAGGGCCGAGGGCGTCACATGGCAGGCGCGGCTGGTTTTGCCGAAATGCAGGGATTCCGCCAGGTGGCGAAAGAGCTTGAGTTCCTCCATGTCCATGGTGCATTCCTTACAGGTGCTTCGACAGGCTCAGCACGAACGGGGATATATGACAAGGCGAAATTCCGTTCGCCCTGAGCCTGTCGAAGGGCATTTTGTGTGAGGTCGCGCGCGGGATGGTTGCTTCGCTCAACCAACAATTGTTGCAATTCTCGCAATACAATATCGCGAACAAGTCACTTGACGCAACAGAAAATGGGGCTATGATGGTTCTCGGAAGCAAGAAAAGAAAGACATGATTATCAGGTAACTATCCATTTTTATGGGGAAAGACTCAAAATACCCCCAACCTGTAACTGTTCAGCAGTGCCGCAGATGCGCGGAAGAGGCCTGCGAAGTGTGCTGTTGCACATAAGCTGGCCGATGACAAAGCAGATGCGGTGCTGCTGGACAGTTACATTTCCAAGACGATAAGGAGAAACACCATGGGAGAGAATTACTTCAACAGCCTGCCGCTGCGTTTGCAGCTTGAGGAACTTGGCCAGTGCCGCTTCATGGACTCCTCCGAGTTCAACGGGGTCAAGGCGCTCAAGGGCAAGAAGATTGTTATCGTCGGCTGCGGCGCCCAGGGGCTGCACCAGGGGTTGAACCTCCGCGACAGCGGCCTGGATGTTTCCTACGCCCTGCGCGAAGAGGCGGTCAAGACCAAGCGCCAGTCCTACAAGAACGCGCACGGCAACGGTTTTGCCGTGGATACCTTCGAGAAGCTGATCCCCAAGGCCGATCTGGTCATCAACCTCACCCCGGACAAGCAGCACACCAAGGTGATCAAGGCGGTCATGCCGCTGATGAAGAAAGGGGCGACGCTCTCCTACTCCCACGGCTTCAACATCGTGGAAGAAGGCATGCAGATAAGGAAGGACCTCACGGTTATCATGGTTGCGCCCAAGTCCCCGGGCACCGAGGTGCGGGAGGAGTACAAGCGCGGCTTCGGCGTGCCCACCCTGATCGCGGTGCACCGCGCCAACGACCCCCAGGGCAAGGGCTGGGAGCTGGCCAAGGCATACGCCTGCGGCACCGGCGGCGACCGGGCCGGGGTGCTTGAGTCCTCCTTTGTCGCCGAGGTCAAATCCGACCTGATGGGCGAGCAGACCATCCTTTGCGGCATGCTCCAGGCAGGCTCCTTGCTCTGCTACGACAAGATGATCGAAAAGGGCATCGAGAGCGGTTATGCCTCCAAGCTTGTCCAGTACGGCTGGGAGACCATCACCGAGGCCCTCAAGCACGGCGGCATCACCAACATGCTGGATCGCCTTTCCAATCCGGCCAAGATCAAGGCGTTTTACCTTGCCGAGGATCTCAAGGAGATCCTGGCCCCGCTCTTTCACAAGCACATGGACGACATCATGAGCGGCCATTTCTCGCAAACCATGATGGAGGATTGGGCCAACAACGACAAGAACCTCCTCAAATGGCGGGCCGCCACCGGCAAAACCGCCTTTGAGAAATCCACCTCCACCAAGAAGAAGATCAGCGAGCAGGAGTATTTCGACAACGGCATCCTCATGGTGGCCATGGTCAAGGCCGGGGTTGAGCTGGCCTTCGACACCATGGTTTCCGCCGGGATCAAGGAGGAGTCCGCCTACTACGAGTCGCTGCACGAGGTGCCGCTCATCGCTAATACCATCGCGAGAAAGAAGCTCTACGAGATGAACGTGGTCATCTCCGACACCGCCGAGTACGGCTGCTACCTCTTTGCCCACGCCGCCGTGCCCATGCTGGCCAAGTTCATGAAGAAGATCGACACCGACGTGATCGGCAAGGGTCTTTCCGTGAAGGACAACGGAGTAAACAATATCGAGCTGGTTCAGGTCAACGAGGCGATCCGCTACACCGGGGTCGAGGAGATCGGGGCGGAATTGCGTTCCTACATGGGGGCCATGAAAGCCATTCTGTAATTGCACAACAAAAAAAATTGCGTATCAAGGGGAGCCCGCAAGGGTTCCCCTTTTTTGTTTCCGCAGGCGTAGCCTAACAAAAAATGCCGTGCCCCCGGGCAAGGATTTTGTGATACACTCTTTATATCTGTGGTGTGTGTTTGTTCGTACAATCAGCCAAGACAGAGGAGGGAAAAAGAATGAGAAAACGGGCATGGGTCGGTTTGGTCATGGTTTGGCAGAGCCGGAAGTAGCTTTTCCGGCCGGAGGAAAACCAAGAATAAATTCATTCACAAGGAGAATCATCATGAAACTGATCAATCTGTTTGGGAGCTTTTTTCTCGTTATTCTGCTGGCTTCTTTTTTGGGCTGCGCCTCGACGGCAAAACAAGAGGGAACCGGAGAGTATATTGACGACACGGTCATTACCGCCAAGGTAAAGGCGGAAATTCTCGGGGAGCCTTCGCTGAAGTCCAGCGAGATCAACGTGGAAACGTTCAAGGGCGTGGTGCAGTTGAGCGGCTTTGTCAATTCCCAGGCCGATATCAACAAAGCGGTCGAGGTTGCCCGCACCGTCAAGGGGGTGACCTCGGTCAAGAATAGCATGCTGGTTAAGCAGCAGCCGAAGAAGAAAAAGGTTATTGAGGGCTGCTAAGCGCGGCCTCGATTGCATCGTAAGCAGGCAGTAACGCGGCTCGGCTGCGCCAAATCCTATTGTGCTTCCCGGAGAGTTGCTCCGGGAAGCAAGTGGCTCGACAGAGACATTCCTCTCCGGGTTCACCACCAGAAGAAATAAAGGAGGCTCATATGTTGTGGACGATTGCCGTGATACTGATAATTCTCTGGGCCTTGGGATTGGTCAGCAGTTACACGCTGGGCGGTTTTATTCATCTCCTGCTGGTAATTGCCATTGTTGTTGTGCTGCTCAACGTCATTCAGGGCCGGCGCCGCCGGTAACTGACGGGAGAGGTTTTCTCTTCCGCCCGGTTGATAACCGAAAGGACCTAAATGAAAACAAACACGCTGATAGCCATCGTTCTCATCGCCATAGGGATTCTGGCCCTTGCCTATCAAGGCATCACCTACACGACCCAAGAGAAGGTCGTTGATCTCGGCCCTATCCAGATGACGGCGGAGAAACAAAAGACGTTTCCGCTCCCGCCGGTCGTGGGGATCGCTACCCTGGTGGGCGGTATTGTTTTACTGGTTCTAGGGAAAAAAAATGGCTGAGGGCTGCGGAACGTTTCAACAGCGCGGAGGTTGTTTTTCTGCGCCTATTGGGAAAGAGGTGGAACAATGTGGGGATATGATTGTTGGTCCGGATGGGGGCATGGCATGGGGATTGGAGGGGTGGTCATGATGCTGGTGTTTTGGGCGCTGCTTGTTGCCGGAATCGTTGTGCTTGTCGGCTGGCTCAGAAGGAAGGACTTCCCCGGCCAGAGGGAGACGCCGCTGGATATTCTTAAAAAGCGTTATGCCCAAGGCGAAATAGGCAAGGACGAATTTGACCGGATGAAAAAGGATCTGGAATCATAATCGAGTTGGTTCAGGCAACGAGGCGACCCGCGCCATCGGAGTCGAGGAGATCGACGCCGAGCTGCGCTCCTCCACGGGGAGCCATCAAGGCCATTCTGTAATCCTGGTTTGAGAAAAATGGCGTATCAATCGGAAAGGGGAGCCCGCACGGGCTCCCCTTTTTTGTCGCGCGCCGCTCGCGGTTTCAGCCCGGCAAAAATTGCCTTGACCTGCTTCAAGTTTCCCGTGCTATACTTTTCATGTCATGGGAGTGTATTTTTCCTAAAATCACCCACATAGAGGAGGCGCTGAGCATGAAAAAGCGGATATGGATAGGCTCGATCATGGCCCTGACCCTGGTCTGGGCAACCCCTGGTCTGGCGGCGACCAAAACGGCCAAGTCCGGCAAGGGCGTGGATGAGGCCACCTGTTTTTCCTGCCATGAAGAGGTCAAGGAGCTGAAGAAGAGCGGGAAACACGCGAGGCTTGCCTGTACCACCTGCCATTCCCAACTGGACGCCCATCTCGCCAACGCCGAGACCAAACCGGTGACCAGTCTCGATCTTGCCACCTGTGGCGGTTGCCACAAGGATCAGTTCAAGAGTTTCTACCGGGTCAACTATGATGCCCAGGCCCGCAAGGAAAAAGGCACCCCCACCGGCCGTTCTCCCATGCAGGACAAGCTTCTCGCCCCCCACGGCTTCACCAAGGAACATAACGAACCCCGCTCCCATCCCTTCATGGTCGTGGATCAGCTCACGGTGGACCGTTTTGCCGGGGGCCGCTACCAGTTCAAGAACATGTTCGGCATGACCCAGCCGGGCAAGACCTGGGATGTGCTGGAGGATACGGGCAAATTGCTGCCCTACACGGCCAAGGCCGGGAACTCCGTCTGCCTGCAGTGCAAAACCTCAGACTTGATCCTGAAATGGAAGTACATGGGCGACAAGGACGAACAGGCCAAATGGGACAGATCCTCCGATGTCAACGCGCTCATCAAGGATGTGCATAACCCGGTGGGCTGTATCGAGTGCCATGACCCCCACGCCACCAAGCCGCGCATCGTTCGTGACGCCCTCATCGACGCCATTGAACGGGAGGGCGGCGCCCGGCCCTATGATGCCGACAAGGGCAAAGGAAAGGTCAAGGTCGTGGATTTCCGTGGTTTCCGCAAAATTGGCCTGCTCGACAAGATGGATTCCACCCTGTTGTGCGGCCAGTGCCATGTGGAGTACAACTGCAACCCCGGCTTCGAGCCGAATGCCGGCCCGGATGGCAAGGACAAGCCGGTCACCATGGCCGACCAGCGCACCAACCTCTTCCAATGGACGAACGTCTTCGATTACAACAAAAAGATGGTCGAGAAGTTCGGCAACTTCAAGGACTTCCGTCATGCCATTACCGGTGCGGCGCTGTCGAAGCTGCAGCACCCGGAGACCGAGACCTTCTGGATGTCCAAGCATGAGCGCGAAGGCGTCGAGTGCAAGGACTGCCACATGAAGAAGATCGAGAAGAACGGCAAGACCTTCACGGATCACCAGCAGCAGTCGCCGCGCAAGATGCTCAAGGAAACCTGCGTGANNTGGAAACCTACTGGGGCAGCGTCCACGACAAGGCCGGAGTGCAGTGCCACAACTGCCATATGCCCAAGGAAAAGAACGCGGCGGGCAAAGCCTACACCTCCCATCAGGTGGTGCGGCCCAAGGATCATGTCAAGCAAGCCTGTTTGACCTGCCATCCCAAGTCCACGGTGGAGGAGAAGCTTTACCAGATCCAGGCGGTGCAGAACTACACCCGCG
>DDWZ01000005.1:0-186 GCA_002347095.1 Desulfobulbaceae bacterium UBA2273 | reverse complement strand
TGCTCTGGGAGTGGTGGACCGCCGAAAACAGCGATGGTTGGCATAATCCCGGTCTGGCCCGGGAGAGTCTGACCTCTTCCATCGCTGCCTCCCAGAAGGGGACACACCTGCTTAAGGAAGCGATGAAGAAAAAATAAGGAAAGAAAGAAGCGATAAAAAAAGGAACGGCGGGCTTGGCCCGCCGTT
>DDWZ01000017.1 GCA_002347095.1 Desulfobulbaceae bacterium UBA2273 | reverse complement strand
TTTTTAAAAAATATGCCATCAGCAACCTTTCCGCCCATGGCACGGCCATCGCCCGCACCACCGCCTTTGCCGTGATTGATCACCTGATCACGGAAAATTATGCGCCTCTCCAGGAATACGTCCGGGAATCTTCCACCCTTGTGGACATCGAATCCATCCAGATCGCCAACAGCCAGGGAAACATCCTGGCTGCCTCCGAGGTGCGGTTGCTCGGCACCATGATGGAGGAAGATCTTGCGATTACGGATAATGAGATACGGGTCAAGATCGATCCAGTCCATGATCAGTTGGTGGTTGCCGCGCCCATCGCCATCGGCGGCATGGTTTTTGGCGTCACCAGGGTTTCCCTGTCCATGAAGCCGATCCTTGCGCACCTGCATGAGATTCAGAAAAACGCGGCGATTACCGGCCTTGGCTTTTGGATCCTCTCCGTTGTAATCGGCTCGCTTCTGGCCCAACGCCTGAGCGGACCGGTCCAGCGATTCATGCAGGCAACCGACAGCATCACTCAAGGCGATTTCAATGTGGAGATCCCCATGCCCAGAGGGGTGCTGGAGTTGGAGCGTTTTTCCCAGACCCTGCATGTCATGGCCAGCACCATAGCCTCCCGGGAGCTGGCGCTGCAAAACTCCGAGAAAAAATTCAGGCATCTGTTCGAGCGGGCCATGGAAGGAATTTTCGTGGCCGACGAAAAAGGGGCGCTTCTTGATGTAAACCCCGCGTTTATCTCCATCCTTGGCGCTGACTCACTTGAGGAAATGCTCGGCAGAAACCTCTTTGCCAACATCTTCGAAAACGAGGGATCATTCGCCACATTCAAGGAGCTGATGGGCTCCCAGGGGTTTGTCAAGGACTACGAACTCATTTTAATCGCCAACAACAGCACACCCATCATCGCCGCCTTGACCTGCCATGCGGTCCGGGGTTTTGGCGGGAAGGTGAACAAATACGAGGGATTGATCCGCGACATCACCGCGCAAAAGGCCGCGGAGCGGGAGATTGCCCGGATGCGCAACTACCTCAACAATATCATCGAGTCCATGCCCTCCATGCTGGTCACCCTGGACGTCGATTGCACCGTTACCCAATGGAACACCGCGGCTTGCAAGCTTACCGGCATCTCCTCCCAGGAAGCGATCGGCAGAAAGATCTATGATATTGCCCCATTTTTTTGCAAATATACCCAGCAAGTCGACGAAGCCGGTCGAAACCTGAACACGGTGACCCTCCCCCGCGAACAGGTAAGCCAGAACCCGGAACATCTCTACAATTTGACCTTTTTTCCCCTGATCGCCAACGGCACCGCCGGCGTGGCCATTCGTCTTGATGACATTACCGAGCTTGAACGCAAGGAACAGCAATTGCGGCAGGCTCAGAAGATGGAATCCATCGGCACCCTTGCCGGCGGCCTGGCCCATGATTTCAATAATGTTCTTGCCTCCATTCTGGGCAATCTCTCCCTGCTCCAGTACAAGATCAAATACCACCAAGCCCTTTCCCCAACCGAGTTGAATGAATATCTTGAGCGCATGGAAACAGCGGGGCAGCGGGCCGTGGACATGGTCCGGCAATTGCTCACCCTGTCTCGCAAGCAGCAGGCCGATCTGGTGGCCGTGGACCTGAACCTCTCCCTCAAGCATGTGTGCAAGATTGGAGAGAACACCTTTGACAAGTCGGTGAAGGTGGTGGAGCATCCTGCCGCGGAACCGGCCTATGTGCTTGCGGACACCACCGAGATGGAGCAGGTTCTGCTGAACCTCTGCATCAATGCGGTGCACGCCATGACCATCATGCGCGAAGATACCCAATGGGGCGGCACTCTCTCCGTGGCCATTGACAAGATCACGGTGGATCCGGTGTTTCAGAAAAAACACCCCGAGGCAATCGCGAATGCGTATTGGCGTATTTCGGTGAGCGACACCGGAGTGGGCATGGATACCAAGACAGCGGCCAAGATCTTCGATCCCTTTTTTACCACCAAGGAGCCGGGCAAAGGCACCGGCCTTGGCCTGGCCATGGTCTACAATATCGTCCGCCAGCAACTGGGCTTTATCGATGTCTATTCGGAGCCGGGGCTTGGCTCCACCTTCAACGTCTATCTCCCCTCCCTGGTCCGCTCGGAAGACTCGCTCGCAGGCGGGCAGAGCCTTGATATTACTCGGGGAGCAGGGTTGATTCTGGTGGTGGATGACGATGAACTCGTCCGGAGCATGGCGGAGGATGTTTTGCTGGCCGTGGGCTATTCGGTGCTCACCGCAAGCAACGGCCAGGAGGGGGTGGAGATCTACCGGCAGCATCAGGCAGAGATACAGGCGGTGCTTCTGGACATGGCCATGCCGATCATGTCCGGCAGGGAGGCTTTTATCGAGATGCAAAAAATCAATCCCGCGGTAAAGGTGCTTCTTGCCTCGGGATTTCGCAAGGACAACCGGGTGGAGGAGATCCTTCGCCTCGGGGTAAAGGATTTCCTGCAAAAGCCCTACACCATTAGCAGCTTGGCCGCTGCCATCAAGAAGGTGATCGACGCGTAACCGCTTACACGCTCAACCGCATGCTGATATCCATGGCCCTGGCGGAATGGGTGAGAGCGCCCACCGAGATGAGGTCAACCCCGGTTTCGGCAATCTCGCGGACATTGGCGAGATTCACCCCGCCGGAGGCCTCAACCAGAGCGCGGCCACCTATCAGGCCCACGGCTTGGCGCATCAGGGCAGGGGCCATGTTGTCGAGCATGATGATCTCCACCCCGCAGGCAAGGCATTCTTCGACCTGGGCAAGGTTTTCGGTTTCAACCTCGATCTTCAGGGTATGGGGCGCCTTGTCCCGCAGGATGCGCACCGCTTGGGTGATCGAACCTGTTGCCGCGATATGGTTGTCCTTGAGCAGAATGCCGTCGGCCAAACTGAAGCGGTGGTTGTGTCCCCCCCCGGCCCGGACCGCGTATTTTTCATAGGCCCGAAGACCGGGGGTGGTTTTGCGGGTGTCGATGATTCTCACCGGCAGCCCCTCCACCGCATGGACAAAAGCGGCGGTGAGGGTGGCGATGCCGCTCAGCCTCTGCACCAGATTGAGGGCCAGCCGTTCGGCGCTGAGCAGATCCCGCACCGGACCCTGCGCGGAAAAGATGCGCTCCCCCGCATGTGCCGTTTCGCCGTCTTTTTTCATGGACGTACAGGCAATTCGCGAATTGCGCGTGGTGAAAACAAGGGGGGCGATTGCATCAAGGCCGGCCACCACGAATTCCTCCTTGGCGACAAATACGGCCGTGCCCTCCTGCATGGGGCCAAACACGGAATCGGTGGTGATGTCGCCCAGGCCGATATCCTCTTCAAGAAACTGCTGTATTTGCCGTGCCGCCTGCGTATCCATATGCTCTCCCGGAGTGCCCTGTTTTCGCGGTGCGAAAACCTCTTGATAGCTGTCCGGCGTGCCCCGTGTCAAGAAGAAAGGGGCTGTCCGGGGAGATTCACCGTGTGTTGAAATCGCAAGAAAACGCGATTACAACGGGTATTGCTTTATAACTTATTGAGTGGTGTCGCGGACCTGGGACTTCCTGATGGTGTTGCGAGACCTCCACTGTTTGCTGGCATATTGTCCATCCCTGTGGTACAGAGAGATTCTGTTTGAGTAAAGCCAATGACTTCGGGAGGTTGGATGCAGGAGTTTTCCGTGCTCAATATTTTTCTGCCAGTCCTTGGCGGCGGACTGGCCGGGTTTGCAGCCCTGGCCGGCTACGACCTCTTGGTGAAATAAGCCATGTTCACCTTTCTCCACGCTGCGGATATCCACCTCGACAGCCCCTTGCGCGGCCTGGAAACTTACGCCGATGCACCGGTTGGCCAAATCCGTCAGGCAACGAGAAGGGCGTTCGACAACCTGATCGACCTGGCCATTGCGGAACGGGTCGCCTTTGTTCTGTTGTCCGGCGATCTCTACGATGGCGAGTGGAAGGATTACAACACCGGTCTTTTCTTTGTCAATCGTATGGGCATGCTGCGCAAGGAGAATATCCGGGTCTTCCTGGCCTCGGGCAACCATGACGCGGCAAGCCAGATCACCAAATCCCTGCGTTTGCCGGACAATGTCCATCTTTTTTCCACGAAGCAGCCGGAAACCTTGCTCCTCGAAGAGTTGGGGGTTGCGGTGCATGGCCAGGGCTATGACAAAAGAGTTCTGGCCGAGAATATTGCCCGCACATATCCCCAAGGTCTCCCGCATCACCTGAACATCGGCCTGCTCCACACCTCCCTCACCGGCAGACAGGGGCATGAGCCCTATGCCCCGTGCTCCCTCGACGATCTTATGGCCAAAGGCTATGACTACTGGGCCCTTGGTCATGTCCACCTCCGCGAGGAGGTGAGCCGCTCCCCCTGGATCGTTTTCCCCGGCAATATCCAGGGCAGGCATATCCATGAGCCCGGAGCCAAAGGGGCCACCCTGGTGCGGGTGGAGGAGGGGCGCATCGCTACGGTCGAGCACCGCGACCTGGATGTCCTGCGTTGGTCCCTGTGCCGGGTTGATCTCACGGACTGCACCACAATGGATTTGGCCATTGATGCGGTCCGGCAGGGGATGGAAACGGAACAGGCCGAAGCCGAGGGAAGACCCCTGGCAATCCGGTTGCAACTGGTTGGGAAAAGTGAACTCCATGCCGAACTCCACCGTGATTCCGCTCTCCTGACCGAAGAATTTCGCGGGCTTGCCGCAGGGCTCGGCGAGATGTGGCTGGAAAAAGTGGTGTTTGCCACCCAGCGGCCCGTGGCGCTTGCGGTGGACCTCGGCGAGGAAACACCCATGGCGGAACTGATCCAGGCCATTGAGGGTCTGGATTTTGAACCGGCAGCGCTCATGGAACTGGTGCCTGGGATCGGGGAGCTGCAGAAAAAACTGCCCCCGGAGCTCCTGCACGAGGGCGGCCTTGTTCCCGCATCAATTTCCGAGGCAAGCGATCTGCGCGAAGAGATCAAGGAAATGCTCATCGCCAGACTGCTGGGGCAGGGGGGACGCCGGTGAGGATTGCCCGACTCGAACTCAAGGCCTTTGGCCCCTTCACCGACCGCACCCTGGAGCTTGGCCCTGGCCTGCACATTGTCTACGGTCCCAACGAGGCCGGGAAGAGCAGCACCCTCCGGGCGCTCAAGGCCTGGCTCTTCGGTTTTGACCACCAAACCCCCGATAATTTCCTTCATGCCAACGATCAGTTGCTGGTGGGCGGCTGCCTGCAGGCGGCGGACAGCCGGGAGCTTGCCTTTTACCGGCGCAAAAAGCGGAAAGGCGATATCCTTGACCTACACGGCAATCCGCTTGCCCCGGAAGCGTTGGCCGGATTTTTGCCCATCGCCGAAAAGTCGGTGTTCGAAGCGCTGTACGGCTTAAGCCATGAGGATCTCATCCGGGGCGGAGAGGATATCCTGGCCCAGAAGGGCGAGGTGGGCCAGGCCCTTTTTTCCGCCGGGGCCGGGGTTTCTTCCCTGCGCGGGGTGCTTGCCGGGCTGGAGAACGAGGCCGAGGCGTTGTTCACGGCCCGCGGCACAAGGCGGGAGATCAACGAGGCCCTGGCCGCCTACAAGGAGACCCAGAAAATCGTGCGGGAGGCCTCGCTTTCCAGCCGGGAGTGGCACGAATTGAACAATGAGTTGCAGGCGGCGCAGGTTGCCCTCAAGAATATCGAAGAGGAGCATGGGCAAAAAGAGCGGCGTAGGCGGCAACTGGAACGCATCCACCAATTGCTGCCCCAGCTTGTCCGGCGCAATGCGCTTCGGCAGCAACTTGCCGAGTTGGGCGAGGTCGTGGAACTGCCCAATGATTTTTCCGTTCGGCGCCAGGAGATCGACAGAACGCTCCACACCCTGGCCCACAAGGAAACCGTTGTTGCGGCCAAGCTCACGGAGATGCAGGGAAAAATGGCGGCTGTTTCCGCCCGTCAGCCGGTACTTGAGGCGGAGGATGCCATCGAGGAGCTGCACCAGCGTTTGGGGGAATACAAAAAGGGCCGGGAAGACCGGCCACGTCTTGAAGGCATGCGGATCAGCAACAAGGGGGAGGCAGCCGATTTTCTCAGGCTGGTGCGGCAGGATATCTCTTTGGAGCAGGTGGAGACCCTCCGGGCTGTTTCCGGCAGAAGAAAGATTATCGGACATCTGGCTGCCAGACACGAAGGCTTGCAGCAGGGCCTGAGCCAGAGCGAAAAACGGCTGCTGGAGATTGGCGGGGAACTGGGGAAGATCGACAGGGAGCTGGCCGGATTGCCGTTAGCCAAAAACACGGCGGGCCTGAGCCAGGCCTTGCGGATGGCCAGAAAATCCGGGGGACTCGATGCGGACCTGACGGACAAGGCCAGGATTATAGAAGAAAAAAGACGCACCTGCCTTCAGGGACTGGAACGGCTGCCCCTCTGGTCCGGCAGTCTTGCGGAGTTTCTTGCCCTGCCGCTTCCCCTGCCGGAAACGGTGCGAAAATACGAGGCCGCCCATACTGAGCAGACGGCGCGGCAACGGGAGAGCCAGCAGGAAGGGGAACGGTTGCGCAAAAGGCTGGCAGAGGTGCAGGCAGACATCCGGCAACGGGAAATTTCCGAAAATGCGCCCACGGAGAAAGAGCTTGTCCTGATCCGGACCCAGCGCGACAAGGGGTGGGAGCTGCTGCGCCGCCAGTGGCTCAAGGGCGAAGACCTTGCCGGAGAAGATGTTGCCTTTGGGCAGGACCTGCCCCTGCCCGAGGCCTATGAAAAAAAGGTGGCCCTGGCAGATACGGTGGCGGATCGTCTCCGGCACGAGGCAGACCGGGTCCAGGCCTTCGCGGCCTTGCAGGCAGAGCAGCAGAACCTCGAAGGGGCGCTGGCCGAACTGGAGAACAACGCGGCCCAGCTCAGCCTGGCTTTTACGGCCATGGATACGGAGTGGCGCAGCCTGTGGCAGCCCTGCGCAATCATCCCCCTTTCTCCGGCGGAGATGCTGGCCTGGCTGGGCGGGGCCGCCGCTCTCCGGCTCAGCGCGGAGGAATTGCAGGCAAGGGAAGTCGAACTGGAAAGAAAAAGCTCGGAGCGGGAGAAAATCAACGCGACCTTGCTCCGGGAACTTGCCGGACTTGGAGAACGCCCCTCGCCCCAGGGCAAGGAACTTGAGCCGCTCCTGCTCCAGGTTGAGGATGGACTGGAACGGCTCACGGCCATTGAAGACAAGCGGCAGAGGCTCCTTGAAAAGAAAGCGGCCCTGGAAGGGGAACACCTCCAGGCGGAAAATGAAAAAACCCGCTTCACGGAAGAGCTTGGACTCTGGCGGCAGGAGTGGCAGGAGGTGGTCGGCAGCCTTGGCGGCAACCGGCAGATCCACCCTGCCGAGGCCGGGGATGTGCTGGAAAATCTGCACAACTGTTTTGCCAGACTGAAAGAGGCTGACGAACTCCGCAAACGGATTGAGGGGATCGACCGCGACGCCGGGCGATTCGAGGAGGCGGCTCTGGCCCTGGCGCGAGACATCGCGCCAGGGCTCATGGGACAGCCGGCCGGGCAGATCGTGGCGCAGCTCAAGGCCCTGCTCAATCAGGCGAGAAACGACCGAACCCTCCACGCCCGGTATGCCCAGGAAACACAAGCGGCCACGGAAGAGAAACTTCGTTTGGCGGAAGAAATGCTTTTGGCCAGGCATCAGCTCGCGGAACTCTGCCGCCTGGCCGGAAAGGTTTTGCCGGAAGAATTGGAGGCGGCGGAGAAACGCTCGGCCCAATACCGCAGTCTGTTAGACCATCTCGCCCAAACTGAACACAACCTGATCGAGGGCGCGGGCGGCCTTTCCCTTGCCGAACTGGAAGACCAGGCCGCACGGATCGACCCGGATGCACTCCCCGAAGAAATCGCCCAACTGAGCCAAAAAATCGAGCAGGAACTGGCCCCGGAAGGCAAGCACCTCTCCGTGCTCATCGGCGAAAAGAAAAACCAGCTCCGGCAGATGGACGGCAATGCCAGGGCCGCCGAGGCTGCGGAAGAGGGCGCCAGGCTGCTCGCCAAAATACGACGGCTGTCGGAGCGCTATGTCCAGCTCAAGGTGGCGGGGTACGTCCTGAACAGCGAGATCGAGCGGTTTCGCAGCGAAAATCAGACCCCGGTGCTGGCCATCACCTCCCGGTATTTCAGCGAACTTACCCTGGGTTCTTTTGCCGGATTGCGTGCCGATGAGGATGACGAGGGCCAGCCGGTGCTGGTGGGAACACGGTCAAACGGCACCAGGGTTTTGGTGGAACGGATGAGCTCCGGCACCAGGGACCAGCTTTATCTCGCCCTGCGGTTGGCCTCTTTGGAATGGCGTCTTGCCAGCCATGAGCCCATGCCCCTGATCCTGGACGACATCCTGGTGAACGCCGACGATGCCCGGTCCAGGGCCGCCCTGAAAATCCTCGGGGAACTGGCCGAAAAAACCCAGGTCATCCTCTTTACCCATCATCGCCGTATCGTTGACGAGGCCCTCCAGCTTGCGACCGGATGCACCCTTTTGGTGCATGAGCTGGGCAGATGACCCGATTCGTGCATTTCCCCCGGAACATTTATCCTCCCGCGCGTGTCACAGAAGCGTGGCAGGGCGTAACAATTGTTGTTCATATGTATGTAACGGTTTGACCCGAGCGCACTACTCAACCCAAATCAAGGAAGGAGGCTTCACGCCATGGCATCACAACCCGAACAATCTCCAGCAGGTGGCTACAAAACGGAAATCGTGCTTGTTATCGGCCTCTGCTGCCTGATCATCGGCTTTCTCTCCGGGATCGTCTTCAGCATCTACAAGAGCCCGGCAAGCGGAGGAGCGGCCAAGGTTGCCACCGGACAGCCGGAAGCGCAGGCCGCAAAGCTCACGGCCGAACAAACCCAGCACCTGTTGCAGCTCGAGCTTGAGGTGCAAAAAAATCCTCAAAACATCGAGGCCTGGACCAGCCTCGGCCATCTCTATTTTGACTCCGACCAGGCGGACAAGGCGATCAACGCTTACAGCAAGTCCTTGGCCCTGGCCCCTAATAATGCCGATGTGCTCACCGACCTCGGGGTCATGTACCGGAGGGCGGGCAATCCGCAACAGGCCATCGCGTCCTTTGACCGGGCCATCCAGGTGAATGCCAAGCATGAAACCGCCCGATTCAACAAGGGCGTCGTTCTGCTTTACGATCTCAAGGATCAGTCCGGCGCCATTGGCGCCTGGCAGGAACTGATCAGCCTCAACCCCATGGCCACGGCGCCCAACGGTCAGTTGGTCAGCGAAATTCTCAAGGAAATACAGGACAAAAAAATGAATTAACGGGCTTTTTCCCTGGGAACCGGGAAAATTTTCTTTGACATCAACGTGTTACAGGAATATCTTATAATGGTATTGCTGGGGAGGAGCGAGCGGCATTGCACGGCATGGGGGCAGGATATTCCCCGGGGCGAAAAAGTATGGGGCAAGAACAGCGACGGGCAAGACGGTTCAGCGTCAGCATGGCGGTCACGCTTATTCTGCGCGACACGAAAAACAGACTGATTCTCGCCGATCCTCTGCCGGGAACCTTGTTAGACATCTCGTTCTACGGAGCCCGTTTGTCCGTGCCCCACATCCGCACCGGCCGCTACCATCTTTTTTATGCCTGCAACGACGATCAGGACAAGGTCATCCAACTTGAGGTGATTGACAAACACGGGGGAGAGCGTCTTGTTCTTCCCGCCCATCCCGTCTGGTTCGACCATGTTTTTTCCAGCCCGAGCAAGCATTTTGAGCTCGGGCTGGAATTTCTTGTCCCCCCGGAAGACCCGAACATTGCCAAATTGCATGCCTTTCTTGCCGACCAACCCCCTGTGGCGGGCGGCTGGCTTAAACGGCTTTTCCGCCTTGCCTAAGGCACGGCGGAAAACAAAGCTCTACGCTATTATCTTCCGCAAATGCCGCACCTCCGGCAATCTCCGTCGCAACCCCGCTATCTCGGGCGCCTTATCCAGCCACTGATCGACCAGGTTGAGCATGGTCCGGCCCTGTTCCGGACACTCGTCGTTCAGCCGGTAAATAATCCAGTTCCCCTCCTTGCGGAAAGAAACCAGACCGGCATCCTCAAGGATGCGAAGATGCTTGGACACCGTGGGCTGGGCCACGCCAAGAAGCGCGGTCAACTCACAGACGCACAGCTCACGCACCCCCAGCATCGTGATGATCTTGACCCGATTCTGGTCGGACAGCGCCTTCATGAGGCGGACAAATTCTTTCATGAATATCCCTATTGTTTACGGCTACGGCTTTTTATCAGGTTCGGGTGTCGCCTCTGGTAAAACCGGGGAAAGGATATGGAACGGCAGCAGCAATGTCCGCTTGACGATATTCAACAATCCCTCTCCCACAGCGCTTGGCGGCAGCAGGGTAACCTGGGGGTCGCTTGCCTTGCCGGTGACTCCGACCGGAAAGGTGACCAGGGTGGCGGTTTCCCCGCCGATGATCCTACCCACCAGAGGCACTCTGCTGACAATGGCGTCAAGACTTTTAAACGGAGAAATCATAACCACGATGTCCAATTCAAAGGTACTGAGATTCATCTTGCCCCGGGCAAAAAGATTCAGCCCTTCGCCCCGCACCACCGCCTCGTCGATGATCAGCTCGTTTCCCTTGACATACGCTTTCAAGAGGAGATCCGAGTAGGGAAACCCCCGGGAAGACATCTCGGGTCCGCCTTCGCCCTGGTCCACGCTGAAAAGATCCGTGATATTGACCACACTGAAGATTTTTGCCAGAAGCTTCATGCGGAGAATCCGCCCCTGGTGGGAGTCTATCTGCAGATGCCCCTCCTTCCAGTTGTCCAACACTCCTTCCAGGCGGCCATTGAGGGAGAATTCCCCTTCAATGAGGTCTTGCGGGTAGCCAAGGCACGGCAGGACGGTTTCAAACCGAGGCGGGGTGGGGCAGGCGCTGATCACGGAAAAGTGATTTTGCCCAAGCTCGGGGGTGGAAAACCATTCGCCGGTGGTGTCCAGGCAGCAGAGACGACCATTATTTATGAGCGCGGACAGCCGCCACTGGGGATGAATCCGTATTTCTCCCCTGAGTTCCTGCCAGACCAGGGTGGCGGAAGCATTCTCCCCGGTTTTGCGGTCGAAAGTGAATTCATCCACATCAAAAACCACGGTGCCGGTAATATTCCACGGCGACGCCTCCTGGTGCGGTTTCTCGGAAGAAGAGGCGGGCGTGCCGCGGTCCTTGATCCGCGTCAGGGTATCTTTTAGGTCCAACAAGGTTTGGCGGGAAAGCGCGGGCGAGGCGAGATCGAGCTTCAAGGCAAGTCCGCTGCCACCACGCGAGACCATACCGTTGACCACCACGGATTCCCTTTCGTTCAAGGCACAGACCAAGCGTCTCACCTTGAGATCCTTGCCAACCCCAGCAAGGCGAAGCTCCTGGATATCGATAAAACTGTCATCCCTCCCGTCAAGGTACCAGCGCAGATCCGTGGCCTCGATTTCCCCGGTAAAAGCCACCTTGTTGGGGTCTTGGGGCAGGTAAAGCTGAAAGTCCCCGGTAATCCGGCCCCTTAGCAGGTTTTCCTTCTCCAGCAACTGATCGACGGTTTTCTTGGACAATTCGCCCTTCCAGGAAAAAAGAAAGGTTTCCCTGGTGTTATCGAGAAAATCCAGGGAGATCGTGGCCTCTTCCTTGCCGCTCGATACGCGGGCGGACATTTTCAGGGGATCGTCCTTGGTGAATTCCACCGAAAAATCAGCCTTGGCCGGACGCAAGATCGAACCCTCCGGCCGGAGCACACCCTTGGCCAAGGTTTTTCCTTCCTGCAGGTCGATCTGCAAGGTCTCCATCCGAAGGGGGAGGCGCGGGAAAAGGGCTGGGGAAAGGAACTGCTGCTCCTTGAGCCATTGCCCGAACTCCTGCCCGACCTTGCCTTGCAAGGAAATATTCCCGCGCAAGGCAGCGAAAGCCTGGTGGGTCAGGGAGGCGCCCAGGGTGAACGAATCGCCGAAAAGGGAGCCCGTGGCCTCGGAAACCGTGATTGCAGTGTTTGAAAAATGTCCCTTGCCCTGCTGTATCCGGATCGGTACCGGGAGATGCGGCGTTTCCGCGACAAGATTTTTCACCATGACGTCCGCGTCCGCTTTCCACAGCTTCGGTTCCGAGGCCTTTCCTGAAATTGCCGTGTTCCGCAGTTCTATCCGGCCATCGACCCGGGTGAGGTTTTTTCGCAGCGTTTCGCTGATCTCCTTGAAATAGGAAAGGTCTTCCTTTTCCAGTTCCTTGGCGACCAGCACCCCGTCAAGCTGGGTTATGTCGAGAAAAACGTCGTCCGGCCACCGCACCTGCCCGGTTGTTTTCTTCACCGCATGGGGGCCGTACTCGCCTCGGACGTTTCGCCATTGCACCAGGGGAGGGGCAATGGTCATCTCCCCTGCGTCCACGGCAAAGTCCCACGCCATCGGCGCGTAACGGCCCTTGCCCTGCATGGAGGCAACCTCGACGGCAACCTTGAAATCCCTCAGGTCATCGCCCAGGTGAAGACGGCCGGTCGCCCGGCCCGATACGCCGCTGAACTGGGCCAATTCAGCCTGAAAGGGAGGGTGGTCGACCAGACGCGCCAAAACCGCGGGAAGTTCGGCGAGATCCGCCTCAAGATCAACATCGAGCTTGAAGGTGAAATCATCATTCGGCAGACCAAGAACCAGATGGCCATTGCGGCCACGGCTCTTGCCCATCTCGGCTTCCTCTCCATCCACGATGAGCAACCCCTTTTCGATCCGCAATTTCCCCTTGACGTTGGTCAGCAGCAGATCGACTTCCGGAACCTTGACCGAGGCGTCGATGTCTTCGGCAATGACATGCATGTTGCGGACATATTCAAGATCAGCCGCGGTACCCTTGAAGCTGTAACTGGCCTTGCCGACCGTGCCGCTCTGCACTATTTGCCCCAACTCTTCGACAATTTCGTTCTTCCCCCACATGGAGAGAACAGCGGCGCGAATGCGGGTCAGATCAAGCTCCTCCCCCTTGAGATCGACCTGCCACACCGGCGCCGCGCTTGTCTCGGCTCCGCCGGAACGCCGGACCGTGCCGGCGATTTTTACCCCAGGCTCCTGCATTTCAAACTCATTGAGCGTCAAGAGCAGATCGTCTCCATCCTTGGCAAAGGCCACATCGACAACCCCGCAGCTCAGCAGGATCTTTTTATCCTTTGGCAAGGCAAGCAGGCAGGAGGAATCCCCCGTGATCCTGCCGGTGATTTTTCCAAGCCCGCTGCCTTCAACGCTACCGCTGAGATTGAGCGGAGAATCGCCAGGCGCCAGGGCTCCTTGGGCAAAAGAGAGGAAGATCCTATTGAGATTGAAATTACGGCAGGAAAATTGAAACCGGTAGGAGGCATCCTTGCGCAGATACTTGCCGGAGAGGGAAAGATCTTCGTCAGCCGCGGGTTTGCCGGAAAGATCGAGATCAATGGCGGCAAGGGTTACAGCGATTCTGCCGTTCAGCGATCGCAAGGAAAAATCCCTGCTTTGCAGCGCAGGCCACTGGTTGTTGGCGGCAACGTGCAATGTCCCGTTGCGGATCACCACATTCAACCCGGCAAGTGCGGGATCAGGGGGTTCGGACAGCGAGGCGGGAAACTTTTTGATATAGAGTTCCGGGTCCACCAGCAGAACCTTGCCGATCCGGACCTGGCCACGGAACAAGGACCACCAATCCGGATACACCTTGGCCATGGGCGCGGCCAATGAGGAATCAGCGCTGGCAAAACGGGTGTTGTACAGGTTCAGATGGGGGAGCGGGAGCCACGCCCATTCCAGCCGGTCGGTGTCCAGGGTGCCCTCCAGCCTGGCGTTTACCTGGGCGCTCATTCGCGCCTTGAGCGTGTCAAGATCAATGAGCCGCGGAAGCAGCAGGCTGGAACCGATGCCCACTGCCAGCAAAAAAACAGCACAGGCAAGGATTATTCTGGTTCTAAGGCGCAAGGTGGCAATTCGTGACAGATTCATATAATATCAATGGCTGGGCCGATTGACGGCCGGCATATGGCTGGAAGAGATACGAACTGGAACGGAAACCTGGGCCTGGCAGTTCGCCAATACATCAATGGGATAGTAGCATAATACAATAAAAGGTGAAAGGTCCAAGGGCAAAGGCGCAAGGGGGAAAGCCTGTTTTTTTGCCCTTTCCCCTTGAGCCTTTTACCTTGCCAGTTTCCGCGCAATGGCGTAATTTCTCAGGAAATTCAAGCTAACAAACAGGCATACCATATGGCACAGACACGCATCGGGGTTATCGGGGTAGGGTATCTCGGCAAGTTTCACGCCCAAAAATACATGGCAAACCCGGAGGTGGAGCTGGTGGGGGTGGCGGATGTCAATCCTGCCTATGCAGCCGAAGTTGCCAAGGCATGCAACACCACCGCCTTCGGTGATTATCAGGCGCTGCTCGATCAGGTCGAGGCGGTGAGCGTCGTGGTGCCCACCAGCCTGCACCACGAGGTGGCAAGAAGATGCCTTCTTGCCGGAAAGGATGTGATGCTGGAAAAGCCCATGACCACAACCCTGGCCGAGGCGGACGAACTCATCGCCCTGGCCGAGGAGAAGGAACGCATCCTCCAGGTGGGCCATATCGAGCGGTACAACCCGGCTATCCTGGCCATGGCCGAACATCTCACCCAGCCCCTTTTCATCGAGTCGCACCGGATCCATGTCTTCAAGCCCCGGGGCCTTGATGTCGACGTGGTCCTCGACCTGATGATCCACGACATCGACATTGTCTTAAGCTTGGTTAAATCGCCCATCGCCTCCATGCACCCGGTGGGCATGCCGGTGTTCACCCAGACCACAGACATCGCCAATGTCCGGCTGATCTTCGAGAACGGCTGCACCGCCAATCTCACGGTGAGCCGCGTTTCGCGGGAAAATATCCGTCGGCTCCGCGTGTTCCAGCCCCATTCATTCCTGGCGGTTGATTACGGCAAGAAGGAGATCACCGTGATCAAGCCCGGCAAGGAGCTGGACGCAAACTCCATGCCCCAGGAGGAGATTATCTCATCCTGCTACCTGCATCAGGATGCCCTGGAGATGGAGCTCGCCGATTTTGTCAAGAATGTCCGCAACCGGACCCAGCCGATGGTCTCGGGCAGGGAAGGGCGGTTGGCCCTGGCCGTGGCCCAGGAGATCATGGCCAAGATCAAGGAACATGTCGCCGCCCATCCCCAGCTCTTCAATGTCTGAGACAAATAAAAACATGCCGGCTCTAAACTCGCCCCGGATCATGATCGTTGCCGGCGAAGCCTCCGGCGACATGCACGGAGCCAGGCTCATCGCCGCCCTCAAGGAACAGGCTCCCGGGGCACAGATCTGCGGCATCGGCGGCCCGGAACTGACGCGTCAGGGCGTGGAGATTCTGTACGACGCCTCGCAGTTGGCCGTGGTGGGCATTGTCGAGGTCATCAGCCATTTCCGTTTCATCCGCGAGGCCATGCGCGCCCTTGAAAAACGGCTGCGGGAGCAGCCTCCCGACCTGTTGATCCTCATCGACTACCCCGACTTCAACCTGATCCTGGCCAAAAAAGCCAAGCGGCTCGGCATCCCGGTATTCTACTACATCAGCCCGCAGGTCTGGGCCTGGCGCTCCGGCAGGGTGAAAACCATCAAGAAACTGGTGGATCGCATGGGGGTGATCCTCCCTTTTGAGCAGGAATTTTACCGGAAATTCGGGATGAACGTCGATTTTGTCGGCCACCCCCTGATGGATGCGGTGCAGCCGACCCGGAGCCGGGAGGATTTTCTGCACTCCCTTGGCATTGCCCCGGAAAGCACGGTGATCGGCATTTTGCCCGGCAGCCGGAAACGGGAGATAGCCGGGATGCTCCCGGTTTTCTTGGCGGCGGCAAAACGGATGCAGGAACAGATGAGGCCCAAACCGGTCTTTGTCCTACCCCTGGCCCCTACCCTGAGCGAGGAGGATCTTCTGGCCAACGGCTTGGCGGAGGCGGGAGTCGAGGTGCGGGTGGTGCGGGAGAACCGCTACGACCTCATGGGTGCCTGCAGCGCGGTGATGGCGGCCTCGGGCACGGTTTCCCTGGAATTGGCCATCCTGAATGTGCCCATGGTTATTTCCTACCGGGTTTCCCCGCTCACCTATTTTTTGGGACGGCGCTTGATCAAGGTGCAATACGCCTCGTTGGTCAACCTGGTGGCCGGCCGGGAGGTGGTGCCGGAATTATTGCAGGATGAGGCGGTGCCCGAAAAAATCGCCCAGGCCACCATGCGTCTTATCGAAAATCAGGCGGAGCGCACACGCATGCTGGCGGGTTTAGCCGAGGTCCGGGAACGGCTGGGAGGTCCAGGGGCCTCGGAGAGAAGCGCACGGCTGGCCTTGAACCTGGCGCGGTCCGCGAGCTGAACTCACTCCTTCTTCGGCTTTAACTCGCCGAGCAGCCGCATATTTTCCGCTATCGCCTTTTCGTAGCAGTGCGGGCAGATGCCGTGGGTAAAGATGATGTCGGTATGCTGGTGCAGATAGGTCTCCAACTCGTGCCAGGCGTTTTTATCGTCCCGGATCTTCCGGCAATAGGAGCAGATGGGCAGCAGGCTCTGGAGATTTTTTAGCTCCATGGTCCGGGCCCGCACCAGCTCTTCCAGCTCGAAGTTTTTTTTCTCCAGGGCTAAGAGCAGGGCCAGGTTTTCCTCTTTGAGCTGATGCCGCTCCACCGCATGGATAATGGCGATACGCAACTCTCCGCTGGTCCAGGGCTTAAGGATGTACCGGTACACCTGCCCCTGGTTGATGGCGGCCATGATGTCGTCGGGTTCGGAATAGCCGGTGATCATAATCCGTTCCGCCTTGGGCGCCAGCTCGCGGGCCTGGGCCAGCACCTCTGCCCCGGAAATCCCCGGCATTCGCTGGTCGGAAAGGATCAAGGCGAGGTTGCTTTCCCGGGCCATGATCTCCAAGGCCTCCTCCCCGGAACCGGCCAGCAGGATTTCATACTCATCCCCAAAGGTCTCCAGGAAGTTACTCCGGTTGATCTCCTCGTCGTCGATGAACAGCATGCGGGGCCGGTTCATCCTTTCTCTCCCTCCAAGCTCCGCATGCGCTCCGCCATTTGCTTTCGCCCCTGTTCCACAAACTGTTTGATCTCCTGGCCCAGGGCATAGGTGCCCACCGCGTTGCCGATGGTGAGCCGCAATTGGTCTTCCTTCCAAGGCTTGACGAAATATCGGTACACCTCCGCCTTGTTGATGGCCTCGATCAGCTCATGGATCTCGGTGTAGGCGCTGATGATCATCCGGATGGTGTCCGGATACGTTGCCCGGATCTCAGCCAACAGCTCGATGCCGCTCATCCCCGGCATCCGCTGATCGGAGACCACCAGGGCCATCTCCCCCTCACGCTCAAGAAGGGCCAGCGCTTCCTTGCCGGACCCGGCGGTGAAGATCTCGAACTCGTCACACAAGGTCTCCCGGAAATTCACCAGATTGATTTCCTCGTCGTCCACATACAGCACCCGCCCTTTTTTTGCGCTCATCCTTCCTGCTCCTCGTGTTGTGCCATGATCGGTTCTTGCCCCGTTGGGAGGATCACCTCGAACTCCGCTCCCTGACCGGGTTCGCTACGCACCAGAATTTTGCCCCGGTGCCTGCTGATAATGCCAAAGGAGACGCTCAGCCCAAGGCCAGTGCCCTTGCCGACCTCCTTGGTGGTGAAAAACGGCTCGAATATTCTTTTTTGAATGTCCTTGGGAATGCCCATCCCCTTGTCAGCAAACACCACATGCACGCCGTCCTCGGTGCTGAAGGTGCGAACCAGCAAGAAGCCCTTGTCCGGCTGGGCATGAATCGCATTAATGATCAGGTTCATGAATACCTGGCAGAGCTGCCCTTGGGAACCCTGCACCGGCGGCAGATCCTCCGCAAAATCCCTGGTCACCTCCAGCTTGTGCCTGTACTCGGGAAGGGCCAGGGAGAGGGTGGTTTCCAGGCAATGATTGATGTTTATCGGGCGGGCGAGATCGTTGTCCGGCCGGGAGAAATTCTTAAGATCGGTGACGATCTTGCTGGTGCGCCGCGCCCCTTCCCGGACATTGCCCATGAGCAGGTCGATGCTCTGCATCAACTCGGCAATCCGGCCCGCATCCGGGCAACACTGCTCCGCATACCCATCCAAAATACGGCGCAGCTCGCCCAACCGTTTTCCCAGGGGCGGCAGGGCGCCGGTAATAAAATTGGTGGTATTGTTGACCTCGTGGGCCACCCCCGCGACCAACTGCCCCACGGCGCCCATCTTTTCCGACTGCACCAGCAAGGCCTGGGCCTCTTTGAGCTCGTGCATGGCCCTGGTGAGTTCGGCGGTGCGGGCGGCGACCTTTTCCTCAAGCCCCTCGTTCATCCGGGCGATGGTATCAAAGGATTGCTCGAGCCGGGTGACCAGTTGCTTCATGCGGATATCGAGCTGGCTCAGTTCATCGGTTGTTGTTATTGTTTCTTCTTCTGTTTCTTCTTCTGTTTCTTCTTCTTTTTCTTTCCCCAGCCGAAGCCTCAAGGTTTCAACCAAGGCGCGCAACGGCCTGACCACGTCCCGCGCCAGCATCACGGCGGTAAACAGAGAGATGGGCAGAAAGAAGAGAAAGAGCAGCAAGACATGCCGGATGATCCGTTCCATACCCCGGGTGTATTGGGCCTGGCTGAAAACGATCTGAACCCCGCCAAGGTCGGTGACTTGGCGGGGTTCCACCTTGCCGGTGTCGAAATAGAGGGAGGTCTGATCGCGAGAGTAACCGGCAATGCTGATCCGCTTACAGAACACGAAATAGTGCTCCTGGCGCCAGCGGGGGTTGGTGTCATCTCCACCGGCGGCTAAATGTTCCACCATGATTTGGCCAAGGCCGCCCATTTCCTCAACCAGGGGAGCGGTTCCTTCCGCCTGGGGCGCAAAATGGGAAAAAATCCGCTCGCCCTTTTTGTCGTAGATAAACACGGCCACCAGATCGGTTGCGCCAAAGATGGCCTCCACGTTAGCGCTGATCTGTTCGGTGTTCATGAAAAAAAGCGGGGTTTCCAGGTTGCGGGCCAGGATTGTGGAAACGAAGCTCCCCTTGTTGTATGTCTCGTCCAGCAGGGTTTGCCTCTGAATCTGGCCGAAGAGCACAATCAGGCCGGTGCCGCAAAGAATCAAGACCCCCAGAAAGGTAAGGACCAGCTTCAGGCGATAGCCCCGGGGTAAGCGAATTTTTTTCTTTAGCCAGTGCAGGTCCGGGAAATTCATCGCCCACCCTCCGGGGTGTAGGTGGCGTCGATACTTTTGAGGACAGAAGGAACACCCAGCCGTTCAAGCACCGTGGGGTTGGCCACCACTCTAACCTTGCGGGGCGGGGTGAGAGCCGGGATGTCTCCGCCCAGACCGCTTCGGGCAATCCTGGCCCCAAGTTCGGCGGCCTGGGCGCCCATGTCAACGGTGTCGAAGGTCACCGCCACGGCGGCGCCCTGCGCCAGGTACTTCTCCGAAAAGCTGATGATGGGAATGCGGTGTTTCATGGAGAATTCCAGCAGGCTGCCCAAGACCTGAGGCGCGGTAAGCAGAGGGTCCGGCAGCAGCCAGTAGGCGTCGACCGCGCCGGCCATCTCCTGGAGCGCCCCAGGCAGGCTGGTCTGGCTGTCGAACTTTTTGAAGAGCAGGGTCTGCACCGAACCCACCGGCGAGAGCAGCGCCTCCTGCATCCACTGGCCGGACTGGCCGGGGTTGTACAGAATGCCGATGGCTCGGACCTTGGGCAGCGTCTTGTTGATCGCGGCAAGCTGGCGGGAAGGCTGGATGCGCATCTCGATGCCGATGAAGTTTTTGGGCAGCGATGCGGCCGAGGGCGCCAGCAGGTAGATTACCGGCACCTCCCGCAGATCACGGACAAACTCCAGGGCCTGATCGCCGATGGCCACCACCAGCCGGGCACTCTGCAACTGTTTTTTCAGGGCAAAACCACCGGTTGTCTGTTGCTCGGAAAGCAAGACCTGTGTTACGGTATTGCCGCTAATGCTTTTCGGCCCCGTGGCCGAATGCTGGGCGAGCCAGCTCTTTTCAAAGCCCTGGCGAGCTTCTTCGTAAGGCCTGAGCGGCGAAGACTGGAGCAGGACACAGTCCAGCGCCCAGGCCGGAGCAGACATGACAAGAAGCAACAGGAATATGAGGGGAAGACACTTCTTCAAAGGCACACCACATATGAGGTTACCCAACATTCTGTAATCCTAGAACCTTGCGCGCCATTGCGCAAGCTTGAGATCAGGTCTCCCCGCAAACGGGAAGACCACCTGCAACCCGGGGGGGACAGGCCAGAGAGCATAACCATTCAGGATTATGCGTAATGTTATATGTATTACCTGGGAGACCCGCATGCCATATCCGTATTTTTTCTGTAATCGCACCTCCGCCGGAACCGCATTTTTTCTCCTCGCCCTGCTGCCAACCCCGAGCAACGGTGCCGAAACGGTCGAAGCCCCCATGTCCATGTACTTCGACGACTCCCAGTTGGTTGAGGTCGCCACCCGCGCGCCCAAACCCATGCGTCAGGTGGCGGAAAACGTCTCCATCATCACGGCCCAGGAGATCGAGGAGATGCACGCTCAGAGTCTGGGGGAAGTGCTGAGCCGACTGCCCGGCGTCTTTGTCTCCGCTACTCCGCCGGATTTCAACGGAAACAGCTTTGTGTATATCCAGGGCAGCAATGAGGAGCATGTTTTGGTGCTCATCGACGGCGTGCGCCTCAATTCGGCCATGTCAGGGGCTGCCGATGTGAATCATCTTCCCCTGCGCATCATCGAGCGGATCGAAATCATCAAAGGCCCGGCTTCCTCAGCCTGGGGCTCTTCCCAGGGCGGGGTGATCAACATCCTCACCAAGAAGACCGGCAGTGCCGCCAAGCCCATTGCCACCGTCAGCGGTTCCTTTGGCGAACGTCAGGTTGCCCAATACGAAGCGGACCTGACTGGCAAGGCAGGCAGGATCGGCTACTATCTCTATGCCGGCCAACAGGATTCAAACGGCTTGATGAACGACCGTTATTACGACAGCGGTCGCGTTTACGGCAAGCTCGGTGTCGACTTGCCGCGCAGCTCCACGCTCACCCTCACCGGCAGCGCCCTTGACCCGCATTACCGCACCACGGATATCACCCTCGGTTCCGCGTGGTCTCCTGATTATAACCAGGACATCCGTGACCGGAATCATTTTTTTACCGCCAACTACGACACCCCGCTCACCGACTCCCTGCACCTCAACCTCGGCGCCCGCCAGTACGAGCGGACCTTTATTGATAACCGGATCATCCTGCCCACCACACTCACCGGGACGCCGGATGACTTGTTCTATAAGGCCAGATGGCAAGAGAAAAGCAAGGGGATGAACATCCACCTGAGCTGGCAGGACGACTGGCAGCAGGTCTCTCTGGGCGGCGAAATGAACCGCAGCGAAATGTCCACCATAACCGACTACGGCCCGTGGGCCCAAACCAACTGGTGGGTGCCGGCCCAGGACAATTCCAAACCCGGCTATGAAGAAACCTGGGGGGTGTATCTCAACGACACCATGACCTTTGGCAGGCTGACCCTCACCCCGGGTCTTCGTTACGACCACCACAGTATCAGCAAAAGCATGCTAAGTCCCAGCCTGGGCGCCACCTTGAAGCTCCGCGAGGATACCCTGCTGCGGGCCATTGCTGCACGGGGCTTCCAGCACCCCATTCTTTCCTATCTCAGCGGGGGCGGGATCTGGGACATCCGTAATCCAGCCCTCAAACCGGAGGTCGTCACCTCCTGGCAGATGGGGGTAGAGAACCGGAGTCTGTCTTTTCTCTCCTTCAAGCTCAACACCTTTCTGCACAGTATCAAGGATACGTGGTGGGTAGATGGATTCGGAACCTATTGGAATGGCGGCGTTACCCAACGTCAGGGTTTTGAGGTCGAGGCGGCCACTACTCCCTGGCATAACCTGAGCCTGGTGGCGAACACCACCTACGTTCTGATCAAACCGGAGGATAATGGGGAGGATGTTGCCTCCACCGCCGCCAACCTGATTGTGCGCTACCAGGACCAGCAGGGCTGGCGGGGAGAGCTGGCTGGCCAATATATCTGGTGGGATACCAGGCATACCGGAGGGGCTGGACAGTACGGGCAGACAGAAAATATGGTTTGGAACGCCAGTCTGGGCCGGACCGTGTACAGCTCAGAGTGGGTCTCCTGCGATCTGTACGGCAAGGTGTACAATCTCTTCAACGGTGCCCAGGATAACAGTGTCTGGTACCAGAGCCCGGACCGCTGGGTATTGGCCGGAATGAAGCTCACCTTTTAGCATTCTGCCAATACGGCAGGGTGAAACCAACAACCCTTCACCATAAGGAGAGTATCATGCAGGAAAAAATCATCGTGCTGGACCAGGGGGTGGATGTGGCCAAGGTGGCTGCCATGGCAGGGTGTTGCATCGGTAGGCCTTCGACTGCAGCCACGTCCTCACCTGCCAAGTAGGACAACCTCACCAAGAGGGAGGCGCAAGCCTCCTTCTTGGTCACTGCCATGCATCTTTCCCCCTTTCTAAAAATCTTTTCCCTGCCGGAAAAAAAAGAAGCTCGCCTTCTTTTTTCAACCAAGAGCTGCGCCCTGACCCTGCTGAGCGACGAGACCCTTGCCGCCGTGCAGGCAGGCAAGGCTGCCCCGGAAACCATGGATACCCTTGTCCGGCTGGGCATGGTGGTTGCTGACCCGGCCAAGGAACAGCAGGAGATGCATGACTACCTGCCCACGGTCAACCGCCTGAACCCCAATCTGCGGGTCTCGGTAATCCTGGGCATGGCCTGCAATTTCGCCTGCGTTTATTGCTACGAGGGCAGCCTCAAAGGCAGCGTAGCCATGAGCGACGCCACTGCCGACCAGTTAATAGCTCACCTCCTGGCCCGCTTTGCCGCCGACCAAAAAAAACGGCTCATCCTGGACTTTTACGGCGGCGAACCGTTGCTCTATATCAGCCGCATCACATCCCTGGCCAGCCAGCTCAAGCCAGCCATCGAGGCGTTGGGCGGCACATTCAATTTCACCTTGGTCACCAACGGCTCACTCTTCACCCCGGTGGTGGTCAAAGAACTCGTGGCGCTGGGGCTTGTAAACGCCAAAATCACCATCGACGGCCCAGCCGACAACCACGACCGCTTTCGCCCATTCAAAGGCGGGCAGGGGAGCTGGGATGCCATCGTCGCCAATCTCAAGGCCTGTCGGGGGCTCTGCGCCATCACCCTGAGCGGCAATTACACCTTGGAGAACCACGCCACCTTTTCCTCCCTGCTCGACACCCTGGCCGCGGCCGGTTTTGCGACCACCGACTTTGACAGCGTCCAATTTTTCCCGGTGATGCAGGTCAACGACCGTTTTGCCAATCCGGAGTTCACCGGGGGCTGCTGCTCCAACGACGAGCCCTGGGTGCATGCGACCTCGCTCATGCTGCGGGAGGCGATCATGCAACGGGGCTATAACTTCCCTAAACTGCAACCCGCAACCTGCATGGTGGATATCGATGATGCCTTTACCGTGGACCACGACGGCGCCATCTACAAGTGCGTCACCCTGATCGGCCACCCGGAGTTTGCCTGCGGCGATATCTGGCATGGCATGGCACCGGGCTGGCAAGAGAAGTACTGCGCGGACCACTGGCAAGGGAAGGAGCAGTGCCGGGAATGTGAATACCTGCCCCTCTGCTTCGGCGGCTGCCGCTACATGGCCCTTCAGCGGGAGGGGAGCATGGCTGGGGTGGATTGCCAGAAGGATTTTTTGGATGCGACCCTGGAGAAGATGCTGATGCAGGATCTCAAGTACCGGTACCCTACCAAGTAGGATTTTGCGTTAAGCTCCCCTCCCTTGACGGGCGGGGCTGGGGGGGGGCGAAGTTGCCAACACCATCACATCCGGCACGTTCCCCCTCACCCTGACCCTCTCCCGCAAGGGGAGAGGGGATTCATCTTCCCCGGCCCCGCTTCGTGAACAAGGTCGTTCCTACCGCAAATCCCGCTGCCTGATCGCCTCGTAGAGTACCACGGCCGCGGCCATGCCCAGGTTGATGCTTCTGATGTTGGGATTGGACATGGGGATGGTGGCGCACCGGTCCCGGTAGAGGGAGATGGTTTCCTCGGGCAGCCCCTTGGTCTCGCGGCCAAAGACCAGATAATCGCCTGGCTGGTAGGCTACCTCGGTATACGTTCGCTCTACCTTGGTGGTGAAAAAGTGCAACCGCAGCTCGTCCTGGGCTGCGAGAAACTCCTCGAAGCTGTCCCAGTAGCGGATATCGATAAACTTCCAGTAGTCGAGACCGGCCCGCTTCAGGTGCTTGTCATCGGTGGAAAAGCCCAGGGGGCGGACCAGGTGCAGAACGGTGTCCGTGGCTCCGCACAGCCGGGCGATGCTCCCGGTGTTGGGAGGAATCTCCGGCTGGACCAAAACGATATGAAAGGGGGGAGGAAGCAAGAAAGGCGTATCCGGCCATCAGGCGTATTGGGCCGCCCTTCGACAGGGCTCAGGGCGAACGGGATTGCACATTAGAGCATGGAGATCGGGTTGTCCGGAGTCACCACCACATTTTTTACCACAACGACCTTGGGATCATCCAAGCTGCTGGCCAATTGGGTGAGCGACTGAAAGTCCTGCCGGAAAAGAACCAACTGGGTTCCCGACAGTTGGGAGCGCGGGCGAAATTTGACATTGAAGGGGTTGGAGAATACGCCGTTCTGCGCCATCCGGTAATCGAGATGCGGGCCGGTGGAGATGCCGGTGGAACCGACATAGCCGATGATCTGTTTCTGCCGCACCTTGGCCCCGGCCTTGATACTGTTGGCGAAACGGGAAAGATGCCCGTAGTAGGTCTGGTAGCCGCCGCCGTGGTCAAGGATGATCTGCTTGCCGTAGCCGCCTTTCCAGCCGGCAAACCTCACCCTGCCGTCGGAGGTGGCCATGATCGGGGTGCCCATGGGCGCGGCGAGATCAATGCCCAGGTGGGGGCGGACTATATCCAGCACCGGATGGCGGCGGTTATAGGAAAAACCGGAAGAAACCCTGGCCATGGGCACGGGGGAGCGGATAAACGATTCGCCCAGTTCGTAGCCCCGGTGGTCGAAATACGCGGACTTGCCGCCCTGGTCAAAATAAAATCCTTCAAGCGGGCCGACTTCCTTGCTGTTATAACGCGCCACCAGAATCTTTCCGTAGCCGACAAACTCGTTGCTTTTGTAATATTTCTCGACGACCAGTTCAAAGGTGTCGCCAAACCGGGTTTCGGTGTTGAAATCGATCTTTGAGGCAAAGATGTCGGCAAAGGTATAAACCAGTTTGGCATCTTCCTTAAAGGCGGCCAACGCGGCAAAAAGGGAGGATTCGATCCTGCCTTGCAACTTCACGGTCCGGCAATCAAGCGAGACGTCAAGCTTCTTGGCCGCCAAGGAACCTTGGGGCGTGCGCTCGATGGCATGAACCTCGAGCGGGCCTGATTCGTACAAACACTTGACCAGGCTGCCGTCGTTATCAAGGGTCAGGGTGTAGCGGTCATTGGGCTTCATCTCCCTGAAATCCATCACCCCGTCAAAGGCGGAGATCACCGATTCCCGCACCTCCTCATCAACCCCGTTGGAGCGGAAGGATGAGCTCAACGAATCGCCCGGGCGGATCTCGCCGACAATCTCCCGGACGTTGGGCAGAAACTCTTCGCTTTCTTCGGAAGCGTAAGCATCTTCACCCTTGACGGGACGCCCATCCACGGCATAGAGAAAAAAGGCGACCACCAACGCGAGGGAAACACCAATGGTAAGGAAATGGGCGGTGTTTAAAAAGAGGACCAACTGTCTTTGCGTGTTACTGTGGAAACGGGCCAATGCCCGGGAAAGGGCGGCGAGACACGGCGGGCATATCCGGAAAAGGGAGGCCTTGCAGATGCTGCGAACATGGGCGAATATGTTTATTTTTTCTGCCATCGTAATGCTCCATTCCATAGGATTGTGGGGACACTCACGCAGTCATATGGATGCGCCTAGCCGGGATCACATTGGATAAACCCCTATTGTTTAGCAAGATCGGGCAAGTATTACAAGTTTCTTTTGCCGGTTTTTTTCCCAAAAGCAAGGATTTCCCCAGCACAACGGGAAAATCCTGCGTTAAACAATTTGTTCGGTTGAAAAAAAAATAAAAGTGGTGCACACTGCGTTTTCGAATTTTTTTCCGGCCCCAACACGGGTGAGCCGGATTTTTTTAACATTACATATCAGGAGCAGCAGGCACCAATGGCGTTAATCGTGCAGAAATTCGGCGGGACCTCGGTGGCGAACCCGCAAAAAATCAAGGCGGTGGCCGAACGGGTCATGGGGTATCACCGCAAGGGACACCGGATGGTGGTGGTGCTCTCGGCCATGGCCGGCGAAACCAACCGTTTCGTCGATCTGGCCAACCAGATGCAGGCCATTCCCGACCCTCGGGAGATGGACATGCTCCTGGCCACCGGCGAACAGGTGACCATCGCCTTGTTCGCCATGGCGGTGAAAGAGGCCGGGCTTGACTCGGTGTCGCTCCTGGGCGATCAGGTGCGGATTGTCACCGACACCATGCACACCAAGGCCAGGATCAAAAAAATCGACACCACCCTGATCAACCGCCATCTGAAAAACGGCAAGATCGTGGTGGTAGCGGGATTCCAGGGGGTCACCGAGGACGGCGACCTCACCACCCTGGGGAGGGGCGGCTCCGACACCACGGCCGTGGCCCTGGCTGCGGCGCTCAAGGCGGACGAATGCGAGATCTACACCGATGTGGAGGGGGTGTACACCACCGACCCCAACATCTGCAAGAATGCCCGCAAGATCGACCGCATCTCCTATGATGAAATGCTGGAACTGGCCAGTCTGGGCGCCAAGGTGCTGGACATCCGCTCGGTCGGTTTCGCCAAACGATATAAAGTTCCTGTCCATGTTCGTTCCACCTTCACGGAAACCGAAGGAACATGGGTGGTAGAGGAGGATAAAGAAATGGAATCGAATCCGGTATCCGGAGTTACCTGCAGCAAGAACGAAGCACGCATCACCATCGCCAGGGTGCCGGACGTACCGGGCACCGCATCCCGGGTTTTCAACCCGATCACCAGCCAAGGAATCGTGGTTGACATGATCATCCAGAACACCCGGGAAGGCGCGCTCACCGACATGACCTTCACCGTGCCGCGCACCGATTACAAGAAAACCATGCAGATCATGAAAAAGGTTGTGGCGGATATCGGCGCCGAAGGGGTGACCGGGTCGGAGAACATCGCCAAGGTTTCCATCGTCGGAGTCGGCATGCGCAACCACGCGGGCATCGCCTCCACCATGTTCAAGGTGCTCTCCGACGAGGGGATCAACATCCTGATGATCTCCACCTCGGAGATCAAGGTTTCCTGCGTCATCGAGGAAAAATACACCGAGCTCGCGGTGCGGGCGTTGCACGACGCGTTCGGGTTGGAAAAGGGCGGGGCCAAGAAGCGGCCGGCCAAGAGTGCTGCCCCGGCGAAGGCCAAGGCGGCACCCAAGGCCAAACCGGCAATGCCGAAAGCCAAAAGCAAGAAAAAATAAGGATTGAGAATGGCCAAAAAAGTCGCCATCTACGACACCACCCTGCGGGACGGTACCCAGGCCGAGAATTTCAACCTCTCGCTTGAGGACAAGCTGCGCATCACCCTCAAGTTCGACGAGCTGGGGATCGATTTTGTCGAGGGCGGCTGGCCGGGCTCCAATCCCAAGGATGTGGAGTACTTCAAGGAGATCCAGAAGTACGAGCTCAAGCACACCAAGGTTACGGCCTTTGGCTCGACCCGCATGTTCGCCAACCCGGCTGAGCAGGATGGGAACCTCAATGCCTTGCTGGCCGCGAAAACCCCGGGGATCACCATCTTCGGCAAGACCTGGGACATCCATGTCAGCGATGCCCTGCGCATTGGGCTTAACGACAACCTGCTGATCATCGAGGAGTCGCTCAGGTACCTGCGGCCCCATGTGCAGCATCTGTTTTATGATGCCGAGCATTTTTTCGACGGCTTCAAGGCCAACCGGGAATACGCCCTGGCCACCCTGGACCGGGCCATTGCCGGTGGGGCCGACTGCCTGGCGCTCTGCGAGACCAACGGCGGCACCCTGCCCACCGAACTTGCCGGGATCATCGAGGCGGTAAAGGCGCATCTGCAGGCGAAAAAATCCACAATAGAGTTCGGCATCCACGCCCACAATGATTCCGAGTGCGCGGTGGCCAACTCCCTGATCGCCGTTTCCTTAGGCGCCTCCCAGGTGCAGGGCACGGCCAACGGCTTTGGCGAGCGATGCGGCAACGCCAACCTCACCTCGATCATGCCTGCTCTGGCCCTGAAAATGGGCTACGACTTTACCGCCGCCGCCAACCTGCACCGGCTCACCGAGGTGTCCCGTTATGTTTCCGAGCTGGCCAACCTCTCGCCCAACAAGTACCAACCCTACGTGGGCCAGTCCGCCTTTGCCCACAAGGGCGGCATCCATGTCAGCGCCGTGCAGCGCAACCCCCTGACCTACGAGCACCTGGAACCGGAAAAAGTGGGCAATGTGCGGCGGGTGCTGATTTCGGATCTTTCCGGCAAAAGCAACGTGCTGGTCAAGGCGAAAAAATTCGGCATGGATTTGGACAGCAAGGACCCGGTGGTCAGCGCCATCGTCAAGGAGTTGAAAGATCTGGAGAACCAGGGTTTTCAGTACGAAGGGGCCGAGGCCTCCTTCGAGCTGCTCATGCGCCGCGCCCTGGGGGCGCCGAAAAAATATTTCGACCTGCACGGCTTTCGGGTAATGAGCCAGAAGACCCCGGACGGCGTGCTCCAGGAAGAGGCCACCATCCGGCTGGCCGTGGGCGGCGAGGAGGTGCACACCGCTGCCTTGGGCAACGGCCCGGTCAACGCCCTGGACAAGTCGCTCAGGAAGGCGCTCACCCGGTTCTATCCCAATCTCAAGGAGATGGAGCTGCAGGACTACAAGGTGCGGGTGCTGGCCAGCGAACACGGCACCGAGGCCAGGGTGCGGGTGTTGATCGAATCCCGCGACCAGGACAGCCATTGGGGCACGGTGGGGGTTTCTCCGGACATCATCGAGGCAAGCTGGCAGGCCCTGGTGGACAGCATCACCTACAAGCTCATGAAGGATGAACAGCACAGAAAGTAATCCCGGGAGAAAGGATCTGCGCCCGCTGGCGCTGCTCCTTTTCGCCCTGACCATCTTGACCGTTACGGCTGTACGCCTGGGCTGGCTACCGATCCTTTCTCGGCATGAAGTTCCCGCCCCGCAAAAACTTGCCTGGTGCGATGGTTCCGTCGCCACCGGTCTCTACCGGGTGCCGGCCGATGCCGCTTATCCGGTGGCGGAGGAACAGCCCCAGGTTGAAGCAGCGCCAGGACAGGAAGCCAAAGCCCCCAAACCTCCCCCGGCCAGACTGGCCCCCCTATTTTTCAAGCCCATCCCCATCAATCAGGCCGACGAAGAGCTGCTGACCACCATCCCCGGAATCGGTCCGGCCTTTGCCCGGAGAATCATCGAGTTTCGCGTCCAACAGGGCAGGATCAATGCCATTGAGGAACTGGACGCGGTCAAGGGGGTGGGCCCGGCCAAGCTGAAGATACTCAAGGCCCATCTGGTGGTTGATTAGGCTTCTTAAAGCAGTGCTTCGACAGGGCTCAGCACGAACGGAAAACAATGAATTCAAAAAACTACCGTTCACCCTGAGCCTGTCGAAGGGTGTTTTGCGAGCACGCCAATGATTTGCTCCTACAAAAACAACCGCCCCTGGGCCAAGCACTTCCCCAGCTCCCAATACACCTCCCTAAACCGCTCTCGGTCTGGTGTCTCGCCAAGCGCCCGGATAATCCGCCGGGACAACACCCCCTGCGCCAGGATGGTCTCCACGCTCTGCTGGATGCCAGGCCCGGCCCCGGCCAGTTCGGAAGCACAATCCGCAGCCAGCGCTTGCCACAACTCCCCCGCGGTCATGGCCGCCTTTCCCCCTCTGCCAAACAGGGCAAGATACCGCTGGTTATCGATCACTGCCTGTTCGCCGTTTTGTACCGTGTCGGAAAAGATCTCCGCCAGCCCCCCGGTTTCCGCCGCCTTCTGCTGGGCCAGCCCGGACCAGCGCTCTGCGCATAACCCCTTCAGCACCGCGCAGATCAGCACGGCCAGGGACACATCGGCCAGCGGGCACTCCTGGATGTCCAGCACCCGGATCTCGATGGCGTTGCGGTCGAACCGGGCAATGGCCCCCCGGGAGTTGAGCCATTCCGCTTCCAGCACCCCGTCCGGATCATGGGGCGCGATGTCCCGACGCAGCCGCTGGTAAATTTCCCGCTCGTACTCGGCCTCGCTGAAAACCGCCTCCGGGATGACCTTGCCGGTGATGGAGGGAATCCGCTGCTGATTATTCCGGTAATAGTGCAGCCGGGTGTCCAGCCAGCCGGTGAGCGCGCCGTCCGCTGCGGGCGAGCTGGCGGCAATGGCCGGGAGGATGGGGAGCAGCACCCGGATCGCCGCGTGCAAGCACCCAAACCCCGCATCCGTTGCAAAGCCCAGATTGAGATGGGTGGATTGCACGTTGGACCAGCCATGGCCTTGGCAGTTGAAGATCCGGTTGTAGGTATTATAGATATCCCGGTTGCCGTGGGGCCAGAGGAGGGTTTCGCTATGCGGGTCCATCCAGGGATGCATGGCCGTGGGCAAAAGGATCGCCCCCTGGCTTGCCGCCAACCGGCCGAGTTCTTCAACCTCGTGCTGGAGCTTGTCCACCAGCATCGGTAGATCGGAAACCGGCTCGCTGTTCTTGATCTCGATCACATGCAGGGCCAGCTCGTTGGACCAAGCCATGATCCCCCGTTCCACCTCGTTGGTAATGGTACCCGCAACCCGTTCCAGGATGCGGTCGGCAATGGGCGCCACATCCAGGGAGTCGTCGCGGACCAGCATGTATTCCAGCTCGATGCCGAATTTTGTAAACAACCCATCCCCACTCATGCCCACAACCCTCCGCCCTTGCGCTCGTCCACCCTGCGGGCGAAAACCCGCATCAAGCGCAGGTAGAGCTCGTCTTTCAGCACCCTGTCTTCTACGCCCGCGTCGATATTGGGGTTGTCATTGATCTCGATGAGATAGAAGCGGTTGCCCACCTGTTTGATGTCCACCCCGTAAAGGCCGTCGCCGATGAGGGCCGAGGCCTTGAGCGCCAGCTTGATCAACCCCGGCGGGCAATGCTCCACCGGCAGGGTTTCGGCCTCGCCGTCGGTGAGCTTGCGCCCGGCGGAATCGCGTTTGATGATTTGCCAATGCTTGCGGGCCATGAAATACTTGCAGGCAAAGAGCGGCTGCCCGTCAAAGACCCCGACCCGCCAGTCAAAGGTGGTGGGCATGAACTCCTGGGCGATGACCAGCTCGGATTTTTGCAGCAGGGCCGGAAGTTCGCGGGCCAGCTCCGCCTCGTTTTCCACCTTGACCACCCCTTGGGAAAAAGAGCTGTCCGGCTTCTTGAGCACGCAGGGAAAACCCAGCTCCGCACCGAATTGCTGCCAGTTTCCCTGGTGGACGATGCGGGTCTTGGGGATGGGAATCCGGTGGCGGGTGAGGACCTCGGCCAGAAACACCTTGTTGGTGCAGCGCAGGATCGATTCCGGGTCATCGATCACCACCAGCCCCTCGGCCACACCCCTGCGCGCGAAACGGTAGGTGTGGTGTAAAACGTTGGTTGTTTCCCGGATAAACAGGGCATCGAACTCGGCAAGCCTGCCGTAGTCATCCTTTTGGATGAATTCCGTGGCGAAACCCACAGCCTCCGCAGCCTTGACCATCCGCTGCAACCCCTTGGCGTTGGAGGGCACTTCCGCCTCGGCCGGGTCGTGGAGAATGGCCAGGTCGTAGCGGGCGGTGCGCCGCCGGTGAAAGATGCGATGCCGTCCCTTGAAATACTCACGGGCCATCTCCACGGCGAAATCGCGGTGGTCTTCCGGAATGTCGCTGGCTGCGATGGGGGTGATCCCGGCCAGTTGCCATTTGCCGTCTTTTTCATTGTGGCTGAAGCTGGCGCGCAGGAAAGGGGCCTGGAAGATCTTGAACAACTGCTGGGCCAGCTTTTCGTGTCGCTTGGCAACATTATGGCCGAAATAGATACTCACCACGAACTCCGGCGATTTTATCTGGCCCAGGCTCTGCTGGATGATCTGGTCCAGGTCGTCGGAGGCGATGCGAATGATGGCCTGGGTCTTGAAATCCTGGATGGTGGCCACATCCGGCAAGGGTTTGTGCCCCCTGGCCGCGGCCAGCAGCGAGACATAATAACCCGTGCTCTGGTAGCGGTAGGATTTGCAGAGGTTGAACACCCTGGCCGAGGTCATTTCCGCATAGGCGGCATCGGTGAGGTAGGCGCGGGCCGGGACAATCTCCACCTCGCTGATCGCCAGGGGCCAATCCTTGGGGTCGTTGACGACAATGAGAACCTTCATGCCTGCACCGTATGGTTCGCCCGGCCATTGGCCTTTTTCCTTGGGGGCTCGATGATGAGGAGATTGGCGTCATAGGTGACGATGCCCAGCAGGATGGAGCAGATGACTCGGTCGATGGAAACCTCGTATTTCTGGCCGACGGCCAGGGGATTACCCATGTGCGGGTCGGCGATGGCCACCAGCCGGTCGGGCCGGTTGTAGCCGCAGAGCAAAACAAAATGGCCGGAGGGATGGCCGCGCACATCGTCATCCTCGCAGAGATCGCCGTACTCGCGCATGCTCCGGTAAAGATAGGTGGAGCTCAAGCCGGTGAGCACCGGAATGGAGCGTTTCAGGTATTTGCGGAGCAGGGTAGGGGTGAGGTCGGCAAAACGCAGCTCCCCGCCGAGGTTGAGGAAGTTGAGATAGCCCCGGGTGGCAAGATGGAGCTTCGCATCGTCCTTGGCCTCCATCTGGGCCAGGAGCCGCTCCTCGATATAGTCCGGGTCGTGGAGAAACCAACTGGGGTCGAAGACCTGGAGGTTGTAAGTGTAGATCCGCGCCTTGTAGCCCCGGCGCAGGGCGTGGCAGGCAAGGAAGACATCCAGGGTGCCGCCGGTTTCCAGGCGTTTCACCTCATCGATCACTTGAGCCAGCGGGATGTCGTCGCCGTAGTATTGGTACACGGCATGGAGACAGGTAGGGCCGCAGGTGGTGTCGTCGGGCTGCGGCAGGATGGTCACATCAAGGAAGGTTTCCACGGTGGTTCTCCTCCTGTCGATGTCGCAAATGTTTGGCGGCGGATCAGCCTGCCACCTTGGCAACCAGCGCCGCCATGTCTGCCCGAAGCCGGAGGTAGTCCTCCGGGGAAAGACCCGCTCCCAGAGCCACGGTTTCCGCCATTTTCGCGGTGAGAAAGTCGCCGGGCCCATGGGCGTCGGCGTTCACCGCCAGACCCGCGCCTGCGGCCAGAGCCATCTTGGCCACATGCCCGTTGGTAAGCGAGTGCCCCCTGCGGCCGGAAAGCTCAATAAGGATACCCTTTTCCGCGGCAAGCTGCGCCTCTGCCAAGGTGATAAATCCGGGGTGGGCCAAAACATCCACGCCAGCCTCAAGGGCGGCCCGGTTGGTGCCAGGCCGCACCGGCTCCACCGGGGTTTCCCCGTGGCCGACCACGATCTTTGCCCCAAGCTGCCGCGCCCGGCGGGTGAGTTCCGCAAACTGCTCCGGCGGCACATGGGTCAGTTCGATGCCGGGCAGGAGTTGGGTTGTGGAGTATTTATTCAAATCAGCCGCCGCCTGCACGATGCGGGGGATGATGAAATCCAGGTTGGAGGAGTCGGCGTGATCGGTGATGGCAATGGCGGAATAGCCGAGGATTTCCACCCTCCGCAAATGCTCGGCCGGGACGAGTTCACCGTCGCTGAACAGGGAATGAGTATGCAAGTCGATCATGGGGGGTCTCCATTTTTTAACCACGATTATTTTTGCCACGAACTGATGCAATAGAGTAGGTCGGGTAGAGCAAAGCGAAACCCGACATTTCCTTACTCATTTCCAATATTCGTATCGAAACCAATTGCTTTATCCTCGCCCCAATCGCCAGGATAAATACCCTGCGTCACAAAACGATGGAAAGTGGAATGCGGCCAAGCTTTGGGCGAAGTTGCCAAGCCATGTTTCACCGGGTTGTAATGAATATATTCAACGTGGCTGACAAAGTCAGTTTCATCCCTGATTTGATGTTCCCAAAAACGGTGCTGCCAGATGGCCTGTTTGCCTGTGCTAAGAAGGGCATCCGCTTGACCACCCTTGAATTTATCACGGCATTTCCTGCTGAAATAACTCTTTATCTGCCGCCACCGCATCGAGAAATCGGAATCGTTTTCCGGCAAGGTCCAAATACAATGGAGATGATCGGGCAACAGCACAAAAGCATCTACGGTAAAGGGGTGGCGAGTGACAACATGTTGAAAAGCTTCTCTGATCAGCTTGATATTCGTCTCATCACAGAGAAATCTTCGCCGTCCGTGGGTCACGACGGTAAAGAAAAAAGCCGCGCCTTTTGCCCTTGACCGCCGGTATTGCATGATTTGCCTTCTGCGCTAAGCGTTAACGTGTCGGGTTTCGCTTTGCTCTACCCGACCTACTGGTTTTGTTTCGGATGTGGGGCATAGCTGGTAGGTCGGGTAGAGCAAAGCGAAACCCGACATTTTCCTTACCGCAATACAGGCTGAAATTATCTACATCATAACACAAGCATTGCCAGAATATTTCCTGACATTCGCGCCCTAAATCATTTTCCCCCGCAAGGAGTTCTGGCAAGCACTCTCAATCTCAACCATGAGCAACTGCCCAGGCACCAGCTCGGCCTCGCAGGAAAAATTCACAATCTGATTCCCACCGGTCCGGCCGCTCCATTGATTGGCCGGAGCCTTGCTTGCCCCTTCCACCATGACCTCCACCGTTTTCCCGATAACCGCCTGCTTGAGTTCCAGGGCAATCTCCTCCTGCCGCGCCTGCAAGCGGGCCAGCCGCTCGGTCTTGACCGCTTCCGCGACCTTGTCGGGAAAATCAGCGGCCTTGGCATTGGGCCGGTCGGAGTACTTGAAGGAATAGGCGCCGTGGTATCGCACCGTCTCCACCACCTGCATGGTGGCGGCAAAATCATCGTCCGTTTCCCCTGGGAAACCCACGATGATATCGGTGGTCAGGGCGATGTCCGGGCGGTATTCCCGCAGCTTGGCAACCTTTTCGAGATAGGCCTCGATGGTGTACTTGCGGTTCATTCGTTGCAGAATAGTGTTTGAGCCGGACTGAACCGGAAGATGGAAATGGGGGCAGAGTACCGGGATCTCGGCAAAACAGCGCATCAGCTCTTCGGAAAGATCCTTGGGATGAGAAGAGGTGAAACGCAGCCGTTGCAAGCCGTCAATCCCGGCCACCGCACGGAGAAGTTCGGGAAAACCCTGGCTCTGCTTGGTGTCGCAACCTTTTTGACCGTAGGAATTGACGTTCTGCCCGATGAGGGTGATCTCCTTAATCCCTTGGCTCACAAGATGGGTCGCCTCGGCCAGAATATCACCAAAATTCCGGCTTATCTCGCGGCCCCGGGTATAGGGCACCACACAGTAGGTACAGAAATTGTCGCATCCCTGCATGATGGTGATAAACCGTTTATGTGCAGGGCCCTCGGCCAGGTTTGGGAGAAAAGGAGGGATGACAAAATCAGCGGAAAGCTCCGTGGCCACCAGGGATTTTCTGTCCCGACGGAATGTTGCCACCAGAGAGGGCAGGGCGTAGATCGACTGCGGTCCCATGACGATATCGATATAGGGCATTCGCTCCAGCAGGGCCGCGCCATCCTGTTGGGCCACGCAACCGGTCACGGCCAGGATAAAGTCGTGGTGCTTTTCCTTGAGCTTCTTGTAGCGACCAAAGCAGCTATACGCCTTATGTGCGGCCTTGCCGCGGATACTGCAGGTGTTGACCACCACCACGTCGGCCTGTTCTGGCTTATTGGTTTGGACATAGGAATGCTCGCCAAGAAGCTGGGCCATGATCTCGGAATCACGCTCATTCATCTGGCAGCCGAAGGTTTCGATGTAGAGAAGCTGGGGCATGCTTAATGTTTTACCTTAGGTATGAAATAGCAAGTGCTTCGACAGGCTCAGCACGAACGGAATGTCTAAAATGCATTACGAAATAATATCCGTTCATGCTGAGCCTGTCGAAGCACAGTTGTTACCTAATCAAACTCTTCCAGCTTAAGCCGCTGGGCCATACTCTGCAGCACCCCTTTCACATCCTGTTCCAACTCCGGGGGATACTTCAACTCCATAACCCCCTCGATCCGGTCCACGGTGGACATGATGGTTAGATTATCATAGGCCTCGAGAATAAATTTCAGGAAATATATCTGTTCCGGGTCAATGCGAATACGGCAACTGGCCAGGGAACGTGCCATAGCATTCATCACACGGACAAAGCGGAATCAACCCCGCCCAGGATATCCTTATATTGGGCAAGCCGGGGCATAACCACCTCATCGAGGAATTCATCGGTCTGCTGCGGGGCCCGGCCGACAAACTCGCTGCCGTCTCCGACCAGCTCTTGCAGCTCCTGCACATTGAAGGGGACAGCCGGATCATTGGCAAGCCGGGTGAGCAGATCGTTGGCCAGACCTTCTTCCTTCACCACCTTGCCGGCGGCAACGGAATGCACCTTGACCACCTCGTGCATCTCCTGACGGCTCTTTCCTTTCTCCACGCAGGCCATGAGAATCTTCTCCGTGGCCATGAAGGGGAGCTCCTGAGCCAAATGGCGCGCAATTTGTTTCGGATAAACAACCATTCCACTGGAAACATTGAGAAACAACTTCAGGATTGCGTCGGTGAGCAAAAAGGCCTGGGGAATATCCATGCGGCGGATGGCCGAATCGTCCAGGGTGCGCTCAAACCATTGATTGGCGTAGGTTGCGCCGAAATTGCCTACCAAGCCCATGAGCTTTCTCGCCAAGCCGGTCATTCTTTCGGAACGCATGGGGTTGCGCTTGTAGGCCATGGCCGAGCTGCCGACCTGATTCTTTTCAAAGGGCTCTTCCTGGACCTTGAGGTTACTGAGCAAGCGCAGGTCCACGGCAAACTTGTGGGCCGTGGCGCCGATGCCGGCCAGGGTCTCGATGGTCTTCATGTCGAGCTTACGGGTATAGGTCTGGCCGGTAACCGCAAAAACATCGGTAAATCCAAGCTTTGCAGCGACAAGCTCATCCATCTTGCGCACCTTATCGTGGTCTCCCTTAAAGAGTTCGATAAAGGTGGCCTGGGTGCCGACCGTACCCTTAGCGCCCCGCGCCTTGATCTGCGCTTCCAGGTGCTCAAGGTAGTCGAGATCCATGAGAAGATCCTGAATATACAGGGTGTTACGCTTGCCAACCGTGGTGGGCTGGGCAGGCTGATAATGGGTGTAGCCCAGGGTTGCCAAGCCCTTGTGCTGGCGAGAAAAGGCCGCCAGGTTGGCAATGACATTCACCAAGCCCTTCTTAATGAGCTGCAAACCTTTTTTCTGGAGAAGCAAATCGGTGTTACACCCGACAAATTGCGAAGTTGCGCCGAGATGGATAATCGGTTCGGCAGTGGGGCACTTGAGACCATAGGCATAGACATGGGCCATGACATCATGGCGGATCTCCTTTTCCTTGGCCGAGGCCACCTCAAAATCGATATCCGTGGCATGGGCCCGCAGTTCATCGAGCATCGCGCTGGTAACGATATCGGAAAGACCCATCTCATGCTGGGCCTCGGCCAGGGCGATCCAGCAGCGGCGCCAGGTTTCAAACTTGGTGCGTTCGGAAAAAAGCTCCTGCATCTCGCGGCTGGTGTAGCGGCTGACCAGAGGCTCCTGATAGATATCACGATTCATGACCATCTCCATTAAGAATTATAAAGTAACGCGGAGCGCAAAAACTCTATGGTTCGACAGGCTCACCACGAACGGAAAAAAGCTAATCAATTATAAAAATGACTACCGTTCATCCTGAGCCTGTCGAAGGATGCGCCGCTATATTTATCCCGAGATTTCTTTACCAAGAAATACAAAAAATTGCTCGTGAAAGGGGGGCTGCAGCGGCCTCAAGTTCCGTCTTAATACACAACGTCGCATAATGTATATTATGTGTAGTTAAATAAAAACAAATAAAATCAGACGGATATCTGCTTAAAATCCACCGCTTCTACCTGCCAGGTGGTTGTATCGCGGTAGGTATTACGGCGAAGTCTAAAGGCCACATTGAGAGGCTGACCGCTTTCCAAAAGACTCTGAAAATCTCCGGCCATCCCGAAACCGATCCCGCTGAGAATCACACCGTTGAACCGTGCGGAGAACTTCAGATGATTGACGCCAACCTCACGGGGGTTCTCCGGGATACCCTGGGCGCTGAAAACCGGCTCCGGATTGCCCATGCCAAACGGCGCCATCCTTTCATAGCCCCGCAAGAATGCCGGGTCAAAGATCCCGCCGTCCTTGTCATGCCAGGCAATGCCAACCTTGGGCGCCAGCATTGTCTCGGTGACGATCTCGTTGAGCCGTTCCTGAAAATGCGCTTCTAGCTTGGCGAGATTCTCCACCGGCAGGGTCAGCCCCACGGCCGCTTCATGCCCGCCAAAAGCACTAAAAAGCTCATGCTTTTCCTGAAGTATTCCGTGCAAGTTCACGCCTGGCACCGATCTTCCGGACCCCTTGGCCACGCCATCCATCAGGGTAAAAAAGAGCGTGGGCCGGTTGAACTTCTCAACCATCCTGGCCGCGCCGATTCCGATCACCCCTGGGTGCCAGCCCTCCCCAACAATAATCAGGCCATTTTTCCCAGCCTGCACAGCGGATTGGGCCTGGACCTCGCCCTCCTGGCACATGGCCTCAAGCACGGATTTCCGCAGCTCGTTTTCGCTGTTCAGTTCCTGGGCCAGCTCCCTGGCGCGCCCAATATCCTCCGTCACCAGCAACTCCAGAGCCCGCCCCGCATCCCCCATCCGCCCGGCCGCATTGAGACGGGGTCCCAAGCGATAGCCGATATCCTCGCAGCTCACCCCGGATTCTCCAATGCCTGACACTCTACAGAGTTCCGAAAGCCCGGGTCGCACAGAGCCGGACAAAACCTCAAGTCCAGCCTTAACTAATATTCTGTTTATACCTGTAATTTCGACCATATCAGCAACAGTGCCAACGGCTACCAGGTCAAGAAATCCCTTGAGGTTGGGCATCTCCGCCCCAGCCCCATAGGTCCCCTGTTCATGCAGCGCTTTCCTGATCCCCATGGCCAGATACAAAGCAACCCCGACCCCGGCCAGATGCTTTTCCGGAAACCCGCACCCTTTTTGCCATGGATTCAACACCGCCTCGGCCTGGGGCAGCTCCTCGGGCGCTTGATGATGGTCCGTGACAATGACCTTGCATCCCAACTCCTGCAACTGCCGGACCTGCATCCGGCTGGAAATCCCGCAATCAACGGTAATTACCAGGGGCGCCCGCTCCAGCACCCCAGCGGGCACAATGCGCCTGATCGCCTCAAGATGCAGCCCGTAACCCTCATGTAACCGATGCGGTTGACATACGTATCTTTCTGAAAATCCGATCTTTTCAAGAAACAGAAAAAGAAGGGCCGCCCCGGTGGTGCCGTCAACATCGTAGTCGCCATAGACAATCACCGGCGCCTGCCGGGCAAGCGCCTGCAAAACACCATCCACCGCCTCAATCATTCCCTTCATGAGAAAGGGCGAAGGCAGATCGGCCAGGGAGGGCGAAAAAAACCGTTCCGCCTGTTCCCGGTTTTCCACCCCCCTGCTCAAAAGCATCGCGGCCAGCGGTCTGGGCAGGCCAAGTTCCGCTGCCAAAAGGTTCACCCGGGCGTGGTCAACAGGCGCTACCTCCCAGATTTTCTCCATTCTGGACAAAGAATATTCCTCATGTTTTACTTTATGTTTTGTGCGTATTGGCTTGAAAATAAATGAAATATAATACCACCTGAAAAACAATGCTTCGACAGGCTCAGCATGAACGGTATTTTTCTCTTCCAGAGAGTCTCCACCGTTCGCCCTGAGCCTGTCGAAGGGGATCTCTTAAGAAAACTATTCGTCTTCCTGGCGCTGGGTAGCGGCTTCTGGATCGCCAAGAATATCTAAGCCTCTGACGATGTAATGCACTCCGGAGAGGATGGTGAAACCAGCGGTGGGATACAGCAGATAGATGCCCATGGGGAAAATGGGCTGCAAAAAGTCGTGGCCAAGATAAAAAACCACGGTGAGCAGTTGCAGGAAGGTGGTCACCTTGCTGACCAGGGACGGTTTGATCTTGAAGTCGCGGTTGTAGAGCATGAGGATGCCGATGCCCCCGCAGATGATCACATCCCTGCTCACCACGACCACAGCCAGCCATTTCGGCAAAATACCCAGAACAGCCAGGGTGATGTACGAGGTGATCAGCAGCAGCTTGTCGGCAATGGGATCGATGAACGCGCCGAATTCGGTTTTCTGTTTCAGCACCCTGGCCAGGAAGCCGTCCAGGGCATCGGTAACCCCGGCCACGACAAAAACCCAGAAGGCCGCCATCTCCCTGCCGTCCAGAAGAAAGATGACCAAAAGGGGGACCAGCAGAATCCTGCCGATGGTGAGAAGATTGGGGATGTTCATGGGATGCTCACGTTCCTTGTACTCCGGACAGTATTTTTTATTCCCCCCTTTAGCAAAGGGGGGCGAGGGGGATTTTACGAACGGGACCGTGAAATCCCGGCGATTTTAAATCCCCCTCAGTCCCCCTTTGCTAAAGGGGGAGACAACGAATGCATAAGAAAACCCTCAACACAGTTAAAAATCGCCTCCGTCTCGGAGAGCGCGAACCAATGGATATCGGGATCGTTGCCAAACCAGGTCATCTGCCGCTTGGCATAGCGCCGGGTATCCCGGGCCAGCAGAAAAAGGGTTTCTTCCCAGTCCCACTCCCCCTTGAGAAACTGGACCATGTGCCGGTAGCCGATGGATTGCATGGCTTTCAAGCCCGGATCATACCCCATGGCCAGCAATTTTTCCACCTCCCCCAGCAACCCCTCTCCAATCATCTGTTCCACCCGCAGGTTGATCCGCTCGTAGAGCACGGTCCGTTCGCACAACAAGCCAAGCTGCAAGACATTGCTCAAGGCGGGCTGCACCTTTTGCTCGCGGAGATGCTCGCTCCAGGTGCGGCCGGTGGCCTGGAAGATCTCCAGGGCCCGCAACAGCCGATGGGTGTCGTTGGGATGGATGCGTTCGGCGGATTCCGGATCGCACTGGGAGAGTTCCGCAAAAAGCAGTGCCCTGCCCTCTTCCGCCAAGCGCTGGTTCAGGGAGGCCCGTATCGTCTCCGGCACCGGAGGAATCTCAAACAGCCCTTCAAGTAAACCCTTAAGATATAGACCCGTGCCGCCAACCAACAGGGGACGATTGCCCCGGGCGATGATCTGACGACACGCCTCGGCGGCGTCCGCCACATAGCGGGCCACATGGTATTCTTCATCGGGATCAACCACATCGAGGAGGTGATGGGGCACCCGGACGCGTTCCTCTGGTGTGGCCTTGGCAGTGCCGATATCCATATGCCGGTAGATCTGCATGGAATCCAGACCCACGATCTCGCAGGAAAACCGCTCGGCCAGGGCGAGGGAGAGCGCAGTCTTGCCCACGGCCGTGGGGCCGATGAGAACGAGCACGGGTTCGGTAAGCAGCGCTTCGATGGCAGGCCGATCCATGGGGGGCAACGTATCCTTATATGAGCAAAGAAAAGAATTGTTCTTCGAGCTGGTTTCCGGTACAAATACAAGTTTGCAATTCAACCGGACGGCAGGGAACTCCGGTCCGAAAAAACCAGCATTATCAACGCATAACAAACCAGCAACGGCCCTTCGACAGGCTCAGGGCGAACGGATTATCTTAATGCATTAGCTTCCGTTCGTGCTGAGCCTGTCGAAGCACCTGTTTTATAACAAATTCCGAATTGTTGCGTCCCCTTCAACGAAACAAAACATCTATATACCAATATATCCAACAAAGGAGAAGATCATGCCCGAGAGAATTTACAACTTCAGCGCCGGACCGTCCACCCTCCCCGAGGAGGTTCTCATCCAGGCCGCCAAGGACATTGTAAACTTCAACAACAAGGGCATGGGCCTCATCGAGATGAGCCACCGCTCCAAGGATTTCATCGCCGTGGTGGACGAGTGCGAAGCGAACCTGCGCGAGCTGATGAAGATTCCGGCCAACTACAAGGTGTTGTTCCTCCAAGGCGGCGCCTCCATGCAGTTCGCCATGATCCCCATGAACCTGCTGGGCGAGGGCAAGACAGCCACCTACCTCAACACCGGGGTCTGGGCCAAGAAGGCGATCAAGGAGGCCAAGCTCTTCGGCAAGGTGCAGGTTCCCTATTCCAGCGAGGAATCCACCTTCAACCACGTGCCCAAGGATAGCGACTATACCGTTGATCCGGCGTCGGAATACCTCTATTTCGTAACCAACAACACCATCTACGGCACCCAGTTCCCCGCCATGCCCAAAAGCGAGAAGATGCTCATCGCCGACATGTCCTCGGACATCCTTTCCCGCGAGTTCGACATCACCCCCTTCGGCATCGTCTATGCCGGAGCCCAGAAGAACATGGGGCCCGCCGGGGTAACGGTGGTCATCATCCGCGAGGATCTGCTGGACCGCGCCCCGGAAACCCTGCCCACCATGCTCAAGTACAAGACCCATGCGGACAACGGCTCCATGTTCAACACCCCGCCCTGCTTTTCCATCTACGTGGTGGGGTTGGTCCTGAAATGGCTCAAGAAACTGGGCGGCGTTGCAGCCATGGAGAAGATCAACCAGGAAAAGGCAGCCATCCTGTACAACGCCATCGACGCAACCGATTTCTATCGGGGCCACGCCCAGCCAGGCTCCCGCTCCAACATGAACATCACCTTCAACCTGCCCACCCCGGAGCTGGAGGCCCAGTTCATCAAGGAGGCCACGGCCAAGGGATTGGACGGCCTCAAAGGGCACCGCTCCGTGGGCGGCTGCCGGGCGTCGATCTACAACGCCTTCCCCAAGGCCGGGGTCGAGGCGCTGGTTGGTTTCATGAAGGAATTCGAGAAAAAAAATAGCTGATATTTTTTTGCCACGTGTCAATTATCGGCAGCAGTGCCGATAAATCCACGAAAAGCACGAAAAATCAGCATTGTTCGCCTGGAAACTCGCAGAGTGCAAGAAAGTCCCCTCTCCCCTTGCGGGAGAGGGCTAAGGTGAGGGGGAACATGCCGAGTGCGATGCCCCTTGCAACTTCACCCACCCCTCAATCCCCTCCCGTCAAGGGAGGGGAGCTAAGACAAAAAAACAACCGAACACTTCTGACTAACGCTACAATCAGCGGCGAATACACAGCACATCGCCTCTCATTTTCGTGAGTTTCGTGGCTAATAATTGATGCATTACGAAGGCGCCCACATCATCCGCCCGCCCAGCGAGGCGGACAGCATCATCCTCCAGGTAACGGTGGGCTGCTCGCATAATAAGTGCACCTTCTGCGGCACTTATAAGGAAGAGCGCTTCCGCATCAAGGACCAGACCATCGTTGATGCGGACCTTGATTTTGCCGCCAAATATTGCCTCCGGCAGTCTCGGGTTTTCCTGGCCGATGGCGATGTATTGGGCCTGAGCCAAGCTCGGTTGGTCGAACTGCTCACCAAGATCAAGCACAAGCTGCCCTGGGTGAACCGGGTCAGTCTTTACGGCAATGCCAAAGCCATCCGCAACAAAAGCGTGGATCAGCTCCTGGAACTGAAAGGGCTCGGTCTGCACCGGGTGTACATGGGGCTGGAAAGCGGCTTTGATCCGGTCCTTATTGCCATCGACAAGGGCGCGGATGCCGCGCAGATGATCGAGGCGGGCCAGCGGGTGAAGGCGGCCAATCTTTTTCTCTCGGTCACCGCCCTGCTCGGCATCGCTGGAACCGCCCTTTCCCAAGAGCACGCCAAGGCCACCGGCCAGGTGCTCTCCGCCATGGAGCCCAACCAGACCGGCATCCTTACCCTGATGCTGCTGGAAAACACCCCGCTCTATCAGCTTGAACAAGCGGGGAAATTCGAGCTGCCGGATCAACACTCCCTGCTGGCCGAGCTGCGCACCATGGTGGAGCATCTCGATCTGAAAAAGGGCCAGCTCCAGAGCAACCACGCCTCCAATTACCTGGCGATCAACGCCAGAATGCCCCGGGATAAGGAGGCGGTGCTGGCGGCCATCGACCAAGCCCTGGCCGGGCAGACCCGTCTCAAACCCGAATATCTGCGAGCCTTGTAATGGACACAATCGAACTGAAAAACCTCACCCTGGCCCAGATGCGCGATTGGGTCAAGGCCCAGGGCTGGCCTGCCTTTCGGGCCCAGCAGATCTTTGCCTGGCTCTACCGCACCGGGATCAGCGAATTTTCGCAGATGACCGACATCTCCAAGGAGGTCCGGTCCAAGCTTGCGGCAATCGCCACGATCAGCCGGATCACCCCGGCCATGGAAGAGCGCTCCCAAGACGGCAGCGTCAAGTACGGCTTTCGCTTGGCAGACGGGGCAGTCATCGAATCCGTGCTCATCCCCGAGGGAGATCGCCTGACCCTGTGCGTCTCCTCCCAGGTGGGCTGCGCCATGGGCTGCAACTTCTGCCTTACAGGCACCATGGGCTTTGTCCGCAACCTGAGCGGAGCCGAAATCGTGGGCCAGGTCCAGGCCATCACCGAGATTGTCCAGGCCCAGGGCAAAAACCGGATCAACAACCTGGTCTTCATGGGCATGGGCGAGCCCCTGGCCAATTTCGACAACCTGATCGACGCCCTCAACATCCTCATGGAGCAGACCGGCCTCGATTTCTCCAGCCGGAGGATCACGGTCTCCACCTGCGGCATCATCCCCAAGCTCAAAGAGTTGGGCGAGGCGGTGACGGTCAACCTGGCCATCTCCCTGCACGCAGCGGACGACGAAACCCGCACCCAGCTCATGCCCATCAACAAGACCTACCCGGTGGACGATCTCTTGGCCGCTTGCCGCGCCTATCCCCTGCCCAGCCGCCGCAAGGTCATGATCGAGTACATCATGATCAAGGATCTCAACGATTCCGTGCGCCACGCCAAGCTGCTGATCAAAAAGCTGCACAAATTGAGTTGCAAGGTCAATCTCCTTCCCTACAACGAGAACAAAACCTTCCCCTACCAAAGCCCGCCCAGAGACCGGGTGGAGCTGTTCCAGCAAACCCTGCGCAACTCCGGCATCACCGCCCTGATCCGCGAGTCCCGAGGCGGGGATATCTCCGCAGCCTGCGGCCAGTTGGCGGCAGAGGCGGACGACGAAGAAGAATAACCCCTGCCCTTCCCTGCCCTTTCAGGTTTTTCCCATTGACTTCCCCACCCCGTTGGGCATAACATTCCGATGAAGAAAGCAGCGATAACGAAGGCGGTGTCAAAAGCCCCCCTTCGACAGGGCTCTCCTGAGCTTGTCGAAGGGCTCAGGGCGAACGGAGATATCTTTAATAACGTATTAAATTTCCGCTCGTGCTGAGCCTGTCGAAGCACCGATTGCACCAGTTCCCCAAATAACCCCTTCGCATCCTGAATTTTCCTCCCCTCCCTCGGAGTCTGCGCTTACCTGCGGGAGGGGACCAAGGGGTGGGTGAAGCTGCCGATAGCCTCTGGTCTGGCAAGTACCCCCGCCCCCTAGCCCCCTCCCGCAGGTAAGCGCAGACTCCGAGGGGCGGGGGAATTAATGGCAAAACGAGCATCTAACATAAAAATACGCACTGTCGGACCAAACCCGGCACAACGAATACGAATCCAATCCAAGGAGAACCCCATGAAACATTTCACCCCCCGCCGTCGCAACCTGCTGGCCTTTGGCCTTATGGCCCTGCTTATCCTCGGAGGCTGCACCACCTATACCCGGCAGATTGTTCTGCGTTACGATCCCATAACCACCACCCGCTTCGGGGGCGGCGACCTCTATGTGGTCAACCCCGAGCTGCAGCCGCCAACGGCATCCGGGGCCTGGGCCATCGGCAACACCAAGGATTCCCATGGCGTGCGGATCGATACCCTGTGGAGCGGCGTCTCCCCTGCCGGCTTGGTGCAGAGCGCCTTGCAGCGCGAGCTTGGCCAAACCGGCTATCAGGTGATCCCGGCGAAACAAGCCCCAGCCCTCTCCAACAAGGTGGTGGAGATCACCGAGGCCAGGGTGAATATTGACCAAGTCTCCAAGATACCCCAGCTCGACGCCGTCTGTACTGTCAGCGTTTCCCTCACGGTGCTGAAGAACGGCGTACCGGTGCGCAAGCTGCACTACGAGGCAAAGGGCAGCGACCTCTCAATCAAGGACCGCGACCGGTTGGCAGAGACCATGCTCCGCAGCACCATGCAGGATGTGATGAGGCAGGCGATTCCGGATATTGTGTCTAATCTGGAGCAGTAAAAACAAAAGGGGGGCACAAGCCCCCTCTCCTTTGCCACTTTCCCAAAAAACCCATTGCCAATTTGTAGCTTATAGGCTAACGTGTGACTATACAGGTATTCCCATACGAGATTGACTATTACAAGAAAGAAGACGGCACAGCGCCGTTCCGGGAATGGCTCGAAGACCTGCGCGACGTAAATGGCAGGGCAAGAATTCGGGTCAGACTTGACCGCGCACGCCTGGGAAATCTTGGCGACCATAAACATCTTGGCAATGGCGTTTGGGAACTGCGGATCGACTACGGGCCAGGCTATCGTGTCTATTTTGCCAAAGAAGAGAACCGGCTTATTCTCCTTCTTGTTGGCGGCGATAAAGACACGCAAAGCCGGGACATCACTCAGGCCGCTGACTACCTGCAAGCCCACAGAAGGAGGAGTTAACATGGCACAACTAACCGAATACCAGAAAGACCTGATAGAGGCGTTGAAAAACCCGGAAGAAGCGGCGGCATATCTGAATGCCGCACTTGAAGAAGGCGACAAAGAAACCTTCCTTCTGGCTCTCCGCAATGTGGCCGAGGCCAATGGCGGCATGGCGGCAGTTGCGGAAAAAGCTCATCTAAACCGGGAAAGCCTGTATCGCACCTTGTCACGAAAGGGCAACCCGGAAATCCGCACGCTGTTCAATCTCTTACATGGGGTTGGCTTGCGGCTGAATATCACACCGGAACAGGCAACGGCATAAATAAAATGGGGAGTGACCCTGTTTTATCCTTGGCTCCACCGCTGAGTTTAATCGTTAGAGAGAAGACGAGAGGGTACTCCTCCGAAAGCGTTGCGGCTACCGTGACCGAACATAATGTCATTAAGGAAAACATGGCTAATAATATCCCAGAAATACTCAACCTCTTTAAAGAGCAGTTAAATAATCAGATTGCCACAATTGTTAAAGAACAATCTTTGGATACCCAAGGATATGGATTTGCATATTGGTATCTTCGAAATATTGGTGGAATGACTGATATTGAGGCAAAAGAGCAGATATGTGATGGTGGTGGTGATTTAGGAATAGATGCAATCGCTGTTGTCGACGAACAAGTTATCTTCTATCAGTTCAAGAATCCCGGGTCAGTCGAAAAATCACTTGAGGCTGGAGAGATCGATAAATTAATTTCTGGTTTGGAACTAATCCTAAGCAGAAATCATAAAAGCATCGCCAACCCAGAGCTTCTGTCTCGCCTAGAAGAAATCTATGGGTTTACGCCTGCTGGCTACAAAATCGTTGTCGCTGTTTCTAGCTTAGCTGACATGCCTTCTGATGCCGTTTCAAAGCTAGCAGGATGTTGAAAAAGAGTCT
>DDWZ01000033.1 GCA_002347095.1 Desulfobulbaceae bacterium UBA2273 | reverse complement strand
TTCTGATCTCTTTAATGCAATAAAACTCCCGAAGCTTAAAGCTCCGGTTTCTTGGGGCCCATCTTTTACTTTGCTCACTATTCAGTTTTCAATGATCGCTGCGCCAAGGTGGCTGACCCGAAGTCAGTCTTGGCCTCCGTCGTTGCGGAGAGCGGCAAATTAGTCGATCCGGCCCCCCACGTCAACCCTATTTTTTACTTTTTATTCGCTACGCACTAAAAAGCACGGTAATCCATTGAAATAAATTGGATATTTTCTTATTGACCACTCTCCATGGTTTGTGAATTAATACTATTATATATACGTCTCGCACATACTGGCCCATTGCCTTGGAGGGTGACCATGCACGAAGCGCTCTTTTACAAACAAGCCCCCGACACCCCCGGGCAGGTCCGCTGCCTGCTCTGCCATCACCACTGCCTGATCGGCGAAGGAGGCCGCGGGATCTGCAAGGTCCGGGAAAATCAGGGCGGGATCCTTTACAGCCTCAACTACGGCCGCCTGATCAGTGAAAACATCGACCCCGTCGAAAAAAAACCCATCTTTCACCTGCTGCCCGGCTCCCTCTCCTATTCCATTGCCACGGTGGGCTGCAACTTCCACTGCAAACACTGCCAGAATTACGAGATCTCCCAGTATCCCTCCCTCCATGGCGGAGAGATTCCCGGCGCCCTGCGCACCCCGGCGGAAGTGGTGGCAGCGGCGCAGCGGGCCGGCTGCCAGTCCATCAGCTATACCTACGTGGAGCCCACCATCTTCTACGAATTCGCCCTCGATACCGCCAAGCTGGCGCACGAAGCAGGACTCAAGAACATCTTTGTCAGCAACGGCTACACCGGCCCGGAAGCCACCCGGGAACTGGCTCCGTATCTTGATGCCAACAACATCGATCTCAAGGCTTTCACCGACACCTTCTACAAGGAGGTGTGCGGCGCCAGGCTGCAGCCGGTCCTGGATACGATCCGGCTCATGCAGGAGCTGGGGGTTTGGGTGGAGGTCACCACCCTGGTGATTCCGGGTTGGAACGATTCGGACGAAGAGCTGCGGGAAATCGCCCGCTTTATCACAGACATTTCCGCGGATATCCCCTGGCATGTCACCCGCTTCTGGCCCACCTACAAAATGACCGACCGCCCCCCCACCCCGCACCACACCCTGGTCCGTGCCAGGGAGATCGGTCTGGCCGAAGGGTTGCGCTATGTCTATGTCGGCAATATCCCCGGCGACACCGGCGAAAACACCCTCTGCCCGAACTGCGGAAAGCTGATCATCGAACGGTCCGGCTTTGCGGTAAAACAGCAGCAGATGACCAAAGGAAAATGCAACCACTGCCAAGGAACCATCGCCGGCATTTTTTAACCAGGCCTTTTGGCAGGCAAGGACAACCCTCCCACGATTCCACAGCGTCCCGGCCCCGTAATTCTTATTGACGAAAAAGCCCCAATCAGTTTTAATACTTTGATTTTTACCTGAGGTCTGCAACCGGCATATTTTCTCGCACAGAAAGGGCCCATTACTCCTTGCTATATACTCTGTATCAACTCTTCGGCTGGCTCTTTTTCATTGTCATTTTCCCCTTTGCCTGTGTGTTTCTGGGTTTTTCGGGCAAACATCGCCAAGGTTTGAGGCAACGCCTCGGCCATGTGGAAGATGTGCAACTTGACGAAGAGAAACCCGTTCGCATCTGGCTGCACGCGGCCTCTGTCGGCGAGATCCAGGTTGCCAAGGTGCTGATCGCCGAAATCAAAAGACAGTTGCCCGAGGCGTCCATCATTGTCTCCACCGGAAATCGGCACGGCCTTGCCGTGGCAGCCCAAGTGCTGCCCGAGGATGTGCCCTGTTTTTTCGCCCCGCTTGACCTCATCGGCATTGTCAACCGGACCTTGGAAACAATCCGGCCTACTATATATGTCTGCCTGGAAACCGAACTCTGGCCGAACATCATCCGGCAGGCGCAACACCACGGAGCCAAGCTGTTTCTCCTGAACGGCCGCCTCTCGAAAAATTCGTTTGCCGGGTACAGAAAGATAAAAAGCTTCATGCATGATCTGCTTTCCTGTTTCACCAAGATTTCCGTTATCCAGGGTGATGACGCCAAGCGCTTTAGAGCCTTGGGCGCGGACCCTGCCAGCATACGGATCCTGGGCAATGCAAAATACGATCAGGCCATCATGCAGGCAGAGCCGAACATGGCTGGCCGTTACCGGCAGATGCTGAATGTTCATCCGCAGCAACCGGTGCTGGTTACCGGCAGCACCCACACCGGCGAGGAGGCGATGCTGATCGAAGTGTTTCGCTCCCTGCAGCAGCGCCTCCCCGACCTGGTCTGGGTGATCGCCCCCCGGCATCTGCGGCGTCTCACCGAGATCGAAAAGCTCTTTGCCGACCAGGGGATCGCCACCATGCGGTTGCGTCAGGTTCAGGAGCAAGGCCGCAGCACGGATGTGGTGCTGGTCGACACCATGGGTGAGCTGGCAGGCCTCTATTCTGTGGCCACCTATGTTTTCTGCGGCGGCAGCCTGGTGGATCGCGGCGGCCACAATGTGCTCGAGGCCGCGGCCTGGGGAACCCCGGTCTTTTACGGCCCCCACATGGCGGATTTTTCCGATGCCAAGGCATTGCTTGAAGCGGAAAACGCCGGGTTCTGCGTAAAAAACCCTCGGGAACTCACCCGCCTGCTGCTCTACTTTATTGAAAAGCCTGAAGAATATGCCGTGGCGGGGCGAGGCGCCCTCAAGGTCGCGGGCAGACAACAGGGTTCGGCCCAAAAGCAGGTGGCGCTCATTAAAGAGGATCTGCATTCCGTGACGCATTCATCGTGCGCACATTCGACAACTTAGAGGTTAGGAAATTTCTATGAAAGCACTTATCGCCCTTGAAGACGGCACTATTTTTGAAGGAAGATCCTTCACCGGCTCCGGAGAGACCAGCGGCGAAATCGTATTCAACACCGGGATGAGCGGTTATCAGGAGTTGCTCACCGATCCGTCCTACAAGGGCCAGATCGTCACCATGACCTACCCGCTCATCGGCAACTACGGCGTCAATCCCGAGGACATGGAATCGGACCGGGTGCAGGTCGAGGCGTTCCTCATCAAGGAATACAATGCCATCCCCAGCAACTTCCGCGCAACCGGCACGCTGGCCGATTTCCTCAAGAAGGATAACATCCTCGGGGTCGAGGGCATCGACACCCGGGCACTGACCCGTCACATCCGTAATGCCGGGGCCTTGAAAGGCATTGTCTCCACCGAGGATCTCGATCCCAAATCCCTGATCCAAAAGGCCAAGAACTCCCCCGGCCTTGTCGGCCGCGATCTGGTCCGGGAAGTGACCTGCGCCGAGCCCTATGGCTGGAAGGACAACCAACCTGCCCCAGGCAGCAATTTCAGCACGGCCGCGCCCGGCAAATACAAGGTTGTCGCCTATGATTTCGGCCTGAAATACAATCAGCTCAGACTCCTGGCCGAGCGGAACTGCTCCGTGCAGGTGGTCCCCTGCACCGCCACCGCCGACGAAATCCTGGCCATGAAGCCGGACGGGGTTTTTCTTTCCAATGGCCCCGGCGATCCCGCCGGCATTCCGGGGATTGTCGATAATATCCGGGCGCTTTTCGGCAAAACGCCCATCTTCGGCATCTGCCTGGGCAATCAGCTTCTCGGCCTTGCTTACGGCGGCACCACCTACAAGCTCAAATTCGGCCACCGCGGCGTCAACCAGCCGGTCAAGGATCTCCTCACCGGCAAGATTGAAATAACCTCGCAAAATCACGGCTTCTGCGTTGATTCAACCACCCTGAACCCGGATGATATTGAGCTGACCCATATCAACCTCAACGACAAAAGCGTCGAAGGCATGCGCCACCGGAAATATCCGATATTCTCCGTGCAGTACCATCCGGAAAACGCCCCTGGCCCGCATGACTCGCTCTATCTTTTTGACAGATTCATCGACATGATGCAGCCGTAGCCGCAGGCACAACCCCGGTAAACAACAAACGACCATTCGCCGTTGCCACAACGGCCCCCTAAATTGACATAACCACTAGCAGGTAAGAAATCCGATGCCTAAAAGAACCGACATTAAAAAGATTCTGATTATCGGCTCCGGCCCCATCATCATCAGCCAAGCCTGCGAGTTCGACTATTCCGGCACCCAGGCGGTGAAGGCCTTGAAAGAGGAAGGCTACGAAGTCATTCTCATCAATTCCAATCCCGCCACCATCATGACCGATCCCGAGATCGCCGACCGGACCTATATCGAGCCCATCACCCCGGAGATGGTCGCCAAGATCATCGAACGGGAGCGCCCGGACGCGCTGCTGCCCACCCTGGGCGGCCAGACCGCTCTCAACACCGCCATCAAGGTCGCCGAACTGGGCGTGCTGGACAAATACGGCGTGGAACTGCTCGGGGCCAATATCGCGGTGATCAAAAAAGCCGAAGGGAGAGACTCCTTCCGGGACGCCATGCGCAAGATCGGCCTCAAGGTGCCGGAAAGCGCCATCATCCACACCATTGAAGAGGCCAAGGCGGCCAGCGAGCAGATCGGCTTTCCCATCATTGTCCGTCCCAGCTTTACCTTAGGCGGCACCGGCGGCGGCATCGCCTACAACTCCCAGGAGCTCGACGAATTCTGCAAGGCCGGCCTCGACCTGAGCATGAACTCCGAGGTTATGCTGGAACGGAGCCTGCTCGGTTGGAAGGAGTATGAGCTTGAGGTGATGCGCGACAAGGCAGACAACGTGGTGATCATCTGTTCCATCGAAAACGTTGACGCCATGGGCGTGCACACCGGCGACTCCATCACCGTGGCCCCGGCCCAGACGCTCACCGACCGCGAGTACCAGGAGATGCGCAATGCCGCCATCGCCATCATGCGGGAGATCGGGGTGGAAACCGGCGGCTCCAACGTCCAGTTTGCCGTCAATCCCAAAGACGGCGAGCTGATGATCATCGAGATGAACCCCCGGGTATCGCGGAGCTCGGCCCTGGCCTCCAAGGCCACCGGCTTCCCCATCGCCAAGATCGCGGCCAAGCTGGCCGTGGGTTACACCCTGGACGAAATCCCCAACGACATCACCCGGGAAACCATGGCGGCCTTTGAGCCCACCATCGATTACTGCGTGGTCAAGATCCCCCGCTTCACCTTTGAGAAATTCCCCGAGGCCGACGACTTTCTGACCACGGCCATGAAGTCGGTGGGCGAGACCATGGCCTTTGGCCGCACCTTTAAAGAAGCCTTCCAGAAGGGGATGCGCTCCCTGGAAATCGGGGTGAGCGGCTTTGGCGCGGACCCCAAATTCAACCTGGAGTCCATGGACCAGCAGGATCTTGAAAACGGGTTGCGCAAGCCGAACTCCAAACGGTTTTTCCAGGTGTTCGAGGCCTTGCGCCGGGGCATGAGCGTTGAAAGGATCTACGAGATCTCCTTCATTGACCCCTGGTTTCTGCACAACTTCAAGCAGATTGTCGAGATGGAGTCCCGCATCCGGGAGATGGGCTTCAACGGGTTGGACCACGATTTTCTGCAGGAGGTCAAGCAGTTCGGCTACTCCGACCGCCAGATCGCCTTCCTCACCGGCACCTCTGAAGAGGATGTCTGGGAGCTGCGGGAAAAGCTTGCGGTGCAGCCGGTGTACAAGCTGGTCGACACCTGCGCCGCCGAGTTCGAGGCGTACACACCCTACTATTATTCCACCTACGAGGTGGAAAACGAGGCCCGCGAAAGCACGGGGCGCAAGGTCATGATCCTGGGCGGCGGCCCCAACCGGATCGGCCAGGGCATCGAATTCGACTACTGCTGCGTCCATGCCGCCTTTGCCCTCAAGGAGATGGGCATCGAGTCCATCATGGTCAACTCCAACCCGGAAACCGTCTCCACCGATTACGATACCTCGGACAAGCTGTACTTCGAGCCACTGACCCGGGAAGACGTACTCCATATCATCAAGACGGAGAAGCCCGACGGGGTCATCGTTCAGTTCGGCGGCCAGACCCCCCTGAATCTGGCCGTGCCCCTGGCCAAGGCCGGGGTGCCCATCCTCGGCACCTCTCCGGATTCCATCGACCGGGCGGAAGACCGCAAGCGGTTCCAGCAGTTTTTGCACAAATTGAACCTGTTGCAGCCGGAGAACGGCACGGCCCAGACCGCGGATGAAGCTCTGGTTATCGCCACCAAGATCGGCTACCCGGTGGTGGTCCGCCCCTCATACGTCCTGGGCGGCCGCGCCATGCGCATCGTCTATAACGAAAAAGACCTGGCCGCCTATATGAATTCGGCCATCGACGTCTCGCCCGACCGCCCCATCCTGATCGACAAATTTCTTAAAGACGCGGTGGAGATCGATGTGGATGCCATCTCCGATGGAGAAAACACCATCATCGGCGGAATCATGCAACACATTGAGGAAGCAGGCATCCATTCCGGCGACTCCGCCTGCGTGCTGCCGCCGCATTCCATTTCCAAGGAGATGATCGAGACCATCAAGAGCGCGACCCGGGCCATGGCCGCCGAGCTCAAGGTCAAGGGGCTCATGAACATCCAGTTTGCGGTCAAGGCGAATGTGCTCTACATCCTCGAAGTCAACCCCCGCGCCTCGCGCACCGTCCCCTTTGTCAGCAAGGCGACCGGCGTTCCCCTGGCCAAGCTGGCCACCAAGGTGATGATGGGCAAGACCTTGCCGGAATTGGGCCTCACCGAAGAGGTCGTGGTTGCGCACTATGCGGTCAAGGAAGCGGTTTTCCCCTTTGATCGTTTTGACAACGTGGACACCCTGCTGGGTCCGGAGATGAAATCCACCGGCGAGGTCATGGGCATGGATGTCTGCCTCGGCCTGGCCTTTGCCAAATCGCAGCTTGCCGCGGGCCAGAAGATCCCCACCGAGGGCAACGTGCTTTTGAGCATGCGGCACAGCGACAAACCCGCCATCGTGCCCGTTGCCAAAAAGATCATCGCCCTGGGCTTCAATATCCTCGCCACCCGCGGCACCGCCAAGATTTTGGCGGAAAACGGGGTTGCCTGCACCAGCGTCCACAAGATTTCCGAAGGCAGGCCGCACATCCTCGACAAAATCCAGGACAAGCAGATCCAGTGGATCGTCAACACCTCGCTGGGCACCAGAACCACGGAAGACGCCTACACCATCCGGAGGGCGGCCTTGAACTACCACCTGCCATACACCACCACCATTGCCGGAGCGGAATCCATGGTCAAGGCCATCGGCACCATGCAGCAGGAGTCCATAGAGGCCAAATCGGTGCAGGAATATTTCGAATAATCCGCACGCCGCGCAAAAAAAGAGTGGTTCGTCGCAGCCCCTCCCCTGGACTTTCTCCTGCGTCTGACTTATGGTGAGACGATAACAGGCTCCGCGCGGCTCCATGGCCAGATCATGCGGCTGAACACACAATACCTGACACGTTTCGCAGGAGTCTCCTGCGATTTGCACCCAATGAGGGAGGTTCTGCTTGAATAGCTTTTATAAAAACTTGTCCATGTGGCTGGTAATCGGCCTCACCATGATTCTGCTGTTCAACCTGTTCAACAAACCACAGACCTCCGTGGTGGAAATGAGCTACAGCGATTTCCTGACCAGCGTTGAATCCGGCCAGATTTCCTCGGTGGACATCCAGGGAGATGAAGTTACCGGCAAGGGCAGCAACGGCAAGGATTTCAAGGTCATCACCCCTCCCGCCGACTCGGAGCTCATTCCCCACCTGCGCAAAGCCAAGGTCAATATCCTGGTCAAACAGAAGGAAGAATCGCCCTGGTACGTCACCGTCCTGATCTCCTGGTTCCCCATGCTTCTCCTCATCGGCGTCTGGATTTTCTTCATGCGCCAGATGCAGGGCGGCGGCGGCAAGGCCATGAGCTTCGGCAAAAGCCGGGCCCGCCTCCTGGACAAGGACCAGACCAAGGTCACCTTTGCCGATGTCGCTGGCATTGAAGAGGCCAAGGAAGAGCTTTCCGAGATCATCGATTTCCTGAAAGATCCCAAAAAATTCACCCGGTTGGGCGGCCGCATCCCCAAGGGCGTTTTGCTCGCCGGCGCACCGGGCACCGGCAAAACCCTCCTGGCCAAGGCCGTTGCCGGCGAGGCCGAGGTGCCCTTCTTTTCCATCAGCGGCTCCGATTTTGTCGAGATGTTTGTGGGTGTAGGTGCAAGCCGGGTGCGGGATCTCTTCATCCAGGGCAAGAAAAACGCGCCCTGCATCATCTTCATCGACGAGATCGACGCGGTGGGCCGCCACCGTGGCGCAGGATTGGGCGGCGGCCACGACGAGCGGGAACAGACCTTAAACCAGTTGCTGGTCGAGATGGACGGCTTTGAATCCAACGAAGGGGTCATCATCATCTCCGCCACCAACCGTCCCGACGTGCTTGACCCTGCCCTGCTGAGGCCCGGACGCTTCGATCGCCAAGTAGTGGTACCGGTGCCGGACGTGAAGGGACGGGAAAAAATCCTCGAAGTCCACGGCCAGAAAAAGGCCATCTCGGAAGACATCAACTGGGAGGTCATCGCCCGCGGCACCCCCGGTTTTTCCGGGGCCGACCTGGAAAACATGGTGAACGAAGCCGCGCTGCTTGCAGCCCGGGCCGATGCGGATAAAATCACCATGGTCCACATGGAGCAGGCCAAGGACAAGGTAATGATGGGGGCCGAACGCCGCAGCATGATCATCACCGAAAAGGAAAAAGAAATCACCGCCTACCACGAGGCAGGACACGCCCTGGTGGCCATGCTGCTGCCCGGCACCGATCCCATCCACAAGGTGACCATCATCCCCAGGGGCCGCGCCCTTGGCCTTACCCAGCAACTGCCGGTGGATGAAAAACATACCTACGCCAGATCCTTTCTCCAAAACAACCTCTGCATCCTGCTCAGCGGCAGGGTGGCGGAGGAGCTGATCTTCGGCGAAATCACCACGGGCAGCGGCAATGACATCGAACGCTGCACCCAGTTGGCCCGGAAAATGGTCTGCGAATGGGGCATGAGCGAAGAGATGGGCCCCCTGTCTTACGGCAAAAAGGAAGAACAGATCTTCCTGGGCCGGGAAATCGCCCAGCACCGTGACTACAGCGAATCAACCGCCGTCCGGATCGACGACGAGGTCAAGGGCATTGTCCTGAAGGCCAACGAAAAGGTCCACCAACTGCTTTCGGAAAACATTGCGGTATTGCGAGCCATTGCCCAGGCGCTCCTTGAAAAGGAAACCCTCGGCCTTGAAGATATCGAGGCACTCATGGGACGTGACAGCAAAACGGCAGCCCCGGCGGAGACTCCAGCGGAGCAATAAACCCGCCGGACAACCGATGCTTCTGCTTGCAGCTTCCAGCACCTTGAGCCCTTTGGCGGTCCACCCGCCCAAAGGGCTCACCCTTTTACAGGACACCCCTTGCAGATAAAAACCAAAAACGCACCCATCGCCTTTGGCCTCCGTCCGCTGGTCATGGGCATCCTCAACGTCACCCCGGATTCTTTTTCCGATGGCGGCCGCTTTACCCAGGCAGAAGCCCTCTCCTCCCAGGTCAGAACCATGCTGGAGAGCGGGGCTGATCTCATTGATGTCGGCGGCGAATCAACCCGCCCCTATGCGGAAGCAGTGTCGGAACACGAGGAGCTGCGCCGGGTTCTTCCCGCCATTGCCTGCATCCGCGGACTGCATCGCAGCATCCCGATTTCCATTGATACGACCAAGGCGGAGGTGGCACGTCAGGCCCTGACGGCAGGAGCGGATATTATCAATGATGTGAGCGGCCTGCGCTTCGACCCGGAAATGGTCCGGGTCGCCATTGACCTTGAGGCGCCGGTCATCCTCATGCATATGCGCAAAACTCCCAAAGACATGCAGGACGAACCGGTGTACGATGATGTTGTCGGGGAGATCATGGACTTTCTGGCTGAGCGCATATCCTGGGCAACACAACAGGGGCTTGACCGGGAGCAGATTATTGTTGACCCCGGACTGGGGTTCGGCAAAACTGTAGAGCATAACCTGACAATTCTCAAACATTTGCAGGCGTTTAAAAAGCTGGCATGCCCGCTGCTCGTCGGACATTCCCGCAAGAGTTTCATCGGCAGGCTGCTTGGCCTGGAAACCCAGGACCGGGATCTCGCCACGGCGCTGATTTCTTCCTACTGCGCCGCGCAGGGAGCGGATATCCTGCGCGTGCATGACGTACGCAAAACAGTGCAGGCGGTTCGCCTGCATGAGGCAATAAGCCAAGCGACCTAAGACGTCGCAGCCATCGCTCTGTAACACAACAAGGCCATCCGCCGGATGACCCAAACGAGATACAGCGCACCAAGACACTGGCCAGGAATACAGAGATACTCTCTTGCCGCCCTTACAAGGAAACGACCGCCCCATGGAGACCAAACCGGAAACCGACGCGAGCTCCTTCCAAAAAAAGGTAACCCGCTACCTCCAATACAATGAAGAACGGAAAGCCAAGGCGATGCTTTTCAACACGCACCAGGGCAATCTCCTGCTCAAGGTTCTTCCTTATTTGCTCCACAGCAACTATCCTGACCTCCCCGGGTTTATTGATGACGCGAACTGCCCCTACGGCATTCACCTCTTCAACCCGACGGAAGAATTTCCCCACGAACTTTTTCGCCGTTATTTCCCCAATTCTTCCGCCATGCGGACGGACAGGCCTTCCCCCTTTACCGATAAACCCTGCATCCATTCCCTGAAAACCATCGGCAGCATCGGCACCATCGCCCAATCGGCGATTTCCGACTGCGATTATTGGGTCAGCATCCGCAAGGGAGATCTCGGCGAACAAGGGTTGCGGCTTTTGCAGAATAAGTGCAGGGCCATCGAAGAATGGGCCCAAAAACGGGGCTCGGAAGTCCACTTCTTTCTCATGGACATCGACCAGACCCGGGAAAACAACTTCGACGCCGAGACAGACGAAGAATCCGCAGGCTCCTCCATCAAGCTCCTGCTCAAGGATGAGCTTTTCCGAACCCATATTCTGGTGGCCGGAAAAATGCTCCTCTGGTGGTTCATTCCGCCGGGCCTTACTGAAGGCGAATACCGGACCTTTGTCCAGAATCTCGTCTCACGGAACAAGATCCGCGCCAACGATTTTGTCGATCTCGGCTATCTCTCCGACATCCCCAAGGCGGAAATCTTCGGAGCCTGCCTCTGGCAGATGAACAAGGCGCTGGACAGCCCGTTCAAGTCGGTGATCAAATTTGCCTATCTCGAACTGCTCCTGCGCGGGGAGACGACAACCCTTCCACTCTTCTCGGATCGAGTAAAATGCCTGGTGACCTATCCGGAAAAACTGGCGGGGACCGAACAGGGCGCCATGGAGCTGGCCGAGATTGACCCGTACATCCTGCTGGCCCGTGACATAATCGCCTTTTACACCCAGGAGAAATCCGAACAGAAGCGGGCTTCCCTGATCCAGGAATGCATGTTTCTCAAAACCCTTGAAGGCTTTGAATCACAGAAAAACACCAAGTTCGGCCAGACCAGCCACCTGAAGGCAACCATGGACATGATGCAGGCCTGGCACCTTCTCCCGGAAAATTTCAGCCATTTCCTGCGATTCCGCAACTGGAAGTACAAGGAACTCATCGCCTTTGGCGCCAAGGTTCACGATTATCTCATCGAAACCTACAAAAGGCTGCGCTGGATCTTTAAAAGTTTCGGGGCGGACACCGGCCTGACCATTACCGAGCGGGACATCTCCATCCTGGGCCGCAAGCTCTTCACCTTTTATGAGCAAAAAGCCGACAAGATCGACTATATCCGCAGTGTTTCCCGCGATCTCATGGCGCAAGAGCATATCACCATCCATATCACCAAATACGAGGGGGTTTTTTACTACTATGCCTTTCAGGGGCAGCTCGACCATGAAACGGTAAAAAGCAATGTGGATTCGGTGATCAAGCGGGAAGACAATCTGGTTCGGCTCATTGTCTGGCTCCTGGTCAACGGCATTCTTGCCGCCAAAACCCAGCTCCATCTGACAAAAAATTTCCTGCCCATCGACCTGGTGGATATCCAGAAGCTCACCGAACTGCTGATAAAGACCTTTCCCATTATCCACTTTTCCCGCATCTCCCCGGCAAACCTTCTCAAGCGCGAAAAGGTGCTCCGGGCGCTGGCCATCGTCAACTTTGAAAAGGAACCGGTCAAGGGCTCGAAAACGCTGAAATCGACCATGGTTACGGAAAACAGCTACGGCGAATATTTCATCCAGGAGTACACCACGCCAATCCAGCTCAAGAACGCGATGCGCATCCTGCTCACTCAGCATTATGTAAGCCGCTGGAACAACAACCTGGAGGTTTTCATCCCGGCCCAGGATGAACAGAGCTATCTCAAAACCCTCATCGAACGCTGACCGCCACGAACAGCCGGCAAAAACCATGAAGATAGAATTCTACCGCACCGTCCTCTGTCCACGCTGCCTGTATGTAAGCCGCATCCTGAAAAAGATCGTTGCCGACGCACCGCGCCTCGAGCTTGAAACCATCGAGATCGCCACCAACCTCAGCCGAACCCGCCAGGCCGGGATCACAACCGTGCCCACGATCAGGATCGGCAGCCAGACCCTCACCGGTCTCATCCTCACCCCGCAGAAAATCCGGAGTTTTATCGAACAACATCTATCGGATGATGCTTCCGGACAGACCCGCTCCGGTTATTGAATCAAACGCCGCCTCAAGAGATACCCGGCCAGCCACACCGCACAGCCGGTGGCCAGAAGAGAGCCGACAATTTTCATGAGGATCGGCTCGCCGAAGCGTCCGTAGCAGAGGATGCGGGACAGGCTGACGATGGGGGTGAGAGGCAGAATTTCAAGAATCCCCCTCACCGGCGGGGCCATGGTCTGCACCGGAAAGAAGATCCCGGAGAAGAGGAAGAGCGGAGTGATGACCAGCGAGGTGAAGTAGTTGAAGAAATCGTAATTCTTCGCCAACGAGGTCATGATCAGGCCGCAGGCGGAAAAGAACATGCCGGAGACAAACAGCACCGGCAGCAGGGCAACGACCCACGGAGAAGGAACCACGCCGAAAAGGGGCAGGGCCGCAAGCATGATGACCCCGGCCAGCAGCCCCTTGCTCGCCCCCCAGACAATCTCCCCCAGGATCAAATCAACAACCCCGAGGGGAGTCATCAGAATGGCCTCGTAGGTCTTCTGCACGGTGAGCCGGGTATAGGAACCATAGGTTGTTTCAAGGGCGGCGCTGTACATCACCGCCGAGGCCACCAACCCCGGAGCGATGAACTGCAGGTAGGGCAAGCCCTCCACCTCCGCCATATCCCGGCCGAGACCATAGCCCATGGCCAGGAGAAACAGCAGGGGCTGACCCAGATTGCCGATCAGGGTGGCCAGAATGTTCTTTTTCCAAACCCGCCCGTTGCGCAGCCAGATTGCCCAGAAAGAAAATCCGTTCATGTTTGTCGAAATTGTAGCAAACCACAATTACGACGGAATCGCGTTATGGCTTGCTTGCTGATTGTTACGGACCTGTGGCTTCTTTCCCTTTTTAGACGATTATTCATGTTTCCCTCAACGACCTGCCGGTGAGTTGAATAAAAAGATCCTCCAGATTGGCCGGCCGCCGAAGCCAGTTGCGTGCTTCACCCAGCACCTTCACCAGCCGGGAACAATCCTCCCGGGCATAGACATACAGCTTGTCTCCCACCCTTTCCAGGGTGGCATGGCACTGCGTAAACGATGCCTCCAGCGCATCAAGCTCGGCCGGAGTTCCATCCACCTCGAAAACCTCCACCCCGACCATATCCGTGATGAGCTGCTGCGGCTCGCCCTGGACCACGACCTGACCATGGTCCAGGATCAGCACCTGCTGGCTCAAACGGGAAACCTCTTCGAGATAATGGCTGGTCAGGAGCATGGTGGTTCCCTGGGCCTGGAGGATGGCGAGACGCTCCCAGATCAGATACCGGGCCTGGGGATCAAGGCCGATGGTGGGCTCGTCGAGGATAAGCAACTGGGGTTCGTTGATCAGAGCCCGGGCCAAAAGCAGCCGCCGTCGCTGGCCCCCGGAAAGATGCTCGATGATCTCGTCCCGCCGGTTGTGCAGAGCAAAAAAATGCAGCAACTCTTCAACCCGCGTCCGGGCAAGACGGCGCGGGATCCGGAAATACCCGGCATAGGTGCGCAGGTTCTCTTCCACGCTCAGGTCCGGGTCAAGGCTGTCCGCCTGGGGAACCACCCCGATGCGGGCCTTGATCTCCCGGTGGAAGCGCGGCGCTTCCAGACCAAAGATCCGGATCTCGCCCGCGCTTTTTTCCACCAGACCGAGGAGCATGTTGATGCAGGTGGTTTTTCCGGCCCCGTTGGGCCCGAGAAAGCCAACGCACTGCCCCCGCTGGATATCAAAAGAGATGTTGTCCACCACCAACCGTTCGCCGAACCGCTTGGTGAGGCCGGTTACGGAAACAACGGACTGACTGGCAGGAAAAACAGGAGCTGGTTCTTGCTGGAAGGTTGCCTGGATCATGGCGCCACTATACCCGATGCCCTGCTCTTCCCTCAAAAAAATTTTGCCTGTTGCTTGACATGATAAAACACATGCCATATTATAATAGTAACAGTTGACACAACAAAAGGAGTGTATCATGGACTGGCTGCTACTCATCCACCAAATCCCCGCAAAACCTGCCTACTTCCGAGCCAAGATATGGCGCCGACTGCAACAGCTTGGCGCGGTGGCGATCAAGCAGTCGGTGTATGCCATGCCACGGCAGGAACAGGCCCTGGAGGATCTGACCTGGATCGTCAAGGAGATTACCGACGGCGGCGGCGAGGCAACAATGATCGAAGCCCGTTTTCTCGAAGGATTGAGCGATCAGCAGGTTATTGGCCTGTTCCACGCGGCTCGAGGAAACGATTATGCAAAAATTCTCGCCGAGGCCCAGGTCTTGCAGAACGATTGGCGTTGCCAGGCAGAGGAATCCGTTGCCGACTGCCTGCTCGAATTCAAAAGCCGACTGGAAAAACTACGGAAGCAGTTCACCGAGATGGTGCGGATCGATTTCTTCAAGGCCCCGGAGCAACTCCAAGCCGAGACAGCGCTCCGCGATCTCGAAACCACCCTCATCGAGTCCCGAACAACGGAACAGACCGCTCCGACCCAAGGCGGCGGTCTTGCCGGGCTAACCGGCAAAACCTGGGTGACCAGAAAAAATGTCTATGTGGACCGGATCGCCTGCGCCTGGCTGGTCCGGCGCTACGCCGACCCGGAGGCCCGCTTTAAATTCGTGGACAGCGGCCGATACTCCCCTGGCCCGGAGGAAATCCGCTTCGACATGGCAGAGGCGGAATATACCCACGTCATGGACAAATGCTCCTTCGAGATGATGGTGGAGCGATTCGGTCTCACCGACCCGGCCCTGATTCAAGTGACCAAGATCATCCACGATATCGACCTTAAGGAGTCCGCCTTCGGCCTGCCGGAAACCCCGGGGATACTGGCGCTTCTCGATGGCATCACCGCCAGCGCCGAGGACGATTTGGAACGCATTGATCGGGCCAGCGCCATACTGGACAATCTACTGGCCTTTTTCAAAAGCAGAAACAACCCATGACAGGGAGGAACCACCATGCCCCCAACCGAAAAACACTTTGAAACCAGCCTGAAAAGAACCGGTAAGGATTACGCTGACCTGCACCGCTGGATCGACAACGCGGGCAACAAAAACGAACGCCACGATTTCACCCGCATCTGGGATTTCGGGCCGCAGATCGCCGCACAGTTCGGCGAGGAGGGAGTGCGGGAGTACATTGAGCACCTGCGCGAAGACATGGAGAAAAAATTCAAAAAACTCCAACAGCAATATACGGACGCCATGCAGGAGGCCCAAATCTACTTCGGCATCACGCCAAAGGAGGAATGACCATGGAGTACCGCATTGAACAAAAAGATATTGATCTGCTCCGCACCGCAGGGATGACCAAACCCGATCTGGACCACTCCCTGAAGGTGGCAACCAAGGGACTGGAAATCGCCCAACGCACCGGGGCCACACTGGACCTGGAACTGGTTGGCCGGGGCGCACTGTTCCACGATCTGGGCAAGACCGTCACCCACGAGATCAGCCACGGCAGGATCGGCGCGGAACTGGGCGCCAAGCTGGGGTTGCCCGAGGCAGTCACCGTGATCATGGAAAAACACATCCGGGGCGGCCTCACCGAACCGGAGGCAATTGAATTGGGGTTGCCGGTCAAGGACTACACCCTGCACCGGCTGGAGGAGCGGATCATCATCTATGCCGACCGCTTGGTGGACATCATTCACGACGGCATAGTGGACATCAAGGAGGAGACGGAGGCAGAGGTCCACTTTGTCGAGATCCTCAACGGATACTCAAAGTACGGCAAGAACGAAACCACACTGAAACGCTATGTTGGGTATCACGAGGAAATCCAGGGGCTTATCGGTGGACGGATCATCGATGCGGCACAGCTCAAAGAAATACTGGTCCAGGGCGGGGGCACCCTGCTGGATGTCCGCCGTAAAACAGACCGCGAGGCCGCACCAGGCATGATTCCCGGCGCGGTCTGGCGCGATCCGGAACAAGTGGAGCAGTGGGCCGGAGAGATAGCGAAAGATACCCGGACCGTTATCTACTGCGCCCGGGGCGGTTCGGTGAGCCAGTCGGTAAGTAACACGCTTTTAAAAAAAGGCATTACTGTTGCCTATCTCGATGGCGGCCTCAAGGCCTGGACCGATCAGGGCAACTCTTTGCGCTGATCGAGCACAGGGAGCAAAAAAATGACTCTCTCGCCATTCAAACTGCTCTGCGGGGTGGGGTTGCTGGCCATCTTCAGCAGCACCATCTCCAAGAGCCCGGCGCTTCCTTTGTTTGTCAGCCACCTGGGCGGCGGGCCTGCCTCAGTGGGCCTGATCGCCTCGATCTCCGCCTGCACCGGCATCCTGTTCAGCTTCCCAGCGGGCATTCTTTCCGACAGGATTGGCCGCAAACGCATGCTCCTGTTTTCCGCCGTTGTATTCGCCACGGCCCCATTTTGCTACCTGCTGGTCCGGGAAATATGGCAACTGGCCCTGGTCAGATTGTATCACGGCCTGGCCACCGCCATCTTCGTGCCCGTGGCCATGGCCATGGTCTCGGATCTTTTCCAAAAAGGGAGGGGCGAGAAGATGGGCTGGTTTTCCACCGCCACCCTGCTGGGCCGTTTCATGGCTCCTGCCCTGGGCGGCGCCATTCTCGGCTTTTACGCAACCGATCAGGCAGACAGTGGCAATCGCATCGGTTTCCACACCCTCTACCTTGTCTGCGGGCTCGCCGGGCTTGCTGTTTTTTTCAGCACATTATTTCTGCCGAACCTCAATGGGGATCTTCACAAACGCTCTACCCCCCGACCCCATTGGCTTGAGGGAGTCAAAGAGTTGTTGGGAAACCAGGCCATCATGCTAACCTGCGCAGTGGAAGCCGCTATCCTCTTTGCTTACGGAATATTTGAAACCTTTCTCCCTGCCCACGCACTCATGGCAGGCCTCAACCCGTACCAAATCGGCCTCTGCCTTTCGTCTCAGATCATCACTATCGCCCTGGCGAAACCGATCATGGGCCGATTCTCCGACCGACATGGCAGACCACCGCAAATCCTGTTCGGCGCGGTTGCAGCCGGAATCTGTATCGCTCTTTTCTCAATAGCCAACTCCTTTGTTGCCCTGCTTGTTTTAAGCATCTTTCTCGGACTGACTATTTCGGTGGTCACTTCCGCCAGCGCCGCCCATATCGCGGACCTAAGCAAAGACACCGCCCAGGGTTCGGCCATGGGCATCCTCGGCTCCATCATGGACATGGGTCACAGCCTCGGCCCTCTGACGGGCGGAATCCTCGCCGCCACTCTTGGCCTGCCCGCCTCTTTCCTCGGCGCCTGCGCGGTTTTGGCCACGGTGAGCATCCTGTTCTTTTATTGCACAGACCAAGACCTCCCCTGAGCCGACCTTCCTCCCCAAAAGCATCAAATAATCTCAGGGAATTCTTGAGAGAACAATAAATCGTTGTTACTGTTTTATTCCATGTTTCATGGCTTGATTCTTTTCCTGTTTTTTTTTGCACAAAAAACCGGAGGACACACCGTGCCCCAGACAAAAAATATCCCCCTTGCCCAGAATGAAGCCTGCCCCAAGGAGCACCCCACCTCCTCCGACTTCCGGAGCCGACTTCCGCACATAATTGATCAAGTGGTGGAGACCTGCTACAACAACGCCTGCTTTGAGCATGTCGAGGCGGAACCCCTGCCCAGCCGCCAGCATGTGATCGACATCCTGGAATCCTGCCGCGACATCCTCTTTCCCGGGTACTTTCGCAATCAGGGCATCGACCGGGTCAGCCTCAAATACCAGTTGGGGTTGGAAATCTCCGGCCTCTATGAAAAGCTGACCCGGGAAATCACCAACGCCATCCGACATGAGTGCCTGCGCCACGACACAAGCTGCCAGCACTGCGAAGACGCGGGCAAGGAGAACGCATTCTCCTTCATCAACGCCTTGCCTGCCCTGCGGGCAATTCTGGCCACGGACGTGCGCGCCGCCTATGAAGGCGATCCTGCCGCCGGCAGTTTTGATGAAATCATCTTCAGCTACCCCGGCATTTACGCCATCATGGTCTACCGGGTTGCCCACGAACTCTATGCCCTCGGAGTTCCCATTCTGCCTCGTATCATGAGCGAGCACGCCCATACCATTACCGGCATCGACATCCACCCCGGCGCCGCCATCGGCGGTTCGTTTTTCATCGACCACGGCACCGGCGTGGTTATCGGCCAGACCAGCATCATCGGCCAACGGGTCAAGCTCTATCAAGGCGTGACCCTGGGCGCCCTCTCCTTTAAGCGGGACGACTCCGGCGATCTTGACCGGCAGAGCAAACGCCATCCAACCATTGAAGACGATGTCACGGTCTATGCGGGCAGCACCATTCTTGGCGGCGACACCATCATCGGCGCCAGATCGGTTATCGGCGGCAATACCTGGCTCACCCAGTCCGTGCCGCCCGACACCAAGGTCCTGCTCAAATCCCAGGAACTGATCATGAAAACCACGCAAAACCAGCCGGTAAAATAAAAACTGGATATTCTTGAAAACTTCGTTTAAATTGCACAGTTCAGCAAGAATGGCACTTGACTGGCTGCTTTTAACTCCTCGTATTTATACGTAAAGAGCTCTCCGCAGTCTGGCTTTTCTCCTGCCGAGACAAGATATTATTTTGACCGCGCCCACCCTGCCCCGAGCACAACGGATGCGGTCCTGTACAGTTTACCCATTATCAACCCAATCAGAATGGAAGGAGATGAGTCTATGTCCCGGAAAATGGTCACCATTGATGGTAATCAGGCATGTACCCATGTGGCCTACGCCACCAGCGAGATCATCACGATCTACCCCATCACCCCCTCTACTCCCATGGCGGCGGAATCCGACACCAAGGCAGCCTCCAAGCAGGAGAATATCTGGGGCTCCATTCCGGTTGTGACCCAGATGCAGTCCGAGGGCGGCGTGGCCGGCGCCCTGCACGGCAGCCTGACCACCGGCGCGCTCTGCACCACCTTCACCGCCTCCCAGGGGCTCTTTCTGATGATCCCCAACATGTATAAGCTGGCCGGCGAACTGACCCCGACCGTTTTCCATATCACCGCCCGTTCCGTTGCCTGCCAGGGCCTTTCCATCTTCGGCGACCACGGCGATGTCATGGCCGCCCGTCAGACCGGCTGGGCCATGCTCTGCTCCCAGAACGTCCAGGAATGCCAGGACATGGCGCTGATCTCCACCCAGGCCGCCCTGCAAAGCCGCATCCCCTTCATGCACTTTTTCGACGGCTTCCGGACTTCCCACGAGATCCAGAAGATCGAACAGCTCACCTTCGACGACATGCGCAAGATGATCGACGAAGATCTCATCCTCGCCCACCGCGAGCGCGGCCTTTCTCCGGACCGGCCCATGATGCGCGGCACCGCCCAGAACCCCGACGTTTACTTCACCGGCCGCGAAACGGTGAACAAATTCTACAACGTCACCCCGGGTATCGTCCAAAAGACCATGGACAAATTCGCCAAGCTCACCGGCCGCAAATACCATCTTTTTGATTACTACGGCGCCCCGGATGCCGAGGATGTCGTCATCATGATGGGTTCCGGCGCCGAGACCGTTGCCGCCACCATCGAACATCTGGCCAAGAAAGGCAAGAAGGTCGGCCTGGTCATCGTCCGGTTGTTCCGCCCCTTCGACTCAGCAGCCCTGGTCAAGGCATTGCCCAAGAAGGTCAAGCGCATCACCGTGCTCGACCGCACCAAAGAGCCGGGCGGCGCCGGCGAGCCCCTGTACCTCGACATCCGCGCCGCGGTTGGCGAAGCAGTTGAGGCAGGCACCCTCAAAAAATCCCCGATCATCCTGGGCGGCCGCTACGGCCTTGGCTCCGCCGAGTTCACCCCGGCCATGGTCAAGGCGGTGTTCGACAACATGGCGGCCAAGAAGGCAAAAAACCATTTCTGCGTCGGCCCCGACGACGATGTCGCCCGCACCAGCCTCAAGTATAACCCCTCCTTCAACATCGAAGGCAAGGATGTCACCCGCGCCATGTTCTACGGCTTGGGCGCGGACGGCACCGTGGGCGCCAACAAGAACACCATCAAGATCATCGGCACCGAGACCCCGAACAACGCCCAGGGCTATTTTGTTTACGACTCCAAGAAATCCGGCTCCATCACCACCAGCCATCTGCGCTTCGGCAAGAACAAGATCGTTGCCCCGTACCTCATCAACAAGGCGAACTTCGTGGCCTGCCACAACTTCACCTTCCTTGACAAGTACGACATGGTCGGCAATCTGGAAACCGGCGGCACCTTCCTGCTCACCACCACCTTCAGCAAGGATCAGGTTTGGAAGCAGCTTCCTTCCTCGGTCCAGAAGGATTTGATGGAGAAAAAGGCCAAATTCTACATCATCGACGCCATCACCCTGGCCGAGGCCATCGGCCTGGGCGCCAGGATCAACATGATCATGCAGACCGCCTTCTTCCTGCTCTCCGGCATCCTCACCAAGGCCGAAGCCATCAAGGCCATCAAGGACGCAATCAAGAAGACCTACGGCAAGAAGGGCGACAAGGTCGTCAACATGAACTACGCCGCGGTTGATACCGCGGTGAACAACATCGTCGAGGTCAAGATTCCCAAGATCGCCGGCGGCCATGCGAAGCCGCCGGTTGTTCCCGCCGACGCCCCGGCCTTTGTCAAGGAAGTCACCGCCAAGATGATCGAGGGCAAGGGCGACCAGGTCAAGGTTTCCCAGATGCCTTGCGACGGCACCTGGCCCACCGGCACCACGCAGTATGAAAAGCGCAACATCGCGGTGCATGTGCCCGAGTGGATTCCGACCAACTGCATCCAGTGCGGCCGTTGCTCCCTGGTCTGCCCCCATGCCGCCATCCGCATGAAGATCGTCAAGGGTGCGGATCTCAAGAAACAGCCCAAGAGCATGAAGAGTGTCGACGCGGTCGGCGCCCAGTTCAAGGGAAGCAAAACCATCATTCAGGTTTTCACCGAAGACTGCTGCGGCTGCACCCTCTGCGTCGATGCCTGCCCGGCCAAGGAAAAGGCCCTGAAGATGATCGAGAACAGCGAAAAGGTCCGCACCCAGGAAATCCCCAATGTGAAGTACTTCCTGAGTCTGCCCGAAGTCGCATACAAAGAGATCGATCCCTCCACCGTCAAGGGCAGCCAGTTGCTCCGGCCCATGTTCGAGTTCTCCGGCGCTTGCGCGGGTTGCGGCGAAACGCCCTACATCAAGCTTGCCACCCAGATGTTCGGCGACCGGATGCTGATCGCCAACGCCACGGGCTGTTCCTCGATCTACGGCGGCAATCTGCCCACCACCCCGTACTGCAAGCGGGCTGATGGCCGCGGACCAGCCTGGGCCAACTCCCTGTTCGAGGACAACGCCGAATTCGGCCTTGGCATGCGCAACACCGCGAACAAATTCGCGGCTCAGGCCGCAGAGCTGCTGGAAAAGGCGGTTGCGGAGAAACTCATCACCAAAAAAATGGCCGGCGAGATCACCAACGCCCCCCAGAAAACCCAGGACGAGATCGAAGCCCAGCGCGGCCGGGTTGCCAAGCTGAAAGAGGCGCTCACCGGCAACAAATCGGTTATCGCCAAACGGCTTCTGCCCGTGGCGGACTATCTGGTTAAAAAATCCGTCTGGATCTTCGGCGGCGACGGCTGGGCCTATGACATCGGTTACGGCGGCCTGGACCACGTGCTGGCCTCCGGCGAGAACGTCAACGTCCTGATCATGGATACCGAGGTGTACTCCAACACCGGCGGCCAGATGTCCAAGTCCACTCCGCGCGCAGCCACGGCCCAGTTCGCTGCCGGCGGCAAGAAGATGCCCAAAAAGGACATCGGCATGATCTTCTCCACTTACGGCAACGTCTATGTGGCCAAGATCGCCCTGGGCGCCAACCCGAGCCAGGTGGTCAAGGCATTTGCCGAGGCAGAGGCATACGACGGCCCCTCCCTGATCATTGCCTATGCGCATTGCATCAACCACGGCATCAACATGGCCAAGGGCTTTGACCAGCAGCGGAAAGCGGTAAATTGCGGGCACTGGCCCCTGTACCGCTATAACCCCGAGCTGGAGGAGCAAGGCAAGAACCCCTTGACCATCGACAGCAAGGCGCCGTCCATTCCCTTTGCGGAATACGCCTTGAACGAGAACCGTTACCGTGCCCTGAAGATGATGAATCCGGAACACGCGGATGAGTTGATGGCCATGAGCCAGAAGGACGTGGAAAAATCCTGGAAGTTCCTGGAAGGCCGCGCCAAGGCTCTGGAGCCGGCAAAGAAGTAAAACATGGCTTGACCAAGTCCTGTTTGGGAATCCTGCCTTGCTTTGCAAGGCAGGATTTTTTTGTAACTAGTTACATTCCGTAATTTTCGTTCCATTACGGAATCAAGCTGAATAGTTACGCTTTTTTACGCAGGAGGAACAATGACCTTAATAAACGAAAACTATCTAAAACTCAAAGCAGGCTACCTCTTCCCGGAGATCGGCCGCAGAGTGAAGGGTTTTATCGACGCCAACCCCGAGGCCAGGGTCATCCGCCTCGGCATCGGCGATGTGACCCAGCCGCTTGCCCCGGCAGTGATCAAGGCCTTTCATGACGGGGTTGACGATCTGGCCCGAGGGGAATCCTTTCACGGCTATGGACCGGAGCAGGGCTACGACTGGCTGAGCACAATCATCATTGAAAAATCATACCAGCCGCTGGGCGTGGACCTCTTACCCTCGGAGGTTTTCATCTCCGACGGCTCCAAATGCGACAGCGCCAATATCCTTGATATTTTTGCCCTGGCAAACACAGTCGCCATCTGCGACCCGGTGTATCCGGTCTATAACGACACCAATGTCATGATCGGCCGGACCGGCGAGGCGGACGAAAAGGGCTACTACGAAGGGCTGGTCTATCTGCCCTGCACCGAGGCAAACAACTTTACCCCGGCCATCCCCAAGGAAAAAGTTGACATCATCTATCTCTGCTACCCAAATAACCCCACCGGCATGGTGGCCACCAGGGCAGAGCTGAAGGCGTGGGTAGACTATGCCAATGCCCAGGGCTCAATCATCTTTTTTGACGCAGCCTACGAGGCTTACATCACCGAGCCGGGCATACCCCATTCCATTTACGAGATCGAGGGGGCGAAAACCTGCGCCATCGAATTCCGCTCCTTTTCCAAAACCGCTGGCTTTACCGGGGTACGCTGCGGCCTGACCGTGGTGCCGGAACAACTCACGGCCACGACAACGAGCGGCGAAAAGATCGCCTTGAACCGGTTATGGAACCGGAGGCAGTGCACCAAGTTCAACGGCGTCTCTTACCCGGTGCAGCGGGCGGCAGCCGCGGTATACTCCGACGAGGGCTGGGCCCAGGTACAAGAAACCATTTCTTTTTACATGGAAAATGCCCGCCTGATCCGGGAAGGGCTCTCCTCCGCCGGCATCACTTGCTACGGCGGGGTTAATGCACCCTATATCTGGCTCAAAACACCGGAAGGCATGAAGAGTTGGGATTTCTTCGACAAGCTGCTCAACGAGTGCCATGTGGTAGGGACGCCGGGCAGCGGTTTTGGCCCCAGCGGCGAGGGGTATTTCCGGCTCTCGGCCTTTGGCTCGCGAGAAAATGTGCAGGAGGCAATACGGAGAATTCAGCAGAAATGGGGCAGATAACATTCCATTGAGCATACACACAACAAGGCGTCGTCTTGACGCCTTGTTGTGCCGGACAACCGAGGGGATGGCCCTTTCCGGAAAGCGCGCCGCTCACGTATCGAGCATATCCACCACCCGCTGAAACTTGCCGCGATACTCGGTGGGATTCAAGCCGGTATGCTTCCTAAAAACACGCCTGAAAAAGCTGCTGTCCTCGTAGCCCACCTTGTAACTGATCTCGTCAAAGGTTTCTCTGCCCGACTCCAAAATCTTTTTGGCCTCCTCCACCCGCACCCGCTGCAGGTAACACAGCGGCGTATCGCCGGTGGCCGCCTTAAAGCGCCGCTCCATGGTACGCCGGCCCATGCCGTTGCGCCCTGCCAACATTTCAATGTCGATCTCATCAGAAAACTGCTCTTCAAGAAAATGCTGGCAACGCAAGACGGCATCATCCTTGTGGTTGCGCTGAAAACGAAAGGGCGTGTAGGGCGCCTGGGAACATCTCCCCATATCATGCGCCAGGGCTTTGCTGCATTCGACCGCCACTTGATGACCGCAGTACTTCTCCACCAGATATATGGCAAGGTCAATGCAACTGCTGAAGGACCCCGAACAAAAAATATCCCCGGCATCGGTTATGAGCTTTTCCGGCTTGAGGATCACCTCAGGATAGAGCTGGCGAAACTCTTCCGCCACCGCCCAATGGGTTGTGGCCTCCTTGCCGTTGAGCAGGCGAGTCAGGGCAAGGACAAAGGAGCCGGTACATATACTGGCCAGGTGGGCCCCCTGCTCATAGTGGCCAATCAGCCAGGGAATCACCGTGTCACCGAGTCTGACCAAGGAATTTTCGATATGGAACACCGCCGGGATTATGATAAGATCTGTCTGCCTGATATCCCGGATAGAGGCATGCGGCTGTAACGGCAGGTTATTATTACAGATAATATGTTTTCCGGAGATGGTCGCAATCTCCACCTCAAAGAATGGGAAAACGCTCTGGCCAAAGATACGATTCCATAACACTCCGGCATTGGTAAACACATCCATGGGGCCGGTAATCGTTGTCGCCGAGGCGCCATCCAAGGCCAAGATAGTAACCTTCTTCATACCCCCTCCCCTCCCAGTCTGCGATTGTCGTTCATCGTAGCTCGTCTCACGTCCGCATCGTACAACAGCGCCCCATCGCCGACAAGACGCTGGCGGATTCCGCCTCTTCATTGTCGCTAACGACACTGTTCAAGATCAGACACCTCTGATTATACTCAAGAGAAGGAAGAAAAGAATAACTACTTTTTTGGGGGAGAAGGAGAAAACACCATGCGACACCGACAGCACTTTCTCAGCATCTTAATGGTCTCAGTTTTTTTTGCCGCTTTTTCATTGCCAGCCGAGGCAAAAGATCTCAAGCGTTATGACAAGGGGACCGACAGTTGCCGCATTCTTGGGGGGGATAGCATGTGGTATGGAAAGGGACGACAACTTTTCGTGCAACGATGCAAAAGCTGTCACACCCGCACCAACGACAAGGGCGCGCCATTCCTGCATGCCGAGTCGAAGGTTCCCAACGCCTGGGACCGGGTTTTTTATCAAAAATATCCCGCCTGCGCCAAACAAGGCGCATGGAACGGAATAACAATGCAAGAACTGTTGGTGTTAAACGATTTCCTCTGGCGATTTGGAGCCACAACCTATGATCCGAGAGACGAAAGCAAGTGTGGCTGATAGAATTTTTTCTCCTGGTCCAGGAGAAATAGCGCTTCACAATGACAGAGCCTAAAAAAAAGACATCCTCTCGTGTGCTACAATAGAGAGGATGTCTTTTTGTATCTCTTCAAGAGAACAACTGGTAAAATCCCGTTTCTTCAGAAAAAACGATTCATTGCGTTTTACACAAAAATCACCCGGCAAAACCTGCGTTTGCCAACCTTCAGCAATATCTCGCCCTCGGTCTTGACCACCAACTCGACATCGCTCACCTTCTCGCCGTTCATCGTCACCGCGCCCTGCTGGATCATACGGCGCCCCTCCCCGCTACCCTTGACCATTGCCGCATCCACAAGGAGCTTGGGCAGCCAAACGCCGTCCGGCGAAGCAGGCAGAGTGAGTTCCGGCATATCCTCCGGCAGTTCGTGCTGGCTGAAAACCCGCTCGAAATTTTCCTCCGCCTGGCGGGCCATGTCCACCCCATGAAAACGGGCGGTCAACTCCCGGGCAAGCTGTTGTTTAACAACCTTGGGATGCGCCTTGCCTGATGCCATTTCGCTTTTCAGCCTGGCTATGTCATCGGCGCAAAGATCGCTCAGCAACTCAAAATAACGGAACATCAATTCATCGGAAACCGAGAGGGTCTTGCCGTAGATATTGTCGGCAGACTCGGTAATGCCGATATAGTTGCCCAACGATTTGCTCATTTTGTTGACCCCATCGAGTCCTTCGAGCAAAGGCATGGTGATGACCACTTGCGGTTCCTGGCCCCAAACCCGCTGCAGATCGCGGCCCATGAGCAGATTGAACAACTGATCGGTGCCGCCGATCTCCACATCCGCCTGGAGGGCAACGGAATCATAGCCTTGGATAAGCGGGTAGAGAAATTCGTGGATGCTGATGGGCCGTTCGTTTTCAAAACGAACCTTAAAATCCTCCCGCTCCAGCATGCGCGCCACGGTGAGTTGCGAGGCGAGCATGATGAAATCCTTGGAGGTGAGCGCATTCAACCAGGTGCTGTTAAAAACGACCTTTGTTTTTCCCGGGTCGAGAATCTTAAAGATCTGATCTTTGTAGCTCTCGGCGTTTTTTTCCACCTGTTCGACAGTCAAAGGTTTCCTGGTTTCCGATTTGCCGGTCGGATCGCCAATCATGCCGGTAAAATCGCCAATCAGAAAATTGATCTCATGTCCGAGGTCCTGAAAATGTTTCAACTTCTGGATAAGGACGGTATGGCCCAAATGGAGATCTGGAGCGGTCGGATCAAAACCTGCCTTGATTTTTAACGGCACCCCGGTCGTTGCCGACTTCTCCAGTTTTTTTACAAGATCTGCGCGGGAAATAACGTTGACAGCCCCGCGCTCTATCAGCTCAACCTGTTTTTCAATTGATATTTTCATGGGGTGGCCACTCATTGATGCTCACGCAAAAAAAATGCCGATGGGTTCCAGGCAATCACGGATTCCATCAGCATTTCAGAAAATTATTATTTGGCGTATTCTACAGCCCTGGTTTCCCGGATCACGGTTACGCGAATCTGCCCGGGATAGGTCAACTCCTGCTCAATCTTCTTGACGATATCCTTGCTGACTATCATTGCCTCGGCATCGCTGACCACCCCGCTGTTGACTATAATGCGAACCTCACGCCCGGCTTGAATGGCATAGGATTTCTCGACCCCCTTAAAGGAATTGGCAATCTTTTCAAGATCCTCAAGCCGCTTGACATACGACTCCAGCATTTCCTTCCGCGCCCCCGGACGAGCCCCGGACAGCGCATCAGCGGATTGCACGAGAACATCGAGCACTCCATCGGGCGCAACATCTTCATGGTGGGCGGCAATGGCATGCACGATCACCGATGATTCACCATATTTTTTAGCCAGATCAGCGCCAATGCTGGCGTGTGATCCTTCTATCTCATGATCCACAGCCTTACCGATATCGTGCAGCAATCCGGCCCGCTTTGCCCGTTTCACATCGATGCCCAGCTCCGCCGCCATGACGCCGCAGAGAAAGGCGACTTCCAATGAATGCTGCAAAACATTCTGCCCATAGCTGGTTCGGTACTTGAGCCGACCCAGCAGCTTGATCAGCTCCGGATTAACGCCATGGGCGCCCACATCAAAGGTTGCCTGTTCCCCGGCCTCCCGCATGGTCACTTCAAGCTCCTCGCTCACCTTCTCCACAATCTCCTCGATTCTGGCGGGATGAATACGGCCATCGGTGATCAGCCTTTCCAGGGATTGGCGGGCAACCTCTCTCCGGACAGGATTAAATCCGGAGAGGATGACCGCTTCGGGAGTATCGTCAATGATGATATCTATTCCGGTGGCGGCTTCAATCGCCCGGATATTCCGGCCTTCACGGCCGATGATCCTTCCCTTCATCTCTTCGTTCGGCAGAGGCACGACGGAAACGGTTTTTTCAGCGACATAATCACCGGCATACCGGGAAATGGCCAGGGCGATGATGTCCTTTGCCTTTTTATCGGCCTGCATCTTCATTTCATTTTCAATCTTAACCACCATCTTGGCGGCTTCCATCCGGGCTTCACTTTCGATGCTGTCCGTAAGCTGTTTTTTCGCTTCTTCGCGGGATATCCCGGAAATTTTTTCAAGCTGAACTCGCTGCTCTTCGATAACCAGATCGATTTCTTTTTGACGACGGGACAGAGCTTCTTCCTCCCGGGCAAACGTCTGTTCTTTTTTCAGAAAATCCATTTCCCGCTTATCCAGAAAATCCATTTTCCTTTCAATCTGCTCAAGCTTCTGAATGAATTTTTTCTCTTCCTCAAGAACATCCTTCTTCAGCGCCTTGATTTCCCGTTCAGCGTCCTGCTTCAGGGCAAAAGCTTCATCCTTGCTTTGCAGGACAGCTTCTTTTTTAATTTGCTCTGCTTCGGCCAAAGCATTTTCGATAAGTTTGCGCCCTTGCGCCTCTAGATTCTCCGTGCGATCTTCAAGAAATTTCTTGCGCACCAGAAAGCCGATGGCCACTCCACTGCATACGCCAAGTACAATCGCTAATAGTATCTGTACAGTCACGGAGACAACCTCATGTCGAATTTATCTAAAAAACACGCACAATTCCCTTTGGGGGATATGCCGTGATCATGCCTAAAAAGTATGGAAAAAATATTGCACACTGTACGGTCAGGTCTGCACAAAAGCCGCCATCCCGTACTTATGTCGGGAAGGGGATCAGGAGGAAACAACAACGGAAAGGAACGGTGCTTCAGGGGAACGCTCTTGTCTTGAGACAACTCCTCAAACGACTATTTTTTTTACAAATATCGATATGATATCTCCCTAATCAGCGGAGAATATTCTGTCGTATGATGCCAACAAGTGACCTGAAGCACAAATCCATGTACCCATTCCCACTTTGGGAAAAAACCGGTACCCACTATCGTTCTCGCATCCTCTTGATGGGTAGAGCATTGATCGCTATTCTGTCTACCCGAAGACCTTCGCCACATACTATTATCTAAATGCCATCCCTCTCTAGGAAAGGCAGTATCGGCAACAAGCAAATCCCCCGCCATTGAAGTGTCAAGAAGTGACATCGAACCTAACTACGTTAGGTGGGCGGTACCTGAGTTCCCTTGAAGGAATTCCACCGAGATGGATTCCTTTCCAGAAACAACAAAGTCGCCCTCAAAATCAATGTTGGCTCGAGACACTCTCCCAGATCACTAGCAAGGCAGGGGAAACCTCTGCACCCTCTAAAAATTCTTCTCTATTCTTTCGCTAAGAAGACTGATTTTTTCCTCAACCCGAAGCTTATATTCTTCGTATTCCCTTTTCATTTTTACATATTTACTGGCGATATTCAAGCTGGTTAAAATCCCCAGCTTATTTGCCGGCAAAACATGCTGCGAGGCTTGTCCGGCATTCTCAAGTTGGGTTTTCACCAAAGAGAGAATTTCTTGCACATCTTTTTCCGGGGCATCTGTATAGAGCGGATACTCCTGGCCAAGCACTTTAAAGGTGACCAATCGTTCCACAATGCACCACCATTGAAAGGGTTAACAGAATAACTCCCTGAAAGCAATATATTTTCACAATCAGTTGCCTATCAGAACCCCTTGTACAGGCTCAGCAGGTTCCTTGCCAATAACGTTTGCCGAAGAGAGCGACCCGGGTTCAAGGGTTGCTGATTTTTCCCACTTTTCAATGGACCCAAGCAGGCCAGAAACCCGTTGATGAATACTCTTTTTTTCTTCCTTCAAACGCTTGATCTGTTCCTCAAGCTCCTTTTTATCGAGCTCCAACCGGGCAATATCGGCCTGGAGTTTCACCTTGTCTCCCTGAGCTGAATCGAGGCTGCTCAACATTTTCTCGACATTACTCTCAAGTTTTTTCAAATCTTCCTCATATTCCATACAGAACTCCTCTTCTCCCGGGATCATCTGGGATGAATAATATTTACACTCAGAAAAGCCCACGCTCCAGTTTCAAGACCGCGAGCAAAACGACGAAAGCATCTTCCTCTGACAACTGCTGAAGGAAATCGAAATTTACTCTTTCGGAAAAAAGAAAGTCAAGCCATTTATCCGGAAAAGAAAGACTCGACCCAGATGACACAAGCATCTCTACGCCTTATCCCATTCGGATGTCGATGGTATGAGGCGCGACAGTACTTAAGGAAGGGATATGGGTCTGCTGCAAATGGGTGAAAGAGCCAATGTGGACAGAGTCCCCAACCGTGCAGGCGTGTATTTTCACAAAGGAATCAACGCGCACTCCCGAGCCGATCTTACAGGCCCCGGTGAGGGAGGTATTGGGATATATGATGGAATCATTTCCAATGGTTACGGTTTTCTCTATGGTCACGGATTCCGGTTGGATGATAGTTACTCCGGAATCCATGAGCAGCGAAAGATACCGCCGCTGCAAGACAGAATGGGCCTGAACCAGTTCACGCCGTGAGTTCACCCCCAAAATCTCCTCACTGTCCGGGCAACAAAATTTATGCACATGGATCCCGTCGCCTACGGCAATTGCTACAATATCAGTAAGATACACCTCGCCCTGCATGTTGTCTGTTCCAACTCTGTGGAGCGCCTCAAACAGAAATTGCGCGTCAACACAGTAAATACCGGCATTAATTTCCCTGATCTCCTTTTGAGCCGCGGTCGCATCTTTTTCTTCCACAATGCTCGCAATGTTTCCGTGCTCATCGGAGACAATCCTTCCATAGTTATGCGGCTCTGCAACGGTGGTCGTCATTACCGTAACAAGAGAAGCACTCTCGAGATGAACGTGCAGGAATTGCTGAAGCGTCTCCGTTGTGATCAGGGGAGTATCGCCACAGAGAATAAGAACCGGACCGGTATGCGAGCGTAACTCGCCTTCGCATGCCAGGACAGCATGGCCGGTTCCAAGCTGCTGTGACTGATGAACAAATGATACGGGGTATCCGCGCAGTGATTCTTCAACCAGTTGGTGCTGATGACCGGTGACAACGAAATTTCTACCAAGTGCGAGGGGGTGAACGGTAGCCAATACGTGGTGAATCATCGGGGAAAAAAACACCTCATGCAGCACCTTCGGAATTTCCGATTTCATCCGGGTGCCCTTCCCGGCCGCCAACACAAGACCCACAACAGAAGAATACTGCATAGAACTTCCTCCCCGCAAAAGACCAGCACATTGAACCGAGCAAAAACCATACTCACAATTCGGGCAAAAAAAAACCCTTCC
>DDWZ01000026.1 GCA_002347095.1 Desulfobulbaceae bacterium UBA2273 | reverse complement strand
GAGTTTTTCAACAGCCTGCTAATGACGCCCAACGCAAAGCTAAGACGCGCGCCTAGCAGAGGTTGAGTAAGTTCGTGTTGTAGTGAGTTGGCCGAAGCCGTTAAAACTGGCGTGCTCGCGCGTCGTGCTTGAGCGGATTGTTAGGTGGTTGTTTTAATTCGCTATTTCCAGCATTTCATTGCCACCTTTCTGAAATTCATAGGCGACTTTCTTCAATTTCACTCGGAAATTTTCTTTTTCCAATCTTTTGATGATGGCTTCAAGGTGGCGTGATTTGACAGAACCAAGCTCAAGCACCGGAAATATTTTTACAATTTTAGCCACTCTACATAACTCTTTAATTGATTCAAAATGAAATTTTTCAGTTAATTGCTCACTGTACAGAAATAGGAAATGTGAACAGAGGGCAATATTGAATTTTTTGTCACGGAATGGCAATTGAGGCAGGGAGGCATTTATATACCTTTTTTCTTTTTTGCCTTTCTCATAATCTTTCATGAACTCATTCATTGCTGCCATTCGGATTTTGCCTAATTCCTCGACGGTGGCGATGTGGTTCCAGACAAATTCATTTTGATTTTCCCGGGTTTGCTCGAGAACTGTGTTGTATGTTTCGTCTATTCTTTTTTGAATTTGTTCAGGGGTACATGAGTAGAGTGGATCGACAGAGACAATTGAGCCGTTTTGTTTGTTTAAAATGCTGTTGAAACTGGCTGGGCCATCGCTACACCCTAAAATGGGTTTAGAAAGCTCAGAAGGGGATAATGAGAACATTGAAATGTATTCTTCATATGATCTTCCCCAGGGGACAACTTTGGATAATGTGAAGGACATGCTGTTATTTCTTTTTACCACCTAACGTCTTGATCACCCGCCAAAAGGGGAACTGGATTTTGATTTATGGCACCGTATATACGAAATTTAATTACTTCGAAAACGGCGCCCCTTTTGGTCTGGTGTATTAAATTGTTCGGCGATTTTTGCCGCTTTAATTCATTAATGCCGAGAATGCCAAAAATCTGTTTATATTTTTTGCTTCTTTAAAATCTTGTGACAGGTTTAATATTTTTCCAGTAGTGCTTCCCATGTCCGTATCTTAGGAATCCAAGGTGATATAAAACGATTTAAAAGCTCGTAAAATTCAAATATTTCGTCATCACGGGTAAGAGTGTCAGGGACTATGTATGAGTACATAACATCGCCTTTTCTTCTTATTCTCCAATTTACCTCATGACCAATATAAATATTTATTGAATAATAGAGGTTTGAACACAACTCACACAACTTTGTGAAATGGTAACCTCCAAAGTCATCTAGAAGCCAAGTGTCAATATCCTCCAACAAAAGTATTTCAGTGCCATGGTCAATTGTAACTCCACTTTTTTTATAGATGTTTACCAACTTCCTCAAAATAACATTCGAGCGAGTAAGGGTATGTTTGCATCGATTGCCAATCAAATACAATGCCTGCTTTCTGGATAAAGTAATGGTGATTTCTTTCGCAATATTAGCTGAATATATATCGTATTGAAATTCAGTTTCGAGCCATTCTATAATTTCAGTTGTTGAATTATTTAGACTTTCGGTTAAATTTTTGTCGTTATTTAGCTGAGGTTCGATAGATATCTTTCGCAGAATATCAATTAATGAATCTCCTTCGTTTTTTTCAGGAATCATTTCATTATTTACGGTAGAAAATAACTCAAGCAGCAAGATGAAAAAGTATTTTTTTGCTGTATGCGTCTGGGGTAACACTGTTTTCGCGACCTCGCTTTTATCTTCAGGAAGGTAACAAATTTCGTAATTGACCATGCTCTCAATTAAGTCTGTAGTCGTATTAAGAGTTCTTATTTCTTGTTGAATATTCATATTTTTCCATGCTGAACGGCCTAAATAAGCGGACGGCGCCAATGAAAGTTACCGCGTCAGCGCCGCCGCGTTTCTCGCCGTCCGCTTGATTTTTTTGTTATGTGGTTTTTAGCTCTTCATGCCCGTTATCTAAGAAATTCTTTTACGATTTTTTTATAGCACTCGATGCAGACATGATTCTTTTTTACATTAAATTCGTCATCCAAGGGCGGCGAAAACAATAATGCTGCTGGCTGGTTAATTGGCTGATCACATCTATCACAATTGAAGTGTAAGCCCTTCTTGTTGTTATCTGTCATAGTTAAACCCCTGATGAACAATTTCACTTTGTTTGTTCTATTTTTCTTCACATAACGAGAAGGCTCACCGGAAAACTGGCCGTAGGCCAGATTTTCCGTGTGCAGCCGTTTGTTATGCCTAATTTCTTTATACATAATCGCCTGGATAAAATTTACCACCGAATCAATATTGCTCCGATTAAAAGAAATCCTGCGCCAATTCCTCGTGTAATAGTTATGGGTTGAATTGGCACATTCATAACGCCGAAATGGTCAAATGCGACTGATGTTATTAACTGGCCAACTACTATTAATGCGACAACGGTGAAGATACCCAGTCGGGGTAATAGCAGGATCGAAATAGCTATGTAAATGGCTCCAAACAGACCTCCTGTCCATGACCATAATGAGCTACGTAAAGTCAGGTTGGCAGTCACAATTGGATCTCGCATCAAAAAAATCATAATGAGCATAACGATTGTGCCGCCAAGATAGCTAAAGAATCCAGCCCACCAAGGTGATCCAATTTCAAAACGAAGATTTGAATTGACTGCCTGCTGGATTACAAAGCTTGCTCCTGCAAATAGTGCAATTAACATAAGTGAGATATTCTGTAAGGTTAACAAACGTCTGCCTCCACATTAATTGTTTGTTGCTAAATGACCTTGTGAACACATTTGTATCTTATCTTTTAAGTTCGGCATAACGTTTTGCATCACCAACGGCCCACCGGACTGGCCGCGAATAGCGCCAACAGAACCTCTTGCCGTCTGGTGAATGCAATGGTTATATTCTTATCTATTGATTACAATTTCATGCATTGCTTTTAATTCTTTTGATTTAAAGATATCTCTACCTACTACTAGTAAATCTTGGTTTTCCTTCATTATGAAAGGCTTGAAAATTAAAGGAGTTTGTCTTTGGTCAACTTTGACATACAAGATGAAACCGTACAGATAAAAAATGTAATAATTTACCCCTGAAAAACGCAAACGGCGAGGATTAAGCATTGCCGTGCCAAATTCATTATCTGTGAATCTGGCGAGTATAAAGGAAAATTCTTCATAATTTTCAAATTGTCGATTCCAAACAATATTTTTTGCAATCCACTCAAACTTACCAAGTTGAACTTTTGAATAATATGGCTGTGTAGACACAGAAGCTCGCCACAAAATACTTATGAAGAATAGTTTCAAAAGCTCATAATTAGCATTTGATATTTTGTAATAAACTGCACCATTGACTTCGCCAGATTTCAACTCACTTTTTAAAAGGATTTGTTGGCCATAGTTATCAATATCTTGAAATTTTTGTTCACAGTCATGACATAAAATTGCTCTATCGTATACTCCAATCGGTGCTCTTTTCGGGTATTGCAGTTCATCCGCAACCATAAGAGGTCCTTTTCCATCACTTTTTAGTCCAACAAAAAATGATTCAGGAATTATGTGAGCCCTTATTAGTTTTTTATTTTCTCCGCAACCCTTGCAACTCATCTCTATTTCCTGAATATAACTATATTATTATCTAGCGCGAGATTTTGTGACCCTCTCGCCTGCCTAACAACTTTCCTTGCAATAAAATGTAGCCTATTTTATCATTATCTCGCACCGACGCTAGATAACGATAAATGTTTATCATTATCTAGCGCTAGATAATCTCGCTGGAGAATTATCCATGACCTCGCTGCATGATTTCGAAGCGTATCTTACGGATAGGCGGCTTGTCCAGAAAAAACAGCTCCCCTATTTTCTCCGCTGGGTTGCCAACTATCTTTCTTTTTGTGAAAAATCCGCTTCCGTGCCGAGCAACGAAGGCCAGGTGCAGGATTTTCTCCAGTTTATGGGTAAAAACAAGGAAGAGTGGCAGGTCAAGCAGGCGCGGGAGGCGATCCGGCTTTTCCTCTTCCATCTCTCCCGGACAGGCCCGGAGGCAAACGGCGCAACGGCTTCGTCTTCCGCCGCATCTTGGCAAGAGGCGGCCACGCTGATGCGCGAGGCTCTGCGTCTGCGGCACCGTTCGCTGCGGACTGAAAAATCATACCTGCAATGGCTGCGGGTATTTCGAGGGTTTTTGGCGGGGAAACCTCCCCTCGAAATCGACTCTTCGGACGTCAAACGTTTCCTCAGTCATCTCGCTGTTGAAAAGACGGTCTCCTCTTCGACTCAAAACCAAGCTTTCAGCGCTCTGCTCTTTTTATTCCGGCATGTCCTCGACCGAGATCTTACCGATATCAGTGAAACCGTGCGGGCCGGTTCCAAGCGTCGTCTGCCGGTGGTTTTAAGCCGCCGGGAAATCCAGCGTATCTTCGCGCACCTGCAAGGCGTTTACTTGCTGATGGCCAAGCTGATCTACGGATGCGGCTTGCGGATTCAGGAATGCGCCGATCTGCGCACAAAGGATCTCGACTTTGAGCGGGGCACCCTGACGGTCCGTTCCGGTAAGGGAGATAAGGATCGGGTCACTGTTCTGCCCGAGTCTTTAAAGAATGACCTGTTGCGCCACTTGGACGAAGCTCGTCTCATTTTTGATCAGGACTTCCGCGACGGCAAGGGCGAAGGGGTGGCTCTGCCCGATGCCTTGGCGCGGAAATATCCCAATGCAGGCAGGGAATGGGCATGGTTCTGGGTTTTTCCTGCTCCGACTTTGTCCGACGATCCTCGGTCCGGCAAACATCGGCGGCACCACATCCACATCTCCAACCTGCAACGCTCTTTTAAGGGGGCGGCCCGCCAGGCCGGGGTAGAACGAAACGCCTCGGTCCATTCGCTTCGTCACAGTTTCGCCACCCATCTTCTCGAAAAGGGCTACGATATCCGAACGATCCAGAATCTGCTCGGCCACAGCAATCTGCAAACCACTATGATATACACCCATGTGGCGGGCAAAAACCTGCTTGGCGTCACCAGTCCTCTGGATGGGTAGCGGGGGAGACACCAGGGAATTCTGGAAGGCAACATTTTGCCGAGGTGAGTTTTAAACTGCGGAGCGTAACCTGCTGTTCTTGCGGAATTGCCGTACGCAAGCGGCAACCAGGTAGACCAGCCCCGCAATCACAATGATGGTAGGGCCGCTGGGCAGATCGAAGTTGTAGCTGATCGCCAACCCTGAGCCGATGAAACCGATGCAAAACAGGGTGGCCAGCACCATCATCTGCCAGAGCCCCTTGGCGAAATTGCTCGCCACCGCGGCGGGCAGGGTCAGCAGGGCAATGACCATCACAATCCCCACCACCCGGACCAGCAGCACCACGGTCAGGGCCGTCAGGCAGAGGAGCAGCAGGTAGTACAGGTCGGTGCGCACCCCGCGCAGCCTGGCATACTCCTCGTCAAAACAGACGGCCAGAAATTTATGGTAAAACAGGGTGGCGGTTCCCACCACCAGCGCGTCCAGCACCAGCACCATCCAGAGATCAAACTTCGAAATCAGCAGGATATTGCCGAACAGGTAGCTCATCGGCTCGATGTAGCCCGGGGTTTTGGCGATGAACAGCAAGCCGACGGCCATGCCGATGGCCCAGAGGGCGCCGATGGCCGTGTCTTCCCGCTGGTTGGCGTGGAGGCTCACCAAACCGATGATGATCGCCGCCAGAAGCGCCGCAGCGATGGCGCCGGACAGGGGCCCGAACCAGGTGATCCCCAGTTTGTGCTGGCAGTAGAGCCCGGCCCCGATGCCGCCGAGCACGCAATGGGCAATGGCCCCGGCGATGTAGGTGATGCGGCGGGCCACCACATAGGTGCCGATGATGCCGAAGGAGAGGCTGGCCAGGATGCCGGCAGCCAAGGCGTAGCGCAAAAAGGGGATGGCCGGGTCGGCCAGGGCCTCAAGAAATTCCATGGGTGCAGTGCCCCTCCGGGGAGCAGCGGTGATCGTGGCGGATCATGCGGATGTCGCCGCCGTACATGTTGCGGATCAGTTCGCCGGTCAGTTCGCTGGTGGGGTGGAGCACGACCTGGCGGTTGACGCAGACGATGCTTTTGAAGAACTTCGAGGCAAAACCGACATCGTGGGTGACCAGCATGACGGTGAGCCGTTCGTTGAGCGTGGTGAGCAGCTTGAAAAACTGCTCCTCCGAGGCGGCGTCGATGTTGGCCGTGGGTTCGTCCAGGATCAGCAGCTCGCCTTCGGCGGCCAGAGCCCGGGCAATGAGAACCCGCTGCCTTTGCCCTCCGGAGATTTCGGCAAACAGGCGACCTGCCAGATCCGCCAGCCCCATTTCCGCCAGGGCTGCCAGGGCTGCCTCATGGTCGGCTTTGGCGTAGGCGCCGCAGAAGATCCGGTCCAAGCGGCCCATGAGCACGACATCGAGCACGGTCACCGGAAACTGCGGGTCGTAGCGCGCGTACTGCGGCACATAGCCGATGCGCAAGCGGCTTTTTTCCGGGGGAAGCCCCAGCACCTCAATCTCGCCCCGGTTCGGTTTGAGCAACCCGAGGATGAGCTTGAGCAGGGTGGTCTTGCCGCCGCCGTTGGGGCCCACGATGCAGAGGGAATCGCGGGCCATTATATCCAAGGTGACATTTTCCAGGATGGGCGTTCCGTTGTAGGCGAAATCAAGATCCCGGATGCGGACGGCTGTTTCCTGCGTGCTGGTGGCACTCATGGCTGTTCCTTCACTGCTGCAGCGATTGGGCGATGGCTTCGGCGCTGGCGGCGAGACTGCGCAGCACCTCCCGGTCCAGGGGGTCGATGGGGATCACGGTTCCGTTGATGGCCCGGGCCACGGTCTCGGCGCTCTTGCGGTCGAATTGCGGCTGAACAAAGATGGTGCGCACCCGTTCTTCCTTGGCTTGGCGGATAAGGGCGGTAAGCTGCCTCGGGGTGGGTGATTTGCCGCTGATCTCCACACTTTTTTGTTGTAAGCCATAGGCTGCGGCAAAATAGCCGAAGGCCGGATGGAAGACGTAAAAGGTTTTGCCCCGGTGCGGAGCCAGGAGACTGGTCAACCGTGTGTCCAGAGCGCTGATCTCATGCTGGAGGGAGGCGAGATTTTTTTGTACAACTTCTCTGCGCTCCGGCATGGCGTCAATCAGGGCGCTAGCCATATTGTCGGCCATGATCCGCAGGTTGTTTGCGGACAGCCAGAGGTGGGGGTCTGCTTCGTTGCCGGAGTGGGCTTCCCTGGCATGTGTTTGGTGATGGTCCGTTTCCGTGGGGGGTAAACGGACGATGCCCCGGGTGGAGTCCACGATGCGCAGATTGCGATTGTTGGCCGTGACCTTGGCTGCAAGCTGCCTCTCAAAGGGGATATCCACCGTGAAAAACAGGCGGGCTCCGGCCAGGGCCGCTGCCTGGCGCGGGGTTGGCTCGAAGGTGTGCGGGTCTTGCCCCTTGCCCACCAGGGTATGCACCTCAATCGCCTCGCCGCCGATTCTTTGGGCAAGATATGCCTGGGGCGGCACGGTGACAAAGATCGCCATCTTCGTCGTTCCTCCTGCTGCCGAAGCGAAACTGGCAGTCCCGCAGGTGAGGGCCAGAAACAGAAGCGCGGCGGGAAAGAGTCTGGAAAGGTTCAATGCCGGCATGGGTTGTCGTTGCTCCCGCAGACAAGATGCACGGCCTTGCACTCCTCGCATTTTTGCAGGGAATGGGTGTTGAGGAATTTGGCCCAGTGGGAGCGTTGCTCGGAAGTGAGAATGCCGGTGCCTTGGCAGAGCGGACAGCCGTTTTCCAGGGCGTTCAGGATGGCGTTTCTGATGAATTCGGATTTGTTGGGCACCGTGTGCAGGGCTTTGGCCAGTGCTTCATCGGCTTTGAAGGTGATGGTTTCCTGTTTTTTATTGCGCATGGTGTTCCCCTGGCTGCATTCCGGTGTGGTCTGATCGTAATACAAAGTATTACCTGTGTAAATGGGGAATGTGTCCTGGCGCACAACCGGCAGAGCCGGGGAAGGCGATCGAAAAGGAGGGTTGCTTCTTCATCTTCTTATGGTATACATAACAAATATGGTTTTTTCATCGTAGCGTTGTAAAATACATGTATGTTTGCCGTCAGGTGAAAGGGGTTTCACATGTTTGGACTTGGAATGCCGGAGCTTATCGTTATCCTGGTGATAATCGTCATCATCTTTGGTGCGGGCAAGCTGCCTGAAATCGGCGCGGGAATCGGCCAGGGCATCAAAAATTTTAAAAAAGCCACCCGCGATGCGGACAAGCAAGAAAAAATCGAGGAAAAAGACAAGGAAGGGGGCTCCGGCCCCGCCTGACCTGATACAGCACGCCTGATTGGCGCGAATTTGCAAAAGGAGAATGGATATGTTTGGCTTGGGTACTCCGGAATTGGTTGTTATCTTGGGCATCGCTTTTTTGGTTTTTGGCGGCAAAAAGCTGCCGGAACTCGGCTCCGGCCTCGGCAAGGCTATTTCCTCCTTCAAAAAGGGTCTGCATGAGGTGGAAGAATCCGTGCCGGGCGTGAAAGAGGTTGCTTCCCTTAAGGAAGAAGTCGGCAAGGTCAAGGAGCTGGCCAGCCCATTTTCCAAATAAGCGGGTGACCAGTGTTGGACCCACAAGGCAGGCGGATACTCGGTATCTGCCTGCCTTTTTTTATGCGCAAGATCCTGCTTGTATTCCGGAACGTTCTGTATATACAATGATGCGTTGCCGGCAGAGATGGCACCCTGCCGGGGCGCTTCGTCTTTTTCCGATCCTTGCCATGCAAGAAAAAATAGTTTGGAGGTGGCATGACTGTGTTGCATCGCATTTTTTCGCGTTGGGGGATAATTCCGGTGTATCGGGCTGCGGGTGGTGTTTTTTTGGTGTGTTGCATGGGTATCGCGCTTTTCGCCGTCCCCTCCCGCGCTTCGGGAAATCCTGACCTCATCAAAACCATTCCCGGTCAAAAAACAGGCATTATCAATGGGGTGGCTTGTTCCGCCGACGGAAAAAAAATTGCCGCAGCCGGGGATAATGGAACCGTCACGGTATGGGACAGTACTTCCGGCAAGCTTCTGCTCACCTTGGGCAAGGATCTGCAAAGCGCCGATGCCGTGGCCTTTTCCCCGGATGGGCTGTTGCTCGCCGCCGCGGTGGCGGCGGGAGGGCGTCGTGGCAATGCCGTGCAGGTGTGGGATCTGGCAAACGGGCAACTCGTGCAGGACATGCGGGAACATACTCAATTGATCACGGATCTGGCTTTTTCGCCGGACGGCAACCGCATCGCCTCGGTGGGCAACGACAACACCCTCCGGATCTGGAACGTCAAATATGGAACCCTGGAAACGACCCAGAAGGAAACCAAGAATAACCTCCTGGCCCTTGCCTATTCGCCGGACGGCAAAAATATTGTCGCCACCGAAAACTGGGACGGCAAGATTCAGATGTGGGATGCCGTTAATGTGCGCTTGATCCGGACAATTCCTGGGCATGGTGATTGGGTGCTCTGTGTGGCCTATTCACCCGACGGCAAGGAGTTTGTCACCGGCAGCCGCGATGGCTCGGTATATGTTTGGGATGCCGAATCCGGCGCGCGTCTGCGGGTTTTGCGAGACCCGGAGCTCGATCCGGTGAACAGCGTGGCCTATTCCCCGGATGGCCGGTACGTCATGGGTGCCACCCAAAGCAGGCATATTTTGTCCTGGCGGAAAAGCGGGGGAGCACTGTTCAACTTTTATGAAGGGCATGACCTTTCCGTGACCTCACTGGCTGTTTCCCCTGCCGGAAAACATCTTGTTTCCGGGGGGTTGGATGGCGCAATCCGGGTCTGGACCCCCCCCGGTCAAGGCGGCCCGGATTCCCTCCTTGCCCAGGCCATGAAGTTTGAGGCAGGCACGGATCCCATGGAGCAAGATTTTGGCCAGGCCGCGAAGCTCTATCAGCAGGCGGCGGAAAGCGGCCAGTTGGAGGCCATGTTCCGGCTTGGCGCCATGTACAATCAAGGGAAAGGGGTGGCCAGGAATTTCGATGAGGCCAGGAAATGGTGGTCCCTTGCCGCGGGAAAAGGGCATTCCGCAGCCCGGGCGCAGTTGCAGGCGGAACAGAAGGTTGCCGTGGCTGTGACGCCGCCGCCCCAGGCAAAGAGCGAAGAGGTGCGCACCCAGACAGAGCCCAAACCCTTGGAGCCTGAAGAGAAAAAAACCAAGATTGCGGCAAAGGAACCGGCAAAACCGGAGCCGGTGGTCAAGGTTGCGCCGCCTGCGCCGGTGGCCAAGGATAAAAACGGTCTGTACGAGGAAGGCTTGCGCTTTTTTAAGGGAGAAGGGGTGCCCCGGGATTATGCCCAGGCCCACAAGCTTTTTGTCGAGGCTGCGGCGATGGGACATGCCAAGGCGCAGTACCGTCTTGGCTTCATGTACAGCCTGGGCAGGGGCGTGAAGAAGAGTGACCAGGAAGCGGTCAACTGGTGGCAAAAGGCTGCCAAGCAGAATGATGCCGAGGCCCAGTACTATCTGGGCTACATGTACGAGGTCGGGGGCGGGGTGAAGCAGGATATGGAGGAGGCGAAAAAATGGTATCAGAAGGCGGCGGCCAACGGCAATGTCAATGCGGCGCAAAGCTTAAAGATGATGCCCTGATGTAATTGTGTTGCGGGAGAATAAAAAAAGGCGGGGAAACCCCGCCTTTTTTTATGTCTGGAACCGAAAGCAGAAGCTCCGGCTCATGCCTTCTTATTCCGCCTGGGGAAGCTGGGGGAAACGCATGCTGATCGCGAGATTCCAGGTCTTGAGCTTGTCCTTGGTCTTTTCAAAAAGTTCGGCCACATCCCCGTCGATGATCACCGTGGTGATGGTGTCGCCCTGTTTGATGCTGTTGATCACTTCCTGATCCTTGTCGCTGGCGACTTCGCCGAAAACCGTGTGTTTGCCGTCCAGCCAGGGGCAGGGAACATGGGTGATGAAAAACTGGCTACCGTTGGTGCCAGGTCCGGCATTGGCCATGGAGAGGATGCCCGGCTTGGTGTGGCCGAGGCTTGCGTCGAATTCGTCCTCAAAGTCATAACCCGGGCCGCTGGTGCCGGTGCCCTTGGGGCAGCCGCCCTGCACCATGAAATCCGGGATTACCCGGTGGAATTTGAGGCCGTTGTAAAAGCCGCGCCGGGCAAGATTGGCGAAATTCGCCACGGTTACGGGGGTTTTATCGGCGAACAGCCGGAGGGTGATGGTGCCTTTGCTCGTGGTCATTGTGGCGGTCAAGTCGCTCATGGTGGTCCTCGTGATTTGGTAGAGTTATCTAAGATATTACTTCTGCAATTCTGTAACTATTGCGTCGCCCATGGCAGCGGTGCCAATAGCCTTGCTCTTGTCTACGGCAATGTCCGGGGTGTGCACGCCCTTGTCCAGCACCGCGGCAACCGCCTTTTCGATGGCGTCCGCCGCTGCGCCCTGATCCAGGCTGAAACGCAGCATCATCGCGGCGGAGAGGATCTGGGCGATGGGGTTGGCGATGCCTTTGCCGGCAATGTCCGGGGCGGAGCCGCCCGCGGGCTCGTAGAGGCCGAAGCCTTTTTCGTTGAGGCTCGCTGAGGCGAGTAACCCCATGGAGCCGGTGATCATGGCGCATTCGTCGGAGATGATGTCGCCGAACATGTTGCCGCAGAGCATGACGTCGAACTGGTGGGGATTTTTGACCAGTTGCATGGTGGCGTTGTCCACATAGATGTGGTTCAGGGTTACATCCGGGTATTCCTTGGCGATCTCGATGACCACCTCCCGCCAGAGCACCATGGTGGTCAGCACATTGGCCTTGTCCACCGAGGTGACGAGCTTGCGGCGCAGCCGGGCGGCGTCAAAGGCGCGGCGGGCGATGCGTTCGATCTCCCAGCGGTGGTAGACCATGGTGTCGTAGGCCTTTTCGTTGGGGCCGGAACCTTCCCTGCCCTTGGGCTGGCCGAAGTAGATGTCGCCGGTGAGTTCGCGCACGCAGAGGATGTCAAAGCCGTCCCCCACGATATCGGCGCGCAAGGGGCTGGCCGCGGCCAGGGATTTGAAGATCCGGGCCGGGCGGAAGTTGCAGAAGAGCTCGAAATGTTTCCGCAGCGGCAGCAGGGCGGCGCGTTCCGGCTGCTGGGCCGGGGGCAGGGATTCCCATTTGGGGCCGCCCACCGAGCCGAAGAGGATGGCGTCGCTGGCCTCGCACACGGCAAGGGTCGAGGCGGGCAGGGCCTCGCCGTGGTTATCGATGGCGCAGCCGCCCACATCCGCGTGTTCATAAGCAAGGCTGAAGCCGAATTTTTGCTGGACCGCGTCCAGCACCTTGATCGCTTCCTGCATGACTTCCGGGCCGATGCCGTCGCCGGCCAATACTGCTATCTTTTTCATCTGGCATATCCTTGGGTTGTATTAGGAGCCGTTTTGGTCGCCGGGAGGACGACCGTGTTCTCTGCCAACGGCTTGGGTTCTCCGGCACTCCCCTTGCGAGGGAATGTACGGGGCAACACCATACCTGATCAGGGTAAAGATGCGCAAGATCAATGTGGTTGTTCCCGTGAAACCCTTTCTAGCAGGATCAGCCAAAGGGGTAGGCGACATACACCCGGTTGGCGATCAATTGAGCCGGGTAGTGCGGCAGATTGCTCTTGGCCGGTCCGGCCAGCACCCTGCCCTCCAGGTCAAAGATGCCGCCGTGCCCGCTGGCGCAGGCAAGTATCCCCTGCTCGGGCAGTAAAATTTCGTAGCCGGCGTGGGTGCATTGCGAGGAAAAGGCTGCGACGCGTGTCTCCGAGACCCTGGTGACGAGGAGCGGTTTTTCCTGCCGGGTAATCTCTATCTTCAGGCCGCTGCCGATGGTTTTGAGGGCCCGGTAGCGGTTTTCCCCCAGATCAAGAACAAGTTTGCCCTGTTCGATGACAAGATCGGTGAGTCGACGTTCCTCTTCTTTTTCCCGGGTGCAGGCGCAGGCCAGGGCGGTGAAGGAGGAGAGCATGACCAGCAGTCTTGCGGAGCCGGAGAGAAATTTCCGGCGATTCAGCAGATCATCAGGGGGCATATTTCCCATGCGTTTCGCTCGGGTTTTCAGGCGCGCCTTTCGGGTAGTGCAAGGCGCGCGGCAACTCATGGCCTGATCGGCAGATGGGTCAGCCGTCCGCTGGCCGGATCCTTGTAGCGGATCTCCCCGCTAATCGCGCCATCTGGCACGGGACGCGAGAGGCGCAGGCTCAGGAGGTAGCTTCCCGGGCTGACCTTGGTCAGCAGCCATTTCACCTCGCCCTTATTGGCATCGTACTGATGGAAAGCGGGCGAGGCAGTTTCAATCGCCGTGCCGGGTGGCAGGTTCTGGATGACAATCAGGGTGCTGGGGGCTGGGCCGGCAACGGTGATCCGTAACTGGATGTCCTGCCCACCGCTGCTCAAGTATTGGCCGCTTACCAGAGCCTCGCCCGCCCGCAGGGGCATCGGCATGGCCAACAACAGGAACAATGCCAGGAAGAGCAAGCCAGGCGGGCGGGAATGGTGTTTTGTAGCCGTCATGTGTGTTCCTCCTGTTGGATGATCAGTGGAGAATATCATAGGCGCGCGTCTCCTGATTCCATCTGTAGCCTTTGGCGGTCCAGATCTCCTCGATCAGTTTTTTGCCGAACTGCAACCCTTCAATTCCTCCGTATATCTCATACACGGAAAGCAGCTCTTCGTCGTCTATCCGGCCATCGCTGTTGCTGTCCGCCCAATGAAAGGGGCTCGCCTGCAGGGAGTCGGTTCCGGAAATGGGGATGCTGGGATTGTCGTCCGAGCGGACCGTGACGCCGCCGCTGAATTGATGGGCGGTTTCCATCTCGGTTTCCGGCTGGAGCTTGGCGAGATAGCTGTACACCGCCTGCTCGCCGCTGATCTTGTCAATCCACTTGAGAACCGGTGGGTCGCTTGCCTGGGAGACAAACCGCGGTTTGCCCTGGGCCGGGATGCAGGCCGGGGGCAGGGTTTCCTTGAGAATCAGGGAAAACGGCCTGGTGGCGCTGGTTGTCACCTCAATGACAACCGGAAAGGGAATGCCCGGGGTTGCGTGTTCCGGCACGATTCTGTAGGCCGCCACCTGGCTCTCGCCTTCGCTTGGCCCATACCACCGCACGAAAACGAGAATCGCAAGGGCAAGCAGGATAAAACCCGCGAGCCGGACAGGGACGGGGAAAGAGGCGAAACGGGCTTTGAACGATGCGGCTTGCGGCGCTGCCGGGGCAAGGGCTGGAGGGGGCTCGGGTTCGGGGGGCTGGGGCAAGGGCTCGTCTTGCTTGGGCGGTTCGGAACTTTGGGGTGATGAAGGTTCTGTTGGAGATGCGGGCTGACCGTGGTCAACAATGTCAGCCACCTGGGTTTCCAGGGCCTCTGCCAGTTTGAGGGCGTTTTCTTTTTTGATGTTGGGGTAGCGGCGGTTTTCCCAGCGGGAAATCGTATCGGTGGTGACCCCGACCACCGTGGCGACATAGAGCTGGGTTAACCCTTTTTCTTCCCGGAGCCGCCGGATTCTGGCGCCGTCGATGTTGACCATGGGGACGCCGCCGGCCAAGGGCTTTGTTGAATCCATACCAGGTGTCCTACAGGTTGAGTTTCGGAGGTGACGAATGAAGCGGCATACTACCAAATCCTCAAGGGAAGCAAAAGCCCCTTGTGGCTTGAGCGGAAATATACCGCAACCCCGGGCCGGGGAGTTATCGCTGGTTTTTTTTCAGCCGGTCAAGCTCCGAACGCACCCTGACCAGCTCCTCGTTTGAAGCGCGCAATCGCTGGGCAATGACCTCGGTGAACAGACGGTACATGACGGAGACAAAAAGCGCCTGCTCCAAGGGCTCGGCAGCCTCGCTCATGAAGGAGGCGTCGATGGCCAGGCAAACCGTGGGGCCGATGGCCTGTACCGAGGCGGAGCGGGCCTTGCCGTCAACGGCGGCCAGTTCGCCGAAGGCGCCGCCGATCTCTTCTATCCTGGCGATCTCCTTGCCGTGTTTTTCCACCCGCACCGCCCCGGAAAAAAGGATGTAGACCCAGTTGTCGTACGCCCCTTCCGGGGTGATGATTTCGCCGTCTTCAAAGGTTCGGATCTTGCTGAGGCGCAGAATATGCTTGATGTATTTTTCGCTCAGCGAGCCGAGGAAGGGAAGCCGGTGCAATTTCTCCACCAAAAAGCCGCGGCCTTCCAGATAGGGGGATTCCTGCATGGGGATGTCTCCGGTATGTTGGTCCATGGTGCAGGTGAAGGCAAAACCTGCTTGCCCCACAGTGTCTTCTTTATATCATAATGGAATTGGATTATAAACAGAAGGGATCCCGGCTCAATTCATTTCCCGGGAAGAGGAGAGAAAATCTTGGCGCACGAAACAACAGGCAACTTCCTGCCGGCCTCCCGGGCGGAGATGGCTGCACGAGGCTGGAAGCAGGTTGATGTGGTCCTGGTCACCGGGGATGCCTATGTGGATCATCCCTCCTTCGGGGTGGCCCTGATCGGCCGCCTGCTCGAGGCCAACGGCTACCGGGTGGCCATTCTCTCCCAGCCCCGTCACCATCTCCCCGATGATTTCCGGCAATTCGGCGCGCCACGCCTTTTTTTCGGCATAACCGCAGGCAACCTGGACTCGGTCGTGGCCAATTACAGCGGCAACGCCAAGGTCCGGGACCGCGATGACTATTCCCCGGACGGCAACCCCTATTTCGGCGATCAGGCGGAAAAAAAGCTGCGCCGGCGGCCGGACCGGGCCACCATTCTGTACAGCAATCTTGCAAAAGCCGCTTTTCCGGATGTGCCGGTTGTCTTGGGGGGTATCGAGGCGTCCCTGCGCAGGTTCGTGCATTACGATTATCAGCAGCAGCGGCTGCGGGGCTCGGTTTTGACCGACGCCAAGGCGGATCTCCTGGTCTATGGCATGGGAGAGCGAGCGGTGCTGGAGGTGGCGGCCCGGCTTGCCAAGGGCCTTGATCTGGCCGGTATTCCCGGCACCTGCGAACGGTTGAGCCACAAGGAAATGGCGGCCCGCCGGATTTCCGCGCCGCTGGTTCTGCCTTCCTGGGCGGAAATTCAGGCGAAGCTGCCCCTTTTCCTTGAGGCGGAGCTGATTGTGGACCGTCAGGCCAGGGCATATAATGATGCGCCTCTGCTGCAGTACCAGCAGGCCGCCTGGGTGGTGCAGCACCAGCCTGCCCAGCCGCTGGATACGGCGGCACTGGATGGGCTGTACAGCCTGCCTTTCAGCCGCATCCCACATCCTGCCTGCGGCGATGTCCCGGCCTGGCGGATGATCCGGGACTCGATCACCATTGTCCGCGGGTGTTGCGGCAATTGCTCATTCTGCGCTATCTCCCGGCACCAGGGGCCAAAGGTCATCAGCCGGAGCAAGGAATCCGTGGTGCAGGAGGCGCAACGGCTTGCCGGGCGGAAGGATTTTTCCGGCACCATCAGCGATCTGGGCGGCCCCACCGCCAACCTGTACGGCACGGGCTGCAGCAGTCCGCAGCCATGCACCCGTCATGATTGTCTGTATCCCAAGGTGTGCAAATTCATGAAGATAGACGAGCAGGCGCTGCTTGGCCTGCTGGAGGCGGTGGAAGGATGCGGCGGGGTCAAGCATCTCTTTGTCTCCTCCGGGTTGCGGATGGAGCTGTTGAGCAGGACGCCGCGGTTGTTGCGCAAACTCCTGCTGCACCATACGCCGGGGGCGATGAAGATTGCGCCGGAACACACCGAGGACAAGGTGCTGCGGCTCATGCACAAGCCCGGTTCCGCGGTGCTGGAGGAATTCCTCGCCCTGTGCCGGGAAATCGGCAAAAAAGCGGGGAAGAGTTTCCATTTCACCCCCTACCTGATTGCCTCGCATCCTGGCTGCACCCTTGCCGACATGGAGAGGATGGCGGTGCGTCTTGCCGCGCTCGGTCTCGCTCCCCGGCAGTTTCAGGATTTCACCCCCACGCCGGGAACGATCTCCACGGCCATGTATGTCACGGGCTTGGATTGCGAGAAAATGGCGCCACTTCCCGTGGCCAAGAAGGACAGCGAACGGCGCGCCCAGCGCCAGGCCTTGGGGTTCCAGGGTGATGATCTTGCGAGCTCGCCAGGAAAAAGCCGGCAACCTCCGGGCCCGGGCCACATGCGGCCCGGGGCAGCGCGCGGCCGGTCAGAGAAGCCGGGAGAGCAGCGGCAGGGTAATAAAGGAAAGAATGATGCCAAGGCCGATCAGGGCCGCGGTAAGCTTCGGAGAAAGACCGGCCATGATGGCTAGGGCGCCTGCGGAAACCATGGGCGGCATCCCTGCCTCGAAGACGGCCACCCGGGCGGCAAGAGTGTCAAACCCCAGGATGCGGCAGAAGAGCAGGGCGATCAGCGGCGCAACCACGAGCTTGATACTCAGTCCTGCCCCCAGGGGTTTAAGCGTTTCCGGGCTGAGGCGCAGGGTGAGTTGAAACCCGACCGCGACCATGACCACCGGGACGAGGGTCCCTGACAGGGCGTTGAGCAAGGCCAGCAGTGGCGGGGGGAAGGTCAGGGAGCGGCTGGCAAGGGCCACAATCAGGGCGATGAATGGCGGAAAGCTCGCGACCCGGGTAAGCACGGAGGCAGGGGTCGGTTTGCTCCCGCTGCCATAGAGGGCCAGCACCACGGCCCCATAGGTGGCCAAGGCCAGGAACGAGCCAAGCTGGTCATAGAGGAGAGCGTAGGGGATTCCCTCGTCTCCGAAAAAAGCCCGAACCATGGGAATACCGAAAAAGGAGGTGTTGCCCAGAGGAATCAGGAGCAGAAGGACGCCGACGATCTCTTTTTCCCAGCGGAGGAACTTGCCCAGGGCAATGATCATCAGGGCCGAAGCGGCGAGCATACCCCAGGGCATGATGACCGGCACAAGGATGTCCCCGGAAAAAGCAAGCTGCGGAACCTTGAGCAGGATAAGGGCCGGAAGGGAAAGGGTAATGGCAAACAGGTTGAGCACCTGCGCGGTTTCCTTGGGGAAACTGGGAAGACAGCGCAATCCCATGCCCATGAGCAAAAAGGAAACCGTGAGAATGAAATTTTCCATGACTGGGTTGCGAGGCTCTCGGAAAAAACAGGGGAAGCAACATCCCCGGGAAAGGATATTTTTTTGCGCGGAGGCCAAGATTTCTTGACAACAACTTGTGGCCGCTCGATACTTAATCTTACAACCGCACTATATTTTGGAAATTGACCGGTGTCAATTTCGTTCTGGGATGCCGCTTCGGCATTTCAGCAGAGAAGGGGGATGTATGGAAAATGTGAATCCGAACCTGATAACCTGTATAGTTCAGCGCGGCGAGGCAGACCGGGTGGTGAAGGCGGCCATGCAAGCCGGCGCGGAAGGGGCGACCCTCTATTATGGCCGCGGGACCGGCATCCGCGAAAAACTCGGCTTTGCCGGGATGTTCATCAAGCCGGAAAAGGAAATCATTCTGATCATCACCAAAAATGAACAGACCGACGCGGTATTTGACGCAGTGGTCAAGGCGGCCGGCCTTGAGAAAAAAGGGCAGGGTTTCGCATTCCTCCATAAACTTGACCGCGCCATCGGCTTTGTGGACAAATGAGTTCCCGGCTGGCTGGATCAACGCATATGGTGTGTGCATAGATGGGCCGATATTTCCTTATTTCCGGCTGCGTGGTTGCGGTTCTCCATCTCGCCGAGCTCACCTCTTCCGAGGCGCTTGCCCAGTTGGTCGCCCTCCTTGCCGTCCATCAAACAGTGTTTCTCGCTTCCGGCCTGCTCGGGGCTCTCGCCCTGGTCTGCGCTTCGCTGCTTTTCGGCGGAATTGGTTTTTTTAATATCCTCTATATAATGGCCAAGGTGGTGAATGGACTGGCGCAGCTTCTTCTTTGCGCTATGAGCCTGGCCTCGCTGCTCTTCTGGTTTGATAATCCCGGGGTGAATCTCTGGCTGGAGGCCGGAGGCACCCTCTCCGTTGTCCTGTATGCCTGGCTGTACGGCGCGGCCTTCAGTCTGCGCATTTTCGACTTCAACTATCCGATCAAAGATGTCCTGCTTTCCTATAGTGTCCTGCCCTTTGCATGCATGGCGGTGTTCTGGCTCGGTGGATTTGTTCTGTAACCAGAGCTTCTTGCAAAAAAAGAGGGAAATCCCCTGCGACAGGCTCAGGGCGAACGGTATATTTCTGAAATCATTATAGTTTCTTCCGTTCATGCTGAGCCCGTCGAAACATAACAAAGCATTTTGCAAGAGTTTCACCAGACTTCAAAAAAAACGCCGTTGGTCACGGGACCAGCGGCGTAAGTGGCTACAGGGAAATGGGGTTCTTTGTCTGGGATCAATCGTCGAAATCACCGGCCGGACCTTTGTCGGTACCGAGGCTTGCTGCCCGGTGGGCGATCTTTTCTCCGGTCCATTGGGCCGGATCCTCAATGCGGCCGACCTTGGGCCCCATGTCGTATGAGTTTTTCTCCACAATGGCCTTGATTCCCAGAGGCGCGCTGTCCTGGGCGTTGAAGACGTTGACCAGCAGATTGTAGACAAACTCCTCCACCCGCCGCACCATTCGTTCCCGGACCGCTTTGGGCTGGCCCATGAGCTTCGGCTCAAAGGGCAGGTTCAGGCTCTTGTAATTGCCCTTTTTCCAGCCGTTTGCCTCGGCGTAGGCAACCATCTCCCGCCACATGTTCTCGGTGACTCCGGCATCCTTCACCTTGATGAAGTTGCCGTCCGCGTCCAGGATGGCATTGCCGTAATCGTTCACCTGCAAGCCCCAGGAAACCATCTGCAGGGCCGTGGCCACATTGGCCTTGGTGGTGGAGGTTTTGGCGGCGATTTCCCGCAGCCTTTCTGAGCTGTTGCCCGAGGTGCCGTGCTGGGCGCCGGAGACATGATACGGCGCGAGGCCGGCATGGACTTTGGCGGTGAGCCCCACCTGGATGCCTTGGCCGCTTTCCTCGATGCCGTGGGTGGTGCCGTTGTTCAAGGCGATCCAGTCGGGGAAGATGTTGTGGGCGTTGAGCCCCTGGATGAGGAAGAGCGCTTCCGCCGGGGTGGAAAGGCCCTGGTCGCCCTTGATCTCCCCGATTTCGGTTTCCAGCCCTGCCCAATCCGGCACCAACTGGGCCAGGGCCAGGTTGGTTAAAAGGTTTTTGTCGTCCGGCAGGTGCGAGGCGTCGATGGCAATGGAGGTGATGCCCGCCTCGAAGATGGTGGGGATCTCCACCTTGGCGAAATCAAGGTCCGTTTCCTTCTTGATTCCGTAATGGTCGGCATGGATGGCCACCGGCACGGTGATATCCAGCTCGTTCATGGCCTGGTCCACTTGCATGGCCATGTTCCAGTAATTCACCGGGCAGTAGGCGTTGGCCCCGCCCTCGGAGCGCGCGATTTCGATGATGATCGCGGCGTTGGCCCGTTGCGCGGCAAGCAGGGCCCCGCGGATGATGAAATTGTTGCGGCCGTTGGCCGCGATGGTCATGGCTTTACCCTTGGTTCGCAAGGCCCGGTCGATGACCTTGCCGCTGACGATCAGCGCCTGGGAGTGAGGGAAGAGCTTGACAATATTGGGCGGCCGGCCTACGGCGAGAGCCTTTGCAAAATCTGCCTGGGAGACAGACATAAGGAAACCTCCTTGCTGTGCTGATAGTCTTTTTGGATTATGTCCGAGGGTATTGGCGTATTATAGTGGATACAAGGAAAGCGTCATCAAAAAAATCAAGGGGAGAATGCGGGAAAGAAAATGGAGCAATTGCTCTTTTTGGGACAGCGAATAGCAGGCCCGGGCGAACACAGCCAGAGCCGCAAATCACAGCAGGGTTTTCAGCCGTTCGATGGTGGCCTGGGTGATGGGCTTGGGGATAACGGTTTCCACCGACGGCCTGCCTGAAACCTCAAGCAGTTTGCCCGGGTCGTCGAAGCTGGTGATGACGACGACCTTTGGTTCTTTTTTGAGAAAGCCCTTCTGGAAGGCATCCTCAATGATGGTGAGAAAGGTTTCGCCATCCACCACCGGCATGACGAGATCGAGGAGAACGATATCCGGCTGGTATTTGAGGTAGCGAAATATTGCTTCGGTGCCGTTTGCCGCCTCAATGAGCTGGCACCCCGGCATATGTTGGAGCAGGTGATTCTTGAGAATGGTTCTGGCGGTTATTTCATCATCGACGATGAGTATCTTCATGCAACCCCCCCGAGGGATACAGGCTTTGTGGTCCGGAAGCGGGAATCGGCCAATTTTGCGTATTGTTATTATAATACATATCGGCAGGTTTGGGAATGAACAGCATTTTCTTTATTGCCGCGACAGGGTGGTGGTCAGTTCCGGAAACCAGGCGCTGATGAAGTCTGCCGCATGCCAGTTTTCCCTGAGCCGTGTTTTGGGGATAACCGGAATATTCAACCCGGTTCCGGCCAGCGCTGCCGTGATTTTTGCCAGGGGGGTGCCGCTGAAGAGGACAAAGCGAATATCTTGCCGCTGCTCCGTAATGAGGAGCTTGGTGGCCAATTCTATGCCATCCATAACCGCCATTTCATAATCGCAGAGGATGTTGGGTATTCCCTGTGCGACCACAAGATCGTATGCCTCCTGTCCGTTTTCCGCTTCATGGATGTTTTTGGGCGCAACTCCGGCCCCTTCCAGGCGCAACCGCGCAATCATGCGGATAAATTCAGCATTGTCGACAATCAGGATGCTTGAATAGTCTGGATGCATGCATGCCTTCGGGGATTCTTTTTCGCGGCGGGAAACGGGTCCCCGTGGTTGAAAATCAAGGGGCGGCTGTTCAGTGCTATTGGTTATTCCACGTCAGAGTGAGTCGATGTGTTACGATTTTGCGCAGCGACTCATGGGCGGCGACCACCCTGCGCCAGGCCGGCTCAATCCCGGTCTTGTCTCCCTGGTGGATGCAGTCTTCCAGCTCTTTGCTCACCGTGGCGAGCTTTTTTGCGGTAAAGATTGCGGCCGAGCCCCTGAGGCTGTGGCAGCAGGCCAGTATCCCCGTCCGGTCACCCGAGGCCATAGCCTTGTCAAGACGCTGGAGCTCCGTGTTGGTGTCGGCAAAGAAGGCCTTGGCTATCCGGCAGAGGAGAGTTTCGTCACCGTAGGTGGCGAGCAGGGCCTCGAAATCCAGGTCGAGAAGCGTTGAGGGGGGCGTGACGGCAGGCTCCGGCTTTCGTCGGGTGCCGCCCGCAGGGGCAAGGTGCGTTTCAATGGCCGCGAAAAGCTGGTCCGGGTCGAAGTCCTTCTCCGCATACCCGTCGAACCCTGCGGCTAAAAACCGTTTCCGTTCGGTCGCGCTTTCCGCCGTAAGGGCGATAACCGGAATGGCCCGGCAAGCCGGTTTTTCTTTGAGCCGGCGCGTGGTTTCAAGCCCGTCAATGCCGGGCAAGCCGATATCCATCAAAATGATCTGGAAATCGCAATCCGCGGCAAGGATCTCCAGCGCGGCTTCGCCGCTGGTGGCGGTAACTGCCTGCCAGCCGCGCTCGGCAAGGATGGCGGTGAGGATCTCCAGATTGAAATCCACATCCTCGACCACCATGATTCTGACGTTTTTTTGGGTATCATTTTCCGCAAGCGGGGAAACCATCTCTCCCTCCGTAGCCTTTATTTTTACCCCCCCCGTGGACATGATAGCCGATCAGAAATCGATCTGGAAGCTGTAAACGTCTTCCTCAAGGCTGCTTTTTACGGTGAAGCCGCAATGGAGGAAGATGGCCTGCATGCGTTTGTTGTCCCGGAGTACCTCGGCGGAAAAACCTCCAATGCCGTTTCGTTTGGCGATGGTGACCAGATGCCGGAAGAGAAAGGAGCCGATCCGCTTGTTCTGCCATTCGTCGCGGACGATAAAGGCCACCTCGGCCCGGTTGGTTTTTTCGTCCAGGTAGTAGCGGCCGATGGCGATGATCTCCTCGCCGTGCGCCTCGGGCACGGTGCCGACAATGGCGGCGTCCTTGCGGTGGTCGATGTAGACGAAGTTCTGGATCTGCTTGTGGCCGAAGCGCTGGCTGTGGGTCATGAAGCGGTAATAGAGGGTTTCCTGGGATAACGCGTAGAGGATATCCCGCATCCGGGGCTCGTCGGTGAGATGCACCGGCCGGAAATTGATCTGGGTGCCGTCTTCGAGCAGCATGGTGGTGTTCATCTCCTGGGAGGCGATCATGAAGCGGCCTTCCACCTCGCCGAGATCCTGGCGAAGATATTTTGCCTCGATGGCCTCCCGGAAGAGTTGTTCCCGGAAATTTGGGTGGGCGATGCTGATCAGGGCAACGGCCCGTTCCTGCACGCTCTTTCCGTGCAGGTAGGCAATGCCGTATTCCGTGGCCACGTAATGCACCTCGCCCCGGGTGGTGACCACCCCGGCCCCCGGGGTTAACCGGGTGACGATGCGGGAGATGGTCTTGTTCTTGGCCGTTGATTCCAGGGCGATGATGGGCTTGCCGCCGATGGAGCGGGCTGCGCCCCGGTTGAAGTCCACCTGGCCGCCGATGCCGGAATAGAAGAGGGAGCCCAGGGAGTCGGCGCAGACCTGGCCGGTGAGGTCGATTTCCAGAGCCATGTTGATGGAGACCATCTTGTGCTGCCTGCCGATGATGTGGGCGTCGTTCACATATTCCGTGGGCCTAAAGCAGAAGAGGGGGTTGTTGTCTATGTAGTCGTAGAGCCGCTGGGTGCCCATGCAGAAGCTGGCCACGATCCGCCCTTTGTCCGTGGTTTTTCGGCTGCCGGTAACAGCGCCCGATTCCACCAGGTCGATGATGGAGTCGGTGAGCATTTCCGTATGGATGCCGAGGTTTTTCTTGTCGCGCAAAAATTCCACCAGGGCGTGGGGAATGCGGCCGATGCCGAATTCGATCGTTGATTCGTCTTCGATCAGGGCGGCGATATGCTCGCCGATGCGGCGGGTGTCCTCGGACACTTGCGTGGATTCCCGTTCGATGATGGGGCTTGCCGCAGGCACCAGAATGTCGAGGTCGTAGATGTCGAGAAAGCTGTCGCCCAGGGTTTTCGGCATCAAGGGGTTCACCTGGGCGATCACCAGGGAGGCGTTTTCCGCCGCGCTTTTGACGATGTCCACCGAGACGCCCAGGCTCACCTTGCCGCGCATGTCCGGGGGGGTTACCTGGATGAGGGCCACGTCGATGGGGAGCTGGCCGGAGTTGAACAACTGGGGAATGTCGGAGAGCAGGGTGGGGGTATAGTTGCCCAGTCCCTGCTGGATGTGCTCCCGGATGTTGGCGCCGATGAAAAAGCTGTTCACCGAAAAGCAGTCGGCCAGACCGCGGCTGGCGTAGGGGGCGTCGCCTTTGGTCAGGAGCTGGATGATCTCCACGTCGGCCAGCTCGCTTGCCCGTTCGGTAAGAGCCTTGACCAGCAGCACCGGTTCGGCGCAGGCCGTGCCGATGAAGACCCGCTGGCCCGGCTTTATTTTGGCTGCCGCCTGGTACGGGGTGGCGATCATGTCGCTGTATTTTTCCTGCCAGTCGGGATCGTAATTCTTTGCATTGCTCATCGCGCCACCTCAAAGCTCTGCAAGGTCATTCTCGCATCCGCCACCACCGGCTCGGTGCCGGTTTCCCCAACGATGAAGGGGTTGATGTCCAGTTCGGCAATCTGCGGGAAATCGGTGGTCAACTGGCTGATCCGCTGCAAGCCGTTGGCAATGCCGGCAAGGTCCACGCCCTTGTGGCCGCGTTTTCCCTTAAGGATTTCGTAGGAACGGGTGCTCATCAGCATCTGGATGGCCTCTTCGTTGGTAATGGGCGCGAGATAAAAGGTGACGTCCTTCATTACCTCGACAAAGATGCCGCCCAGGCCGAACATGAGCATGGGGCCGAACTGGGGGTCGCGGTTCATGCCGATGATTACCTCAAGGCCGCGGGAGAGCATCTTTTCCACATAGATCCCTTCGATCCAGGCCTCCGGCGCCCGCTGGGCAATGCGGAGCATCATGAGGTCGTAGGCGTCCGCCACCGCATCACCGCTGGTCACGTTGAGCCTCACCCCGCCGAGATCGGATTTGTGGATGATGTCCGGGGAAACGATCTTCATGGCCACCGGATAGCCGATGCGCTCGGCTATTTCCATGGCCTCGCCCACATTGGTGGCCAGATACCCCTGGGGAATCTGGAAGCCGTAGGCCGCCAGGATGCTCTTGGCCTTGACCTCGCCGATCTGCAGCCGGTTGGTCCGCAAGCGGCGGGTGATGATGCGCTCCACCCGGCGCCGGTTTACCGGGAAGCGGGCCACCATCCTGGGCGGGCGTTTGCGCCAGGCGCTGTATTCCGCCATGGCCTTGAGCGCGGCCACGGCCCGTTCCGGGGAGGGATAATCGGGCAGCCCCGCGGCCACCAGCTCATCGCGGCCCGGCATGACCTCGGCCCCGCCCATGAAGGCGACAACCACGGGTTTGTCTCCCTTGTGGCAGCCGGCAATGGCCCGGGCGGTTTCCGCCGGTTTGGTCATGGCCTGGGGGGTGAGGATGATGACTATTGCGTCCACGGCCTCGTCTTCCTGGGCCGCCTCCAGGGCGGCCACATAGCGGGCCGGTTCCGCGTCGCCCAGCACATCGATGGGATTGCCGATGCTGGCCGCACTGGGCAGTTTTTGGCGCAGGGCGCTGGCGGTGTTGCGGTCCAGGGTGGCCACGGTCATCCCTGCTTTTTCCACGGCATCGGCGGCCATGGTGCCCGGGCCGCCGGCATTGGTGATGATCAGCACCCGTTTGCCCTTGGGCAGCGGTTGCATGGCGAAAAGAGCGCCATAATCGGCCAGGGCCTCGAAGTTGTCGGCCCGGATGACTCCCGAGCGCATGAAGGCTGCGCCATAGGCGATCTCCTCTCCGGCCAGCACCCCGGTGTGGGAGGAGGCGGCCTTCTGTCCGGCCACGGTGGTGCCGGCTTTCAAAATGATCACCGGCTTTTTGCTCGAGGCCTCGGTGGCCGCCTTGACAAACTCGTCCCCGCAGGCAATGTCTTCGAGATAGGCGATGATCACCTTGGTCTGCGGGTCTGCGGCCAGGGCGATCAGCAGGTCGCCTTCGTTGAGGTCCGCCTTGTTGCCCATGCTCACCATCTTGGCGATGCCGGTGTGGCGGGCGGCGGCCAGATCCAGCAGGGCGGTGCAGATGGCGCCGGACTGCGAGATAACCGAGATGCACCCAGGTTGCGGCATGCGGCTGGCAAAGGAAGCATTCATCCGGTGCTCGGTGTTGATCAGCCCCAGGCAATTGGGACCAAGCAGGGGCACCTTGTGGCTTTGGCAGAGTTCGGCGATCCTGCGTTGCAGTTCCGCGCCTTCCGCGCCCGTTTCCTTGAAGCCGGAACTGATCACGGCAATCGCCCCGGTCCGGGCCTCTAGGCAATCCCGCACCGCCTCCAGAACCAGCGCGCTGGGCAGGGCGATGATGCAGAGATCGATTTTTTCTTTTACCTTTTTGATCTCGGCCAGGCAGGGCAAGCCCAGGACTTCCGGGGCGGCCGGATTCACCGGGATGATCCGTCCGGCATAGTTGCCGGCCAGCAGGTTGGCGACAATATCGTGGCCGACCTTGCCCGGGGTGCGGGAGGCGCCGAGCACGGCGATGGCTTCGGGATAGAAAAGCGGGGTGAGCATAATGTTTTCCTGTAAAGGATTACTACCCGATAAATTCGGGGATTTTCGGCAGGACCACGGAAAAGCCCGCCTCGCCCAGGGCTTGGTGCACGGCGCTGATATTGTAGGTGTTGACCCGCAGATAGATGCGTTCCGGCGCGGCCTCCTCCGCTTCGGTGCGGATTAGGCGGGTGAAGCGGATGCTGTGTTCCTCAAGCACCTTGGCGATGCGGGAAAGCGGTTTGCGCTTGCCGTCGTGTTCCACCACGATCATGGCGCTGCCCCGTTCGCCCAGGCCGAAAAGCCGGCGATAGGCCGCCATGAGGTCGCGCATGGAAAACATGCCGATGACCCGCTGCTCTTGGTCCACCACGGGCAGGGCCCCGATTTTCTCCCGGTCGAGGAGGATCAGGGCGTCGTCCAGGGTGGACATGGGAGTCAGGGTGAAAAAGGCGCGGCTCATGATGGCGCTGACCGGGGTCTGGTCGAATTCCGCATGGCAGGCCTTGAGCCGTTCCTTGGGGAGCACCGAGGAGGGGGCGGCGGAGCGCAGATCCCGGTCGGTGACAATGCCGACCAACCGGTTTTCGTCATCCACTACCGGCAGATGGCGGAATTTGCCCTTTCCGAGAATTTCCCGCACCGCGGGGAGGGTGGTTTCCGGGGAAATAGTCACCGGGTTTCTGGTCATGTGCTGGGTGATGAACATGGTTCTTCCTCAATACTGTGGTTGCTTAAAGCGGTAAGATAGGTGGCCGTGCTGTCGGCCAGGCTTTCCAGGTGATAGCCGCCTTCGAGAATGGACAACAGCTTGCCCTGGCAGAATTTTTTTGCCCAACCAGCCAGGTGCTCCCCGAGCCTGCCGTAGAGTTCCGTGGAGTAGGCCAGGCCGGACATGTCATCGTCGCGGTGTCCGTCAAAACCCGCGGCAACGATGATCCGTTCCGGTCTGAAGGCGGCAAGGGCCGGTTCAACCCTTCGGGCAAACGCGTTGAGCACCAGTTGGTCGTCCGCCCCGGGAGGCAGGGGGATATTCAGGGTGGCGCCGCGCCCCGGTCCGGTGCCGGCTTCTTCCGCATAGCCGCTGCCGGGAAAGCTGAAGGTGGGATGCTCGTGCAGGCTGAGGTAAAAAACGTCAGGGTCTTCCTCAAAGGCGCTTTGGATGCCGTTGCCGTGATGGGCGTCAAAATCGAGGATCAGAATGCGCTTGCGGCCATACTGCTGCTGCCAGTAACGGGCGGCCACCACGCAGTTGTTCAAAAAGCAGAAACCCAGGGCCAGGTTGCTTTCCGCGTGGTGCCCAGGGGGGCGCACCGCGCAGAACACCAGATTCTCCTCGCCTTCGAGCAGGTCGATGCCGGTGAGACCTGCTCCTGCCGAGAGCAGAGCAGCCTCGTAGGATTCAAAGCAAAGCTGGTTGTCCGGATGGTCTATATGGGTCTTGCCGGAAAGGGCGCACTCTTCCAGGCGAAAAAGGTAATGTTCGGCATGAAAGGTTGTCAGCCAGCGCCGTTCCGCCTTGCGGGGTTCGATAATGGTGAGCCGGTCCTTGAGCGGCGAGGCCTGCAGCTTGGCCAGCAACGCAGTGAGGCGGTTCGGCGCTTCCGGATGCTCACCGCCGCCGGTGTCGTGGGCAAGATACAGGGGATGGGTGACAATGGTTATCGGGCGGGAGACAGGCACAGGGTATCCTTCCGAAAAATTCCCTTGGCGGGGGAGGGTTAGGGTGAAGGGAGCCTTGGGCACAAAGTTACGAGTATAGGCCCTCTAGGTATTGTTACCTAATTATGTGAAAATCGCACGGGGAAAATGCTCAGGTGGAAATTTGCAGGCCTATTCTTGCGGAAAGGCGATACCGCATTGTACGCGGCATTGTGCGGGTGGGGTGCTGGGAGAGTGTAATGTTTCGTCACCCACTGCCACGATGGCGACGACCGCGAAGCCCCTGCAAGGATGGCTGTCAATTCCTCCCCGCTCATCGTTGCCACAGGATGTGGGCGGCTTCCAAAGGAACCGCAATGCCCGCGCGGTGCGGCACCACGCGCGTTGTATAATCCTGGACCGGTCGTTTTGCCTGAACCTGGGCGCCATAGACGTAGCCGTTTTCCGCGCCAACCAATTGTGGCCCGCGGGTCATCTCCTTGCGCACATGCGCAAAGCCGTTGCCTTCTTCCGCATATAACTCGACCCGTACCGCATGCGGGTCGAGGCCGTTCAGATAGACTTGAACCTCGAAGACATGCCGATTTCCTTTCTGCGTAATCTTTGTCTCGCCGAAGCGCAGGTTGCTCCACCCTCGATCCAGGCCGTCCCGCCAGTTCACTATCTGTGCCCCAATTTTCCCCTGATCCGCGGCGCGTTCACGGTAGGCCGCGGCGGCAGGGAGATAGTAATCCTCGGTGTACTGGCGTACCGTGCGATTACTGGAAAAATGAGTTGTCAGGTGTGCCATGCTCTCGCGTATGCGTGCGACCCAGGCAACAGGAATACCGTTCCGGTCACGGTTGTAAAACTCGGGGATCACCTCTTGTTCAAGGAGGGAGTAGAGCGCTTCGGCTTCGGCTGCATCCCAGTCTGGGTCGTTGTCGTGCTCCTTGCCGTCACCCAGCGCCCACCCCACCTCAGGCGTGTAGGCCTCCGCCCACCAGCCGTCCAATTCCGAGAGATTGAGGCCGCCATTGACGAGCACCTTCATGCCGCTGGTTCCACACGCCTCCCATGGCCGCCGGGGTGTGTTGATCCAGACATCGACCCCCTGGACAAGGTGCTCGCTCAAGAGCATGTTGTAGTCACTGAGGAAGGCCACATGCCGGCGGGCTTCGGAATGCCGGATAAACTGCGTCCACTGTCGAATGAGGGCTTGGCCTTCCAAGTCGGAAGGGTGGGCCTTGCCAGCTATAATGAGCTGTACCGGACGTTGCGGATGAGTCAACAGGCGCAGCAGCCGCTCCGGATCGTGCAGCAGCATATTGGGTCGTTTGTAGGCGGCGAAGCGACGGGCAAAACCCAAGGTCAACACGTTGGGATCAAAAAAATGTCCCGCCTCCGCCACCTCTTCGGGCGAGGCGCCGGAGGCAGTCAACTGTCTCGACAAGCGGTCGCGCACATAGGCCACAAAAGATTGGCTGGCGTCGAAGCGAAATTGCCAGAGCCTGGCGTCGGAGACGCGGCGTATTTCGTGTCCCAGGGTTTCCGTTGTCCCCAGCCAGCGGCACTTGCCGCAGGTTTTCGTCCACAGGTCATCCGCCTCTGGGGAGTCCCAGGTCGGCATATGAACTCCGTTGGTGACGTGGCCGATGGGCACTTCCTCCTCGGGCCAGCGCGGGAAGAGCGGCTCAAAGAGGTGTCGGCTCACCTGCCCATGTAAACGACTTACGCCATTGACCGCCCCGCTCCCGCGGATCGCCAGATAGGCCATGTTGAAACTCTCCGACGGGTCCGCCGGATTCCGGCGGCCGAGCGCCAGCAGGTTGTCCAGGGTAAGGCCGAGCTTTGCTCCGTATCCTCCAAGGTACTGCTCTATAAGGGCCGGAGCAAAGCGATCGAATCCGGCCGCCACCGCAGTGTGCGTGGTGAACAGATTGCCCGCTCGCGTAACGGCCAGAGCCACGTCAAAAGGCTGATCTGTTTCCGCCATGAAATCCCGGGCGCGTTCCAACACGGCGAAGGCCGCATGGCCTTCGTTGAGGTGACAAACTTCCGGCTGGAGGCCGAGCGCGCGGAGCAACCGCCACCCGCCGAGCCCGAGCACCAGCTCTTGTTGCAGCCGCAACTCCGGTCCGCCTCCGTACAATTCGCTGGTAATGCCACGATGCGTGGGGCAATTCGCGGCGTCATTGCTGTCCAGCAGGTACAGCTTCACGCGACCGACCTGAACCTGCCAGGCACGCAGCCAGACCGAGTACCCGGGTAAGGCGATCTCTAATCGCAACCACTCCCCATTCGGTTTCCTCAAGGGGATGATCGGCAATTGCCCGGGATCGTTGTACGGAAAAATGGCTTGTTGCGCTCCGTCCTTGTCGAGCACCTGGCGAAAATAGCCCTGCTGGTAGAGCAGCCCCACGCCGACCACCGGAACGCCCAGATCGCTGGCGGTTTTGAGCTGATCGCCGGCCACATTGCCCAAGCCGCCAGAATAGATTGGCAGGGCTTCGCTCAACATGAATTCCATGCAAAAATACGCCACACAGGTCAGGGGCGTTTCGGGATGGCCGTGTTGAAACCACGCAGGCGCCTCCTCCGCCTGTTTTTTGGCCTGCACCAGGGCATCGATTTTGTTGCGGAAGATCGGATCGGCCAGCACTTCCTGGATCTTCTTCCTGGAGACGGTCTGCAGGATATCCCAAGGATGATGAGTCAGTTTCCACAGCACCGGATCAAGCTGCCGCCACACCTCGTCGGTGGCATGATCCCATGACCAACGCATATCCAAGGCAAGCTCGGTCAAGGAATCAAATCCCGCGATGTCCGTGGGTAAAAAACTATACCCCAACTTGGTGACCGGTATTTTCTTGGTCATGGATTTTCCTCCAAGCCTTCTCTGCTTGCCTGTTAGGGAGAAGCAAAGACGATGGCGTTGTGCCGTCTGATGGTCTAGTGGGTCTCAATGTCTTGTATTTTCCGGCAATTCAGCGTGCCTTGTCAAGGGAAAGCGGGATTACGGGACGAAGGTATGCAGCCTTGATATCTTTTGCGGAATCGATCCAGCCTGCCGGATGATTTTTTTTTTGTGCGATTGGGAGGCTGATTGCAGCGTAATCACGACAAGGCATTGTGTGGATGGGATTGCTGGGATATACTTCACTATCTTTTAACTTACGACACCATCGGATCATCCTGCCATGCGCCATGTTGCCACCCCGCATTTGCTTGCCTTGAAAAATCAGTTGGACGCCCTTGAGGCCGGGCGTTTGTCGCCGTTTGCCAGCCTGAGCAAGGATGGACTCCGGCGGCGCCTTGAGGAGGGGCAGGCCGAGGACCACCGCCAAGCCTTTGCCGTGGATGGCGACCGGATTCTGCATTCGCATGCCTATACGCGGTATATCGATAAAACCCAGGTCTTTTACATGGTCAGGAACGACCATATCACCCACCGGGTCTTGCATGTGCAGTTGGTCTCAAAAATCGCCCGGACCATCGGCCGCTATCTGCGGCTGAACGAGGATCTCATCGAGGCCATCGCCCTGGGCCATGATATTGGGCATCCGCCCTTTGGCCATGACGGGGAAAAGGTTCTGGACGCCCTGTGCCGCGGGCATGGGCTGCCTTCGTTCCAGCATAATCTGCAAAGCGTCCGGTTTCTGGAGCGCATCGAACGGCAGGGCAGGGGGTGGAACCTGACTCTGCAAACCCTGGACGGCATCATGTGCCACGATGGGGAGATCCACAATCGCCAACTTGCGCCCCAGCGCGGCAAGACCTTTGCCGACCTTGACCGGCATGGCGCGGCCAAGGGGCAAGATCCTCGCCATGAGCTGATTCCCATGACCATGGAAGGCTGCGTGGTCCGGTTTTCCGACACCATTGCCTATATCGGCCGGGATATCGAGGATGCCATCGAATTGAAGCTCATCAGCCGGGAGGATATCCCCCTGCGCTGCCAGAAGCTCTTCGGCCGGACCAACGGCAGCATTGTTTATCGTTTGGTGACCGACCTGATTGCGGGCGGCATCGAGGATGGAGCCATCGCCTTCAGCGAGGAGGTTTCCGAAGGGCTGAAGGCGCTGAAGGAATTCAACTACGAACGGATCTACCTGAACCCGGCCATCAAGAAGGGGCTGGCCAAGATTACCACCTGTTATAAGGTGTTGTTCGAGTCCTGCCTTGACCAATTTGCCAGGCCGGAGCATCATGGGGAAATGGTTGCGAATTTTTTGCATGAACAGGGCCGGGAGTATGTCGAGGGCCGGCAGCCTGCCGCCCTGGCGCGGGATTTTATCGCCGGAATGACCGACAAGTATTTTCTCCGCCAGGCAAGGCGGTTGGGTTGCGAGACCCCGGAAAAAACATGAAAACGAAAATCAGAAGAATCCTGCCGGGGGAGAGTTTCCGGGTTCTCGCCATTGCCGCCTGTATCGGGCTGATGGCCGGGGCGGCGAATATCCTCTTTCGCACCACCGTCGGTCTGGTCCACGAGACGATTTTTGTCGGCGGCTCCGAACTGCTCGGTGTGGCGCAAGGCGGGCTGTATCTCCTGCTCCTGCCGCTGATTCCCCTGTGCGGCATGGTGCTGCTCATTCCCCTTTCCCTGCTGTTTCCCGGCGAGATAAACGGCTACGGTTTCCCGAAATTTCTGCGCCAGGTCAATCTGGAGGGCGGCATTGTCCGCTTTCGCACCATTCCCCTCAAGATCCTTTCCTGCGCCCTCACCATCGGCTCCGGCGGTTCCGCCGGGGTCGAGGGGCCCATTGCCCAGGTGGGCGGAGCGGTGGGCTCGCAGGTGGGCCAGTTTTTTCGGGTTTCCGGCAGCCGGATGAAGGTGTTTATCGCCGCCGGTTGCGCCGGCGGGGTGGCGGCCATGTTCAACGCCCCCATTGCCGGGGTTTTCTTCGCCGCCGAGATCGTTCTGCTCGGTACCTACGAAATCGGCTCCTTTGCCGCCCTGGTGATCTCCTCGGCCATGGCCACCGTTGTTTCCCGAGGATACTATGGCGGCTCTCCCGCCTTTCCCATCCCCGCCTATGAAATAGTCAATTCCCTGGTCGAGATCCCGCTCTATTCGCTGATGGGCGTGGTCATGGGCTTGGTGGCCGTATTGCACATCCATGTATTTTATACGATCCGCGACCGTTTTGCCGCGCTCTCCCTGCATCCGCAACTCAAGCCCCTGGTCGGCGCCCTGGGGCTCGGCGTGCTGGCCATGGGCTTTCCCCAGATCATGGGCGACGGGTACCATTATCTGGAAGAGGTGCTTGCCGGGCACGGCGTGTTTTGGGTGATGGTCGCGCTGATTTTTTTAAAGATCGCGGCAACCGCCCTAACCTTGGGCTCCGGCGGCGCGGGCGGGGTGTTTGCTCCGGCGCTTTTTATCGGCGCCGTTACCGGCGGGGCGTTCGGTTTTGCGGCCCATTCCCTGCTGCCCCAGTATACCGCCAATCCCGGCGCCTATGCCGCAGTGGGCATCGGCGCCTTTCTTGCCGCCGCCACCCATGCGCCGCTCACCGCCATCTTTTTGCTCTTTGAGATGACCGGCAATTACCTCATCATCATCCCCATCATGCTCTCCAGCATCATCGGCACCGTGGTGGCCTCCCGTCTGAATCCGGATTCCATCGACACCGTGGATTTCAGCCGCGACGGCATCGATCTCCATGAAGGCAGGGAGATCTCGGTGATGAAGTCCATCAAGGTCGGCAGGGTTATCAGCGAGGATGTGGATTTCATCAGCGAGCAGGCCAATGTGGACCAGTTGCTGACCATCTTCAGCATGGCCAGGGACAGCTTCTATTTTCCGGTGGTGGATGAAAGCGGCCGGATGACCGGGGTTGTCTCGTTGCAGGATGTGAAGAGCATTCTGCACGACGAGGAGCTGCGGCTTTCCGCCCGGGTGGGCAATATCTGCACCCGCAAGGTCGTGGTGCTCACGCCGGAAGACAACCTCCACACCGCCATGGCCCTTTTTGATGCCAAGGGACTGGAAGAGATTCCGGTGGTGGAGGCGGAGGACAACCGTTGGGTGGTGGGGATGCTCAAGCGGAGCGAGGCCATCGCCGCGTACAACAAGGAGGTCCTCCGGAGGGGAATCAGCGAACGGGTTGCCCCGGTTTCCTCTGTTTCCGCGGAATAGCGAGGGTTGGTTAGGCGTTTTTGTTCTTTGACTTTCCCGGTCAAGGGCTCCTATAATCAAAATACAGTTTTTTTATTTTTTGGTTTTTCTGAGAGGGAAGGCTGTTCTCAGGCGTTTGTCAGACGGGAGAAGCGCCCATGCCCAAAAAGATTCTGGTGGTGGACAACCACCCGCTCATCCTTGAACTCCTTGCCAGCTTCCTGGAAAAGGAGGGGCATGTGGTGCGCGTTGCCCAGGATGGCCTTTCCGCTCTTGATGTCTTGGACGATTTTGTCCCGGACATCATGTTCATCGACCTGGTCATGCCCAACATCAGCGGGGACAAGCTGTGCCGCATTGTTCGCGCCATGCCCCAGCTTCAGGATGTTTTCGTGGTAATCCTTTCCGCCATTGTCAGCGAAGGGGAAACGGATTTTCTTTCCTACGGCGCCGATGCCTGCATTGCCAAAGGGTCGGTCAAGAATATCTTCCTCCATGTGCAGGAACTCATCGCCGACTCGGGGAAACGGGCAACGCGGGAGTGGGAGCCTCGGATTTTCGGGCTTGAGGGGATCTGCCAGCGGGAAATCACCAAGGAACTCTTGCATTCGCAACGGCATCTGGAGCTGGTTCTTGATCACATGTCCGAAGGCGTGGTCCGGATTACCCGAGAGCGGAAGATCATCTATGTAAACGCCAGCGCCGTGGATTTGTTTGAGCAACCGGAAGAAAAGATCTTGGGCGTGAATTTCCCCGGTCTTTTCCAAGAGCCGTATGCCTCCTCGGTGCGTCATCTGGTTGAGAATGTTAATCATCATTCTGTTCATGTCGGGGAGGATGAGGAAATTCTTCTCGGGCACAAGCGACTCCTGCTCCATTTTCTTTCCATTCTGGAAGACGAAAACGGGGCGATCCTCGTCCTTGTTCGCGATATTACCAAGAGCAAGGAGGATGAAGCGCGGATGCGGGAGTATGGCGAGCATCTCTCCGGGCTGGTTGAGGAGCGGACTCTCAGCCTGACCGAGACAAACAAACGGCTGCAGAAGGAGATTGTCGAGCGTACCAAGGTTGAAAAGAGCCTGGCCAGAGCGCATAGTCGGCTGCTTACCGTGCTCGACAGCCTTGACGCCATTATTTATGTGGTCAACATGACCAGCTATGAAATACTTTTTATGAATCGCCATGCCCGGGAGATTTTCGGGGAAGGGGCCGGGCGGATATGCTGGACAGTCATGCAGTGCGGCCAGGACGGGCCGTGCGATTTTTGCAGCAACGAAAAGGTATTGTCCATCAACGGCGTCACGCGGGACAGGGGTGGCGGCGTCTATGTTTGGGAAAATTGCAACAGCATAACCGGACGCTGGTATGAGCACCATGACCGGGTTATCAAGTGGGTTGGCGATCTTCGGGTAAAACTCAGTATCGGCACGGATATCACGGAGAGGAAGAGCGAGGAGAACCAGGAACGGGAATTGCGGGAATTGCTTGAGGAGCGGGTCAGTCAACGCACGGCGGAGATAGAAAAGATTCACCGGCAGTTGCTCCATGCGGAGAAGTTGAGCGCGGTGGGCAAGCTTGCCGCTTCCATCGCCCACGAATTCAATAATCCCATCTGCGGGATTCGCAATGTGCTGGACGGTTTGAAGCGGCAAAGCTGCCTTGAAGGGGAAAATCTTCAGATGGTGGAACTTGCCATCCGTGAATGCGAGCGCATTGCCAAGCTCACCAAGGATTTGCAAAGTTTCAACCGGCCGACCAGCGGCATAGAAACCCGGGTGGATGTGCATGCCGCCCTGGAGGATATTCTCTTGCTCTGCCGGAAGAACCTCAAGAACAAGGGGATTTCGCTGCTTAAGGAATTCGCTTCGTCATTGCCGAGGGTCCAGGCGGTGGAGGATCAGCTCAAGCAGGTTTTCCTGAATCTTCTCACCAACGCCGAGGAGTCTATAACCGGTAAAACCGGCACAATAACGGTGCGGACCGAGGGCAGGGGAGGATTTGTCGCGGTGCAGTTCCAAGACACCGGCCACGGTATTGCCCAGGAGGATCAACCCAGGATTTTTGAACCGTTTTTTTCCACAAAGTCAGCGGCCAAGGGCACCGGGCTTGGCCTGGCGGTAAGCTACGGTATCGTGACCAGGCATGGCGGAACAATCGAGGTTGAGAGTGCCATTGGCATCGGCTCCATCTTTACCGTTCTTTTGCCGGTGGAGGGGCGGACATGAACGAAAAAACTCGCCAATGGCGGAAAAACATCCTCCTGGTCGATGATGAAGAGATCATCCGTTGCACCCTGCGCCGGGATATCGAGGAAATGGGGTATGGCGCCACGGCGGTTGCCGATGGGAAAACCGCGCTTGCCGCCTTGCAGGAAAATTACTACGATCTGGTGCTGACCGACCTGTGCATGGAAGGAATATCGGGAATAGAAGTTCTCAAAGGGGCAAAGGCCAGGAGCCCGGAGATCGGGGTGATCATCCTCACGGGCTTTGGGGATATCTCTTCTGCCATTGAAGCCCTGCGAAACGGGGCTGATGATTATCTGCTCAAGCCTTATGCTTTTACGGATCTGGCTCTGCGCCTGCGGAATTGTTTTGAAAAACAGGAGATGAAAAGACGCCTCAAGGTCTATGAAGGTTTTTTGCCCATCTGCTCGGTATGCAAGAAAATCAGAAACGACAAGGGGAAAGAGCCTGGCAGCGGTGAATGGCTGAGCGTCGAGGAGTATATGCAACGGGAAGCCGGGGTTCTGGCTTCGCATTCCTATTGCCCGGATTGTTACGAGAAGGCCATGCAGGAGCTGGAATCCTACCAGTCTGCCCATAAAAAATAGGGAGGTGTATCCGGCAAGAGCGTACTATTTTTTGTCTGTTCGTGAATTTTTTTCCTGTGCGGAAAGCAGGGGAATGCCCCGTATTTTTTCCGTATTGTACTTGAGGGATGCCATGTGATAGGGTTGCGCAATTCTGCAACTCAAGCGGTAGACCCAAGCGGTAGGAACAGTTGAATGGACAAAAAGAAGAAGCCCCTCGCCTCTCTGTGCAAAAAAGCGCATGCCTGCAGGGATGCGCATAACTATTGCCGGCCGGCTTTTCCCATTGACGGCGATAGTTTTTATTTTGTTGGCCAGGGGGAGAAGGATTGCCCCTACCAGCGGAAATACGGCAGCCTGTACACCTGTGACTGTCCGGTACGCATAGAAATCTATCAGCGCTACAAAATCTGACCGCCCCCGTCCCCGCCTTCCCTCCCCGTTTTCGGTTGAGTCTCAAAAAAAATCTGTAAGCCCAGCCTCCTGTTTGCCCAAATCTACGGGGTTCGTCCCTGCGTCAGGCAACGGCAGACGTTCTCCTGCCACTGTTCGATCTGTTCGCGGTGGAGTGCCGCCGAAGATTCCATTCCGCACACCGTGCAGAGCACTGTGGCGTTGTGTCAACGCCCGGTAAGAATCGACTCGCCCCCGCAGAAGAGGCAGGCAAGGCGAAGCTGTGGACATTCTGTTGCGGAGGCGGTGGTGTCTGCTTGGTTGTTTGGGGGCATGGGCATGCTCGGCGCATATGCTTCAGGGGTGTTGGCAGGGAGAGGATGCCATAAAAATACGCCAGGTATTCGAGAAAGCCAAGGTGTTTTTTTCTGTCTCAGTGAAAGCAGTGCGCCATTCCCTTCCCGTAAAATTCGCTTTGCAAGGTGACGGAGAGCGTGCTAGTCTGGCCAAGCCTCTGTTGTTTGAGATGCGTAAGTCCGCCTCCGCTACTTTCTTGGAAAAACCTGGCTCATGACAGAAAATGTCCCGCAAAAAATCCGCATCTATATCCTTGACGATGAAATAGTCACGGTCCGCCGGCTGGTGCAGGCCTTGGGCAAGGATGGCTATGAGGTCGAAGGCTTTGTCTCCGCTTCCGAGGCCATGGAGCGGTTTTCGGAAATACCCGCGGAGGTTTTGGTCACGGACGTTCGCCTCAACGATGCCGACGGCCTTGACATTCTCCAGCGGGTCATAGCTTTGGCCCCGGCGACCAAGGTTATCCTGATGACCGGCTATGCCTCGGTCGACCACGCGGTCCGGGCCATGAAGGCCGGAGCCTATCACTATCTCGCCAAGCCTTTCCGGCTTGAGGAGCTGCGCAATGCCGTGCGTGACGCCCTGCAGGATGCAGGCGCGGGCGGAGGTCTTGAGCCTGAGCCGGGAAGTGGCGACCGCTTTGCCGGGATCATCGGCTGCTCCCCGGCCATGCAGGAGATATTCAAGACCATCCGTCAGATCGCGCCGCTCAACTGTAACGTGCTCATTCAGGGGGAATCCGGCACCGGCAAGGAGCTGGTGGCCAGGGCGCTCCACAGCGCCAGCGGACGAGGCCGGCAGCCATTTATCCCCTTCAACTGCGGGGCCTTCAGCGAAGAGCTGGTGGCCAACGAGCTCTTTGGCCATGAAAAGGGGGCTTTTACCGGCGCGGTGAGCACCAAGCTAGGATTGCTGGAGGCGGCCAACGGCGGAACGGTTTTTCTCGATGAGGTTGGCGAGATGCCAATCCCCATGCAGATCAAGCTGCTGCGGGTTATCCAGGAACGAACATTGTTGCGGGTGGGGGGCATCGCCCCGGTCAGCATCAATGTGCGGCTCATTGCCGCAACCAACCGGGATATCGAGAAGATGATCGCCGCCGGTGAGTTCCGCCAGGATCTGTTTTACCGTCTCAAGGTGGTAATGATCAATATCCCCCCCCTGCGCAAGCGCCAGGAGGATATCCCGTTGCTTGTGGAGCATTTCGTCTCTTTTATCGCCGAGCAGTTCGGCAAACCCGTGCCGGAAATCGGCGCCGATTTTTTGGGGGCGCTCTCGTCGTATACCTTCCCCGGCAACGTCAGGGAGCTGCAGAATATCGTGGAGCGGGCGGTGGCCCTTTCCCGGGAATCGGTGCTCACGGCCAGGGATCTCCCGCCGGATATCTTTTTCGCCGAAACCAAACCCTCGGTTCCGGAAAAAAACACTCACCATCTGAAGGTTCTGGAGCAGGAACACATCACCGAGGTCTACCGCCGCACCGGCTTCAATCAGACCGAAACCGCCCGCCTGCTCGGCATCTCTCGCACCACCTTATGGCGACGTCTCAAGGCGCTCAATCTGTTTTCCGGGAAATAGCCGCTCTTTGTATTCTCTTTCCGCAGTGCTGTTTCCCTTTGAAACATCTGTTGCACCTGTTAAAAATCATTTCAAAACAATGAGTTGCTTGTTTGCCGTTTCAGATGTGAACAGTTTTCTTTACTCTTTTCCCCCCAGTTTCTCGAAAAAGCACACAGAAACAAGATGATGACTACTGTGGCATGATTCATGCTAGTTTGCGGTGCCGTAACGATTGCCTGCACAGGCATCCGAGGAGCATCCATGGAAGCTGGTATCGCACTCCTCCTGACTGGCGCCGTCGCCGATCCATCCGCCGTTGTCCATGCCGTTGAGCTTGCCCGGCGGACCACGGGAATTCTGCACACCGCGTACAAGGCGGAGCGAAAGGGTGAAGAGGCCAGCGAGACTCAGAAACAAGCTGTTTCTTTGCTCTCAACGCTTGGCGACCAGGCAGGGGTAAGGATTCATACGCACATCCTGGAAAGGTTGACAGGGGAGCCCCTGATCCGCTTTCTCTGCGCGCACCGGATATTCTGCCTTGTTCTCGGGGTTACTGACCGGAAAGGCTTGAAGCGTAAGAGCGCTTGGGTCAACCTGCTTCGCAAGCAGCTTCAGACAGAGAAAAACTGGTATCTGCCGGTCCTGTGGTCTGTTATCATGACTCCATGGGACGCATCTACCCTTGAGTGCGTTATTTTCGAAATCAACGGCCGGTCCCGGGCTGTGATGCCGGGGGGATCTTCCCTGGCGGATGGTGAAAGGGCCGACATTTTTTCAACAGTATTGCAACACAACAAGAATGAGTAAGGGAGGAAGAAGATGTACATGTATTTGCCAATAGCCCTCACCAGCGTAAATTATCTGGTGGTAATGGGCCTGGGACTGGCGGTCGGGTTGTTGTCCGGCCTCTTTGGCGTGGGCGGGGGGTTTCTCATGACCCCGCTCCTGATGATGGTCGGCATCCCGCCGACAATTGCGGCGGCAACGGACGCCAACCAGATCGTGGCGGCTTCCGCTTCCGGAACCATTTCCCACTGGCGCCTCGGCAACGTCGATTTCAAGATGGGCCTCTATCTTTTGATCGGCGGGTTTGCCGGCGGAGCGGGCGGAGTACAGGTTATCAAATTACTGCGCGCCACTGGCGGCGCGGATTTTCTCATCAAGATGACCTATGTGGTTATGTTGGGTGGAGTCGGCAGTTTCATGTTCGTTGAAAGCCTCAATGCCATGCGGAAAACCAAGAAGGCTTCAGCCACATCTGCTCCGGCGGCTGCCCCGAAGGAAAAGAAGGGCGGCTTCTTCGCGGCCCTGCCCATGCAGACCTACTTTGAAAAATCAGGGGTCACCCATTCGGCCCTGGTCCCGCTTTTTCTTGGCACCTTTGTCGGCGTGCTTGCCGCAATCATGGGAGTCGGCGGCGGCTTTCTCATGGTGCCGGTAATGATCTACATGCTGCGGATGCCCATGCATGTAGTGGTTGGAACCAGCTTGTTCCAGATTCTTTTTACCTGCATTGAGGTTACCTATCTCCAGGCCTACTCCAATCACACGGTTGATTTCATCCTGGCCATTATTCTTCTGGTGGGTTCCGTGTTCGGCGCTCAGATCGGCACCGTTTTGGGTCGTAAGCTCCATGGCGATCAGTTGAAAATCCTCCTTTCCATCATCGTACTTGCCGTCACCGTTAAGATTGTTCTCGAGCTGGTGATGGAGCCTTCCATTCTTCTTTCCTATGCGGGAGGCCACTAAAATGAAACGTGCCATCATGAATTCCACTCGATTTTTCATGTCCATGGCTCTGGTGCTGTTCGGCCTTGCCACCGTGTCTGTTCCTGCGGCCCAAGCGCTTACCTGCTCGGTCACTCCGGACAATATTCCCATAACCTTCACCTATCATGGAGCGCAATTGGCAATCACCGGCCAGAGCGCGAGCACCGACGACCTGATCGTCACCATCACCAGCGAACCTGTTGATACTGCCTTGAGAAACTATGAAAAGGTAGGCGGGTTGGTCTGGATGAAAAAGGGGTCCCTTGAATTCAAGGATGCACCGCGCGTGTATCTGTTAAGCAGCACCGCCGATCTCAGCCGTATTCTGGACGCAGCGGAACTCAACCAGAATCTGCTCGGTTTTGAAGCCCTGCGCGGACATATCCGGATTGAAGACGGCAAGGGGAATCCCGCGGACGGAAAATGGTTCGACGAGTACCTCAAATTCAAGAAGGAGGAGAATGTCTACGACATGCGGGAGGGGGCCATTGTCCGCCAGCATGGGGAAAATGGCAACACCTATACGGTGGACGTTGCCTGGCCGTATCAGGCGCCTCCGGGAATATATACGGTGAATGTGGTTGCCGTCAGGAACGGCAAGGTAGTGGAGCGGGCTTCGGCCAATATTGAAGTCAAGAGCACAGGGATGGTTGCGGCCCTGTCAAAAATGGCCGTTGATCAGGCTGGATTGTATGGCATCATGGCTGTTATTGTCGCTCTGCTCGCCGGCTTGGGTGTGGGCGCGATCTTCAAGAAGGGTGGCGGTAGCCACTGATTTTATTTTTTAGTTTTTTTTTTAGTCGGCGTGGGGTAGAAAAAGAGAACCTTATCTACCCTCCACGCCGATTTTTTCAGGAGCGCAACGCATGGCCCTCCGTGATCTCCTGAAAGGATTTCCCTTCCAACGCTGGCTCACGCCCAAGGCCTGCCGGCCTCTGCCCCTGGTCTTTTCCCAGTTTCGCGAGGTGCTCAAGGCGAACAACCAGGCCCTTGAGATTATCGCCGACATGGGGGAGAAACTGAGCGGCGAGTATCTCTTCGATCTCCGCTATGTGGAAGCTACGGTCGAGGAGATGATCGCGGCCATGCGTCGAGCCATTGGCGCGATCAACATCCTGACCCAAGACCAGTGCGCAACGCTCCACGAGGTTTTTGCCTCCATGGAGGCAAGGGTCCGGGCCATTCTCACCAAGCGCGACGATAGGGAAGGCCCGCCCCTGCTTTGGCTTGCGGAGGTCGAGACCAGGCATTGGCCCCTGGTGGGCGGCAAGGCCGCGCATCTTTCCGAGTTGCTCAACAACCCCAAGGTTCGCGTCCCGGAAGGGTTTGTTATTACCAGCCGCCTGTTCCACGATTTGCTTGATCTGAACGGAATCCGCCCCGAATTTGACCTTTTTGAACAGGCGTTGGCAGAGTCCGACGTCAATGAAGATCAACTTGACCTGCTGCGTCAGGCCTTGCAAAAAAAGGTGCTTAGCGCCGAGCCGCCTTCAGGATTTCTTGATGCCCTGGCCGGGTTTCTGCAGCGTCTCGCGGATCTGGGCGGTCTCCCGCTTTTTCTCGCGGTTCGCAGCAGCGCCCAGGAAGAGGATATGGATTTCTCCTTTGCCGGGCAGTTTCATTCCGAGTTACAGGTCCCACCCCAAGCAGAGCCGGTATATCGCGCCTATCTCCAGGTCGCGGCCAGTCTTTTCGGCGCCAAGGCCATCCGTTACCGGCGGCAGGTCTTCCCCGAAGGCGGGCCCATGTCCATTGCCGCCTGCTGCCAGCGCATGATCCCTGCCCGCGCCAGCGGCATCATCTATTCCGTTGATCCCATGGAACCCGGCTCGCAGAAAATGGTGGTGGTGGGCGCTCTGGGACAGGGGCAGGCGGTGGTCGAAGGGCAAGTGCCCACGGATTTTTTCAGACTCAGCAAGGAGGAGGCGCCGCGGATTGTTGAACAGATAATCGCCGCAAAACACGAGGCCTTGCTGGCGACGGGGGGCATGGACGGCGGGCTTGCCATGCAAGAGGTGCCGGAGGGGCAAGTCGAGGCCCCTTGTCTTGACGAGCCGATTCTTCTGGAACTTGCCGCCGCTGCCATCCATCTGGAAACCTTTTTCAAAAGGCCCCAGGACATCGAATGGACCTTGGGACAGGATGGCGTTCTCTACATATTGCAATCCAGGCCCCTGTTGATCACGGAGAGCGCAAGGGAGAAACATCTGCTTTCCGAAAAACTCGAAGGCTATGAGCTTATCGCGGCGGATTCCGGACGGGTGGCCCAGCAGGGCATCGGCGCCGGTCCGGCCTTTTGGGTGGAGACCCTGGCCGATCTCAAGGAGTTCCCCGAGGGCGCGGTGCTCATCAGCCACCGCGACTCCTCCCAATTCGTCCAGGTCATGCACCGGGCCTCGGCCATTGTCACCCAGGTGGGCAGCCCGACAAGCCACATGGCCACCCTTTGCCGGGAGTTGCGGGTTCCCTGCCTGGTAGGGGTTTCCGATATCATGGACAAGGTGGCGAACGGCGAGGAAATCACCGTGGACGCCGAGGATCGCCGGATCTACCGGGGCAGGGCGGTGGAACTGCTTACCTACCAGGCGACCACCACCATGGACCTGCACATGGCCCCTGAGTTTCGCATGTTGCGCCGGATTCTCCGGGAGGTTTCCCGGCTGAATCTGGTTGATCCGCTGATGCAGGAGTTCAGTCCCGAAGGCTGCAAAACCTTCCACGATGTGCTGCGTTTCATCCATGAAACCGCGGTGTTGCATCTGGTGGAGCTGGGGCGTGATGACCGCTGTCTGCCCGGCGGCTTGGCAAGGCGGTTGGACCTGCCCATTCAAGCCGGTATTCTTGCCATCGACATCGGCGGCGGCATTGCCCCGGACGCCCCGCGGGATCAAATTCCCTTTTCCGCCGTCCGCTCGATTCCCTTCCGGGCCATTCTCCAGGGCATGCTTTTTCCGGGGGCCTGGCACCAAGAGGCCATGCAGGTGAGCTTTCAGGACATGATGCACAGCATGATGACCACTCCCCAGGACACCCTTTCCGGACAGTACACCGGGCACAACATCGCCATCATCAGCGAAACCTATGTGAACCTCTGCTTCCGTTTTGGCTATCATTTCAATATCATTGACGCCTTCTGCCACGATGTGGAGCGCGACAATCATATCTATTTCCGATTTCTTGGCGGAGCCACGGACATTGCCAAGCGTTCGCGGCGGGCGACCCTCATCGCCACCATCCTTGAGGCCTTTGATTTCAGCGTGAAAACCAAGGGGGACCTGGTGATTGCCCGCACCGGCAATCTGGCGCAACCGGAAATGGAGCGCACCCTCGATATTCTTGGCCGGTTGATCGGTTTCACCAGGCAGTTGGACGTGCAGATGACCGACGACCAGGCCGTTGCCAGGTATGCCGAGGCGTTTCTCATGGGTGATTACGGTATTGTCGCCGGTAAATAATAGCAGGGAGGGAGAAGCAATGAGTGAGACGAACATGCGGCTGCTGGTGGTGGACGACGAACCCATTGTCGGCAAGCGGCTCAAGCAGGTGTTCGGCAAGATAGGTTTCGCCATTGAGACCTATACCGATTCGGTGGCGGCCCTCGCGGCCATGGCGGAAAAACCCTTTGACATCGTGGTGACCGATCTGAAGATGGAAGGGATTGACGGCATCGAGGTGCTCAAAAGGGTCCGGGCCATGAATCCTGAAACCCGGGTGATCATCATCACCGGCTATGCCTCGCCGGATACGGCGGAACTGGCGGACCGGGAAGGGGTGTTTGCCTTCCTGGCCAAGCCTTTCCGGCTGGATGAGCTGAAGCAGGTTATTTACCGCGCCATGGAAACCGACGGACTGAAAGCATGAGTCCCACTCTCCCGGCCCCCCAAGACCCAACCGATCAGGCGGAAGGTGCTCCGGCCCCGTCCCCTTGCCGGTTCCTTTTCCCCGGAATCCGTTCCATCCGGGGGAAACTCCTGGTCATGATCTCCATTGTCGCGGGCCTTGGCATCATCGCCACGGCCACCGCCAGCTTTGCCCTGTGGCGCATGGAGGATAAGATCCGGATCATCGAATCGTTTTATGAGCTGAACCAGAAAGTGCTCGAAATCCGGCGGCATGAAAAAAATTATTTTCTGTTCAATGACCGGAAGGATTTGCTCAACGCCCTGGATTATGTGGATCAGGTCAGGGCGTCCATTGTCGCGGTGAAGGCGGTTCTTCTTGAAAACAAAAACGAGCTGGAATTGCTGTACGACGAGGAGCTTGGCCGGTACGAAACCATTTCCCGGCAACTCCTGCGGGACGAATTGTCTCCCCGGACCAAGCAATCCCTGGAAAATTCCCTGCGCAAACACGGCCAGAACATCACCAAAAGTATCTTCGAGATGGATACCAAGGCGCGGATCCGGGTGGAGCGCGAGGTCGCGGGCTATCAGAAAACCGCGGTGCTCATTCTCGCCCTGGCCGTGGGGCTTGGCTCCGTGCTGATTCTCTATATGATGCGCTGGATCATGCGGCCTCTTACCGCCATTCGCGAGGCCTCGTCCAGGATCAAGCAGGGGGAGATGAGCTCCATTCCGATGAACAGTGACATCCAGTGTTCGGTGGAAGGGATAGAGCTGGTCAATTCCCTGAATCTCATGCTCCAAGCCCTGAATGCCAAGCAAAATCAGTTGGTGCAATCGGAAAAATTGGCGGCCATCGGCAAGGTCACCGCCGGCATCGCCCATGAGATCAACAATCCGTTGAACAATATCTCCCTCACCGCCGAGGTGCTGCTGGAGGATCTTCCCAACCTGGCCTGCAGCGAACGGATGGACATGGTGCGCGACATTCTGGTCCAGTCCGACCGGGCCAGGGAGGTGGTGCACCATCTGCTTGAGTTTTCCCGAACCCGCAAGTCCAATATCATGGTGCCGGTTGATCTCGTGGCGCTGATGGAAAGCTCTATTGCCCTGGTGAAGAATCAATTCCGCCTGGGTGGGATCGTCCACAATTTCCACCATCCCGATGAGCCGGTGCTGGTCAGCGGCACCCCCAATCATTTGCAGCAGGTGCTGGTCAACCTGATGCTCAACGCGGTCCAGGCCATGCAGCCCGACGGCCGTCTTGATCTTGCCGTGAGCGCCCAGGGGCAAGAGGCGCGCGTCGTGGTCAGCGATACCGGGGCGGGCATCGCCCCCGAGGCTTTGACCCGTATCTTCGACCCGTTTTTTACCACCAAGAACGAGGGGACCGGCCTCGGCCTCTCCTTGAGCTACGCCATCGTCAAGGACCATGGCGGCGACATCGAGGTGGAAAGCGAGCCGGGCAGGGGCACGACCTTCACGCTCATCTTTCCCCGCTTGTCCAAGGACCTCTGAGATGGCTTTTCCCTCTAATCCTTTCTCCAGCGCGACCAAGGCAGATCATTCCTCGTTTGCCGCCTCCTTCCGGCTTTTTCGCCGGCTGCTTACCCTGAACAACGCGGTGTTGGAAAAGATCGGCCGCATGGAAGGAGCCCTGGCCGGAGAATATGTCTTTGACCGGAAATTTTTAAGCGAGGCGGTGGCCGGGTTGAACGAGCTGGTGCGGGAAGTGGTTTCCTGCCTGGGTAGCCTGACCAGCAACCGCTATCTTGTTCTGTACGATCGTTACGAAGAAATCGCCGGCAAACTTTCCGGCCTGGCCCTGGAATATGCCGGTCCGTATGACTCTCATCGTACCTTGACCTATGATCTGCTCAACAGCGATTTCGAGGAGCTGGTGGGAGGCAAGAACGCCACCTTGAGCGAGATTCGCAACCGGCTGCATCTTCGGACCCCGGATGGTTTTGCCATCACCGTTGCCGCCTACCGCGAATTCATGGAGGCAAACGACCTTTTTGCCCGGATCGACGCCATCCGCGTTGCGCCGGGCAGCAGCCGCAAGCACAGCGAACGCATCGCGGGGTCGCTGCGGCAGGCCCGCTTTCCGGAACAGTTGGTGGCGGCGGTGCAAGACGAGCTGGCCCAACTGCTCAAGCGGGCTGGGGGGGCGGTGCCCCTGGCGGTCCGCTCAAGCGGAATGGGCGAAGATGCAGTAACCCGCAGCTTTGCCGGGCAATTCCATTCGGTGCTCGAGGTGCGGCCCGATCTTTCTTCGGTGCTCGACGCCTACCGGCGGGTGATCGGATCGCGCTTTTCCGTCGCGGCCCTGGAGTATCTCGGCTCAACGACCGGCAGCCGGGAAGTCCCCATGGCAGCCGGGGTGCAGCCGATGATCACCTCCCGCGTCGCGGGGGTAACTTACAGCCGCGACCCGGAAGCACCCGAGAAGAACCAACTGCTCATCACTTCCCTGCGCGGTGCGGCCCATGATCTGGTGTCCGGGCACAGACAGGCCGACCGGTTTGTCATGAGCCGGACCTGGCCTTTTCCGCCGCTGACCAGCGAAATCGTCATGCCGGATTCATTTTTAGCCGCCAGGGAAGCGTTCGATCTGCTACCCAGCGGTCTGCGGCGCGGCTCGGCAACCCTCTCGCCCAAGGAGCTTTCCAGGCTTGCCGAGCAGGCCCTGTTGCTGGAAAAAACCTTTGGCGAGCCCCAGGATATCGAGTGGGCCTTGGAAGACGAGCCGGTGATCCTGCAAAGCCGTCCCCTGTCCTTGCCCGCCAAACCGCCGCCGCTTCCCGGCGAGCTGGCCGCCGAGCTGGCCGCGGCCATCCCGTTGATGTCTGGCAAAGGGCAGGTCGCCCACCTGGGCATTGCCGCGGGAAGGGTGGTGCATGTCGATCAGAACACCGACCCGGAACAGTTTCCGGTGGGGGCCATCGCCGTGGCCCGTTTCCCCAGCCCGCAACTGAGTCCCATTGTCTGGCGGGCCGCCGCTATCATCACCGAAATCGGCGGCCCCACCGGACATCTGGCCACCATTGCCCGGGAATACCGGACTCCGGCCCTGTTTGGAACCGGCGAGGCGGTAAAGCTTCTCGCCGAGGGGGCGGAAGTTACGGTGGATGTGGAAAACAAGCAGGTCTATCAGGGAATCATCGCAGGGCTGGTCCGCTTGCATGATGCTGAACAGGATGACTACCGCAGTTCGCAGGAGCTCCGGATTCTCCGCCGCATCCTGCGTTGGGTGGCCCCCATCACCCTGGCCGATCCGACCTCCGTTGACTTCAAGGCGGAAAACTGCCAGACCTTCCACGATATCCTCCGTTTTGCCCATGAAAAGGCCATTGACGCGCTGATTCATTTTCATGCCGAGCAGAGCGACTCCCAAGAGGAACTGAGCCGGCCGGTGCAACTGCCGATCCCGCTTAAATTGCGGGTCATCGACCTGGGCTCGGGATTCAAGCCGGAAGCGCCCAGCAGTGGAGCAATCGCCATGGAGATGCTGAACAGCCGGCCGCTGATCGCCATTCTTCAGGGGTTTCTCAAGGAGGATCAGGCTGCCAGGGAGCCGGTGGTGCTGGGACTCAGGGATATTCTCTCCGGGATCGGCAAGCCGCTGGCCCTGCTCACCGGCCCGGCCTATCCCGGGGACAACCTGGGGATCATTGCCGAGCATTACTGTAATCTCTGCCTGCGTCTGGGGTATCATCTCAACGTGGTGGACGCCTACATGTCGCCGGATCCGGACAACAACTACATCTACTTCCGTTTTGCCGGCGGGATGGCGGAAAAGGCCAAACGCGAGTGGCGGGCCCGGTTGATCAGCGCCATTCTCTCCGGCCTCTATTTCAAGGTGGAGCGCACCGGCGACCTGGTGATCGCCAAGGCCAGGAACCTCGATGTCCCGAGGATGGAGCGGGTGCTGGTCCGGCTGGGCGAGCTGATCTCCTTCACCCGTCAGCTTGACGTGCGGATGCGCGACGAGGCGGCCATCGAAGAGTTTTTTCAGCGTTTTCTCGTAAGCATCAGGCAGGAGCAGGCAGGGGAGGAGGGGTAGGTGCGCCGCTGGTTCAGCCAAAAAATCGCCAAGTTGCGGGAGGTTCGCCAGCAGCGGAAAACGGATTCGCAACACCTGCTCAAGGCGCGCTACCATGTGTTCCGTTCTCTTCTTGCCGGCAACAATCGGGCCGTGGATTGCCTCACCGAGATCAGCATCCATTTGCGGATGCAGGGGGACCCCGCAGGCCTTACGAAGCTTGTCCTCCGGCTCGTCGAGGAAACCGCCGAGATGGTCGCCCAACTGGAAACCCTGGCCGGCAGCCGCTACAGGGGGCTGTTTGCCGTTCATCAGGCAATCGCCAAACGCGTTCAGGATACGCTCGCCCGTCTTGCCTCACCCGAAAATCGTCCCTGCGTCTTGCCGCTGGCCCAAATCCACGGCGGCCTCAAGGGCCAAACCGGCAATAAGGCCGCGGCTCTGGCGGAATTGCGCAAGAATGGCCTGCCCGTGCCGGACGGCTTTGTGGTTACCCTGGCAGGCTGCCGGTTTTTTCTCGAACACACCGGACTCTCCCTGGAATTGGTCCATCTTTTGGCCACCCACGGCGCGGATAAAGAAAAGCATGTTTCCGGTGCCATTGCCGCTCAGGTGCAAGGTTTGATCACCCAGGCGTCGATTCCTCCGGCCCTGGCCGAGGAAATCACGGCGGCGGCCCGCACATTCCTTGAAAACGGCAAACCGTTGGCGGTGCGCAGCAGCAGCATCAGCGAGGACGGCAGCCGCCATTCCTTTGCCGGGCAATTCAGCTCGGTGCTCAATGTCCGCGACGAGGCGCAGTTTCTTGCGGCGTTCAAGGAGGTGGTGGCCAGTAATTTCAACGCCCGGAGCCTTGCCTACCGGCTCAACGCCGGGCTGGACCCCCTGCGTTTCGACATGGCGGTGCTGTGCCTGGAGATGGTGGAGGCCAGGGCGGCAGGCGTGCTGCTGACCCGCTCTCCCCAGGAGCCGGAAAGCGGGTTGATGCTGGTCAGCGCGGTGCCCGGCTTGGGCGAGGCCGCGGTTTCCGGCAGCGCTGCCGCGGATCTCTATCTGGTCGGCGCGGACGGCAGGGTGGATTGGGAGCGTTCCACCGTCGCCAGCAAGGAACGCCTGCTGGTCTGCGAGGAAGCGGGCGGCGTGGCCTGGCGCGAGCTTCCCCCGGAGGCCCGTCTACAGCCGGTGCTCAGCGAGGCGGAACTGCAAGCTTTGGCCGGGTGGGGCAGGGAACTGGAAAGGCGCGAGGGGCTGCCCCTGGACCTGGAATGGGCGGTGACCCGCACAGGGGCGGTGGTCATTCTCCAGGTGCGGCCCATGACCACCATGGGCCTTCCGGCTACGGACGACCGGCGGGAAGTGTCCCCGGTTTTGGCGCAAGGGGGGAGAGCCTCGGGGGGAAGGGCTACCGGCCGGGTCTTGGTGGTGAAAGGGAGAAAGGATTTCGAGAACATCCCCCAGGAACCGGTGGTCCTGGTCATGCAGCAGAGTTTTGTCGAAGCGGCCAACCTCCTGGGCCAGGTGGCGGCGGTGCTGGTGGAGCTGGGCAGCCCGGCCGATCATCTGGCCTGCGTTGCCCGCGAACAGCAAACCCCGATGGTGTGCGGCGTGCACGATGGTTCCACTCTCTTGCCTGACGGGCAGTGGATCACCGTGGACGGCAACCAGGGCAGGGTGTACGAGGCCAGCCCCGAAGAGATCAGCGCCGCGGAGAAGGCATGGCAACATGGCCCGCCCGGTGTCCGCAGGATGCGGGTGCCCTTGCCGCCGCTGCATCGCGAGTTGCAGGAACTGGTAACGGTGCTGCATCTCACCGATGCCTACGGCCCCACCTTTTCCATTGTCGAATGTAAATCGCTCCATGATATTGTCCGCTTTGTCCATGAAAAGGCGGTGTTGTCCATGTTCCATGCCGGAGACGAGATGCTGGAGGAAAACCTCGGCGTGGTGCATGCCATCGATTCGCCGGTGCCTTTCTTTGTCAGCGTTATCGATATGGGCGGTGGAGTGGTCGTGGCCGGGCCAAAACGCCGGAGAATTCCGCCGGGAGCGGTGGTTTCCCACCCCTTTCAGGCGCTGTGGCAGGGGATCACCACCCCTGGCCTGCACTGGGGGCCGCCGCCCGGCGGGACGCCCATAGGCTCGGTGATGTCCTCCTTTATTACCGACCAGAAGTCGGAGCGGCCCATCGGCATGCCCAATTACGCCATGGTCAGCCGCGATTACTGCAACATGAATGCCCGCATGGATTTTCACTTCATCATGATCGACGCGGTTGCTTCCCCGGAGCCGCGCAGCAACCATATCAAGTTCCGCTTCAAGGGCGGCGGCACCTCTCTTACACGGCGGCGGCGGCGCGCCCTGTGCATCGGCGAGATCTTCGAGCACTATGGCTTTTCCGTGAATGTCAAAGAGGATCTGGTCAACGCCTCGCTACAGGGGGCGGCCAGGGAGGCCATCGAGGAAAAGCTGGTGATGGTTGGCAGGATTCTGGGCTTTACCAGGCTGCTGGATGCGGCCATGGGCGACGATGCGATGATCGGCAGGGTGGCTCGTGCTTTTATGGAAGGCAATTATGCACTGTCCGGGCTGATGGACAAAGAATAAGTTGTGCGGGCGGTTATATGAGAACAGGATTGATGCGAGGGTTGGATAAATATCAAGCGCTGGCAGGGCTTGGAGAGCGGTATGGCTGTTCATGGGTGGAGTATCAGGAATCGGTGACCGGCCCCCAGCTTCTTTTGTGGAAACTGGATATGGCGCAGCTTCGGGCGGAAGGCTGGTTTCCGCGTGCCGTTGATGAGGGCAGGGCCACGGTGATCACCACCGAGCCAAGTGCCGCACTGGCCGCCAAGGTCTGCAAGACCCTCGGCGTGCAGGAGATCGAGTTCCAGGTCACCCTGCCCGACGACCTCATGCGCATCCTTGAGCACAATCAGGATCTTAACCCCAACTTTCCCTCCACGGGGGGAAGAACTCCGCTGGCCAAGGTTCGCACCTATCTGGCAGGCCGCCGTTCCCTGTTCGCCCATTACCGGACCTTGCTGGCCAAGAGCCGTACCGGCCTTGCCTTTATCCGCACCGGTCTTTCCTTTATTACCATTGCTTTGCTCTTTTTCAGGCTGGTGGGGGCCGGGTATTACCTCTTTATGGAGGTGCCCCTTTTGATCAGCGGGATCATCATGGCGTATGACGGGCTCAAATGGTATCTGCCTGCCCGGGCTATTTACGCGACGCTTCCTCCTTGTGTCGATAGCGGTGCCACTGGCGGAACTACTGTTCTTGAGACATGTGACGAATACCTTGCCCCGGAGTTTCGTCGCAGCGATCCAGTGGTGGGAGCCAAGGCACAACGGGACAAATGGACCAGTATGTCTCCGGTGATGCGGCGTCGCTTTCTGGCCAGTGATCGCACTGACCTGGCGGAAGAGCGGACGGTGCTCGCCTGTTTCCGGACCAGGATGGCCAAGGTCCGTACCGGTCTTGCATTCACCCGAACCGGCTTTGCTTTTGTCAGTCTCGGCCTTGGCATGTTGCGGCAGTTTCAGACCAGCCGCTGGCTTATCTTTGATCTCGGGCTCATCGGCATCGGCGCTGTTATGGCGTTGGAGGGATTTTTTTGGTATCTGCGCGGCCGGAATGCAGGGGTGGAAGGGCTGGCCTCGGTGCGTCAAAAGGGCAGTATGTCCACTATTTGGGATTATTTTTTCCCCCACAGCCATGTTTTGCCCGGTGTCGTGAAAAATCCCATGGCCCTGCCAGTGAAGAGCTCCCATGCCCCGGGTATCTGGGCCACCACCGGGGTTGCGTTGGAGCGGACTGTGCTGGCTGAACGTCGTAACGTCATGGCCCGTCTGCGGACGGTCATGGCCCGAGCCCGTACCGGTTTCGCCTTTATCCGCACTGGCTTTAGCCTGTTTTCCATTGGGGTGGTATTTTTGCTCTTCTTTAAAGATACCGGCGGCACCGGTTGGGCGGTATTTAATTACTTGATGATAGTTTTAGGCCTTTTTCTTGTGGCAGATGGTTTTGCCTGGAGCGTTCCGGCCGAACGGACTCGCCGTCAATTTCCATACTGCTATGGTGATATGGAAATTACCATTCCCGATTACGGTATACCTGCACGATTCTGGAAAACCGTGGTGTTCAGCAATGACGAAGCCTAAGACGGAGATCTTGATGCAGCCTTATGCCGGAGTAATCATGTCCGGACCAGGGCTGCTTGAAGAGGCAGCCAAAGCGGCAGTGTTGCGAGGGGTGCCTGTATCCCGAATTCTGCATATCGAATATGGGGTGCCGCGGGAGAATTTGCTCGCTGCCCTGCGGGATTACTACCATTGCGCCGCCATTGAATACGACGAGCGTCTGCCCATCCCTCCCGAGTTGCTCAACGACCTGTCAACCAGTCAGATTGGGCAAAGCGATTGGTTTCCGGTGATCAAGGACGCCGACGGCACCATCGTCATTGCCGCCTGCGACCCATCGGATCCAGCCATGCGTTCGGAGGTGGAAAAGACTTTCGGCCCAGCGCCCTATGAGTTCCGGGTGGCTTTGCAAGACGATATTTCCTGGTATATTCAGGATTTTCTTCATGCCAAGCCTGGAGGGCTCATCGGTACCGAACGAACCGGGCTGGCCTTCTGGCGAAATACCATGGCCCAATGGCGGACCAGGCTGGCCTGCTATCGCACCGATCTGGCTCGGGCCCGCACCGCTTTGGCTTTTGTCCGGACCGGGCTCGCCCTCGCCGCCATTTCCCGCACCCTCTTGAGCAGCGAAGGGTATGCGGCTCATCCTTTTTTTGCCTATGGCGCCTTGACCGTCGGGTTGTTTTTTCTTGTGGTTTCCTTGCCCACCTATTTCCGGGTGCGGCGTTCGCGTCTGACTCCGCCCCGGGATCAGACCCTGGTGGAGGTGAGTGGTGCCACCTTGAGTTTTTTGGAGAATTACCAGAGTATTGAGCATGCCGAGTCGGAAAAACGGATCAAGGAAACCATGTTGGCGCGCTTAGGAGATCTGCTTGGCAATTACTGCACCATTTTGTACCCCTTGCCTGCCAGCCGGGAAAGGACCCACCTGGCGCGGGAACGGAACGTGCTCGCTGCCCAGCGCACCATCGCGGGCTGCTACCGGACCATCTACGCCCGGGCCCGAACCGGTCTGGCCTTTATCCGTACCGGCGTCTCCTTTATGAGTCTCGGTGTCGGGTTGATCGGCTATTTCGGCCTGGGCTTCAAAACCTTTTTTGATGGGATGCTGATCGTTATCGGTCTGTTGATGATCGTCGATGGAGGGCTCTGGTACCTGCCGGTTCGCAAGGAACAGGCGGAGTTGCCCAGAACACGAAGCGGTGTACTGGCGGGGTGAAGCGGCATGAAAATCGAACATAAGATCTATCTTTCCAACGCGGTCCATATCTTGCTCATCGTGCTGATCGGCATGTTTGCCTTGCAAAATCTCAACGAGATTCTGACCAAGTTCCGCTTTACCGTGATTGCCGAGGGGCTCAATGCCAACTTTCTTGAGATGCGGCTGGCCGAGAAAAACTATTTCCTCTACGGCGATAACGAGGCGTTGAGCAATATCAAGATTCGAATCGACCAGACCCGCGAGACCCTGCTGCAGGTACGGCCCGACATCATTCGGGCCGTGGGGGCGCAGAAGTATACGACCCTGCAGGATCAGCTTTACGCCTATGCGCAGTTGGTCGATTCGAGCAGCAAAGCCAGTCATCGGGACGGTGCGGTTCAGCAGAAGCTGCGGGAGGCGGGCCAGAGTCTCAAAACATTTTCTGAAAATATCACCGCCCTTGAGAGCGACCGGATCGGCGCGATCATTGTCCGCTCCAAGAATATCCTGCTCTATTCTTTCTGGGCGGTGGTGCTTTTCGCCTTTCTCTTCAGCAATCTCATTGTCCGAAACATCGGTCAGTCGCTGCGCAAGGTGGTCGATCTCACCCGGACCATATCCACGGGTAATTACCGCAAGATCGAGGAAAACCCCTCCAACGACGAGATCGGCGCGGTGATCAACGCCATCAACGCCATGGCCGAGGAGCTGCACAAACGAGAAAAAGAGATCGTCCAATCGAAAAGGCTCGCCTCCATCGGTGTGCTGGTGGCAGGCGTTGCTCACGAACTCAACAACCCGCTCAACAATATCTCCATGCTCGCCCAGACCTACGCGGAGGTGTACGATAGACTGAGCAAGGAGGATAGGATAACCTTCATGGAGCGGGTGGATGAGGAGGTCGAGCGGCTGCGAGTGATCATTCACAATCTGCTTGATTACGCCAAACCAAAGGAACAGCATCTGGCCAAAGCAACCACCAATCAGGTCATCCAGAAGATCCTGGCCCTGGTCCAGAATATGCTTGATGTCTCCAATATCAGGATCAAGCTCATCCTGGCCGACGATCTGCCCGATATCTACATCGATGAACACCAGATCCAACAGGTGCTGGTCAATATGGCCACCAACGCCATCCAGGCCATGGGCAAGGGTGGCGAACTGCGCATTGCCTCCCGTTATCTGCCGGACCATGACGAAATCGAGATCGAGATCGGCGACAACGGAAAAGGCATTGCCCCGGAGTTTCTCGACCACATCTTTGATCCGTTTTTTACCACCAAGGAAGAAAGCGGCACCGGCCTGGGCCTGTGGGTCAGCTACGGGATCATTAAGAACCACCAGGGAAACATCCGGGTGGCAAGCCAGGTCGGAGTCGGCACAACCTTTATCATAACACTGCCCAGTTGCAAAAAGTTAAAGAGGTGTACAGATGGCGAAGCATAGCATTATGGTCATTGATGATGAAAAAATCGTGGGGGATATGGCAAAACTCTCCTTCGAGCAAGACGGCTACGAGGTGGAGACCTTCCTCAATGGCGAGTCTGCCCTGGAACGTCTGAAGGAAAGGCGCTTCGACGTGGTGGTCACGGACTTGAAGATGAAGGGTGTGGACGGCCTTGAGGTGCTGCGCACCGTCAAGAAGCTGTACCCTGGGGTCAAGGTGATTATGATCACCGCCTTTGCCAACCTTGATGTGGCCATTGAGGCTTTGCGGGATGATGTGCACGATTTCTTCCCCAAGCCGGTCAAGATCAAGGAGCTGAAGGCTTCGGTCAAGAGAGCTCTTGGGGAGGAGTGAGCCCTGCCGGGTGATGCCCCGCGTAATCACTGACCATGAAAAAACCTTTTTTCCGCAGACTCAAAGAGGTGTTTGCCCCCGGGCAAACCGAAGCCTCCAGCGACCTGACCACGCATTTCCGCGACTTCCAGGCGGTGCTCGACGGCAACAACCGCGCCTTGGAAGCCATGACCGAGATGGGGGAAAAGCTCGGCGGCGAGTATCTCTTTGACGTCAATTACACCCGGAGCGCCTACGCCACTCTGTTTTCGGCAATCTCCGGGGCGCTCGACCATTTTAACTTGCTGACCGATGGCCAATACCCCCAGCTTGCTGGAACCCTGGCCCGTATCGACACCTTGGTGCAGCGGATGTTGCGCGGGGGTGCCTCCCTTTCCAGCCCCTTGGTGGTCTTTTATCCGGAAATCACCTGGGACCAGGCCGAGGAGGTGGGGGGTAAGAATTACCACCTGGCCGAATTGGCTAATGCCCTGCATCTCCGTATTCCCCATGCCTTTGCCATCACCACCACCGCCTTTACCGTTTTTTTGCACCATAACGGCTTGGAGGCGCGTCTTGCCGCGTTGGCCGAGGCCGATACCGCTACCCTTGCCGAGGTGCGCACCGCCATTCTCGCTGGCGGGTTTCCGGAGGATTTCAGCGCGGCGTTGGGTGCGGCTTTGGAAAAGCTGCGGGACCGGCTTGGCCACAACGCAACCTTGGCGGTGCGGAGCAGCGCCGAGGAGGAGGATGGAGAATATTCCTTTGCTGGCCAATTCGAGACGAGGCTCAATGTTCCCTGCACGGTAGAGGCCGTGCAATCCGCCTATAAGGAGGTGGTGGCCAGCCTTTTTCAGGCCAATGCCACCAGCTATCAGCGCCAGCTTGGCTATGATCTCGGGACGCTGAAGATGGCGGTGGGCTGCGTGGCCATGATCGACGCCAAGGCCAGCGGGGTTATTTATACAGCCGCGGCAGGCAAGGACAGGAGCAGGATGGCGATCAGCGCTGCCTGGGGGCTTGGGCCCGGCGTGGTCGACGGCCTGACCGATGCCGATCTCTACACCGTAGCCAAGGAGGAGATGCTCCGGGTCGTCGAGCGCCGCATCGGCGCCAAGGCGCGGATGGTGGTTAATCTTGGGGGCTCCGGTATTGCCACCGTGGAAACCCCGGCGGAACAACGGCCATTGGCGTGTCTCAGCGAGCCCCAAGTGCTGGAGCTTGGCAGACAGGCCCTAGCCATCGAAAAGTACTACAAAGGACCCCAGGATATCGAATGGGCCATGGATGCCCAGGATCGCTGCTATCTCCTCCAGGCCCGGGCCCTGCGGGTGGAAGATCCGGCCGAAACACCGGCAAGCGCTGACACATCCGCGGCGACCGGCTATCCGGTGCTGCTCCGCGATCAGGGAATCGTGGTGCAGCGGGGCGCAACCGCAGGCACGGTCTTTATTCTCCAGCATCTCGACGAACTGGAGAAGATTCCCAAAGGCAGCATCCTGGTGGCCAAGCACGATTCTCCCCATTTCGTGCAGGCTATTCCCATCCTGCACGCCATTATCACCGATATCGGCGTGCCCACCAGCCACATGGCCTCGATCTGCCGGGAATTCAACATCCCCACCGTAGTCAATACCGGTTCCGCCACCTCGGTGCTGCGTCACGGCCAGGCGATCACCCTGCAGGCGGGCGAGGGCAGCGAGGTTGTCGTGTATGAGGGGATCGTCCAGAGCTTGCTCCGGGAGGAGCGGCAAACCGCGGCCAAACTGCGGGAGCTGTATGAATTCCGGCGCCAGAAATATATCATGCGATATATTGCCCCGCTCCATCTGGTGAACTCCCTGGAGCAGGAATTCACCCCGGAAAAATGCAAAACCGTGCATGATCTTGTCCGCTTCATGCATGAGAAAGCGGTGCAGGCCCTGGTTGCCAATGCAGAAGGGCAAGGGAGGGGTTTCCATAGGTTTTTCGGCACCAAGACAGCCGTGCACCGGTTGGCTCTGCCGATCCCGGTCCAAATGCTGGTGATTGATCTGGGAGGCGGTCTGCGCAGCACAACCGGCCGCAAGGCACCGGGCTTTGACGAGGTGGCGTCCGTGCCCTTGCGGGCGGTGCTTGCCGGGATGCTTGCCCCAGGGGTCTGGCAGAATGAAGGGGTACCCCTGCGGGGGGCCGATCTGCTCTCCGGCATGACGCGGGCGGCGGATGTTCCCGGCGGTGCGGCCATTATGGAAAACGTGGCCTTGGCAAGCTCGGAATATGTGAACATGAGCCTGCGCTTCGGTTACCACTTTAATATGCTGGACTGCTATTGCAGCGACACCCCCCGCAACAACCACATCTATTTCCGTTTTGTGGGCGGGGCTGCGGCCATCACCAACCGTTCCCGCCGCATCCAGCTCATGGCCCAGGTGCTGGCGGAACAGGGCTTTGCCCTCAAGGCCAAGGGCGATCTGCTGGTCGGCCGCCTTTCCGGCTTGAACCGGCAGGAGATAGAAGGGATTCTCAATCAGTTGGGCCGGTTGATCGGCTTTACCCGGCAGCTCGATGCCCGTCTTGATTCCGACGAGATGGTGACCATCCTTGCCCGTCGCTTTGTACAGGGTGATTACCGGATCACCCCCTGAGCGGGGCAAAGCTCAGGCGGCGTGATGAAAGCGCAGCCCGGGCAGCTCCACGGCGGTGAGGAGATTGCCGTAGGCCGCGCCGGTGTCGATGCCGGTGCGGAAGGGCGTGAGCAGCGGGGTGGCAAAGGGGGTATGGCCGAAGATGACCCGTTTACCGTAATCCCGCTCCTCTGAAAGAAAAGGCTCCCGGACCTCGCAGAGATCGGAGATATCCTGCTCGGCCAGGGGCTGGCCGTGGCGCAGACCGGCATGCACGAAGATATATTTTTCCGTTTCCCAATAGGGCAGCAAAGAGAGCAGGAAATCCCGGTGCTCCGAAGGCATGAAATCGAGGGAGGTAAGTGCGGCGAGGCTTGCGCCGCCGTAGCTTTCCAGGGTGTTTTCCAGTCCGAGCCGCCGCAGGTAGGGGAGCAGCGCCTGGTCACTGGTCCGGTGGTATTCCAGCAGCAGATACTCGTGGTTTCCCATGAGCGAGACAATCCGTACTCCATCGGCGCGTAGTTGGCAGAGCTGGTCCAGCACTCCCTTGACATCGGGGCCGCGATCCAGGTAATCGCCCAGAAAAACCAGGGTGTCGTGCCCGCGCTCGAAGGGGAGACGCTTGAGCAGGTGTTCGAGCTTGGCGGCGCAGCCGTGGATATCGCCGATGGCAAAAATTTTTCCGGTCATGGGCGCTGTTTCTTGCAGTGGCATGAATATTCAGCTTCAGGCGCAGTTTTTGTACCAGAAAGACGCCGCCATGCCGTAGATGAAATTCAGGAGCAGCACGAGAAGCGGGGTCAGGAGCCCGGCCTTGAGCCCCATCAGGCCCAGGCCCATTTCCGGGAAGACCATGACCAGCATCATGGTGGTGGGGACCAGGCTCATGAGGATGCCGCGCAGGGCTGTTTTTTGCCGGTACAACGGCAGGATCAGCAGCATGGCCCATATTCCGCCCCAAACCAGCCGGGGATAGAGCCAGGAGGCGGTGAATTGCGGCCGCAATCCGACGCCGAGCCAGGCCGTAATCCCCACCTGGCCCAAAACCCAGATATTGACGCTGTCGATGAGTGCGCCGAGGGCTCCGCCGGTGAAGGCGCCGCTGATTTTACGTACCATGGGGGAGTTCCTTTGTGGATGGAGTTAGAAGCGTCCGCCTTGCAGGGTTTTTTTGTCATAGCCCCAGCCCCGGCAGGTGGGCAGGTCGATGAGGATGAAATCCGATTTTTCTTCCGCCTGCAGCATAAGGTTTTTTTCCAGGTCTATTCTGGCCTGATATTTTGGCAGCAACCGGGTCCGGTTGACCACCAGTTTTCCCGAGGTAAGATAGAGAAAAATGCGGCGGTCTTCCGTGGTCTCGTAGCTGATGGCCCGGCCGGGATCGAGCTCCCCACGGTAGATGGTGGCGGAGCTGTGAAAGCGCACCACATTTTTGTGGCGCTGGCCCGAGGCCAGGGGCAGCAGTTGGTTGCGCCACTCTTCTTTTTTGAAACTGCGCTGGTCATAGGTCGGGCGCAGACCGTGTTTGTCCGGATAGATCCAGATCTGATAAAAATGGGCCGGCGCCTTGCCGCTGTTGTATTCCGAATGGCTAAGGCCGGTGCCCGCGGACATGCGCTGAACATCGCCGGCCTTGATGACGCTGGTGTTGTTCATGCTGTCCTTGTGGGTGATCTCACCGTCAAGGACAATGGTGATGATCTCCATTTCCTCATGGGGATGGGTGGGGAAACCCGTGCCGGGCACCACCACGTCATCGTTGAATACCCGCAAGGGGCCGAACTGGATGTTGTCCGGCGTGTAGTAGTCGGCAAAGGAAAAGAGCCAGTAGGTTTTGAGCCAGCCGAAGTCAGTGAAATGGCGGCCATCCCCGTCAATGGTTGCAATCATCTTTCCCCCAGTGTCTTGCACACGCGTCTGTTGTTCATGCCTTCCGGCACCAGGCAAGAAATATGGGATACCTCCGCATTGCGCTGTTTTCCCCTGGCTTTTCAATGGTGTGAATCTCTTGCACGCCGATGTCCTGGCCGCCGTTTCTTGCCAGGATGTCCCGGACCGTATCCGGGTTGATGCCGTGGTGGGCCACGCCGCTGTTGTCTTCATGGAAGGAGCCGTCTTCCGTGATCAGATCGGCAACGGCCAGATAGCCCCCGGGTTTCAGGGCCGCGAAAAACCGGTGCAACAGTGGCTCGATCTCCGGGATATGGTGCAGGGTCATGCTGCTCAGCACCAGGTCGAAATTCTCAACGGGCAAAGGGTGTCTGGTCAGATCATGGACGCGGGTTTCGATGTTGGTGATCCCTTCTTCCGCGGCTTTTCGGCCAAGGACCTCCAGCATCCCCGGCGAGGTGTCGACGGCCACGATGGCGGCGACATGCGGGCTTATGGTTCTGGCGACCATGCCGGTTCCGCAGCCGTATTCGAGAACCCGCATGGCGGGGGCTAAGGGGATCGCTTGCCGGATGGCCTCGGCCACCTTGCGGGCCAGGGCGACGCGCTGGGGTTTTTCTTCCCATGCCGCGGCGGCGTCATCGAAGCGTTTTACGTTGTCGGCACGGAGGTGTTCCGGGGCAAGGGCCATTGGCGGGTATTCCTCTAGGTTGCTGTATTGACGTGGGCTGGCGGACGAACCGGTTGCCCTCGCTTGATCAGGTTGCAAAGTAATCATTGTTTGAGATCTCGGCCAGCTTTTTTCCGTTCGGGGGAAAACTGGGGTGGTGGTGGCAGCGGAAAAAACGTACAATGGCATAATGCGACAGGGCACTCACGGACAAAGAACACAAGGCGCTTGGGCAAAGAAATAGCATGAAAGAGATCGATCACTCCACTCTGCTGGCGATTCATCCTTTAACCTATCAGGGGGAGCAGGCTCTTCCGGGCCGGTGGTCCGCGTTTTTCAAGGCCTTGCGCAACCTCCTGGTTCAGGTGGGGATCGAAGCTCCGGACAGCAGCGAGGATCTCCTGCTTGTCTATTATGATGAGCCATTCGCCGCCCTGAGCACCTTTTTCGAAAACCTGCAATCCCTCAAAAAGCAGCAGTGGCAACCCCAAATGGGCGCGGTTCCCATTCAGGTTATCGTGCATCTGCACCGGAGAAAAGATCCGCCCGTTGATTTTGGCGAGGCCACTGCCTCGGTCTGGGGGGTGTTGCAGCCGGAAACCCTGTATGTGACCCGGGCGTTGAAGCTGCAATGGAATCTTCTTTTTGCCGGCAAAAAAATGCCTGCCCATCAATTCACGGATGCCGGAGACGGGTTGTTTCAGTTGAGCTTTTCCGGCGATCTCAGCGAATTGAAGCGGGAACGCCTTTTTACCGGCCGATTCCTCGCGGCCAAGGGAGCGAGTTCGGAGTGTTTTTATTGCGGCATGGCCAATCACGCTCCGGCTCATTGCCCCAGTAAACAGTTGACCATGGAAACCCGGGGCCTGGACCGGGTTGGCTACCTCTCTTTCGCAAAGATCGACACCCTGTTTAAGCAGGTCATGGCCGAGCAGAAAAAGATGGCGGAACTGTTGGCCACCAATATCGATGGCGCCCAGATCCGCAACGATCCCGCCTTGCAGGTCTATGTCGCGTATTTCGACATGTATCTTATTTATCAGCCTCGTTTCCTGAGTTATGCCGCTTTTTCCCTGTTGTCCTCCTGGGACGGCATCGGGAAAATAGACCGGGTAAAGGTTGACAGCCGAAACCTGCATTCCGGCTTTGATTGCCTGCGGGTCGGCAAGTACAAGCAGGCCCTTGATTTCTTGAAGGCGGAAAGCCAGGCCTTGGGAGGAAAGCAGTTCTACGCCACCCTTGGCTTGGCTTTCATTGCTTTGGAGCGGGGCCGGATGGGGGATGTGGCCCATTTTCTGCAAATAGCAAACAGTACGGCCGGCACGGAAAAAGAGAAAATCTACATCAGCCTCCTTACCGCCAGATTTCACAGGCTGGCTGGCCACCCTTGGAAGGCGGAGCAACTTATCAGCTCGGTGGCCAATCTCTATGTCGATTGTGCGGAGGTCCAATACAGTCTCATTCAGACCAGGGTTCATGAGGGTCAGGGGCAGCAGCAGATGCAACTGCTGCGCAAGCTGGCCTCGGGGGATCGCCGGTATTTCATGATCGCCCTCATGGACCCGGCCATGCTGCCGGCCAACACCATGGTGGAGAACGTTCTTTCCGGGCTGTATGATCAGAAAAACAAGGAGGCCGGGGAAAACCTGGCCGATGCGAAGGAGGCTTTCGCAGAGTTGCAGGCCTGGTTCGGCGGGGAAGAAGACGAGGAGATGCAGAATCATCTCTCGGTGCTGGCCAATCTGGAAGAACAGTTCCGGCGTCGCGCCGTCTATGATGTTCTTGATATCGCGGACCGGGCCAAATCCTTGAGCATGGTCTGTCCCCGCCTGCGCGAGGCAAGGCTTGAAGAGCTGAATGTCCGGGTGGATGCGGCTGCCTTGACCTGGTCGGAGTACAATACTTTCTGGCAGGAATATCCCTATAAGTCTTTTTTCAGTGATTTTAAAACGCTCCTTTTTGCCGGCAAAAGAAAGTTTGTCGAAGCCAGAAGCATTGCCGGCGAAAGTCTGGCAACGGCCAAGGCGCGGCTGCAGGCAGGCAAGGAGGAGGTCGATCTCCTGACGGGGTTGGTTGACCGCATGTTGAAGTTGAAAATTGCCCTGGACACCCTGTCGATGTTTTTCAAAAAACTGGTTGTGGCGGAGATGGTATTCAGCGGGCTTGCCTTTGTGCTGCTGCCGCTTGTCACCATCGGGCTTTCGGGCGTGCTCGACCCTGAAATCCTCCGGATGGTGAAAAATCCCCAGTTCCAGAAAGCCACCATGGTTGTGTTGACCCTGTTCATGGCGCCGTTTCTTGCCCTGGCGCTTACCATCCGTTCGATGTCCGAACAGTGATGGGTTTCATAGGATTTTTTTGCGCGGCAAGGGGGATTCAATGGCAGCCAACATGACCATGCAGACCTTTATCGACCAGCAGCAGGCCCTGGGCAAAAAGCCCAACCGGCTTGTCAGTGAAAAAAGTCCCTATCTCCTCCAGCATGCCTTCAATCCCGTGGCCTGGTATCCCTGGGGAGAGGAATCCTTTGCCTTGGCGTGCACGGAAAATAAGCCGATTTTTCTCTCCATCGGCTATTCCACCTGCCACTGGTGCCATGTCATGGCCCATGAATCCTTTGAAAACCCGGAGACAGCGCGGATTCTCAACAAGGATTTCATCTGCGTCAAGGTGGACCGGGAGGAACGCCCCGACCTTGACCAGATTTACATGGCAGCGGTGCAGGCTTTAACCGGGCATGGCGGCTGGCCCATGTCGGTGTTTCTTACCCCCGATCTGCGCCCTTTTTATGGGGGCACCTATTTTCCGCCCGAGGGAAGGCACGGACTGCCCGGCTTTGCCGAGGTTCTCGCGGCGGTGCATGATGCCTGGGGCAACCGGCACGGGAAGGTTCTGGAGTCGGCGGCCAATATTACCGAGCATCTCCGCCGCAAGGGCGAGGATGGCAGGGCGGAAAAAATCGATCCAGAGGCCTGCGCCAAGGGTTTCCGCCAGCTTGCCGCGGAGTACGATGCCGAGTTCGGCGGCTTCGGCCTGGCGCCCAAGTTTCCCCGGCCCGTGGTTTTCAATTTTTTGCTGCGCCATGGCGCGCGCACCGGTGAATCCCAGGCTGTGAACATGACCTATGTCACCCTGCGCAAGATGGCGGCGGGCGGGATGTACGACCATCTCGGCGGCGGCTTTCACCGGTATTCGGTGGATGCGCAGTGGCGGGTGCCCCATTTTGAAAAGATGCTCTACGACCAGGCCCAACTCGCGGTTGCGTATCTCGAAGCCTTCCAATCGGGGCAAGATCCTTTTTATGCCAATGTTGCCCAGAATATTCTTGACTATGTCTTGAGGGATATGACCAGCCCGGAAGGGGGCTTTTATTCGGCGGAGGATGCCGACAGCATCCAGGCCGGAAACCCCGAGGTGCATGGCGAGGGCTTGTTTTATCTCTGGACCGGAGAGGAGATTCTCGCCGTTCTCGGCAAGGAGCATGGCGAAATCTTCTCCTTCCATTACGGCGTGCTTGAGGCGGGCAACGCGCTTGACGACCCCCATGCTGAATTCGCCGGTAAAAATATCCTCCATGTCGCCCATCCCCTTGCCGAAACTTCACGCCGTTTCCGCCTCCCGGAGGAGGAGTTGTCCCGCCTGTTGGAACGCAGCAGGGAAAAACTGTTCGCGGTGCGGGCGCAGCGGCCAAGGCCGCATCTCGACGACAAGATCATCACTTCCTGGAATGGGCACATGATCAGCGCCCTTGCCCGGGCAGCCCAGGTGCTGGGCGAGAAGCGCTACCTTGCCGCGGCGGAACGGGCCGCAACCTTTATCCGGGCCAGACTGTATGACCTGGCTACCCACGCGCTTTTGCGGCGTTACCGGGATGGGGAGGGTGGCCTTGCCGGGCAGCTCGACGACTATGCCTTTCTGGTCAACGGTCTTCTCGACCTCTATGAGGCATCCTTCGATATCGCTTGGCTGCAAATGGCCATGGCCTTGACGGAAAGCCAGATTGCCCTGTTTGGCGACGAGGTCCGGGGCGGATTTTTCGAGACCAGCGGCTCGGATGGTTCCGTGCTGGTCCGCCTCAAGGGTGATTATGACGGGGCCGAGCCCACGGGCAATTCAATGAGCGCGCTCAATCTCCTCCGGCTTGGCTGGATAACCGGCAATGCAGAGTGGCTCAAACGGGCCGACGCGACCATCGAGGCCTTTGGCGGGCAGTTGAATGAGTATCCTTCCATGCTGCCGCAGATGCTGGTGGCCCATGATGTGCAGAAAAATAAGCCTCGGCAGTTCCTGGTTGTCGGCAAACTTAATCGGCCAGACACCGAGATCATGCTCGCCATGATCCGCAAACGCTTTTTGCCCGGCAAGATCGTCTTGCTGGCCCATGGAGGGGAGGATCATTTTCTCAGGCAATACCAGCCGATTTTGGCGGATCTTGATCCCCGGGAAAATAGAAGCACGGTGTATCTCTGTGAAAATTTCAACTGCCAACTGCCAATCTCCGATGTGGCTGAATTGGCAAAAAGGCTCGATGCCATGGAATGCACGCCGTAATCCTGCCGGAACCGTAGAACGAGGAAATAACTCCAACCCTATGCCCGAGGGATTTTCTCCGGTTCGGCAACCCTGCGAAAATCCTTCTGTTTTTCTTGACTTTTTTTTAGGCTCACGCCTAATAATGGTGTAGGATATGAGACAGATGCCCTTTTGTCAGGGCTTTCATCACGGATGAACAGGGCGTTCCGTTTTTTTTTGATGTTTGAACGAGACTTGACAGGGAAATTATGAAGGCTGAATATCTGAATCCTTTTGTGCATGCCACCAAAAATGTTCTGGAGACCATGGCTCAGACCAAATTGACCGGGCAGAAGCCGTATCTCAAGGAAGGCGTGTCCACCTACGGCGATGTGACCGGCATTATCGGCATGGCCTCCGAGAGTGTCGAAGGCAGCATGACCATCAGCTTTCCGTCCGCCTGTATCCTGCAAATCGTTTCCCGCATGCTCATGGAAGAGCCCAAGGCAACCATTGACCATGACATTGTCGATGCGGTGGGTGAGATCACCAACATGATCTGCGGCGGCGCCAAGGCGGAATTCGGCAAGCTGGGGATGAGTTTCAACCTTGCCACCCCGACCATGGTCACCGGCAAGGGGGTGGAAATCCACCATCACTCCGATGTGCCGATTATTGTTCTCCCGTTTCAGACAGACTGCGGCACCTTTGTCCTGGAGGCCAATCTCGCCAGTAAATAAGGGCTAGGTGAAAGGTGAAGGGCTAGGTGAAAGGTAAAAGGTAAAAGGTAAAAGGTAAAAAGGGGGCAGCAATTTTTTTATTCCTGTGCCGAAAAATCCTTGCCGAAGGAAGAGGAAAAAGTTTCCTTTAGCCTTTAGCCTTTAGCCTTTAGCCTTTAGCCTTTAGCCTTTAGCCTTTAGCCTTTAGCCTTTAGCCTTTAGCCTATTTTTTCAAAATATCCTCAAGCGCTGATTGCAGTGATGGAAAGCGGAAAGAAAATCCATTCGCCGTCAGCACTCCCGGCATCATCCTGCACCCCTCAAGCACCACCGAACTCATTTCCCCTAGAACAAGGCGAACGGCAAGGCCGGGAACCCCCAAAAAAGTTGGCCGGTGCAGCACTGTGCCCAGGATCCGGGTGAATTCACCATTGCGCACCGGAGCGGGCGCGCTCAAGTTTACCGGGCCGGCAATTTCGCTGTGTTTCATGCAAAAAAGGATGGCGCTGGTGAGGTCGTCCAGGTGAATCCAGGGAAACCACTGACGCCCATGCCCCAGTTTCCCCGCCACCCCGAGGCGAAAAGCGGGCAGCATCTTGGCCAGGGCGCCGCCGTTTTTGCCCAGCACGACACCGATGCGCATGGAGATCACCCTGGCCTTGCCTTGCGCCCTGTTTGCTTCTTCTTCCCACCTCTTGCAAACCGAGGCGAGAAAGTCGCCGCCCGGCAAACCATCTTCGTATTTTTCTTCATCGCCGCACAAGCCGTAGAACCCCGAGGCGCTGGTGTTGATCAAAGTGACGGGCGAGGCGGGATGATCCGGAAGGGCCTCAACAATGTTTTTGGTCGCGGCAATCCGGCTGTGCAGGATCATCTCCTTTGCCGCCGGAGTCCAGCGGGTGAAGATGCTTGTGCCGGTGAGGTTGATGACCACGTCCTGCCCGGCCAGTTCCTCTTGCCAGGGGCCGGGGACGAGCGGCGAACCGGAAACCACCCGGATGCGCGGGGCGAGATCGCCCAGTTTTTTCGGGCTTCTGGCCAGGGCGGTCACCGCATGCCCTCCCTGCAAAAGTTTTCGAATGAGGGCTTGCCCCAGGAAACCCGTGCCGCCTGCGATGAAGATTTTCATGGCTCTCTCCCGGTTATGAGATTGTGCGGTTGGCGTGCGGTTCTATGTGCCCGCTGCACCCTTGATGAGCGCCGTTTTTTCTGCCCGGCTCATTCTCTTGATCGTGCCTTCCCGTTGGGTGGCCTGCGCCCTGGAGGCGGCCTCTTCCGCGTAGATCAGTCGCACCGGTTGCCGGCCCCGGGTGTATTTCGCTCCCTTGTCAGAAGAGTTGTGCTCCGCCACTCTCCGGTCCAGATCCTTAGCGATGCCGCAATAAAGGGAGCCGTCCTGGCAGCGGACCAGATAGACAAACCAGGCGGCTTTGGAAACTTCCATCAGCCGCCAGCCTTTTTTGCCTGATAGCCAAGGCGGATCAGCTCCGCCAGCACCACCTCCCGGTGGTCGCCCTGGACCTCGATAATCCCGTTTTTCACGGTGCCGCCGCTGCCGCAGCGCTGCTTGAGCTGTTTGGCAAGTCCGGTCAACTCCGGTTCGGGCAGGGGCAGCCCGGTGATAAGGGTTACGCCGCTTCCCTTGCGGCCCTTGGTTTCCCGCGAGACCCGGACGATGCCGTCGTCCTTTGGATTGGGCCTTTTTTGCCCGCAACTGCACTGGGCCAGGGGCTTTTCGCATTTCGGGCAGGTCCGGCCATGCTCCGTGGAATAGACCAGGGAGGAACTGTTGGCTGATTTCTTCCGCATTCCCATCATTCAACCATCTGCAACATTTCGTCAATGGTGGTGAGCCCGCCGAGCCAGAAGGCCGGATCGTCCAGATTAACGCCAAAGGGCTTGAGCAGCTCGGCCGGGGTATTGCTGCCTCCGGCGCGCAGCAGGTCGAGGTATTTGGGCACAAAGGCACCCCCGTCTTCCTTGTAGAGGTTGTAGAGGGCCAAAACCAGCAGTTCGCCAAAGGCGTAGGAATAGACATAGCCAGGGGTGCTTAAAAAATGGGGGATGTACGACCACCAGATCCCGTAGTCCTCCCGCAGATTGACCGAGTCGGCGAACATGGCCCGCTGGGTGGTGAGCCAGTGGCTGGCCAATTGTTCCGGGGAGAGTTCGCCGCTCTCCCGCCGGGCATTGTGCACCGCGTGCTCAAAGCGGTTCATGGAAACCTGGCGAAAGACCGTGGCAAAGATGGATTCGAGCTTCTGGCAGATAAAGGCCCGCCGTTCCGCAGGAACGGTCAGGAGCTTGACCTGGGAGTTGAACAGGAGCAGCTCGGCGAACACCGAGGCGGTCTCGGCCAGGACCAGGGTGGTGGAGGAGTTGTAATAGCCGTTTGCGGCGGCCAGGTACTGGTGCACCCCGTGCCCCAGTTCGTGGGCCACGGTGGAAATGTCGCGCAGGCTGCCGGTGTAGTTCACCATCACATAGGGGTGCACCTCGGGCACGCAGGGGTGGGCAAAGGCCCCGCCGCGCTTGCCTTCCAGAATCGGGGCGTGAATCCATTTTTTTTCAAAGAAGTGACCGGCGATTTCCCCCATCTCCGGGGCAAAGTCATGAAAAGCGGTAAGAACCATCTCCTTGCTGGTATTCCAATCCACCAGGGTTGTGGGCAAGTGGGGCAGGGGAGCGTAGCGGTCATAGTCGCACAGCTCTTCCAGGCCGAGGATGCTCTTTTTGAGCCGGTAGTAGCGCTGGACCATGTCGTACCGGCTGGTGACCGCACCCACCAGCACCTCCACGGTCTGGTCCTCCAGCTCGTTATACAGGTTCATGGAGCTGACCCAAGAGTCGTACTTGCGGAGCCGGTCGTCGATCATCTTCTCGGCCAGCAGGGTATTGAAGATGTGGGTCAGCACATGGAGCTGGCTTTTGAGTCCTTCGGTAAGCTCGTCGGCAGCCTGGGACCGTACTTCACGCTCCGGGCTGTAGAGATCGGTGAGCACCTCCTCTTCGCTGCGCTGCCTTTCCCCGAATTTCAGATGCCCCATGACCTTTTCAAAGAGGTTGGTCCAGGAGGAGCGGCCCACCGGCGCCTTTTCGATGAGCAGGGTTTCCTCGGCCATGGACAACAGATGTCTGGCATAGCGCCGCATGCTCTCCAGGTGATGGCGGTAGTGGGCAAGGGTTGTATCAGCCAGCAGGGCGCTGGCTGCGGAGTCTTCGACCTTGCTCCATTCCAGCTCAAAGAATACGGTCTCCCGACCGATCCGGCTGCCAGCCTCCTTGATTTTTTGCAGGAAGGCACCGGCCGGGGCGTTTTGGATCTGGGTGGTGAAGTTGAGAAAGGCAAAGGTGGCAATCCTGCCCATCAGGGTTTCGAGCTTTTCCAGGCGCAAGACCAGGGTGAGAAGCTGGGTCGCGTCAAGGCTTGCGACCTTGGTCGCGAACTGCTCTTTGAGGGACTTGGCCTCCTGTTCGCACCAGGCGATGTCGGTTTCGATTTTTGGGTCATCAACGCCCTGGTAGAGATCGGCCAGTTGCCAGAGAATCTCGGCGGTGCCGAGCTGTTCGTTTAAGGTGGTACTCATGGTTGTGCTCCTTTGGTTGCCTGCTGTTTTCCTTTTGGGGTCAGACGGTATTTTTGCAGGCGGCTGTTGGGCTTGCCGGGGATGGTCATTTCAATCAGGCCGTCGGTCAAGGCCGGTTTGAGATAACGCTCACGGAAGGATTTGCGGTCCAAAAGGCCGAGGGCGGCTTGCAGCGCCTCGCGGCTCATCTCTCCCTGGATTGCCGACAGCAGCTCGCCGACTTGGGGGGTGACCTGGGGCGTTACTTGGGGGCGGAGGTGATTACGGCGGCCCGATTCAATATCTCCGGGGTGATGGTGTAGGGCGGCTGATAGGCGCTCATGCTCTGACCGCTTAGTAAGCGTTTTCTTTTGATTCCGGCGCATCCTCACCCGCTACGACCGGCTTGCCGTCTTTCCAGGTGACGGCGTACTGGCCCAAACGCCGTTTCTTCTCCAGGGTTTTACCAACTGCCTGTCGGAGTGATTCCAATTGCTTCTGCCCTTCCGGGGATGGAGTGTTTTTACGCTTGGCGTTCATCTTTTGGACTCCTCAATCAGAAACTGATAGTAATCTTCATGCACTATATCGCGATTATTCTTGCGCTGCTCAAAAATCATCACCGGACTCTCGCCGTCGTTCATGAAACAGGTGCAGACATCGACCTGATAGCTGAAATCGTTGAGCAGGTGGCGCAGGCTGCGGGGAAAGCGCCGCTCGATATCCGCCACCGGGATGCTGTGCCCGCCGTGCGCGACCCTTTCGGCCACGCGCAGTTTCGACATCTCGACGCTGGGCAGGGCCAGATAGGTCAATTCCACCCGCCAGCCGTCCCTGCGCAACTTTTCGACCAGGTGCAGATAGGTCCGCCCCGCCAATGTAGTTTCAAAGGCGAAGTCTTCACAGGCCGCAACACATTCCTCGATTTCTCGCAGAAAGAGGCGACTGGCGGCCAACAATTCCCGTTCCGGGGCCAGGGGCGACAGCCCGGCGGCGATCAGGTCGGCGTTGATGAAGTGGGTGCAACCCGCCACCTTGGGGAGGTATTCCAGGGCAAAGGTGGTTTTGCCCGCGCCGTTGGGACCGGCAATGATCCAGCAGATGGGCATCAGGCTGCCTCCATTTTTTTGAGATAGGCCCCAGTATGCGCCATAGACAGCTTATCCGAAGAAGCAGCAATACTCGTCGCGACCCACCACTGTTAAAAACGCCTCAAGATTACGGGCTTCCGGATGAGGCTCGTAGCCATGCCATTTGAGATCCTTGCGCATCCAGAATATCCGCCACAGATTTTTCGTTCGCACAAAGGTGGCCTTTGCGACTGGATGCTCAATCTTCTCCTTCGGATTTCGCCAGCTTGGGCGAATCTCGAAGATTTCAACGCTGTGCCCGGTTATCCTGTAGCCGAGGTCGAGTTCGGGCCGTATGTGCGGCGGAGGGCGATGACTCGCCATGAACTTCTCAATATCTCGCTCACAGCGTTTCCGTTCGATATCGTTGAATGCCATGGGTTGCCTCACCTTAAAAATGGTGTAACTGATCACAGGGTAAAAAAAGCCAAGCTCAACGCTGTCTCCTAACTGTAAGCGATTACAGGGTGCGGCAGATGCGCGGCAGAGGCCTGAGAGCTATCCCAGCGGAGCTGGATAAGAGCTCCCTAAGCCCGATTTTGGGCAAAGGGCTCTAAACATATGGTATGCGAACAGGTCGATAACAAAGCAGATGTCGTGCCCTGTGATCGCTTACAAAATGGTTACACTTCTCGCGGTTCGGTGAGCAGCTTTATGCCTTCAAGGATCTCACTGAATCTTCTTTCCGAGACCTTGCCGATTTTTTCAGTCAAGTCGCCTTTGTTGACCGTGTATATTTGAGAAATATTCACGACACTTTTCTTGGAAAGGTTGGCTTCTCCTTCATTCAGTAAAACATTGCCCGGCGCCAGAGCTCTTTTGATGTTTGAGGTAAGGGCACAAACGACTACCGTATTGATTTTGCTCGCGTTAAATAAATTATTCTGGATAACGATATGAGGATGACGATAGCCTGGCTCAGACCCGGAGGGTTCGCCAAGATCAACCCAATAGATTGCACCTTGTTCGATTACCAAGGCTCTTGCTCCATGATTTTGCCGTGTTTGGATTTCATGGACGAAGAAATTTTCCGTTCTTCCTTGTCCGGGTGGTCAGCATATGCATCATTGAGTTGGGCAAGCAGCGTATGATTTTCTTGTTTTTTCAAATAATCCTTCACCGCGAGGGTAAACAGCCGGCTGCGGGAAACATGCAGTTCGTTCGCAAGCTTATTGACCTTGTCGAATAATTTTTCATCCAGGGAGATAGCTGTCTTGACTCCGGGCATAATTCACCTCATGCATTGTGTGATTATATTATGCAGTTAGTTTATACCGTTGTCAATACTTGTTGGGGGAGCGGGAGTTTTGACGCCACGGGTCAGTGGCGCTGCGAAGCGGCGTCAACTGCACCGTCTTGTTGCGATGCGTCTTCCACATACTTCTTGTAGCCCGTAGGATGCGGTGAGGAACGAACCGCATCGATCGTGCACCGCTCGCGTTATTCACCACCACAAACATCGCTGTCCGGTTCGCTCGCCCAATCCTCGGAACACAAACCTTTCCTGACGTAATCATGGAAACTCGAGTAAGGCCATGCCTTAACCTGCTCAACCCAGCCGTGCTTTACCGGATTCCAATGAATATACTCGACATGGCGCTCAAAATCGATCTCATCCCGGAGCAAATGCTCCCAATAGCGCCGCTGCCAAATACCCCGCTCTCCCCTGTTCATCCGGCTCGATGATCTTCTTTCGGTGGTCGGCAAAGCGCGGGAGAATCCAGCCTTGATCAATGCCCACCTCGTTTTGAAATCGGCGTCTCCATGCGGCAAGGTGAATATGCAATGGAGATGCTCTGGAAGAACCATAATGGCATCGATTGAGAACGGATGCGCCCGTTTTACTTCCTGGAATGATTGCCGGAGCACATCGATATTTTCCGCGAGAATCCGATTGCCCCGGCGTTCAGCACAGTTGACGGTGAAAAAATACGAGCCACCAGTGATCTTTGGCCGCCGATATTCAACCATAGGTTCCCAAGGTTGTTGATTGTTTGGGGAAGGGGAACTCGATCGATGCGGTTCGTGCCTCACCGCATCCTACGAACTAATATCGAAGAACGCGGCTTCCCGGCGGTCAGGTCGGCTAACTTTGTTAGCCCTTTATTTTGCAGATAACGTTGTTATGGTAATGGATAAAATCGGGGTGGACATTTACGAATAAAGCTTGGCCGATTTTTATAGCTCCATAATCAAGTTTCACATGGCAATTCGGGCAGACACACACAATATTACTGGGGTGGTCTGGGCCGTTGTGCGGATTGCCTAGCGGCTTTACGTGGTGTGCCTCGGCGTAGGGAGTGCTGTCTCCAAGAAGAATGCGTACGTTACAGATTTGGCATTCGTAATTTCTGTCTGCTTTTATGCGCCGCGCTAGCGCAGTGTCTCTAAGTACACGGTAAGTTGTTACAAGATGCTTTTCGGTTTCTTGGGGCTCGTTTATATCTGAGGCCAAAGGGGTAGCGTGTGCCGCAATGAAGAATAGATTAACTCGGGATGAATCTGAATTGCCGCAAGACTTGAGAATCCAGTTTTTTAAATCATGCGATCCATCGTTAATCCATGCTGCAATTAGACGGTCAATTTCAGCGGCGCTCAGTGTATAAGGCGTGTTTTTGCCAACTAAGTGAGCAAAAACCGTGTTCTTCTCTACGCCACGAGAAGCAACATGAGTTATTGCTTCTTGCCTCCAAGCGCTAGCTATTTTATTGGGGCTCTGCCGCGCTATGCCGCAGACAAGATCCAATACCTCCAAGCTATCGGCAATTCTTTGGCTCATTCTCTATGCTTTGATTGGTTAGGCATAATGTTAGACGTAATCGGCCCCTGTTGACGGACTTGTTAGCATGAATCTCAAGGCTGCTGATCTCGAACTGTACGAGCGATTGTATCCAGTGCCCTTGTAAGTTGAACGCCGACGCGATCCCAGGCTAATTTTGCGGCCCTATCTCCAGATGCGTAGCCCCACATGTTCGACTCACGATGCTCGGCGACAATGGGCAAGGTGAATGCCACAGGCGACTGGCCTCGATTGTCTTGCACCTCCAAGTCAAGCCATGCTGCCCCATTCCACCAGCCCTCCCCAGAGAATGATCCAGCTACAACTGTTTGTTCGGATGAGACTGAACCGACAACCGGTCCCCAAGGACCTGTTGCGCCTACCTGTGCAGAGCCGACAGAATTTGCAAAAGCTGTCGACGAGACCAAGCGACTGCCAAACGATGAGCCCAAAGTGACTATTCTGACTCGGACAGAGACTCTGCCGGCCAACGTTTTCGCAAAGTAATCCGTCCACTCCAACGATGAGCCATAAATGCGGCTTAGGTCGGCTTTAAGGGTAGCGGCTGCATCTATCGATTCGGTGTTGGCGCGCCCGTCATACACGGCGGCGAAGATTGGGGGAGAAACTGCAAGTTCAGTTCTCGGGGAAGCCGTGATGGATGGCAAAACCGTTCTTTCTGTGGCGCAACCGGCCAGTATCGCTAGAATGGCAAGTGTGGATAAAAGATAACGAGTTTTCAAAAACATAGCACTCCTCCAAAGATGGCTAACATTGTATTAGACCGAATGGGCCAACAAGTCGATAGGCAGTATGCAACATGAGGATACCTGATGGCCACGGAAAACTAAACGATAAATAGGAGCATCGATTTTTTCTGAAGCCAATACTTCTAAGCCATCTTCCAGGCCGCACAGGCAACCTGTCACCTGCAATCGGCTATGGTATAGGCATCCGGCAAAATATCATTGCGGCGGCAGACAAAGAACGATATACAAATGGAAATCAATTTCCCCCTGCTTAACCCGATCATTAAATCCTAAACCTTGCAGCCAGATACCCGATGAGCGCACCCAGTTCCGATTCCGCATCCGTCTACGACGAAAGCAAGATCAAGACCCTCAGTTCCTTGGAGCACATCCGTTTGCGGCCCGGCATGTATATCGGCCGGCTCGGCAACGGCAGCCATCCGGACGACGGCATCTACATCCTCCTCAAAGAGGTGGTGGACAATGCGGTGGACGAGTTCATCATGGGGGTGGGCAAGCGGATCAATGTGGATATCGGGGCGGACGGCGTGGTCAAGGTGCGGGATTTCGGGCGCGGCATTCCCCTGGGCAAGCTGGTCGAGTGCGTGAGCGTGATCAACACCGGGGCCAAGTACAACACCGAGGTGTTCCAGTTTTCCGTGGGGTTGAACGGGGTGGGCACCAAGGCGGTCAACGCCCTGTCCGACCGTTTCGAGGTAACCTCTTTCCGCGACGGCAAATTTGCCAGGGCCACCTTTGCCAATGGCGAGCTGATCGGGGAAGAGCAGGGCGACACCAACGAAAAAAACGGCACCCTGGTCTCCTTCCATCCGGACCCCAATGCCTTTGAAGGCTATTATTACATGCGGGAGTTCGTGCGTAAGCGGTTCTGGCGCTATGCCTACCTCAATGCCGGGCTCAAGATCTACTATGAAGGCGAGTGCTTTCATTCGGCCAACGGGCTTTTGGACCTGCTGGACAAGGAGATCGCCGACACCCAGCTCTACGAGCCCATCCATTTCAAGGATTCCACCCTGGAGTTTGCCTTTTCCCACACCGAGGGGTATGGCGAAACCTATTTCTCCTTTGTCAACGGCACCTATACCAACGAAGGCGGCACCCATCTTTCCGCCTTCCGCGAGGGGATACTCAAGGGGGTCAACGATTTTTCCGGCAAGAAGTTTTCCGGCGAGGATGTGCGGGAAGGGGTAGTGGGGGCCATCGCGGTCAAGGTCAAGGACCCGATCTTCGAGTCGCAGACCAAGAATAAGCTGGGCAACACCGAGGTCCGGGGCGATATCGTCAATAAGGTCAAGGATTTTGTCTGCGATTTCTTCTACAAGAATACCGAGCTGGCCGAGATCATCATCGACAAGATCCAGCAGAGCGCCAAGATCCGCAAGGAACTCCAGCACGTGCGCAAGGAGGCCAAGGCCAAGGCCAAGAAGGTCGCCTTAAAGATCCCCCAGCTCAAGGATTGTAAGTACCATCCCAGCGCGGAAAAGCCCTCGGGCCCGGACCGCCAGAACATGCTCTTTCTCACCGAGGGCCAATCCGCCTCCGGCTCCATCGTCAGCTCCCGCGACCCCATGACCCAGGCGGTTTTTTCCCTCAAGGGCAAGCCGATGAACGTCTACGGCCAGCCCCTGACCTTGTTGTACAAGAACGACGAGATGTACAACATGATGCGGGCCCTTGATATCGAGGATTCGGTGGACGCGCTGCGTTACGACAAGGTGATCATGGCCACGGATGCCGATGTGGACGGCTTACATATCAGAAATCTGCTGCTTACCTATTTCCTGCATTTCTTCGAGGCCCTGGTCAAGCGGGGGCATGTTTACATTCTGGAAACCCCCATCTTCCGGGTGCGGACCAAGGAGGAGACCATCTACTGCTATTCGGAAAAGGAGCGGCAGGCGGCGGAAAAGAAGCTGGGCGGCAAGGGCAAGAAGGCGGTGGAGATCACCCGCTTCAAGGGGTTGGGCGAGATATCCCCCAAGGAGTTCAAGCAGTTCATCGGCCCGGACATGCGGCTGCAGCAGGTGAATATCGACACCCTGAGCGAGGTGCCTAAGCTGCTCTCCTTTTACATGGGCAAGAACACCCCCGAGCGCAAAGAATATATCATGGATCATCTGGTGGTCGTGTAATCATGGAAACCTCCCATTACGGCGAGCTGCACAAGCTCTTTGACACCAACTTCCTGGACTACACCTCCTACGTTATCCGGGAGCGGGCCATCCCCGACGTGGCTGACGGCTTAAAACCCGTGCAGCGCCGCATCCTCCAGACTCTGTTCAACATGGACGACGGTCGTTACCACAAGGTGGCCAACGTGGTGGGCGACTGCATGAAGCTCCACCCCCACGGCGATGCCTCGATCTTTTCCGCCCTGGTCAACCTGGCCAACAAGGGCTATCTCATCGACCGGCAGGGCAACTTCGGCAACATCTTCACCGGCGACCAGGCCTCGGCGGCCCGGTACATCGAGTGCCGCCTCTCGCCCCTGGCCCGGGAGACCATGTTCAACAAGGATCTCACCGAGTTTACCGACTCCTATGACGGGAGGATGCAGGAGCCGGTGGCCCTGCCGGCCAAGATTCCCCTTTTGCTGATGCAGGGGGCCGAAGGGATCGCCGTGGGCATGGCCACCAAGATCATGCCCCATAATTTCTGCGAGCTGCTGGAAGCCCAGAAGAATATCCTCCGGGACGAGCCGTTTACCTTGTATCCGGATTTTCTCCTCGGCGGGGCCATCGATGTTTCCGGCTACGAGGACGGTAACGGTCGTATCCGCTGCCGGGCCAGGATCGAGGAGAAGAACGAGAAGACCATCACCATCAAGGATATCCCCTACGGCACCACCACCCAGTCTCTGATCGAGAGCGTGGAAAAGGCGGCGCGGGCCAACAAGCTCAAGATTTTAAGCATCAACGACTACACCGCCGAGGAGGTGGAGATCGAGATCAAGCTGGTGCGCGGCATCTATGCGGCGGACACCATCAAGGCCCTCTACGCCTTTACCGACTGCGAGGTGCCGATCAGCCCGAATCTCACCGTGATCCTGGACAACAACCCGGCGGTGCTCACGGTGAGCGAGGTGCTGCGCCAGAATACCAAGAAACTGGTCGTCGATCTGGAAAAGGAGCTGACCATCGAGCATGGGAGGCTCAAGGAAAAGCTCCACGCCCATCTGCTGGAGCAGATCTTCATCGAAGAGCGGCTCTACAAAGAGATCGAGGAGTGCAAAACCTACAAGGCGGTGGTCGAGACCATTGGCGCAGCGCTGCTGCCCTACCGGGACAAGCTGGTCCGGGAAGTAACCACCGAAGACATCGAACGGCTGCTGGAGATCCGGATTAAGCGCATCTCCCGCTACGACCTGGACAAAAAGAAAAAGGACATCAAGGAGGTCCGGGACCATATCAAGGCGGTGGAGAACCATCTTAAGGACATGGTGGTGTATACCATCAATTATCTGGACGATCTCCTGAACCGCTACGGCCATCTCTACCCGCGCCGCACCGAGATCGCCACCTTCGGCGAGGTGGAGGTGCGCAAGGTGGCGCTCTCCAACCTGACCATGGCTTATGACAGGGAAACCGGATTTTTGGGCCATCAGGTCAAGGCGAGACCTGAGGATTGCTTCCCCTGTTCCGAATACGACAAGCTGCTGCTCATTTTCCAAAACGGCATGTACAAGGTCATCAACGTGATCGACAAGCTCTTTGTCGGCCATGATGTGCTCTGGCTCGGCAAGGTCGATGAAAAACGGGTGTTCAACATTCTCTACCGCGAGGGTGTGCAGAATCTCTGCTATGTCAAACGGTTCCAGAGCCCGAAGTTCATCCTCGAAAAGGAATACCGCCTCTTCCCGGAGCACAAGAATTCCGCCATCCTCTTTCTGAGCACCGGTGACGGGGGCAGGGTGCGGGTGCATCTCGCCCCGTCCAAGCGCGCCCGCCATAATTTTGTTGATTGCAGCTTCAGCGAGGTGCTGATCAAGGGGGCCTCCGCCCTGGGCAAACGGGTTTCCGACCGGCCGGTGCGGCGGATCGCCGAACTGCCTGCCGAAAAGGAGCCTGCCGCAGCGGCGGAGGTGCAGCCGACCCTTTTTCCGGCCAAGGAGGGTGAGGTCGCGCCCCAGGCTGTCACGGGGGGGGGCGAGTCTTCCGGGGCAGCGGCAAGCGACGCCCCGGCGGCCGAAGTGGAATAAACCCCTGGCTGGGGTGTCCGCGGCGGCACTATTGGTGTCGATTGCCGGCAATCACCAGACCTTCTTCAACTCAGGTCATTTCTCCTTCGCACGATGATTGTGAATGAACGGCGCTAGCCGCGCTGGCCGCACTGCTTCGCGGCTGAAGCCCTTCTGCGTGATCCGCAAGCATTTCAACTGAGTATCTTTTTTTTTCATCGCTTTGCCATCTCTCGGCAGCAAAGACCGTGCTTGTTTTTTTCCATCCTAAAAAAAAAATCGAGGGTGAAAACCACTGGAAATCGTTACGTAATCTTCGGTGTTTAGGTATTATTTTAAATGCTACAATAATACTATTTGTTGTGTTTTTATTTTCTATCTATACTATGGAAAGTATATAGCGGCGGCAAAGTGGTCGGTTGGTGTGATGTTTTGCTTGCCTTTGCACGAAGCATCTGGTATGTTCGCCTACCTCTTCGGGACAGGAAGAGGGGGAACAACGGCAGCGGTCAGGGAAGAGCGTTTGCTTTCTTGTAATGCGTTTGCACAGGTGGAGGACTGTATGGACTACCTTGCATCAAACCGTCCCCCGGACGTAACCCCAGAGCAGGACAAAGTTGTGGTTGTAAAAAAGAAAGTAGTTGCAGCAAAACACGATGCAAACCCGATGTTTTTTGGCAAGAAACCCGTGGATTCGGGAATGGTGCGGATGGTTTCCGGATTGTCCCTGGTCATGCTCTTTTTTCTTGTCGCCCTCCTGACCCAGCCTTCCTCGGTATTTATCCGCTTTCCCCAGCGGTTTCAGTCCGTTCCCACCATCGAAGTTCATTCCGCCCAAGATTTGCTGGATCAACTCAAGGCGAATAATTTGTGGGAAGTGGAGCCATTTTCCGAGGTTCCCGCCGTTTTGGTCAGCAAGTTCCCCGGGGACATGCCTTCCCTCGATGCGGCCACCCAGAAAAAGGCGTTTTTGCATGTTCTCCTTCCCGCGGCAATGATCGCCCTGTCCGAGGTTGAGGAAGAGCGGGCCGATCTGGAGAAGATTCTGGCAAAATTCCCCTCCCTGCCCAAACGCTTGGATTTCGGCGTGCGTGCGGAAGAGTATACCCGGCTTGTGGGCTTGAGCCAGAATGAGGTGTTTTTTCTTCGGAACCTCTGCCGCAAGTACCGGGCCTATGAGGTTGCCGATCTGCGCCGCCGCATCAGTCCGGTGCCGGTGAGCCTGATCATGGCCCAGGGCGCCCTTGAATCCTCGTGGGGCGGTTCCCGTTTTTCCCTTGAGCGAAACAACCTGTTCGGCGTCTTGGCTTGGAACAATGCCGAACATCTGGCTGACGGCCGCGAGGATGGCAAGGCTTACTCCGGCGTGGCATATGCTTCCCTGCTTGATTCCGTTCGTTCCTATATCCTGATGCTCAACCGGGTTCCAGCATACAAGGAACTGCGGCAGATCAGGGAAGAAACCATGGATTCCCTTGCCCTGGCCAACGGCTTGCACCTGTATTCCAATCGGGGAACCGAATACATTGCCGATTTGACCCTGCTTATCAAAAGCAATGATCTGCAGGTATACGATCAGTGCGTTCTTGCCGGCAAGGGCGGCGGGTTGGGCAGGATACGGCTGGCAAGCCTGGAATTTCCTCGCTGAAGAACCTGTCGGACCGCGGCTCTCCATTCTGAACAATACACGACCCCAATCGGGCAATCGTTTCGACTGTATCTTCCCTCAGTGATGAAAACCGCAATCTTCCCCTGCTCACGGAAGATTGCGGCGGGCTCCTGTTTACGCACCTGCCTGCTCTTGCCCGCAATCGGAGCATGATGAGGCCCAAGCAAGAACCGCCAGGGCTTCCGTAGTTTTTCCGTATTGTGCATCCGGCAATCCTTGGGCTATAGTGCAACGAATCAACCGGCCAGCTCTGGAGATCACCGTGGCAATGCCCCCTGAAACGAAATCAGATTGCGAATATTCAGACTCCTGCGATTTCTTTGTCACGATCATGGCAAGCGTGCCGCAATTTTCCGCCAATATCCAGGGCAAATACTGCCACGCCGATTTCCGCGATTGCGCCAGATATGCTTATGCCAAACAGCATGGCAAGGGGTGCGTCCCCGAGGATCTCTTTCCCAACGCCTCGCATTTTTAGACTCTCCTTCCCACATTCTTCTTTTTCCCCCTGCCATTGCTCCATTGCCTTTTGCCAAGTGGATATGCTAGCATTATTGCATGCGGCATGGCCCGGTTTGGGCATCTATTCAAGGCAAAAGAGGCACGGCGATGTTCAAGGAAGAGCGAAAGGCTCCACAGTTTGACTGGTCACATCTCGGCGACATCGAATGGGGACGTCCCAATCTTGGCCCGCAAACCGCGGTCGCTGTCTACCGGTTGATGCAGTTCACCCTGCGCGACGCGATCATCTCCCACACCGATGTGGCAACGGCCAACCGTATTTTTTATGACGCAGGCCTGAGCGCGGGAAAGGCGATCCATGAACATCTGCTCCGCAACACCCAGGATTTTGACCGGTTCATTGCCGTGCTCCAGGAAACATTGAGATCCTTTGCCATCGGTATTCTGCGGGTTGAGAGTTCCGATTTGCTCAAGCACCGCTTTGTGCTCACCGTGGCCGAAGACCTTGATTGCTCCGGCCTGCCCATGAGCGATGAATTGGTCTGCACCTTTGATGAAGGTTTTATCGCCGGGCTGTTTTCCGCCCACTTCGGCAAGCAATTCACGGCAAGGGAGACGGATTGCTGGTGCACCGGCGACCGGGTCTGCCGCTTCGAGGTCGTGCTTGTCGATGCCTAACATGAAAAGATAAGCCGGGTACGCACATGGAGCACGAGGATATCGAAAGGCTGGACAGGATCAGCGGTCATCTCCATGCCCTGCTGCATAATGAACAGCCCGCGCTCCTTGACCTGGCAGGGCACAAGGAGGATGAGATTCGCCAGGTGGGCGAATTCGTCAATGCCCTTACCGAGGCCCTGTCCGCCCTGAGCAAGGCTGCGCACCACCTCTCCATCGGCGACATGGATGTGCGGATTTCGGCCAATCTTCCGGCTTGCCACCATCTCAAGAACCTGCAGGCAACCCTCCGGCATCTTACCTGGCAGACCGGACAGATCGCCAAGGGGGATTTTTCCCAGCGGGTGGAGTTTTTAGGCGATTTTTCCCACTCCTTCAATTGGATGGTCGAGCAGCTTGAAGCCTACCGGCAAAGGATTCTCGGCCAGAACCGCGAACTTGAGCGTCTGGCCACCACCGACCCGCTGACCGGGGTGTATAACCGCCGCTATCTCATGGATTTCGCCACCAAGGAATTTTTGCGTTCGCAACGCTACTCCCATGTCTTTTCCGCGATCCAAATGGATATCGATTATTTCAAGAAAATAAACGATACCCATGGCCACGCGGTCGGCGACGAGGTGATCAAGGCTTTTACCGTCACGTGTCAGGAGGTTCTTCGGGAAAGCGACGTGTTGGGCCGGGTAGGCGGGGAGGAATTTTCCATTATCCTGCCTGAAACCGACCGGGAAGGGGCGTTGATCGTCGCGGAACGGATTCGCCAGGTCATCGCCGATTTGAAGGTATGCGCGGAGGAGCGGATTATCCGTTTTACGGTCAGCATCGGGGTCACCCATCTTCGGCAAGAGGATGCCGGTCTGGAGGCTGTGCTGAGAAGGGCGGACGAGGCCCTCTATCTTGCCAAGAACGGGGGGCGGAACAAGGTGGTCACTGCCTGATGGGTGTTATGGCGCCGCGATTTTCCGCCAGATCGGCAGGGAGGGGCTGAGCCTCTCGAAACGGCGATCCTGCTCGATGGCGTCGCTGTTTTTGTGGTTGGCAATGAGGAGAGCCCCGATCTTCATGGAGTCTTCAATGAGCTTTTCAAAACGGAGCTGCTGAACGCGCCCGGAAAAGGGCCGGTAGTAGTAGATCACCTCGTACTCGCCGAAGTTTCCGTACTTCCAGATATCCGCCTGGGCAATTCGATCCTCGCCAATGAGCTTGGCTGCAATCGGGAAGGAATAGTCATCCTTTTCGATGCCGTACACCTCAAAACCGAACTGTTCGGCAATGAGCAGCACGTTGCCTATCCCGCAGCCCACATCCAAAAAACGGGGCATGGGCGCGGGCGGTTCATCCCGGTCGAGCCCAAGAAAATCGCTCACAAAACGGAGCTGGGCAAAGATCTGCCTGGTGTCCATGGCCACAAAGGGGTATTCGCAGTCGGTGTCGTTGCGGGTTTCCCTGCCGGCATCCCGGCTGTAAAACCCGACAAACCGGTTGATGACGTTAAAAAAAATATCGTGCTCTTCGTTTTCCATGGGTCTTGTGAAAAAATGATTAGGGAATTGGTGGACGAAAACCGTGTATACCACGGATTGCCGTCGAATTCTCCGGGAAAGTTTCCTGGCGCGGGGATTATTCGCTATCGTGCGCCGAACCGAGCATCTCGCCCAGATGTTCCAAGGCGCGGATGGCGGTTTGCGCGAGAAAATGAGCGCCCGTCGGCAGAACCGCTTCGTCAAAATCGAAGCGGGGGCTGTGGGCCGGAGCATCGTGCAGCTCGGTGTGTTTTGCGCCAAAGCGCACCATGCAGCCGGGAATCCTTTGCAGAAAGAAGGAGAAATCCTCTCCGCCCAGGCTGGGCTGGGGCTGGCTCCGCACCTTGTCCGGCCCGACAATTGTAGCGGCGACCTCCGCGGCGATGCTGGCGGCGCCCGGGTCGTTGATCACCGGCGGGTAGCCCTCCGCACAGGTGAAGGAGGTTGCCACCCGGTGGAGCTGCTCCATGGCAAGGGTCATGCGTTGCAGGCTGGCGAGGCAACCGGCGCGGGTTTCCGGGCTGGTGGTCCGGAGAGTGCCTGTAAGAATCACCTCCGAGGCGATCACGTTGGCGGCGGTGCCTCCGTGGATGGTTCCCACGGTGATCACGGCAGGGGAACAGGGGTGGGTTTCGCGGGCGACGATACCCTGGAGGCTGGTGATGAGCTGGGCCGCGGCCAGGATGCAGTCCGAGGTTTCCTGGGGCTTGGCGCCATGCCCGCCCGGGCCGCGGATCTCGATGGTGAATTCGTCGGTATAGGCGGAGATCAGCCCAGGTTGCACGACAATTTCTTGTACGCCGTAAAGACGGTCGATATGTCCGGCAAAAATCATATTGACGCCGTCAACACCGCCTTCGTCGATCATGCCCTGCGCGCCGCCGTCCCCTTCTTCCGCGGGCTGGAAGAGGAGAACCACCCGCCCGGGAAGTTCCGCCTCCTGTGCCTTAAGAAGGGCGGCCGCGCCGAGCAGCATGGCCACATGGCCGTCGTGGCCGCAGGCATGCATCACCCCAGGAACTTCCGAGGCAAAGGGCAGTCCGGTCTGCTCGAGAATGGGCAGGGCGTCCATGTCGGCCCGCAGGGCGACACAAGGCGCGTCTGTTTCCCTGCTTCCCAGGGTGGCGACGATGCCGGTGCGGCCCACCTGCTCCCGGCAGGGGATGCCCATTTTTTTCAGTTCTTCGGCAATACAGCGTGCGGTGGCGAATTCGGCAAAGGCCAGCTCCGGGTGTTGGTGGAGGTGGCGGCGAATATCCCGCATCCAGGTGATCTGAGTGCTGCTGGGCTTTGGCAGGAGGTTCATGGCGGCTGTATCCCGAAATTAATGGCAACGCTGTTTTTTTTACTTGCGACTTTGCGCCGGTGCGTTATTTTTGCTCTTCTTTACACCCATCATAGTTCCAACTGGACCGCTGTACATCATTAAAATTTATCTTTTTGATGCCGATGACCACAGACTCACGCCCTGTGCAGACAGACGGGCAGGGTGCCGAAAATGGCCACCCCTGCCCCAGCAATGCCGATGATTTTTTCCACCGGGGTCTTGACCTGCACCGGCAGGGAGAGGCGAATTCGGCAATCTCCCTGTACCTTCAGGCCATTTCCCTCTGCCCGGAACATGTGGATGCCTGTTTTTACCTGGCCCTGCTCCAGCGCAGTGAGGGCGATTTGGCCGAGGCCGCCCGCTGGTTTGACCAAGCCCATTGCTTGCTGCCGCAGGAGGCAACGATCGTCTATGAGCAAGGCGTAACCCGGTATTCCCTGGAACAGCATCACATGGCCATCGAGCATTTTAAAGAGGTTCTCGTTCTGGACGACACGCACTGGCAGGCGGCCTACAATCTGGGTACCGCCCTTTTCGCCCAAGGCAACATGGCCGAGGCCATCCAAGCCTATCACCGGGCCGCGCAACTCAATCCCCAGGATGCCGATATCCATTTCAACCTCGGCTTGGCCTGTAAAAGGGCGGGGCGGCTGGAAGAGTCCATGCAGTCCTATCTCTGCGCCATGGAAATAGCGCCGGACGACGCGGAGGTGCATTACAACCTGGCCCTGGTCTACAAGGGACTGGGTTGCAAGGACGAGGCCATCGCCTCCCTGGAGATCGCCGTGGCCCTGCGCCCGGAATACGGCGCAGCCCACGGCAATCTGGGGGTTCTCTACCTTGACCAAGACAGGGTGGCCGAGGCAAAAGCCTGTTACCGCAAGCTCATCGAGCTGGATCACAACGCGGCCTCGGCCCGGCATATCCTTGCGGCCCTCACCGGGGAAACAACCGCAGTGGCCCCTTCCTCATACATTGCCGAGCTGTTCGACAGCTTTTCCGGCCACTTTGAAGAGCGGCTGCTGGTTGATCTGGAATACCGCACCCCCTGGGAACTCAAAAGCCTGCTGCTTGCCGATCCTGCCGGGCCTCAACATTTTGCCCGCCTTCTGGATCTGGGCTGCGGCACCGGTTTGGTGGGCCAGATTTTTCAGGAAATAAGCGGCTGCCTGGTCGGGGTGGATCTTTCCGCCAAGATGGTGGAGGCGGCAGCGGCCAAGAAGGTGTATGATCATCTGGCCGTGGCCGAGATCGTGACCTTTCTGGAGCAGAACCGGGAGCCCTTCGATCTGATTGTCGCGGCGGATGTCCTGATCTATGTGGGCGAGCTGGACCGGATTTTCGCTATTTTGGCCACAGGGCTTGCGCCACAGGGCAGGTTCCTTTTCTCCACCGAGCAGATGGCAGGGCAGGGCTACCAGTTGCGTCCTTCCGGCCGCTATGCCCATTCTTTTTCCTACATCGAGGCCGTGGCCGCCCGCCATGGCTTTCGCATCCTCAGCACCCAGTCCGCCAACATCCGCAAGGAAAAAGGCGCATGGATACTGGGGGAGCTTTTCCTTCTTGGCTTTTGACCATTTCCCGACATTTCGTTGCCCGTCTCGGCTTTTCCCCTAAGCTTTTCCTGGCCGCAGCCCAGAAAAATATGATTGGTGGATTGCCCCTCTGCGGCTGTATACTAAAAGAAAATGATCGCCATGCCGGCTGCTAACACAGAGGGGGGCTGTTATGACCGCACAGGAACTGGATCTGCTGAAAGAAAAACTCCTCGCCCTGCGTCAGGATGTCTTTCAACGCCTGCGGCGCCTCGACGATGGCTGGCAGGAACTTGCCGAAAAGGATACCGAATTTGAGGAGGAGGCGCAAAAGGCCGGGCTCTCCGAACTCAATGCCTTGCTCGATGAGCGGGAAAAAGAGGAGATCGAGGCAATCGATCGTGCCCTGGACAAGATGGACGCCGTGCAGTACGGAAAGTGCGAAGGGTGCGGCGAGCCGATTCCCCTGCCGCGGTTGCTGGCTTTGCCTGCGGCGCGTTTTTGCCTTGCCTGCGGTGCCAAGGCCGAGGAGAAAAGCAGGATTCCGCCCGCACTTCCCTGAGAGCAATACGGGATCAGCACACAATATTACCATTGCGGGGGATGAGATCTATTTCCACCGCAACAGCCTCATCAATGCCGATTGAGCCGGGCTTTCCCTTGGCGACGAGGTGCGGCTTGTCGATCGAGGATCAGAGGGACAATGGCCCCCAGGCAACCAGTGTGCGCGTGACCTGCAGACCTTAGCCCGGCGTTTTGAACGGAGAGCAGAAGAACCCGATTTTGGGGAGTTGCGATGGTACGGATTTCACAGACGGTTGCTATCCCGGAAAACGAGATCGAGATCACCGCCATCCGTGCCCAGGGGGCCGGAGGGCAGAATGTCAACAAGGTCTCCTCGGCCGTGCACCTGCGCTTTGATATCCGCGCCTCGTCCCTGCCGGATTTTTACAAGGAGAGGCTGCTGGGGTTAAGCGATCAGCGGTTGACCAAGGACGGCGAGATCATCATCAAGGCGCAGCAGTTTCGCAGTCTGGAAAAAAACCGGGCCGATGCCCTGGAACGGCTGGGGGAACTGATCAGGGAGGCGGTCAAGCAGGAACGTAAGCGCAGGCCCACCAAACCCTCCCGTAGCGCCAAGGAAAAACGCCTCGAAGGCAAGGAAAAGCGGGGCAGGGTGAAGGCCATGCGCGGCAAGGTTTCCGAGTAATGTAACTGTCCAGCAGCACCGCATCTGCTTTGTCATCGGTCGATTCGCATACTGGAGTATGGCGAATCGACCTCTTTCGCGCATCTGCAGCACTACTGGACAGTTACAGGGGAGAGATATATTTCTGTTTTTCGTCAGAGCAGGACGAGTACAGATTACTTGCCGAAGCCGCAGATGGGATACACGCAGGTCTTGCATTGCCGGCACAAGCCGCCATGCCCCAAGAGGGCCATGTCATGCCGGGTGATCTTTTCGCCGCACAGCACCCTGGGCAGGATCAGATCGAAGACGGTGATCTTGTGGAACATGCCGCAGGCAGGCAGCCCCAGCACCGGCACCGCTCCGATGTACCCCACGAGAAACATGGCTCCGGGCAGAACCGGGGTGCCGTAGACGATCTCCTCGGCGCCTGCCTTGGCAATGCCTTGCCGGGTCACGTCATCCGGGTCCACGGACATGCCGCCGCTGGTGACGATGAGGTCCGCGCCCGCGTCCAGGCAGGCTTTGATTTCCGCGGCAATGGTCTCGATATCGTCCGGGGCGAAGCGGACCGCAACCACCTCCGAACCGAGTTTTTCCAGTTTTTTGCGCAGCACCGGTTCAAAGGCATCCTTGATCCGGCCATGGAACACCTCGTTGCCGGTGATGATCAACCCGGCCTTGGCCTGTTTCAGTTGGGCAACCGTGAGAACTCCCTTGGCCTTGTCGGCGATCTCAACGGCAGCGTTGACGATCCCTCTTTTGGACACCAGGGGAATAAGCCTGGTTCCGGCCAGTTGTTCGCCTTTTTTGACCGGGGTATTGCTGTGCAGGGTGGCGCACATCACCTCGCCCAGCAGGTTGAAACGGTACAGCGCCTCGGCATCGACCTTGAGCAGACCGTCATGGGCCGCGACGATGTTGAGCTTGCCTTCCACCGGCTCCCCGGAAACCGAGGTGCCTGGCCCGGCCAGGGCATTCGCCATCAGTTCGGCCGCCTCGTTTTCATGGATATCGTCGGACTTAAGCTCCAGCACATAGATGTTGTCCTTGCCAAGCCGCTTTAACCGCTCGATATCCTCCGGTTGAATGATGTGGCCTTTGCGAAAGGCACGCCCCTTGAATTCTTCGCTGCGGATTTCGGTGATGTCGTGGGGCAGGACCATGCCGACGGCCTGCTCAACCGGGATTGTTTTTGTCATATTGTGCTCCTGTAGCCCGATCAGGCTCAGATGATTTCGTAATAGCGGCCATGCGCGCAGGGCTTGCAGAGGGGCTTGCCATCCTGCATCACCTCGCGGCAGTCCTGCACCCAGTCCCCGCAGCGCTCGCATTGCACTCGCCGTTTGGGTCGGCCCGGCATGTCCTCTTCGGGCACGGCGACTTTGACCGGTTGCACCTTAAAGAGCTCTGCCTCGGGCATGATCCGGTAGGCCTCCAACTGCTGCTTGTATTTGTCGCCGATTTCCGGGCAATATTTCTTCGAGGTCTCCCGCGATTCCTCCAGAGCGGTGATCCGCACCGCCTTGCCGGTTTTAAGATTGACAAAGGTCGCGGCCATTATCCCGTAGTCCAGCCATTTCAGGGAGCGTTTGCCCAGGGAACAGCCGGTCACGGTTTGGATGGCGTCGGTTGCGCAGCGGTCGATTTCCACCAGCACGTAGAAATCCTTGCGCTGCACTTTGGGATCGTCGATGCCTATCTCCCGCAGGCCGATCATGGACATGCGCACTCCGATGACCTGGCCCGCGCAGATGTGGCCGTGTATTTTTGTCGATTTTTCAAGAAGTTGTTCGAATGTTTCCATGTGATTTCTCCGGTAGTTACAACGGCGCCGTGACCGGCGCAAACCCATGCATACGAATGTAGGCGAAAGGGGAAAATTTTGCCAGAGAAAGTCACGGCGGCGGGAAAATGGCGATGGTTTTGGCACAACAAGGCAGGAACGGTGCGTGGCCCGGCTTTACACAACCTGAGAATATTTCTGCGGAATCGGCGTTACGCGGGGCATCTGGCCCAGGGAATTTTTTTCAACCAGCATGGCGCAGCCATAGCAGGCACCAAGACGCTCGGCAGTGAGCACCTCGTCGGGTGAACCCACCATTTCCACTCTGCCGTTATGGAGCAGCAACAGCCGATCGCCATAGAGGGAGGCCAGATTGAGATCGTGAGAAACCATGATGACCGTGGTGCCTTTTTCCACGCGGAACCGCTCCATGAGATCCATGATCTGGATCTGGTGGGCCGGGTCCAGGGAGGCTGTCGGCTCATCGAGCAGGATGATCTCCGGCTGCTGGCAGAGTGCCCGGGCAATGATCACCCGCTGCCTCTCGCCGCCGCTCAACTGGTCAAGAGGGCGGTCGGCAAGATGGGCCACATCGGTAAAATGCATGGCCTCCCGGGCCAAGGCGTGGTCTGCTGCCCCCTCAATTCCCATAAGGCCAAGATGCGGGGCCCGCCCCATGAGCACGGTTTCCGCCACGGAAAAGGGGAAGTCCAGGGAAATCTGTTGGGGCACCACGGCAAGCTTGCGCGCCAATTGCCGCCTGGTATAGCTGGTCAATGCTTTGCCGAGAATCTCTATTCTCCCGTGGGCAACGGGGAGAAGATTGGCCAACCCCTTGAGCAGGCTGGTTTTGCCGCTGCCGTTTGGCCCGATGATGAGATAGAACTCCCCACGGTGCACTTGCATGGAAATATCCTGCAGCACCTGCCGCTTGCCGTAACAGAGCGTGAGCCCTTCAACTGAAATCACCTGCATGGTTCACCTGAAGCAACAAAATTTCGGCAGTTTCGGAAGTGTGACCGTTCAGCAGTGTTGCAGATGCGCGAAAGAGGCCTGTCCGCTATACACACGGTATGCGGACCAGGCCGATGACAAAGCAGATGCGGCGCTGCTGGACGGTTACAGATCACTGGCATCGGCGCGACCTCCACAGCAAGACGATGAAAAGCGGGGCACCGATGAGGGCGGTGACAATACCCACCGGCATCTCGCCAGAGTTAGGCAGGGTGCGGGCCAGGAGATCGCAGAGGATCAGGTAGGAGGCGCCGCCCAGGATGCAGGCCGGTACGAGCAGCCGGTGGTCCGGCCCCAGCAGCAAGCGAAGGACATGGGGGATAACCAGGCCGACAAAACCGATCAACCCGGACTGGCACACCACCAGGCTCACCATGCAGGTGGTGACCAGCAACAACAGCATGGTGAGCCGTCGCACGTTGATCCCCAGGCTGGCCGCGGATTCCCGTCCGGCCAGGAGCAGATTCAAGGGTTTCGCCAGCGCGAAAACCACGGCAAAACAGGGCAATAACGCCAGCAGCACCGGCAAGCGGTCAAGACCGGACATGGAAAGATCGCCCATGAGCCAGAAGAGGATCTGGTGGACCTCGGAAGTCTGGGTAATGGAGATGAGAAACATGATGATCGCCCCGCAGAAGGCATTCATCATTACCCCGCCCAGGAGGAGGGAATCCCGGCCCATGGAGGTGTTGCCGGAGATCAGGCCGACCACCAGGAGAAGAATCAAGAGGCTGCCCGCAAAGGCGGCAAGGGCCATGCCGGGAAAAGGGGAAAAACCCAGGAGCATGCCGCCGATTGCCCCCACCGCCGAGCCGCCCGAGATTCCGAGGATGTATGGCTCGGCAAGCGGATTGCGGAGCAGGGCCTGAAACACCAACCCGCCCAAGGAAAGGGTGGAACCCACCGCGGCGGCCAGGATAACCCGGGGCAACCGGATCTTCCAGACAATAACACTGAAGACCGATTGCGGGTCGCCGCTGCCGAAAACCGCGGCCAGCAGCTCGGAAATCCCGTTGCCGGAAGGGCCTATGCCCATGCCGAGCAAGAAGCTTATTGCCAGCAGCCCGGCCAGCACGATGGTCACCAGGGCCAGGCGAACGCCCAGACGAAGGTTATTGAGCATGCGCGGCTCCGGACAACTCGGGATGAAGGATGCGAAGCAGCGCCTCCAAACCGTTAATGAGGCGCGGGGTAGGCCGGTCAAAGAGGTTGTCGTTCACCACATGCACCCGGCCTGAACGCACCGCGGAAAGCTGCGGCCACTGCTGCCACTGCGCCTTCAGTTGCTCCGGCTTTTGTTTGCCGCCCATGGCGGTGACCACCACCACCTCCGGATCAAGAGAGAGCACCTTTTCCCAACTGAAGCGCGGATAGTCAACAGCTCCGGCTCCCAGATTGATGCCGCCGGCAATGGTGATCAATTCGTGGATAAAGGTTTTGCTGCCAGCGGTGACGATGGGAGGGGAGTAGAGCTGGAAAAAGACTCGCGGCCGGGAGTGGGTTGTCGCCACCTGTTGCCGCACATGCGCGATGCGGCCGGACATCTCGGCAACAAGCGCCTCGGCCCGTGCCGGCATGCCGAGCACCCCGCCCACCCCCTGGATGGCTTCCATGATTCCCTTGATATCGCGCGGGTCGATGACGTACACCGGAATCCCGGCAGCTTCGATCTTCTCCACCTGATGCTTGGGATTGCCGTCCCGGATGCCGAGGCAGAGGTCCGGCTTGAGGGCCACGATCCGTTCAAGATCCAGCCGCACATAGGAGCCGACCTTGGGAAGATTCTTGGCCTCGGCCGGAAAATCGCTGAACTGGGTGACCCCCACCAGCCTGGCACCCTGGCCCAGATCAAAGACAATCTCGGCCAGGCTGGGCGCGAGGGCAACGATGCGCTTGGGCGCATTGGGGATCGAAACCGAGCGGCCTGCCTGGTCCACCACGGTGGCTGCAACGCCCAGACCCGGAAAAAGCATGGCAACAAGGAGGATGAGGGGGAAAATGGTGTTTCTTTGTATCACTGTGCCTCCCGGCCGTGTGTGCGGCAAAACTCGATGAGATGGGCGGCCGCCTCGGGGGTGGAGCCCAGATGCAGATGCATGTACCCGGCCAGGGTATTGTGCAGGCAAAAGCCTTCAATCCGGCCGTCATCGAGGCGATAGAACCTCTCAACCCAATCGGGCATGGGATCTGTCTCCGAATAGTGAAATTCATGGCCGAAAAGGTTCGCACCTTCGGGCCACAGGGTGTTTTTCGTAACCGTTGCCGTGCGGTAGCCGAGCCGGACCAGCCGTTTTTGCATCCGGGCTTTTACCGGAAATACCCCGGCCATGGGATATTCCGCGCCCTCCGCCGTAACCAGCGCCTCGCACAGATACATGAAGCCGCCGCATTCGCCATGGATCGGCAGCCCAGCCTTGGCCCGGCGGCCAATCTCCTCCCGAAGGGAACGGTTGGCCGCCAGAGCCTCCGCATGGAGTTCCGGGTAACCGCCGCCCAGGTACAACCCGTCCAAATCGTCCGGCAACTTCGAATCGGCCAAGGGGCTGAAGGGAATCAATTCCGCGCCGGCCGCTCGCAGCAGGTCGAGGTTGTCCTCGTAATAAAAACAAAAAGCCGCATCCCTGGCAATGCCGAGGCGAACGCACGGCGCTGTTTTGCGTACTTCCGCAGGCCCGGAAACCTTGGGCAGGATCGCGCCCTTCTCCCGCAACAGCGCGAGATCGACATGTTGGGCCATGACAGCGGCGATCCTGTTGATCCTTTCCGAGGAAAGCGGTTCGTCGTGGTCCATGTGCAGACCGAGATGACGGCCGGAAACCAGAAAATCGTCATGCCGGGGAACCCCGCCCAACACCTCGGCCCGGCAATGCTCTTGCACAGCCCGGGCAAGCAGCCGGTAATGGCTATCGCTGCCAACCCGGTTGAAGATGACTCCGGCAATGGTGATTTGCGGGTCAAAGGACTCAAAGCCATGCACCAGGGCCGCGATGCTCTCGGCGCAGGACGAAGCGTCCACCACCAGCACCACCGGCAGGGCAAGGGTTCTGGCCAAGGCTGCGGTGCTGGCCTCGCCGCCGTCGAAGAGCCCCATCACCCCTTCGACAATGACGAAATCCGCGTCGCAGTGTTGGGCATAGCTCTGTTGCACACAGGAGGGGCCGCACATCCGCAGGTCCAGGTTGCGCGATACCCGGCCGCTCACCAGCCGGTGCAGGGTGGGATCAATGAAATCCGGGCCGCACTTGAAATACTGCACCGATAAGCCGTCCCGCACCAGGGCCGCGCCCAGTCCCAGGCTCAGCAGGGTCTTGCCGCTGTCGCTGGACGGGGCGGCCAGAACGATGCCGCGCCCGGTTTTTTTCAAGGCTCCTTGCACTGTTTTCAGCTCCCCGCCCGCAGGCTGAAACGCACCGGCACCCGGACCCGCATGGCCACGGATTGCCCGTTGCGCTGGCCAGCGGAAAACCGCCAGGAACGCACCGCCTCCAGGGCCGCGGCATCCAGGGATTCATGGCCGCTGCCCACGGCAATCCGCAGATCATCCACCCGGCCGGTAACGGAAACAAGCACCTCAAGTTGCACAACGCCTTCGTGGCCAAGTTTCCGGGCCAGCCGTGGGTAGGGCGGCGGCGGATTGGTTTTGTAGAGTGGACGGGCCAGCACCTCGCCGGTTGTCGCGCCTTCGCCTGTTCCACCGGCCGGATTGGTGTTGGGAGCGGCGCTGCCCGAGCCATTCTCTTGTTGGGCAGTGGCGTGCACCGGCAGCTCTGATGCCATGACGCGTCCAGCCTCGGGCCTGGCAGGCTGGGAGGGTACGGGCGATGAAGTGATTTCAGGCCTCACACCTGTATTCTCGTGTATCCCATTGGCAATAGGTTTTTTTATGTGTGCAACCGTGGGAACATTTTTAGAATGCGTTCCCCCCGGTGCTTCCGGTTCGCCTTCCTGCTGCAGGGTAAACACCGAAATCACCGAAGGGGATGTCTGCTCCATGGGCAACAGGCTCCAGCCAACCAGAGAGATAAGCAGCAGAGCCCCGTGCAACAGAAGCGAGCACAGCAGCGCCCGCATGGGCCCTCCGTGCAAAACGGCGGATCCAAGCCAAGCGAGAGATACCGGAGTGGGCCGGATTTCGGCCGTGATTTGCCTGTCCGCTTGCCCGGCGGTATACAGCTCCAGTGCCCTCGAATCCGTCTTCAATCCGCGCTCCCTTTTTCCCTACCGCATGCCCCGTTAACCAGCGCTTCCAAGGCCTTGGCCACCAGCGGGGGCAACTGGCCTTCGGAAAAACGCGTGCGCCAGGGCTCAACCGCATGGCCAGCCAGGCGTGCAGCCACCGCCCTGGCCCAGGATTCATGCCCCTGCGGATCGGCAAGCCCCGCTTGGGCCGCATCGCTCATGGCCAGCGAGCCTGCCATGAAACCGGCATATTCCGGCTGCATGAGCGCATCCTCCACGGCGGCAACCAACTGCCGGCGATCCAGGGAGCATTCCTCGGGCTCAAGGGGCAGCAGCGAGGCAAGATGTATCCTCCGCTCCTCCAGCCGGGCAAAGATGGAGCGCTCGGCGATTATTCGGTTCTGACCGGCGATGGCCCGGCGCACTCCATCATACACTGCGGCGGCAATGAGTTCCCCCATTTTGGTGTGTCCGCCCGCGCCGTCGATCCCGATTCCCTCGCCCTGCACCACCAAAAGGTTGTCGGTGCCAGTGCCCGTGGCGGCATAATGCGGACTGTAGGTGCTGCGGATGTCCAGGTCGGCCAAGGCCGCGCTCTTGGCCTCGGTGGCGGTGATGATCGCCCGGCTCATGGCCTGTTCGCTCAACCGGGCGTTGGCGAGCAAGACGATATTGATGGTGCCGGGCTCGTAGAAGTTGCCCCTGTCCTTGGCCATGCGCATGGCATTGGTCTTGACTCCCGCGGTGACCAGGGCATACACGGTGAGGTCGCGAAACGATTTTTCAGCCACAACCAGATGGTCCATGTCCGCTCCGGTGAACAGCAGGCTGGTCTGGGCGGCTGGCCGGGTCAGGGCGGCAGTCACCGTCTGGCGCAAGCCTTCCAAGCCGCTGGTGTGGCCAAGCCCCCAGGAAGGCGGGGGATAGTAATGATTGCCCACGGCAAGAACTCCGTCCCGCATCCCCTCCAGGGTGGAGAGTATGCGTTGCGGCTTGGTGAAATCCACCACAAGGGTTTTGTTGATGAAATCGCGAATCCGGCTCTTCTGCACCAGTGCCTGCCGGACATAGGGCAGAGGCAGCGCAACCGGCCGCGCCTCAAGCATTTGGTCTGGATACGCCTGGCGCGATGGATCGGAAAATTCCTGTTCGTACATCCGTGCCGCCAGCCAGGAGACAAAGCCGCCCATGTTGACCCCGGCCCGGCAGGTGAATTCGCAGGGGAAGGAGAAGACTTTTTTGTGTTTGACCGCCTCGATTTTTTGCAGGGCCGGATTGGCCAGCACCGCCTCGGCGGCTGCGTCCCCGCACACATAGACAGCCTGCGGATTGAACCGGACAATCTCCGCCGGGCTCACCACGATGGACTCCCCATTTTTGCCGAAACGGAGAGGGATTCCGCCAGCGCTCCGGATGAAGTCGTTCTGGAAGGAGTCGTCCCCCGGCGTCCTGAGCGGCGCCTCTCCCATCAGCCTCATCACCCGCTGCCGCTTGGTAGCGGGGATGGGCTCCACCTTGGCCCGGATCAGCGCCAATTCCGCGCGGATGCCCGCAGCCAGTCCATCCGCCTCCTGCCCCCGGCCAAGCAGTGCGCCAAGATCGTGGAGCCGTTCAAGAGCCTGCTCCACCGAATGAACCGAGGGAAGTTCCACCACGGCGCACTGGTCTTGAAAGCGTTTTTTCACCGTGCCGTGCAGGCTGGAGACCAGGATCAGATCGGGATGGAGCGCCGCGATCCTCTCAAGGGAGGGGGCAACAAAACCACCCACGATCTCTTTTTTTCCTTGGTCCACCGGCAGGGTATCGTGGCTTGTTATTCCAACAACTGCGTCGCCAGCGCCCACGGCCACCAGCATCTCGGTGGCGGCGGGCACCAGCGACACCACCCGCTGGGGAGGATGATTCACCGGGAATCTTTCCTGCGCATCCCGCAGCGGGTTCGCCCAGGCCGGGGCAGTTGCCCCAGCCCAGAGCAGCACGAGCATAACAATAATACAAGCAGGTTTCTTACGCATATCTCTTCTCAGAACTCGTAGGACAGAGAGGCAAAGACCGAGCGGCCCGCGCCAGGGTATCCCTGGCGGGTGGTGCTGCCCAGGGTTTCATCGCGAAAGGTGGCCGTGTAGGTGTCATACCCGGCGTCAAAAATATTGTTGCAGGTGATGGCTGCCAGCCACTGTTCCTTAAAGCGCTGGCTTATGCGCAGGTCGGTGGTTATGTAGGAATCCAGGGTGTGCTGGGGTTCGGTGGCTGTGTCCGATACATAGAAAGCGGGCCGGTCGCCCACATAGCGGACCACCACGCTGGTGGTAAGCCCGGAAAGCCGGAAATAATCGGCCTGCCCCTTGAACAGATTGCGCGGGGTGTATTGGGCCTGCCGCCATATCCCGACAGCCTGCTCTTCCTCCGCATTGGTCCTGGTATAGCCTGCGCTCACCCTTACGGAATCCAGGGGCTTGGCAGAAACCCCCAATTCCCAGCCCGTGGCCTCGTAGGAGTTGGTGTTTGACGGAGTATATTTGTCCCCCCATGGGCCAGGAAAGGCCGGATTCTGAGCCCAGTCGATCTTGTCGTCGATGTTCCACTTAAAATAGGTTGCCGAGACGGTCAGTTTCTTTTTTAGAAAGGATTGTTCCACCGTGAGATCGCTGTGCCAGCCGGTTTCCGGTTTCAGATCGGGGTTCCCCCGCACATAGGCGCTTTCCGGCCAGTAGAGGTCGTTCATGGTGGGCGCCTTGAAGTGCTTGCCATGGCCGAGCTTGATGGTGGTCGTTTCCTGAGGGGTCACCACCACGCCGAAACGGGGCAGGGTTTCGTGGCCGAACATGGAGTGCTCCTCATAGCGCAGTCCCGCAAGCAGCTTCAGATACTGGTTCGCCTGCCACTGCGCCTCGCCGTAGTTGCCTTGGGTGAAGACATCATGCTCTGCCTCGGTGGTGGCCACGGGTAGCGCCACCCCATAGGCATCCAGGCCACCCACCTCGTTGGTGTAATCGTAATTGCGGTACTGACTGCCTAGCAGCAGGGTAATTCCTTTTGGCAACCGCATCTCCGCCGTACCCTCCAGCCCCAGAATTTCGTTGGTGACCCACGTTTCCTGACCGGCACCGGTTGCGTTGTAACGTTGATAAAAATAATTTTCCATGTTCACCGCATCGCCCCGCAGGGCAAGGGTCAACCAGGAAAGCGGCTGGCTTTTCAATTCCAGGGCTGAGTAAAAGTTTTGATCACTGCCCTCGTTCACCAGGCTTGCGGCATCAGCGTTGTACATCCGGGTTCCGTTGACAATATACTCCTGGGTGGTGTCGGGCGGCTTCACCCCCGGCACCCCGAACTCCCGGTCGATCCAGGCGCCATACAGGCTGGCGGAGAGCAGCTTGTTCTTGTCATGGACCAGCTTGAGGGAGGCGTCGTTATGGCGGAGGTCGCTGTTGTCGCGAAAGCCGTCGCTTTCCCGGCGGGAAGCGGTGAGATAGTAGCCCAGGCCGTCGGCAACATACATGCCCTGCTCCGCGGAAAGCTCGTAATTGCCTTCGCTGCCAAAGCCGCTTCCCAGCTTCATATCCAGCTTGTCCGGCTCGGGGTTCTTGGTGAGGATGTTCACCGTACCGGCCATGGCGCCGGTGCCGTACAGCAGGGAACCAGGCCCCTTGACCACCTCAACCCGGTCGATGCTGCTCATGGGCAGCAGGCCCAAGTCGGCAGTGCCCACGGAAGGAGAATTGATGCTGATGCCGTTTAGGAATACCTGGGTGGCGTCGCCGCCCATGCCCCGAATGTGGATCTCTTCGGTGGCCCCGCCGTAGTCGCCCCTGGTGCGCCAGTCAAGCCCTGGTTCGTTGGCCAGCAGCTCGCCGAGACTCCTGGCCGGCGCGTCCTCGATATCCAAGGCGTTTTTCAGAACCACGGCATTGGGCACATCATGGACGTTTTCCGCTGTTTTGGTCGCCGTCACCACCACCTCATCCATGGTGGCCACCGGCTCGGCGCTGCGTCCGTGAACCGGCCAGGCAACAGTCATGGCCAGCACGGCGGCATACATCTTCTTGTTCATGAATCTCATCCCTCCAACCAAAATTTTTTTTGATCCGGGGGGCATCCACAGAAAGCGGATAAAAAAAAATCCCCGGACCGATAAGTATCGATCAGGGGATTTCCCGAAATATCCACTGGACCAGCGCCGCACCTCCCTGTCCACGAGAGGTGTGCGATACACATACTATCCCTGGCAGGTCTTCTGACTCCCGGTTCGTCCTTGCTTCGCGCCTTCCCGTTCAAAAAACAGTGGCTGTATTGCGAAACTCGTCCCCGGTTACAGCGGCGGGCCCGTCCCGGATTTACACCGGGTTCCCTTTTAAGCTCTTTCCAGAGCGCCTGAGATATCGACGTCAAACTTAGCGGATCTACGGTGAAAGTCAAGAAAGAAGTTCTCGTCAACCGCGACAGTCGGCGGGACCATCTTCGGCATGCCTGTGAAAATGGAGACTTGTGCAGGAGAAAGTTTCGGGTGAGTTGTGGTCAGTTGCGTTTCAATTGGCTGAAAATGCGACGGTGTCACCATCGCTTGCGTGAAAGAAGAATGGTGGCAAAGTTTCGCTAACCATGCTAAATAACGCATTACAAGGCGCTCCTGCCGGAGCTTGAAAGGGAACCTCGTGCAAATCGGGGACGGGCCCGCCGCTGTAACCGGGGACGCGTTTCGCAATCACGCCACTGTTTTTGAAAATGGGAAGGCGCGAAACAAGGATGAACCGGAAGTCAGAAGACCTGCCTTGAAAAAGTTATGCTGCACGATCGCCGTGGACAAGTGATGGTGTTATGATTTTCCGTGGATGAAACAGGGCCTCCCCGGATCGAGAATATCGGTCCGGGGTTTTTTTATGCCGTTTGAACCGCACATTTTCAAGGAGTTATGGCTGCATCTTTTCTGGCCCCTGGCCCGGCTTCTGTTCTGGGTTTCGCTGGGGATTGTTGCCGCTAACTTCATCGAAGCGCTGAACTGGACCCCCAGGCTTGCCCGACTGACCAGCCCTCTGGCTCGGATGGGCAGACTCTCCGCCGTCTCCGGGGCCAGTTTCAGCATGGCCTTCTTTTCGGGAATTACTTCCAACACCATGCTGGCCGAGGGCTATGCCCAGGAGCGTCTTGCCCGCCGGGAGTTGGTTTTGGCTAATCTTTTCAACAGCCTGCCACGGTTTTTTCTCCACCTGCCCACGGTGTTTTTTCTCACCGTGCCGCTGATCAAGGGGGCGGCCTTCCACTACCTCGGCCTGACCTTCGGGGCGGCTCTGCTTCAGACCGGCCTGGTGGTGGCGGCCAGCCGCCTGCTTCTGCCGCCTCTTGCCGAAGGCGGTGAGACGGCTGAACTGCCGGAGCGGGAAAGAGTCGGCTGGCGTGCGGCTCTGCAGAAGGGGATTGCGCGTTTCCGCCGGAGAATCGGCAGACTCTTTACCTTTATGGTGCCGGTGTATGTGCTTTTTTTCTTTTTGAACCGGCAGGGGGTGTTTGCCGCCATCGAACAGTTTCTTGCCGCCAGGGTTTGGTTTCTCGCTTGGCTGGACCCGCAGAGCCTCGGTATTGTCATGGCCCACGTCGGCGCCGAGTTTGCAGCCGGTCTGGCTGCGGCCGGAGCCCTGCTTGCCGACAACAGCCTAAGCCAGCGGGAGGTGGTTTTGGCCCTGCTGGTCGGCAATATTCTGGCCACCCCGATCCGGGCGGTGCGACACCAGCTTCCCTATTACGTCGGTATTTTTCCGCCGGGGCTGGCCCTTGAACTGGTGGGACTGAGCCAGGGGCTGCGGATGCTTTCCGTGGTTGCCGTTGGTTCGGTCTATTATTTCATGACCATTGGTTAGAGTGACCCCGTATTATATTCGTGTCTTGCGTGAGGTGAATCGCCGGGTTTTGTAGAATCCACATGTGTGTTGTCAACAAGGCGCCCATTGGGCTTAAAAGGGAATCCCGTGCAAATCGGGAACGGTCCCGCCACTGTAACTTCCTCCTGCTTCCAAGGCGAAGCGGGAACGCCGGTTCTCATGCCACTGCCCCCTGTTGTGGGGTGGGAAGGCGAACCGGTTTTGGGAAAAGTCAGGAAACCTGCCTCGTTGATTTTGTTGCTGCAACCTTCGAGGAAAGGTTTCCGGCCTTGTGCGCAATGCAAATTACGCAGGGGAGGATGCCGTCTTTTTCTGAAGGGAACTTATCAACCTTTAATAAAGATGGAGAAGAAGATGCGTTTGAAAAAAATGTCCCACAATAGAGTCTGGTTGCTGGTCGCCCTGTTTTTGGCGCTTGGCGCAATGAATGCCCAGGCGGCCCCTGGCGAGAAAAAGGCGGTTGTGCTGGCGGTGTTCGGCACCAGCCATGAAAGCGGGTTGCCCGGCATTCTCAATATTCGTGAGCAGGTACAGAAGGAATTACCCCGCATCCCGGTACGATTGGCCTTCACCTCGAACATCATCCGGAGGATCTGGCAGGAGCGGCGCAAGGATCCCGCCTATGCGAGCCAACACCCCGAGGTGCCCGCGGAGATCATCAATGTCAAGGGGCCTCTGGCCACCATCGCCGACTTGCAGGACGAAGGGTACGGTTACATCGTTGTCCAGCCGACCCATATCTCCAGTGGGGAGGAGTTTGCCGATCTGGCCTCCTATGTGCAGGGGTTGAACGCCATTAAAACCGTGAAGAAGCGGAACATGCCCTTCAGGAAGATCCTCATCGGGCGGCCTGCCCTGGGAACCCACGGCATCGAGCACGAATACCGGCACGATATCGAACAGGTGGCAGCCCTTTTGGCCCCGGACGTGGAGATGGCCAAAAAGGGTGGGCGGGCGCTGGTCTATTTCGCCCATGGCAATGAGCATTATTCCACCGGAGTCTACCTGGAGTTCGAACAGGTGATGCGCAAGCAATATCCCGGGGTGCGCATCTATGTTACCATGGTCGAGGGCTTTCCGGACAACGCCCGTCTTTTCGAGGAGCTGGCCGCGGACAAGACCGGGAAGGTGCTGCTCAAGCCCTTCATGACCGTGGCCGGAGATCATGCCAAGAACGACATGGCCGGGCCCGAGCCGGATTCCCTGAAAAGCCTGCTTGAGGCACGCGGGATCAACGTGGCGGCCGCCCTTGTCGGCCTGGGAGAATCCGATGCCTTTGCCGCCATCTTTGCCCAGCACGCTAAGGACGCCATGAGCGATGAAGGTATTTAGGAACCCATGAGGCAGAGCGGACACACCATATGGCTGCTGACCCTGTCCCTGGCGGCAGCCACCTTCGGGGCCATTGTTTATGCCACCGGCATGGGGCATATCGCTGTGCCCGGCGGGGATATCCTCCGGGTGATCGCGGCCAGGGTGACATCCAATTCCGCGCTGCTGGCCGGGATTGACCCGGTGATCCCCTTTGTGGTTTTTGATGTCCGGTTGCCCCGGATTCTCACCGCCACCCTGGTCGGGGGCGGCCTTGCCATGAGCGGCGTCATCTACCAGGGCATCCTGCTCAACCCGTTGGCCGACCCGTACACCCTGGGGGTTTCTTCCGGGGCGGCCTTTGGCGCGGCCCTGGCCCTGGTGGCAAACTTAAGCCTGATGGGCCATTTTTCCGTGCCGCTTTTCGCCTTTACCGGCGCGGCCCTTACCCTGCTGGTGGTGCTGTATCTTTCCAGCTTTAACGGGCAGATCTCGGCCAACACCCTGATCCTCTCCGGGGTCATTGTCGGGGCGATTCTGGCGGCGGGGATCAGCTTTTTGAAGTATCTGGCCGACGAGCAGGTGGCGGTGATCATCTTCTGGCTCATGGGCAGCTTTGCTTCCCGTACCTGGCTGGATGTGGGGGTGGTAACGGTGGCTTTGCTCTGCGGCCTGGTGTTGTCTCTGTATTACGCCAGGGATCTCAATATCCTCAGCTTGGGCACCAGAGCGGCGGATACCCTGGGCGTTGAAAGCACCAGGGTACGTTGGATTTTGCTCCTGTCCGCTTCCCTGGTGACGGCGGTCTGCGTGTCGGTTTCCGGGATCATCGGTTTTATCGGGCTCATAGTGCCGCATCTCATGCGTTTTCTGGTGGGGCCGGACAACCGGAAGCTGCTGCCGGTTTCCATCCTGGCCGGCGCCTTGCTCCTGCTGGCGGCAGATACCGTGACCAGGGCGGTGCTGCCGGTGGAGGTGCCCATCGGTGTGCTCACCGCCCTGATCGGCGGCCCGTTTTTCTGCGTGATCTTCCGCAGGCGGCAGAGGAGGGCGATATGACCGCAACAAGCGGCTTTGGACTGACCGGGGTCAGTTTTGCCTACGGGGAGACCCCGGCCCTGGCCGATCTGGACATCTCTCTCCAGCCGGGCAAATTTTACGGGATCGTCGGTCCGAACGGCTGCGGCAAAACCACCTTTCTCGATCTGCTCACCGGCACCAAGTCCCCTGACCAGGGAAGCGTCACTTTTATGGATCGGCCGGTGGCTGAGTATCGTCGCCGCGATCTTGCCCGGCTGGTCGCCCTGGTGCCCCAGGATTTTGCCATCGATTTTGCCTTCACCGTGCAGGAGGTTGTGTTCATGGGGCGTCATTCCCATATCGGCCGCTTTGCTTCGCCTGGAGCGGAAGACTGGCGTCAGGTGGATGCGGCCATGGAGGCCATCGGCATCAGCCATTTCAGGGACCGGTTTGTCAACGAGCTTTCCGGCGGCGAAAAACAGCGGGTGGTTGTGGCGCGCGCCCTGGCCCAGCACACCCCCTATCTGCTCTTTGACGAGGCGACCTCCAGTCTGGATGTGCAGTACACCATGCAGATCTTCAACGTGGCCAAAAAGCTGGTGCAAGAAGAGGGGCGGACCGTAATCGCTGTGATCCATAATTTGAACCTGGCTGCGGCCTACTGCGACGAGCTGATCTTCATGAAGAAAGGCAAGGTCGCAGCCGGCGGCCCCACGAACACGGTGCTGGAGCCGGCCATGATCAAAAAGGTGTTCGGGGTGGAGAGCAGGGTGGTGTTTGATGAATTCAGCAACACCCAACAGATATCTTTCCGTTACTGGAGCTGAAATCGTGTCAACAATAACCATGCGTATGCTTCTTTTTGTTTTTGCCCTGCTGGCCGGTTTCAACCAGCATGCCCTGGCTGGTGCTGTTCCCGCCACCTTCCAGGACAGCGAGGGCAAAACGGTCATCGTTGCTCGTCCCTATACCAGGATTATCTCTCTCTACGCGGCCCATACAGAAAATCTGGTCAGCCTGGGGCTCGGCGCCGAGATTATCGGCATCGAAGGCGGAAATGAGGGAGCAGCCCACCTCAAGGATACGAAACATTTCAGCTACAGGGAAGACCCTGAGAAATTCATTGCCGCTCGGCCTGACCTTGTTCTGGTTCGGCCCATGATCGAGCGTTCCGCGCCGCAGTTGCTGGCCACCCTGCGCCAGGCTGGGATTACGGTGGTATCCCTCCAGCCAAAAACAGTGGAGGAGATCTTCGACTATTGGCGCGCTCTGGGTCTGCTCACCGGCAGAACCCGGCAGGCCGAGGAGATGATTTCCACCTTCCAGACGGAGCTGGCGGCCATCCGGAAGATCATTGCCAAGGTCCAGGAAACGGCCAGGGTCAAGGTCTACTTTGAGGCCATTCACACCAAGATGAAGACCTTTGCCCGGGAAAGCATCGCCATGTATGTGCTGGAACAGGCCGGGGGTGTCAACGTGGCCGCGGATGCCAGCCAAGTGCGGGAAACCAATATCGCCGCCTACGGCAAGGAGCGCATCCTGGCCAAGGGTGCGGAGATCGAGGTTTTTCTCGCCCAGCAGGGACGGATGAATCCGGTAACCGTTGAGAACATTATGCAGGAGCCTGGATTTCAGGCGATCAAGGCGGTGCGCAGCAACCGGGTTTTCCTGATTGACGAACGGCTGGTTTCGCGGCCAACCCTGCGGATTATCGAGGGGATACGAACCATCGCCGCACTGCTCTACCCGGAGCTTTTTCCCGGCCTGAATCGAAAAAAAGTGATAGCCAATGGCCGGTGATCGTGATTCCGCCATCCTGATTGCCGGCACCAGCAGCGGCTCCGGCAAGACCACCATCACCCTGGGGTTGCTTGCCGCCCTGCGCAATATGGGAATGCCGGTACAGCCTTTCAAATGCGGGCCGGATTTCATCGATCCTGGCCTGCACCAACTGGCCTGCGGCCGGGTTTCCCGAAATCTGGATCTGTGGATGATGGGTGAGGCGCAGGTGCTGGAAACCTTTGCCGCAATAGCCGCTGAAAGGGCGGATATCTCGGTGATCGAAGGGGCCATGGGCATGTTCGACGGCCAGGCCTCATCCAGCGCGGCACTGGCCAAGGGGCTGGGCGTGCCGGTGGTGCTGATCCTGGACGTCCGTTCCGCCGCGGAAAGCGTGGCTGCGGTCCTCAGGGGTTTTGAAACCCTGATGCCCGAGGTGGCGCCGGTGGCGGTGATCCTGAACCGGGTTGCCAGCCCGCGTCATTTGGAACTGGTGAGCGGGGCCATCCGCAAACATTGCCGGGCCGAGATATTGGGGCATCTGCCCCAGAATCTTGATTTTAGCATGCCTTCCCGGCATCTTGGTCTGTTCACCGGTGCGGAGCAACCCATCAGTCTCGAGACTCTGGAGAGCTTAGCGACAACGATCAGCGCCCAGGTCAACTTGGTGCGTCTGCTGGAGCTCGCCGGAGGCGCCACTGTGCCGCCCGCAAAAGAGACTCCGGCCCGGCAGGGAGAGGTGGAGGCCCGGATCGGGGTGGCCAGGGACAGGGCCTTTTGCTTTTACTATGAGGACAACTTCGATCTGCTGCGGGCCGCTGGCGCGGAGCTGATTTTTTTCAGCCCCCTGGCGGATCAGGACCTGCCCGAGGAGCTGGACGGCCTCTATTTGGGCGGCGGCTACCCGGAGTTGTACGCCCGGGAGCTTTCCTGCAACCTCACCATGCGGCGGGCGATTTACGACTGGGCCCAGTCCGGCAGGCCGCTCTATGCCGAATGCGGAGGCTTCATGTACCTGACCGAAGGCATTGTTGGCGAAGATCTCGGGGTGCTGCCCATGGCCGGGGTATTCCCGGTGACGGCCCGCATGCAGAAAAAGCGGGCCAGCCTTGGCTACCGTGAGGTGCGCCTTGAACAGAATTGTTTTTTCGGACCGGTGGGCACTGTGCTGCGGGGCCATGAATTCCATTACTCGGTGATCGATCAAATGCCGGATCATATTGAACGAATCTATTCGGTGAACAGCAGTGGTAACGGCGACCAAAGCCGTGAAGGCTATCGGTATAACAATGTGTTGGGCGGGTATCTGCACCTCCATTTCGGTTACAATCCGCAGATGGCGGTGGAATTTGTCCGGGCTTGCCGCTCTGCTGGTCCCGCGGGAGAGAAAAAATGAAGAGCACCATCATGCAGATAGCACCGGAAGCCATCGAGGCGGAAAGCTTCCGTATCATTGCCGAGGAGCTTGGTCCCACCGACTTTGATCCCAGAACCTTCAAAGTGGTCCAGCGGGTGATCCACGCTACCGGGGATTTTTCCTTTGCCGAAAGCCTGGTTTTTCATCCCCAGGCCATTGACGCCGGGATTGCCGCAATCCGGGCGGGACGCAATATCCTGACCGATGTCAACATGGGCGCGGCCGGGGTGAGCAAGGGGCTGCTCGCAGCTTGGGGAGGCACGGTGATCTGCAAGGTGTCTGTCCCGGAAGTGGCGCGGATCGCCAAAGAGCGCGGCCTCACCCGTTCCGAGGTGGCCATTGAGAGGGGGTTGCAGGAAAATGCCGGCATCATCTCGGTGGGCAACGCACCCACCGCTCTGCTCAAGGTCATGGAGGGCTGGGATGTACTGGCCCCGGAGCTGCGCCCCGGCCTGGTGGTCGGAGCGCCCGTTGGCTTTGTCAATGCCGCAGAATCCAAGGAACTGCTGAGCGAAAAGACATACCCCTTTATCACCTGCCTGGGCAGAAAGGGCGGCACTCCGGTGGCTGTTGCCATTGTCAATGCGCTGATCCGTCTGGCAAAAGAGGCATAAGGAACCCATGGCGCGCAGACTGCGAAGCGGATATACCACCGGCGCTTGTGCTGCTGCGGCGGCCAAGGCGGCGGTGCTGCTGCTTATGGGACGGCCTCGTCCCGAGCAGGTGGAGATTCCCTTTCCCGATGGCATCCGCCATGGCTTTGCGGTGCATCACTGCCAAGTAAAGTCCGGCCAGGCCTGGGCCGCGGTAATCAAGGACGCCGGGGACGATCCTGATGTGACCAACGGCGCGGAGATTGTGGCCAGCGTTTCTTTTTTGCCGGAGGAAGCCGCCGGTAAAAGTTCTCTCCCCCCCGGAGTCTGCGCTTACCTGGGGGGGGAAGGGTTAGGGAGAGGGGGAAACAGCGATGGACCAGGCAGGTTGCAAGTTCACCCACCCCCCAGCCCCCTTCCGTTGAGGGAGGGAGAGCCGATTTGTATCCGGCTCGGACAAACAAATGTTTTTCTCTGCGGCGGGGCTGGGGTTGGCCGGGTAACCAAGCCGGGACTCGCAGTTAGGCCTGGGGAGCCGGCAATCAACCCTGTGCCGCGCCGGATGATTCTGGCCGCAGTTCTGGAAGCCTTGGGCACAGAGGCGAGCAAAAGAATTCAGGTGGAGATTTCCGTGCCCAGGGGCGAGGGACTGGCGGAGAAGACATTGAACAGGCGGTTGGGCATCGTGGGCGGTCTTTCGATCCTCGGCACCACCGGTATTGTCCGCCCGGTGTCCGCCGAAGCGTGGACCGCCACTATCGAGGTCTCTCTGTCCGTGGCCCAAGAGGCCGGGCTTACGGAGGTGGTGCTTTCCACCGGTCGCACCTCGGAAAAGGGGGTGCAGACCCTGCTCACCCTGCCGGAGGAGGCCTATGCCATGATGGGGGATTATCTGGAATTTTCCCTGCTGGCTGCGGCCAGGCGCGGCTTTTCCACCATCCATCTGGCCGGGATGTGGGCAAAGATCATGAAGGCGGCCCTGGAAATTCCCCAGACCCATGTCCGGCACGGCGCCTTGGAAGTGACGGACGGGCTGGCATTGCTGGCACGGTTGGGGGCGGATTCGTCCTTGCTGGCAAGCCTCAAAGAGGTCAACACTGCCCGGGAGATTCACGAGCGGTTGCATGAACAGGGCCGGGACGATTTGATCCGGGCGGTCTGCGAAGCGGCGCGGCAATATGCCCACAAGGTTTCCGGGTTGCCGGTGCGGGTCTATCTGGTGAACAACCATACCCAGGTGGAGCTGCATGTATAGCTTGATGCTGATCGGCGTTGGCTGTCATGGCCTCACGGCGCAACAGACCGCGATGCTGGCCCGTTGCGAACTCATCGTGGGCGACTACCGCCATCTGGCCCTGGTGCAAGAGATGGCGGCGAAGCAACTCCCCATCTCCCCCTTGACGCCTGCCCTGGCGAGTATCCGGGAGGCACTGGCCAGCAGGGATGTTGGGGTGCTGGCCAGCGGCGATCCGCTGTTTTACGGAATCGGTCGCAAGCTGCTCAAGGAATTCGGGGCGGAACAACTGGTGGTACTTCCTGCGCTCTCCACCATGCAGGAGGCCTGTGCCCGGTTTACATTGCCCTGGGACGACATGAAGATGGTCAGCCTCCACGGGAGGAAAATCCTGCATGCCCCCGGCCTGCTGCTGGATAGTGAAAAGACCTTTGTCTTCACCGACCGGCACAACACGCCTGCCGCTCTGACCCGACAGCTTATCGAGTATCTGGAGCTGATCGAAGATGAACCCCTGTTGGCCCAGTGCCGGGTGCATGTGGCGGAGAATCTGGGGGCAACGGATGAGCGTCTTTTCTCCGGCACCCTTGCCGAGGCTGCGAGGCAGGATTTTGCCGAGCTGAATGTGCTGATCGTCACCCGACCGCCTCTGGCGGCAGAGGGCATCCCGGTGTTCGGCCTTACCGAGGAAGAGATTGCCCACAGCCGTGGCCTGATCACCAAGGACGAGGTGCGGGTCCTGACCCTGCATGGACTGCGGCTTCCAAGCACCGGAGTGCTTTGGGATATTGGCGCAGGCAGCGGCTCTGTCTCCGTGGCCGCAGCCCGTTTGCATCCTGGCTTGACCGTCTTTGCCGTTGATCAGCATCCCGAGGCCTTTGCCAATGTGAAAAATAACATCCGGCAATTCGGCTGCTACAACATCATCCCCATCCAGGGTGAGGCAACCGAGGTTTTAAATAGTCTGCCGGCTCCGGACCGAGTCTTTGTCGGCGGCAGCGGCGGCAAATTGTCAGAAATCATTGGCCGGGCTGCTGATCGTCTGCCCAGCGGGGGCAGGATGGTGGTGAACGGAGTGATAGGCGCAACCGTGGCCGAGGCGCCGCAGTGCATGGCCATGCATGGCCTACAGGTTGATTTGACCCGAGTACAGATTGAACGAACGACTTTTCCCGAAACAGAATCGGGAAAGGTATTGAATCCCATAACAGTTATGACAGGTAGAAAATGAAGGGAACATTGTATGTGGTTGGCGTGGGGCCTGGCGATCCGGAGCTCATGACCCTCAAGGCCGTGCGGATTTTGGAGCGTTGCGGGGTGTGGCTTGCCCCTGCGGCGAAAAAGAACGGGGCAAGCACGGCCCTGGGGATTGCGGAAGGGGTAGTGGCGCGTGGGGACAAGGAGATCATCACCCACCATTTCCCCATGAAAAAGGTTCGCATGGGACAAACGCCGGACCCGGAGGTGAAAAAGGCCTGGGATGCGGCGGCAGCCCAGATCGTTGGCCATTTGCAGGCGGGCCGGGATGTGGCCTTTCCAACCCTTGGCGATCCGGCCATCTACAGCACCGGTTTTTATGTCTGCGAAACCCTGTTTACCCTGGCCCCTGATCTGCCGGTGGAGATCATTCCCGGGGTCTCCGCCATAGGCGCTTCCGCTGCGGCCGCAGGGCAGCCGCTCTGTCTGGGCGACGACCGGCTGGTGGTCATTCCGGCCACCTTTGAAAATGGCCGCTTGCGGGAGACCCTGGAGCAGTTCGACTCGGTGGTCCTCATGAAGGTGCACCGGGTCATGGACCGGCTGGTGCCGCTGCTCACCGAGATGAATCTGCTCGACAAGGCTGTGCTGGTGGAGCGCACGAGCCAGAACGGCCAGCGGATAAGGCGTGACCTGACCACCGCGCTTACAGGTAATAATGATGAGCCCCATTATTTTTCCACCATCATCGTGAGAAAGTCATGAGCCCAAGCACGGAGCGGTTTCCCGTATATTTCGTAGGGGCAGGGCCGGGCGACCCGGAGCTGATTACGGTCAAAGGGCAGCGGTTGCTGCGGGAGGCAGATTGCATCGTCTACACCGGCAGCCTGGTGCCCGAGGCCCTGCTTGCAGGGGTGAATGCCAAGGTGCATAGTTCCGCCGGCCTGAATCTCGACGAGGTCATGGCTCTGGTGATCGGTGCCCAAGAGCAAGGGAAAAGGGTGGTCCGGCTCCATACCGGCGATCCTTCCATCTATGGTGCCATCAACGAGCAGATTGCCCGTTTGGTTGCCGCAGAGATTCCCTTTCAGGTGGTGCCTGGGGTGAGTTCTGCCGTTGCCACAGCCGCAGCCCTGGCCACCGAGTTGACCCTGCCCGAGGTCTCGCAGACCGTGATCATCACTCGCAGAGCAGGGCGGACCCCGGTGCCGGAGCAGGAAAGTCTTTCCTCCCTGGCAAGCCATCAGGCCACCATGTTGATCCTGCTCAGTGTCGGCATGATTGAGCAAGTCGTGGCTGATCTGCTCAGCGGCGGCTACTCGCAGGACACCCCGGTGGCGGTGGTGGAAAAGGTGAGCTGGCCCGAGGAACGGATCATCCGAGGAACCCTTGCCAGCATTGGGGCCAAGGTCAAGGAGGCGGGGATCACCAAAACCGCGATCATCGCGGTGGGGAAGGTGCTGGCCAGTTGTCCGCCTCCGGCTCTGTCCAAGCTGTATGACCGGCATTTCGGTCATGGTTTTCGGGATGCGGCTCAGTAAGCCATGAAAATTGGTCTCCTCGCTATAACCGACGGCGGCAGGGAGTTGGCTGCTGATTTAGCAACCAAAATGCCGGAAGCTTTGCTACTGCCCCAAGGGGGTGGAGTGGTCCAGTCTCTGGCCCAACACTGGCAGGAAATGGACGGCTTTGTCTGTGTCATGGCCACCGGAATTGTGGTGCGGGCTATTGCCCCGCTTTTGCAAGGAAAGGAGAGCGACCCGTGCGTGGTGGTGGTGGATGAAAAGGGGTGTCATGCCGTCAGCCTGCTTTCCGGCCATCTGGGCGGGGGCAACGATTTGGCCCGGCAGGTGGCGGCAATGCTCGGCGGCGAAGCGGTCATCACCACTGCCTCCGACACCTTGGGGCTTGTGGCCCTTGATCTTTGGGCCAGGGATCAGGATCTTGTCTGTGAGAGAAAGGAAAGTTTAACCAAAGTCAGCGCCAAGTTGGTCAACATCGGTAATCTTAAGCTTTTCTCCGAGGTGGCGATAGTTTCGTTGCCCCAAGGATTGGTGCAGGTTGCCGGCCCGGCACTGGCCGATATCGTGGTTTCGCCCCATCTTGGCGATTACGGTTCTGCCGTGGTGTTCCGCCCCAGGAATCTGGTGATCGGAGTAGGCTGCAATCGTGGGGTTCCCGTGGCGGAACTCATGCATGCCTGTGAAGAGTTGTTTATTGAACAGGGATTGTCGCAATTGAGCATTCGCAACCTTGCTTCCATCGACCTTAAGCAGGATGAGGTTGGATTGCTGGCCTGTGCCGAAGAGTTGGGCGTCCGGATAGATTTTTTCAGCAAAGAAGAGTTGAACAAGGTTGCGAATGTAACGATTTCCGAAGCAGCGCTGCGGAATGTGGGCGCAATCGGCGTAGCCGAACCCGCTGCCCTGCTCAGCGCACAGAGTAACGATTTACTGGTTGGGAAAAGAAAATGGCACAATGTAACCATGGCGGTGGCACTGGTAAACTGTACGTTGTCGGAACAGGACCGGGCTCTGCTCGACATATGACCCCCGCGGCAGCCGAGGCCCTTGTCGCGTCCGAAGTGATTGTCGGCTACCAGACCTACCTTGATTTGATTCCTGAATTTCTTGCGGGCAAGGAAGTTCTTGCTTCACAGATGATGAAGGAGGTTGACCGTTGCCGCAAGGCTCTGGACTTGGCTGCGGGAGGCAAAACAGTGGCCTTGGTCTCCGGAGGGGATCCAGGCATCTATGCCATGGCCGGTTTAGTTTTTGAGATGGCCCGCGAGCAGAACGTGTGCGTCGATATCGAGGTAATCGCAGGCATCGCCGCGCTCAATGCCTGCGCCTCCCGCTTGGGCGCGCCGCTCATGCATGATTTCGCCGCGATCAGTCTTTCCGACTTGCTAACCCCCTGGGAAAAAATCGAGAACCGGCTTGAGGCTGCGGCAGCGGCGGATTTTGTCGTGGTGCTCTATAACCCGAAATCGAAGAGACGGGCCGAGCACATCGTCAAGGCCCGGGAGATCCTGCTGGCGCACCGTGCCCTGGAAACCCCGGTGGGCATCGTCACCGCCGCCACCCGCGAGAATGAACGGATTGTGCTCACCACCCTCGGCAAGATGCTGGAGAGCGAGATCGACATGCAGACCACCATCATCATCGGCAACTCCATGACCTTTGCCTGGCAGGGGTTCATGGTCACGCCCCGGGGTTACGCGGCAAAATATGCGTTATAGGGCGGCTGACAGCAGTCAGTGGCTAGCTGCCAGCTAAAATTGCTCGGGATGTCCTGAGCAATTTTAGCTGACGGTTATCAGCTAATCAGGCTTCCTTGATCGCCAGCAGCGGTTCCATCCGGGCCAGGCGGAAAATGGGGATGGCCGCGCCGAGCAGACAGATGACGATGCCGACACCCATGGCAATGAGCCCGATGGTGATGTTGGCCGTGGTAATGGTCGAAACCGTGCCCAGCGTGCGGAGCAGGGTAAAATCCTTGGCCAGGTAATGGATCAGGGAATGGCCGATGATCACTCCGGCCGCGCCGCCCATGGTGCTGATCAGCAATGCCTCGGCGAGGAATATCTTCATGATGTGGAGCTGATGGGCGCCGATGGCCCGGAGGATGCCGACCTCGCGCCGCCGCTCGTTGGCAAGCACGGTGAAGGTTGACCAGGCCAGGAGCAGGGCGAGCAGCGAGGAGATCAGGATGGTTATGGAAAACACCCGGAGGATGTCCCCCAGGGTGTTCCGGACGTCGGCGCCGATGTCGCCTCTGGTCATCACCCCCACCGTGGGGTTGAGGGTGCGGATATCCGCCACCACCTTGTCCGTCGGTACCCCGTCTTTCACCTTGATGAAGATGATGGAGATTTTATCGGCCTGATACCCGCCCGTTGCCTCGGGGGATATCTTGTTCAGGTCGTCGAGGCGCATGAACACCCCGTGGTCAAGGCCGGTGCGAGTCTGCCGGAGATGGCCGACCACCTTGACGCCCTTGCCAAAAAGGCTGGCCGTGTTGATCAGGCCGAGATACTCGTACACATAGCTTCCCACGTAGATCTCGCCCGGCTCCAAACGTTTGGGCCCGGTTTCCAGCCAGGGGGCGACGACGAAATCCTTGTCCTGGTCGAAGACGATGACCTGCCCTTCGTCGATGCTGCAGCATCCGGAACTCAGGGTGTTGAGGTAGATATGGTATGTTGCCTGCTTGATGTCGGGCAGCTCGTTGATGTCGTCGAACACGAACTTATCCATGTAAAAGCTCTTGATCCTGCTTTCCAGGATGAATTCCTCGGCGTTGCCCTTGGCCTCGGAGGGCACTATGACGATGTCCGCACCGAGCCGCTTGCTTGCCTCCTCGATATCGTCTTCCACCGCCTTGTTAAAGAGCATGGCAAAGGTCAGCAGGGCGACGAGCAGACCAACCGCCAGCATGAGGATAAGGTTGCGGAACAATTTCCGGGTGACGCCTTTCCAGGCAATGGCGATGATGGTGTGGGCGTTGCGGGGTGTCATAGGGTTTCTGGTCTGTTGAGGAAAGGGGGTTGGATTCAGAAAACACAAAAACCGGAGGGCTGCGGCCCCCCGGTTTTTGTATAGAACATAACGCTGCTGAAGAAAACTTATTTCTTCTTCGCTACCTTGGCCCAGTTCACGTCAAGGCCGCAGAGAACGGCGTGGGGAGCGTCTTCGCCGGTGCCGAGCTGCTCGTCATGGCATTTGAGGCAAGCGGAGGTCGATTTGCCGACCAGCTTCTTGGCGGCAACGTCGAAGAGACGCAACTGGCCGTCCATGCGCCACTCGCCGTCAGCAGGCTTGGACGGATCCTTGCAGCCGGGAAGGACTGCTTTGGTGCGGGTGGTGATCATGACGTACTTGCTGTCCGGGGTGAAGATGGCGTCGTGGGTCTCTTCCAGCGGAGCCATGGTCACGGAGGCCAGGGTTTTCAGGGTCTTGGCGTCGATCAGGAAGAGGATGTCGCCGGTGGCGTTGGCGATGTACTTGCCGTCCGGTGAGTAGTACTGACGGAAGCTGATGGTTTTCTTGGCGTTGCCGTCGGCCACGCCCTTGCGCAGCACCTTAACCTTACCCTGCTCAAGCGCCTTGGCGTCAAGAACGAACATGTGCATCTTGCCGATGCCGTCGCCCAGCTCCTTGTTGTCCGGAGCAACATTGGATTCGTTGAGGGTGATCAGGATTTCTTTCATGTCCGGAGAGTTGATGCCGTGGGTGTATTTAACCCCGCCCTTGATGTCGGCCTCGGTGCCTTCAAGAAAGATGTTGTGCTTCATCTCCATGGTCTTCTTGTCGATGACGCTGATGTAGCCGGGTTTGTTCATGGAGATGGGCATGAAAAAGTTCTTGGTCTGGGCGGAAGCGCAGTAGCCCGCCTTGGTGTTCATGACCTTGGCCGGAACCGGGAAGGTCTTGTCCGTTACGACCTGGCCGGTCTTGAGGTCGGTCTTGCCGTAATGGTAGGAGTTGTTGGCCGCGGCATCTGGCTTGTAGGTGGACCAGAACATGGTGTTGCGGTCCTTGTTGTCGATGCGGGCGTCATGGGTGGGGTGGGTCGCGCCGCTGCCGATGTCGATCTTATCCAGTTCGTCCAGGGTGATGGGGGTCTCGGCCTTGGGGTCGATCTTGAACACGGCCTTGGCGAAGTGACCGCCCATGCCGGCAATATAGGCGGTGCCGGAATAGTTGCCCGCGGCCATTGCCGCGGTGGCGCCGGCGAGGCCGAGGGCGACGACGGTGCCGGTGATCAGGGATTTGCGCCAGGTAGACTTGGTAAATTGCATGATTTTCTCCTCGTTGTAAATGCCGGCAAGGTTATGGGGCATGCCGGCATCCGACAGTTAATGACTGTCTGTTCACTTACTAATCACCTTGGGGCGGAGGCGATCGGCTCGCTGCTCTCGCTCAAGGCAGAATTCCCAGGTGCGACAAATTGCCATGCGACAAAATGCCGCATTCATGTTTACGATATTACCACTCAGTGGTATATTGGCAACCTGATTTTTACGCAGAGGCAAATAAATTTGCAGCAGATCGTGCCCGGGGCTGTTTTTTGCTTTTCAGCCCCCAGGCCCAAGACCTGATACCGCATCGAAACAATGGGGAAAAACGTGATCATCGAATGCAAGGAGCTCAGCAAGACCTACCCGGTGGAAGCCACCATGGTCCACGCCGTCAACACCGTAAATCTTTCGGTAAACAAGGGGGATTTTCTCGTTATTCTGGGCCATTCCGGTTCCGGAAAAACAACGCTCTTGAGTCTGATCGGCGGATTGACCTCCCCGGACAGCGGGCAGGTTTTTATTGATGGGGTGGAAAACTGGCAGCAATCCGACCAGGCCCTTTCCACCATGCGCAACAGCAAGATCGGTTTCATCTTCCAGTTCGCCAGCCTGATTCCCACTCTCTCGGTCATGGAAAATATCCTGCTGCCCTTGAGTTTCGGGCACAATCCCGCGGGCAGTCGCGATCTTGCCTTGGATATCCTCGATCAGGTCGGCCTGGCGGACAAGGCCAATGCCTTTCCCTCCCAGCTTTCCGGCGGCCAGCAGCGCAGGGTCGCCATTGCCCGCTCCTTTATCAACTGCCCGGACATCATCCTGGCCGACGAGCCCACCGGGGATCTGGACGAAGAAACAGAAAAGGATATCCTTGCACTGTTTAGACGATATAATGAACAGGGCACGACCTTTGTGGTGGTGACCCACAACAGCGACCTTGCCGCAACCCAAAAGGGCGCCAGGGTTTTCTCCATGCGCCAGGGCGTTCTCACTTCACAGGCCGGCTGAGTTTTTTTGCATTTCCGGAGTAAGCGGAATTCGTAAAAAGCTCCCTCCTCCTTGGCGGGGGAGGGGGACCTAGACATTGCTGAGTATTATTTATGGTACAAAAAATCCTTCCGATATTTCTACTCTCCACGGCTTTGCTTGTTCTTACCGCCTGTTCCGGCGGTGAGCAGGCGGCCAAGAAACTCAAAATCGGCGATCCGGCCCCTACGTTTGCCGGAACCGATTTGAGCGGGCAGCCTCTATCCCTTGCCGGATACCAGGGAAAACCGGTCATCCTCCGTTTCTGGTCCACGGATTGCAAGTTTTGCCGGGCCGATACCCCGATCTTCAACCAGTATTTTGAAAAGTACAAGCAAGCAGGGTTGCGGGTGGTCTATATCAACCGCAATTCCGACGAGGCAACGGTGCGCCAGTTCGTGGCCGATCTGGAGATCGGCTTTCCGGTGCTCATGGACAAGGACGGAGCGATTTCGAAGCAGTACAATATCAAGCTGGAGCCGCAGACCATTGTCCTTGGTCCGGACCATCGGATCCTTGCCGCCATCCTCGGCGGGGTGAGTGAGGCGGAGTTGAAGGGGCTGCTGGGTGAGTATTTCAGCGAAATTGCGGAAAAACAACAGGTTGACTGAAAATGACAAGCATGGTTATCAGAAAAAAAAATATTCGAAAATATGCCCTGATTCTCTGTGTGCTCTCTTTTCTCCTGCCGGCTCAGCCGCTCCTGGCCCAACCCGCCAAGGAGGTCGCTCCCCAGGAGCGTTGTCCGGTCTGCGGGATGTTTGTGGCCAAATATCCTAACTGGCTGACCCAGGTCCGGCTGAGCAACGGGACAGTAAAGTTTTTCGACGGGGTAAAGGACATGATGGCCTTCACCTTCACCCCGGCCTCCTTCGGCGCGCCGGGGCAGGCAGCCAAGGAGATCTGGGTGAAGGACTATTACACCCTTGCCTGGCTCGATGGCCGTTCGGCCTGGTATGTCATTGGCAGCGATGTTTACGGGCCCATGGGCCATGAGTTCATCCCATTTGGCTCTGCTGCGGCGGCGGAAAATTTCCGCAAGGATCATAAAGGGACCAAGATCATCCGTTTTGCCGAAATCACCGAACCGCTGGTGCAGTCCATGCGCCACGGCCAAAAGATGCGTTGAACCGATGCGGCCCGCTCTTTGTTTCGCCATGTTTCTCTGCCTGCTGCTGGCCCTTGACGGGGCGCTGTTTCTCGATGGCCTGGCCAGGCGCAAGGCGCAGGATGCAGCCCTGGCCCAACTGGAGGTGGTCACCAGCGGCTTGGGGCTCACCGACCTGGCCGTGGCCACCGAGGCCCGTTACACCCGACATCCCGCGGTGAGCGACCCCGTGGTCCCATTCATGGATCATCCCGGAGCCATCGAACATTTTCCCACCGGCGCCTTCTGGCTGCCGCCGCAACGCTGACCGCCATGGCCCGACACAACCTGGAAAAACAGCTCAACATCCTCGAGTATGCCCTTTCATCCCTGTGGCGGCACCGCCTGAAAAGCCTCAGCGTGCTGCTGGTCTTTGGAGCGGTAATCTTTTTGCTCGCCTCCTTCCAGATGGTGACCCAGGCCTTATCCGACAAGGCGAAGCAGGTGCTGGTCCATACCCCGGAGATCACCCTGCAGAAGATGTCCGCCGGCCGTCAGGAGGCCATCCCCCTGGCATATGGTGACAAGCTGGCCGGTATCTTCGGCATCCGCAGGGTGGTGCCCCGGATCTGGGGCTATTATTTCGACGAGGTCCGCTTGGCCAATTACACGGTCATGGGGCTGGAGGTTGCTGAGATGCCGGAAGGCGCTCGCCTCGATACAACCCTGGCCAAGGGAACAATGCCTCGGCCTGGTGATGATGCGCAGGGCTGGGCGGTTATCGGCTATTCCATCACCAACGCCCTGGACCTTGCAGGCCGCGATACCTTTTCGCTGTTTCGGCCCGATCTTTCCCTGAAACCTTTTGTGGTCAGGGGCGAGTTTTCCCGGGATACCGATATCCTGACCAACGACCTCATCGTCATGAACCTGGCCGACGCCCGCGATCTCTTCGCTATTCCCGCCGGGCTGGTCACCGACCTTTGCGTCTACGTGGCCAACCCCACGGAGATCGAGACCATTGCCAAAAAGATCTCCGAAACGTTGCCTGGGGTCCGGGTGCTGACCCGGCCGCAGATCCAGAAGACCTACCAGGTCGTGTTCGGCTGGCGCAGCGGCTTCGGCTCCATCTGTCTGCTTTCCGCCCTGGCAGCCTTTGTCATCCTGGCCTGGGACAAGGCCTCCGGCCTTTCCCCGGAAGAGCGGCGGGAGATCGCCATCCTCAAGATCCTGGGCTGGGAAACCAGCGACATCCTGGCGGTCCGTTTCTGGGAGTCGGTGATTGTTTCCGGCCTGGCCTGCCTGGTGGGGATGACCGCGGCTTACATCCATGTGGTCTATTATGCCGCCTCCCTCTTCAGGCCGGTGCTCATGGGCTGGTCCGTGCTGAGGCCGAACCTGCATCTTCTCCCCAGGCTGGCGGCGGGGGATATCCTGCTGATCCTTGCCTTCACCGTGCTTCCCTATCTGGCGGCCACGGTGATCCCGGCCTGGCGCAGCGCCACGGTTCCCGCCGATTCGGCGCTGGGAGGCTGAGGCGATGCTGATCGAACTTTCCCAAGTGAGCAAGATCTACAACCAGGGCAGGGCCAACGAAGTCCGGGCGCTCACCGGCATCGATCTTACGGTGGAGCAGGGGAGCATGGTCTGCCTCAAGGGGCCGAGCGGCTCGGGCAAGTCCACCCTGCTTGCCATCATCGGCTGCATCTTCCCGCCCACCAGCGGCAAGGCCGCCATTGCCGAGCGGCAACTGGCCCGGCTGCCGGACCGGTTCCTCACCCTGCACCGGCGGGAGACCATCGGCTTTATCTTCCAGCGCTTCAACATCCTGCCCGAACTCACGGTGCTTGAGAACATCACCCTGCCCCTGCTGCCGCTGGGCGTAGCGCCCAAGGAGCGCAGGCAACGGGCGCACGAGCTGCTGGAGCGCTTCGGCATCAGCCACCGGGCCCTTTTCCCGGCCGGGCAGATCTCCGGCGGCGAGCTGCAGCGGGTGGCCATTGCCAGGGCGCTGATCAACAACCAGCCCATCATCCTGGCGGACGAACCAACAGCCCATCTCGACACCACCCTGAGCCGGGAGTTCATGGCGATCATGCTCCAGCTCAAGGCGGCGGGCAAGACCATTGTCATCGCCTCCCACGACCCCCTGGTCTTCGAGCATCCAGCCATCGACCGGACCGTGACCATCCAGGACGGCAGAATCCATGTTCCTTAATCCCTGGAGCCTGGCTCTCACCCTCTGCAGCCTGGTGGTGCTGGTGCTCGGCACGGTGGCCGCAAAAACAGCGGTGCGGGTTCTGCGTTTCTGGGAACCGGGCAGCGACAGCAACCAACAGATCCGGCTGGAAAACGAGATCTGGCTCTCTTCCACCCTGGTCGCCTACGGCCTGGGCTTTCAGATTATCACCCTGATCCTCTTCGTGCTGGCAGCGGATGAGTTCTGCCAGGTCATTGTCGGGGCCATGTGCGCCACTGGCGCCTTGCTGGCAAACCCCTACGGCATGCCCGCGTTGCTGGTCAAGCTGTTCGGCGTCTTCTTCTACGGCTTCTGGATTCTTCTCCACCAACTGGACATCCGTTCGGAGCACTACCCCCTGGTGCGGATCAAATATCTGGCCCTGCTCCTGCTTTTGCCTCTGCTTGTCCTCGATGTCACCCTGCAAACCCTGTACATCGCCGGGATCAAGCCGGACATCATCACCTCCTGCTGCGCCGTGGTTTTCGGCGAGAGCACCGGCGGCTCCACCAATCTCATCGTCGGGTATTCGCAACAGGGATTGCTGCTGGCCTTTGCCGGCTCCATTGTCGGCCTGGTGATAGTGGGGTGGGGATTGTTGCGGCGGTGGCAGGCTTGGCTGGCCGGGCTTTATGCCGCGGGCTGGCTCTGGTTTTTTGTCCTTTCCCTGGTGGTGATCACCACCGTGGTTTCATCCTATGTCTATGCCATGCCCTACCATAAGTGCCCGTTTTGTATCCTCAAACCTGAGTATTATTATTTCGGTTTTGCTCTGTATGGCACCTTGGTTCCAGCAACATTTTTCGGGATAAGCGCACCCATCGCTGGGTTGGTGCGGGGCAGGGCAGGGTTGGGTGGGGTGGTTGCTCGCTACCAGCGGCTGGCGGTGCAACTTTCTTTGATTTTGCTGGTGATTTTTTCAGGGCTGTCGTTTTATCACTATCTCAAGTATCTGATCAGCGGCGGGGAAGGGTAGGGCAACTACACGTATTGGGTTTTGGCCGCCCTGAAGCTGAGATCCTGCCCCTTTCGCGGCCTTACCTTCTGACCGGACACCTTTCTTCGGCTTCCTTGGCGTTGTCGAACAATCGACACTCCTCCAGAAATTGCCGATGACTCAGGTCGGCGCCGGTTTGGGCTTCATAGCGTTTGCTGTTGATCTCCTCGATGTTTTCATAGATCAGCGCGACAAAATCCTTGTCCAGCTTCTGGCAGGCCGCCATATCCCGCATGATTCGATCGGTGCCAGCCGCGCTGATGCCGCAGCGATAGGGACGGTCCTCCATCAAGGCGGTGAAGATGTCGGCAACGGAGAGTATCCGGGCGCCCAGAGGTATTTCTTCGGCCGTTTTTTTGTATGGATATCCGGTGCCGTCCAACCGTTCGTGGTGCAATGCCCCCCATTGCGCGATATCCTCAAGCCCTTCAATGCCACGGAGAATTTCCGCGGAATAATAGGGATGTTTGTAGATAATGGCAAAATCCTCGCTGGTGAGTCCTTCGCGTTTCTCAATAATTTCAAGGGGAACCACCAGCTTGCCGATATCGTGCAGCAACGCGGCGATTTTTATCCTGTCCGGGTCTTCCTTTTTAAAACCGCTGTAATCGGCGATGGCCACCGCAACGGCAGCCACTCCGCTTGAATGGGTGGCGGTGAAACGACTCCGGAAATCGATGATCCGCCTGAACATCTCCGCCAGGGCCAGGATTTCGTCGCGGTCAAGCTCCATTGCGCCCAGGGGGAAACGCTCCTGCAAAATCGTGCTCACCGACGGGGAGAGCAAATCGAGCCAGAAGGCCTCTTTGCCGGCCACTTCCTGAAAGGCTTCGACCTGCTCGGGCACAAACATTTCCCCGGCTTCCGCGGTGATCCGCCGGACAATATCCGTTTTTTGACTCAGGATTTCGCGGTTCGCATCGAGCTGTACCGCGATGCGGTCCGAAAGGTGGATGAGATGACTGAGTAGCGGGACGTCCTCGCCCCGGTCCACCATGCCTTGGCCGTTTTGCCAGTAAACATGATGGAAACGGATGAGCCGGGCCAGGTCCGCAAACGGCGAAAATCCAGCCAGCAGGGAATATCCCGGCAGAGTGTGTCGATCCGGCTCCGCCACTTCGAACTCGAATGTTCGCACCCGGGTCTTGCTCGACAGCCCGCCGATATCATGTACTGCCGCGGCCAGGATAAGCCGTTCCAGGTCGTGCTGGTCCAATCCCAGCGTTTTGCCGAGGGTGGCGGCGACAAAAGAGACCTTTTTATGATGGTCCACCAGCACCGGGCTGATCAAGTCGGTGGCGGCTGAAATGCTGCTGAGCAAGGGATATAATTTGAGTTGGGTCTTTTGGTTCGTTTCTGAGGTCATATCTCTATTCTTATCCATTTTGGCTGAATTAGTAAACCCCTGCATCGCGCCCCCATCCAAGTCATGGCCTGCTGCTCCTCAGCCTTTATTTCTTTCAGTGTTTTCTGGGAGTAGATCTTCTGCCGTAAATCCAGGGACTCAGCTTCGCTGGGAATCAGTTTTAAAAAGCTTTTGACTTAGGTCAAGGCGGCTTGGCGCCACTGTGCTTTATGATGGCAACAATTGGGAGTTTATCGATATTCCATCCATGGGAGGTGCGCGATCATGATGAATGCGGAAGAGCTTTGCCGTCAGCAGCAACTGCTGGAATCCATCGACTGGCAGATGACCCCGGAGAAAGCGGTGGACATGTATCTCGAATGGGGCTCAGGCTGGACCCGGGGCCACGATTTCGTCAGCTCCGCCCATGATGAATCGGTCTATTTCGTCTTGTTCGACTGGGAGACCCCGCCCCAAGTCACCCTTATCCGCAGGAACATGGGCGGCGCCGAAGAACTTGCCAAGGTGGAAGTGCCTGCCGGTCTTTTCGAGGCGGCGGTGCGGGAGGACGGGCGGTTGCCGGGCGGCACCGTGCATCGTCTGAACCAGCCGCTGGAGGAATGGCTGCGGGACAGGCTTGCCGCCTTGCAGAGGTAATCTATTTATTCGGGACTTCGTTTTCTTTTCTTCCTCTCTGGTACGATTCTATTTTAAGATGAATCAGGTACATGCCTTGTTGGCGTTTTCCAGACACGCTCATTTTCCAGAGAGACAGCGTCATGCTGAAAAAAACAAAACTAGTGCTCCTTATTCTGGGTGGCGTTTTTGCTCTTTCCGCCTGCATGAGCGTCCAGCAGATCAGGGACCGCCGCATCGCCTCGAATCAGGAACTCTTCAACTCCTTCAACGCGGAAATCCAGCAGAAAATCCGGGCCGGCCAGGTGGAACTCGGGTTCAGCGAAGAAATGGTCAAACTTGCCTGGGGGATGCCGGACACGATCTATACCCGGACCACTGACAAGGGTGACGCAACGGTCTGGACGTACTCGAGAACGCGAATACTGACCCACACGGATCGGATGACCATCCCGGTGCGGGTGCGCGATACATCGGGAAGGAGCAGCGTTCAGTACGAAAACGTCTGGGTCAACCGCGACACTCGGGAGGAATATGCCGTGGCCCGGGTGGAATTCACCGGCGGAGTTGTCACCGCTCTGGAACGACTGAACATGTAGGTGTCATCCCAGGGCAACTATCTGCCTGCGCGGATTTTTTCCTCCCGGGTCTTGAGACACTTGCGGTTGTGATCATCGAATTCGGTGCAGGTTTTCAGGACAAAGGCTTCCTGTTGGGGATAAAAGGTGCATTTGCTCGTGTAGTCGCAGGTGTTGCTGAACGAATCCCAATACTGGCACTCTTCGACACATTCCACTTCGCCATAACTATGAATGGTTTTTTCAAAGAGGCATTTTTTTGAAAAATCGTCCCAGTACTGGCACTCGCGCACGGCTATGGGCTGGACAAGGTCGGAAACTGTACCCGGCGCCCCTTCGCAGATCACGGTAAGATCCCGGTCGCGGAAAACCTCGCCCTTATTGAGCCGGATCTCTCTGGCCTCGACGGCGCCAGGCAGGAAAACAAGCAAAACAGCCAACAGGATCATCAGGCGCGGATTCATCTTCGTCTCCTTTGTTATAGGTAGTACGGAAAGCGGGAAAAGCTTATTGCTCCAGTTGGCCGGAGTTTACTATCACCACTTTTGTTCGCGGCCGGCCGCTGCGCGACCCCATTTCTTCGATCTTCTTGACCACCTCAAAGCCTTCAACCACCCTACCGAAGACCACATGCTTGCCGTCAAGCCAGGGCGTTTTGACGGTGGTGATGAAAAACTGGGAACCGTTGGTATTCGGCCCGGCATTGGCCATGGACAACATGCCCGGCTCCACATGCTTGCGGATGAAATTCTCATCGGCAAAGGTGCGGCCATAGATGGATTTGCCGCCGGTGCCGTCGCTGTTGGTGATATCGCCGCCCTGGAGCATGAACTCGGGAATAATGCGGTGGAAGATGCTGCCCTTGAACCCGAAGCCTTTTTCATGGGTGGCCAGTTGCCGGAAATTCTCCGCTGTTTTCGGCACCACATCGGCAAACAGCTCTATCACGATCCGCCCGGCTTTTTCATCGCCGATGGTGACATCAAAAAACACCTTGGGATTAGCCGCGGCCGCTGATTTCTCCGGTGCGGCTAATTCTCCGGCCAGAAACAGGCAGACCATGATCACCCCGCCAATGAGCAGTTTTTTTCCGTGTTTTTTCATTTTTTTCTCCTTGGAGTAATTGTTCCCCAACGCTTATCCCATGTGAAACCGGTCGGCTCAGACCGGAGCCAGGTCAAAGGCGGCGGAAAAAAGCTTTTGCGTATAAGGGTGGGCCGGGTTGGCAAAGAGCTGGGCCGCAGGGCCGGACTCGACAATGCGGCCGTTCTGCATCACCGCCACCTCGTCGGCCATGGCCTTGATCACCCGCAGATCGTGGGAGATGAAGAAGTAGGTGATGTTGTGCTTGGCTTGCAGGTTTTTTAACAGCTCGATAATCTGGGCTTGGATGGTCATGTCCAGGGCACTGGTGGGCTCGTCCAGCACCAGGAAGCGGGGCTTGAGCACCACGGCTCTGGCAATGGCGATGCGCTGGCGCTGGCCCCCGGAAAACTCGTGGGGATAGCGCTCGATCATCTCCGGCTCAAGACCGACCTCGATCAGCGCCTCGGCCACCCGTTTCTTGCGCTCCTCCCGGTTGCCCAGGCCATGCACGCTCAAGCCCTCGCCCACGATCTGGCCGACATTGAGCCTCGGGGACAGGGAGGAGAAGGGGTCCTGAAACACCACCTGGAGATCGCGGCGCAGGGGGCGCCACTGACTGTTGGACAGGGTGAGCAGATCGCGACCCTCGTAGAGCAAGGTTCCCCGGCTGTTGACCAATTTGAGCAGGCACATGCCCAGGGTGCTTTTCCCGGAGCCTGATTCGCCCACCACCCCGAAGGTGGTGCCCTGGTGGATGGTGAGGCTTACCTCGTCCACCGCCTTGATGGTATTCACCGTGCGCCGCAGGAATCCGGCCTTGATCGGGAAATGGCAGGAGAGGTTGGCCGCGGTAAGGAGCGGAGGCGGGCTGTCCTTGGGCGTCGGGGGGTCGTGGGGCACGCTGTTTAAGAGATGGATGGTGTAGGGGTTCTGCGGGTTGCGGAACACCGCGGCGGTGGGGCCGCTTTCCACGATTTTGCCCTGGTGCATGATGTGGACCTGCGCCGCGATCTTTTCCACCATGTTGAGGTCGTGGGTGATGAGCAGCAAGGCCATGCCCAACTCCTGCTGGATCTCCTTGATCAGGGCCAGGATCTGCGCCTGGATGGTGACGTCGAGGGCCGTGGTCGGCTCGTCGGCGATCAACAGATCCGGGCGGCAGGCCAGGGCCATGGCGATTATCACCCGCTGGCGCTGGCCGCCGGAGAGCTGGTGGGGAAAGCTGTTCAGCCGCTGAGCCGCGTCGGGAATCCCGCAACGCTCCAGGAGATTTTCAGCTTTTAGGGCCGCCGCTTTTTTGCCAAGACCCTGATGCAGGATCAGCGGCTCGATGAGCTGGGCGCCGATGGAGTAGACCGGGTTGAGCGAGGTCATGGGCTCCTGGAAGATCATGGCGATGCGGTTGCCGCGAATTTGGCGTAGGCGGGTTTCCGGGCAGGAGACCAGATCCTCGTTGTTGAAGAGGATCTGCCCCTCGACCTTGGCTGTGTCTTTTTCCAGCAACCCCAGGATGGAAAGGGCGGTTACCGATTTGCCGGACCCGGATTCGCCCACCAGGGCCGCGGTTTCGCCGGGGGCGATGGCAAGGGAGACCTTGTCCAGCACCGGGGTGAAGCCACGGTCCGAGTAGAAACCGGTGGAGAGATTTTTCAGCTCAAGCAGCATGGATCATCCTTTTTTGTCTTCTCCCCCATTGTCACGCCGCCGAGCACCGGAGAGGCTGCCGAAAAAGGGCTTTGCACTGTTTGAGGCGAAAGCCGAGTTTGCAAAGCCCCGGCAGCATCGAGGAGCACAGGGCATCCCGCCTGTGGCGGGACAAGTGGCGGGGTGCCCTTTCTTTGGTTCGTTTCTTTGGGCAAACAAAGAAATGAACAAATTCCCCATCACACCTTTCTCGGATCAAAGGTTTCCCGCAACGCTTCCCCGATAAAGATCAGCAGCACCAGGGTGCCGACCAGCACCCCGAAGGTGGTCAGGGAGAGCCACCACGCCTCGATGTTGTTCTTGCCCTGGGCCAGCAGTTCGCCCAGGCTCGGGGTGGGAGCGGGCACGCCCAAGCCGAGAAAATCGAGGCTGGTCAGGGCCAGGATCGAGCCGCTCAAGCGGAAGGGCAGGAAGGTGATCACCGGGGTCATGCCGTTGGGGAGCAGGTGGCGGAACATGATGGTGATGTTGCCCACGCCCAGCGCCTTGGCCGCCTTGACATAATCGAGGTTGCGGCCCTTGAGGAACTCGGCCCGCACGTAGTCGGCCAGCCCCATCCAGCCGAAGATCGAAAGCAGGATCAAAAGCAGGAGCACGCTGGGCTTGAAGATCGAGGCAAAGATGATAAGCAGGTACAGCTCGGGCATGGCGCTCCAGATCTCGATGAAGCGCTGCATGAACAGATCGGTGCGGCCGCCGAGGTACCCCTGTATTGCCCCGGTGATAATGCCGATGATGGTGCCGATGAAGGTGAGGACAAAGGCGAAGAGCACCGAGAGGCGAAAGCCGTAGAGCAGCCGGGCCAGGACATCGCGGCCCCGGTCGTCGGTGCCCAGATAGTTGGTGCTGTCGGGCGGGGAGGGCACCGGCTGGTTGAGCTGGAGATTGATCGAGGCAAAGCTGTGCGGGTTGGGCGGGAACAGGGCATAATTGGCGCCGCTGGTGAGTCTGTGTTTGACAAAGGGGTCCTGGTAATCGGTCTCGGTTTCAAACTCCCCGCCAAAGGTGGTTTCCGGGTATGCCTTCAGCATGGGAAAATAAAGGTTTCCCTGGTAGGAAACCAGCAGGGGCTTGTCGTTGCTGAGGATCTCCGCGCCTAAAGAGAGGAAAAAGCAGATCGAAAAGAGGATCAGGCTGTAATAGCCCCGCTTGTTGGCCTTGAATCGCCGCCAGCGCCGGGAGGAGAGTTTCTGTGGTTTCTGGTGCATGGGTAAATCGTTCACCGGGACTCCACGCTTTCAAAGCTGATGCGCGGGTCCACCACCACGTAGCTCAGGTCCGAGAGCAAGCGGGAGATTAAGCCGATGATGGTGAAAAAATACAAGGTGCCCAGCACCACCGGGTAATCGCGGTTGAGCATGGATTCGTAGGCCAAAAGCCCCATGCCGTCCAGGGAGAAGATGGTTTCGATGAGCAGGCTGCCGGTGAAAAAGGCGGTGATGAAGGAGCCGGGAAAACCGGTGATGATGGGGATGATGGCGTTGCGGAACACATGGCGGTACAGAACCTGATTTTCGCTCAACCCTTTGGCCCTGGCGGTGAGCACGTACTGCTTGCGGATTTCTTCAAGAAAACTGTTCTTGGTCAAGAGGGTCATGACCGCCAGGCTGCCCACCGTGCTGGAGAGCACAGGCAGGACCATGTGCCAAAGGTAGTCCGCCACCTTGGCCGCCAGCCCCATCTCTGCCCAGTTGTCCGAAACCAGGCCGCGCAGGGGAAAAATGCTGAAAAAACTCCCGCCGCCAAAGAGGACGATGAGGGCGATGGCCAGGACAAAGCCGGGAATGGCATAGCCGATGAGGATCACGGAGGTGGTGACCACGTCGAAGCGGGAGCCTTCCCGCATGGCCTTGGCAATGCCGAGCGGGATGCAGACTCCGTAGACGATGAGAAAGGACCACAAGCCGAGGGACATGGAGACCGGGAGCTTGGAAATGACCAGCGAGGCCACGCTGCTGTGGTGGTAATAGCTGGTGCCGAAATCAAAGACCAGATAGCTCTTCATCATGGTCAGAAAACGTTCCGCCGGCGGCTTGTCAAAGCCGTAAAGCTTGGTGAGCTGCGCCACCCGTTCCTCGTCGAGCCCCTTGTTGCCCTGGTAGAAATCCATGCTGCGGCTGGCCCGCACCTCGCCGCCGGCGCGGTCTTGCCCCTGCAACTGGGCGAGCATCCGCTCCACCGGCCCGCCCGGCACGAACTGGGTGACGGCAAAGGTGACCAGCATGATCCCGAAAAGAGTGGGGATCATGAGCAGGAGACGTCTGAGAATATAGGCGGCCATGTCGGATATCAGGCCGGATTGTTCAACTGGGCAAGGGTTTCATCGATTATCGCAAAGAGTTCCTGCATGCGAAAGGGCTTGGACAGGTAATTATCCATGCCCGCCTTGAGGCACTCGTCCTTATAGCCCGGCATGACATGGGCGGTAACGGCAATGATCGGCACATGCTTGCCAACGGGTTTCTCAAGCTCCCGGATGGCGGCGGTTGCTTCAAATCCGTTCATCCCCGGCATCTGGACATCCATCAGAACAAGGTCTATATGCTCGCTCTGGAAGACGGCAACGGCTTCCTTGCCGTCGGCGGTCACCAGCACATGATGGCCATGCATCTCAAGCATGAGGCGCAGCAGCTTTTGATTTACCGGATTATCTTCGGCGACAAGTATGTTCATCCCCTTTCCTCCGCTGGAGTGTTCGGTTGTTTCGCTGGTGGGTATTTCCGGCTCTTTCTCCGCGGTTGCGGAGGATGCCGCTTCCTTGGCCACCGGCAGGTCGAGATCGACATAAAAGGTGCTCCCCTGGCCGGGTTCGCTTTTCATGCTGATCTCCCCATGCATGAGTTCGATGAGCTGCTGGGAGATGGTGAGGCCGATCCCGAGGCCGCCGGCCTTGCGGGTGGCATAGGGATCGGCCTGCTTGAAGGATTTAAACATGGCTGCTTGCTGTTCTAAGGGAATACCGCAGCCCGTGTCGGCCACCTCGAAGCGGAGATGGATGATGTGCCCGTCGTTGCTGGCCTTGAGGGTAAGAGGGCGAACCCGCAAGGAGATCTCGCCGTGTGCGGTATATTTGATGGCGTTGTCCAGCAGATTTTCCAGCACCTGGAAAATTCGCCCTTCGTCACCGACAACCGTGGTTGGCACCGCTTCCGCTTCTGTGTACAGGAGGGTAAGCCCCTTGGCCCTGGCGGCAGGCTCGTATTTTTTCTTCAGCCGGCCAAGGATGGCGAAGAGGTCAAAGGGGGCAGGCGTAAGGCTTATGGTGCCGCTTTCCAGACGGGAAAAATCGAGAATGCCGTCGATGAGCTGGAGCAGGTTCCGTCCGGCTTCCTTGATGGCTAAGATCTTCTGGGATGATTTTTCGTCCTGCGCGCCCTTGTCCAGCAATTCGGCCATGCCGAGAACGATATTAAGCGGGGTCCGCAGCTCATGGCTGATCTTGGAAAGGAATTCGCTTTTATGCTGGTCCGCGAGTTCTGCCTTCATTCGGGCGGCTGCTTCCGCGGCGAGGAGCTGTTTTTCCCGGGCGACAAAGGCGCCGAGCTGCTCGGCCATGGAGTTGAAGGATTGGGCCAGATCGCCGATTTCGTCCTTGCCCGCGTCAACCCGTTGCGAAAAATCCCCTTGGGCCAGAGCGCTGCTGGCCATGGCGAGTTTTCTGATCGGGGAGGTGAGGGAGCGGGCGAGAAAAAAGGTGATGATGCCTGCCAGGAGCAGGAGACCAAGAAAAAGGCCGATGGAAAAGTTCCGAAACAATGCGGGCACCGCGTTGTATTGCCGGGAAGGCAGCACCGCCATGGCGAGCCAGGGGGTGCCAGGGATCAGGCTGACGGAAAAATAGGACTCCTCGCCATTGACCGCGGCATGCCGAATCTGCCCATTGGGCTCTGTCTCGGCCTTGGCAAACAGCGCGCCAAGGTTGGGAGTGCCGACAACCACAGGTTGCAGGACGTTTTTTGCCTCGGGGGTGCTCAGGATCGTGCCGTCCTGGGCAACGATCAGACAGTAGCCTTTTTTGCTGGGGATGCAATTGGCGGCCGGGGCGACAAAATTCGCCAGGGGCGCTTGCCCGAAAATCAGGCCGAGGAATTGATCGCCGAAATAGTCTATCCGGGCATAGGCAAACTGCAAGGCGTGGTTTTTTAAAACAGGATCAAGCACCACCTCGCCGAGAATGACCTGGTTCGGGGCGGACAGGGCAGTCCGGAATATCTTCTGACCGGCAAGAGTTTCGAGGTCTTCGCTGGCCTGGCCGTTGACCAGGCGAAATTCCTGGACGCCCTCCTGGTTGACATATGCAAGAATCGGAAACTGTTCCCGGTGTTGGCCCAGATGCTTGGCAAGGAGGAGCTCCTGGAATTTTTGGGCATACAGGGCTACCTCCTTGGCTTCGGCGACTTCCTTGAGGATGGCCCGGTGCTGGGCAACCTTGTTTGAAACCCGCATGGCAGTCGCGGAGGAAATAATCCGTAGCGTATCGTTCTGAGACTCGTTGTACTGCCGGACCATGAAAAGATAGCTGGCCAGGGAAATACAGCCGGAGGCAATGATGATCAGGGCAAATTGGCTGATAAAGATCTTTTTGAATATGGAGGTGCGCATTGGGCGAAGGCTCACTCAACAGGGATGGCGCCGTTTTCCAGCATGAGCTTTTTGGCGGCGGGGGTTGAGAGGAAATTTACAAAATCCTGGGCCAGCGGCGGGAGGGGATCTTTCCATACCAGGGTAAAGGGAACAACCAGTTGGTATTTCTTCTGCCGGACATTGGCCGCGGTTGGGGCGATATCCTGGACGGAGAGCACCTTGAGCCCGGTCCCTGCCACGGCGGGCATGGGCAGATAGCCGATGGTGTTTGGCGAAGCCGTCAGGATGCGCACGGCCTCCGGGGTAGTATACACCACTGCCCCGGCAGGGGCGGAAATCTCCTTGAATCCCGGGAGGAAATTTTCGAGCACGGTCCGGGAAGAATCGCCGTCCTCCCGGTTCATCACATAGATCTTGCCGCCACCGCCCAGTTCATCCCATTGCCGTATTGTGCCGGAATATATTCCGAGTATCTGCTCTAAAGAAAGGTTTGTCACCCCGGCAACCCCGGAGCTGACCGCGAAAACAATGGGCGCCAGGGCAAAAATGCGGGAGGTGAGGCCTTGGCTGCTTTCTTTTTCCGTTATTGGGCGGGCCACCCGGGCAATTCGGCTTTTTCCGCTCAGAACGGATCTGATGCCGCCGCCGCTGCCGATGCTTTCCGGGATTTCCACCGTGATTCCGGGTCGGTTCCTGGTGTAAAGCTGAGCGAGGTTGCGCAAGAGCACCTCGCTGTCACCGGTGCCGGGGATAACCAGCGCCTTCGGGTTCTCCGCGGTTTTCTGCGCCACGGGCTGCAGGGCCAGGGCAGAAACAGGAGCAAGGGCCAGAAGGCAGACGAGCGTAAGGAGGATATTTTTTTTCTTCATAGAATAAAAAAACCAAGGCCCTACGGGAAAAGGATACATCAAGAAATCGTATAATACATTTTACCCCACCGCAGGGTAATACGCTTTGAAAAAAAGCTATCGGGGCTGATGGTTGTCCTGCGCGAGCCACCAGGTCATCAGGGCCTGAAACGGTGAGTAATAGAGGGGCAGGGTGTCCGGCCGGGCGAAGATGGTGCGATAGGCGACCCGGTGCTGGGCCAGATACCAATTGGGCACCACATAATACCCGTACCAGAGAACCCGGTCCAAGGCCTTGCAGGCGGCGAAGAGTTCCTCCTGGGTTTGGGCGTAGATGATCCGATCCACCAGATAGTCCACCGCCGGTTCCTTGATGCCGATGAGATTCCGGGAGCCTTGCCGCTGGGCCGCGGCCGAATGCCAGTAATTGCGCTGTTCGTTGCCAGGGGATTGGGCCTGGCCGAAAACGGAAACCGTCATGTCGAAATCAAAGGTATCCATGCGGCGGATGTAGAGGGCCGGGTCGATGACCCGGGAATGCGCGCGCACTCCGAGTTTTTTCAGGTTGTTGATGTACGGCTCCATCACCCGCTCAAAGCCCGCGCCGACCAGAAGGATTTCAAACTCCAGGGGCTTCCCTTTGCGGTTGACAAGCACGTTATTTTTTACGGTCCAGCCCGCCTCGCGTAAAAGCTTTTTTGCCTGGAGCAGGTTGCCCCGCAGGCTGGCGGGCGGTTTTGTGCTGAAAGGAGCGGGCTGGGTGGTGAACACCTCCTTGGGCAGCGAGGCGCGGAACGGTTCAAGATAGGAAAGCTCAAGGCCCGCGGGCTGTCCTTTGGCGCTCATGGCCGAATTGCTGAAGAAGCTGTCGCAGCGGGTGTATTGGCCGAAAAAGAGGGCCTCGTTGGTCCACTCAAAGTCAAAGGCCAGGGACAGGGCCTTGCGAACCTGGGGATCTTGAAAAACCGGCTTGCGCAGGTTGAAGACAAAAGCCTGCATCCCGGCGTTATTTTTGTGGGGCATGGTTTCCCGCACGAGTTCGCCGCGCTTGAACCTGGGGCCGACCAGATCGCGGGCCCACTGCTTGGCCATGTTGACCGGGAGAAAATCGAATTCCCCGGCCTTGAAGGCTTCCACCGCCACGATCTGATCTTTGAAATACTTGTAGGTGATGGTATCGAAGTTGAACATCCCCCGCCGCACGTTGAGATCCCTGGCCCAGTACTGCGGGTTGCGCGCATAGGTGATGGATTTGCCGGGGATGACATGCTTGATCAGATAGGGGCCGGAGCCCACGGGCGGGGTCAGGCTTTGGGCGTCAAAGGGGTGGGCGGAGTAGAATTTTTTGGAAAAAACCGGGAGCTGGCTGGCGATCATGTGCAGCTCGCGGTTGCGCTGGGCAAAATGGAACCGGACCCGGCGCGGGTCCAAAACCTCGGCCGAGGCAATGTCCTGAAAATAGATCTGGTACGAGGGACTTGCCGCCGGGCTTTTGAGGGTGTCCAGGGAAAATTTTACATCCTCGGGGGTGATGGGGGTGTTGTCGGAAAAACGGGCTTCTTCATGGATGGTGAAGGTGACGGACAATTTGTCTTCGGCCAGGGCGATATCCTTGGCGATCAGGCCGTAGGAGGCAAAGGGCTCATCCAGGCTCGGCACGGCAAGGGGCTCAAAAACCAGCTCGTCAAGCCCTGCGGGAGGCGTGCCCTTAAGGGTGTAAGGATTGAGCTTGTCGTAGCCGCCGATATCATGCAGAACCAACTGGCCGCCTTTTTGCGCTGTGTCGGAAGCGTAGTCGAACTTGCGGAAACCGGGAGGGTATTTCACCTTGCCGTCGATGCTGATTCCCTGGGCGCCCAGTGCGGCAGCGGGCAGGGCAAGGATAAGGGCCAACAGGACGGAGAAGAGACTTTTCATTGGGAAAGGATGCTCAATGGTTTATTGGAATCGCCACGATTTCAGGTTGTTTCGAAAATATTCTCCCCTTTGTTAAAGGGGGAGATGAAGAATGTGCCCGATTGGGCCGGCTCCCGGTTGTGCCGATGCCGTTTTTGCGTGATTACTCATGGTTTGCCTGGATGCACAAAACACCGACCATGACATTGGCAAGCATGTTGGCAAGGATGGCGAGCACATTCATGTCGTGGGTGGTGAAATCGTCATCGTTTTTGTTCAGCGCCTCCACGGCGCCGATGCACTCGCCATTCACATGCAGGGGCACGGCGAGGATGGAGCGGGTGACAAAGCCGATATTTTTGTCCATGCCATCGTCGAATCGGGCGTCAACATTGACATTGCTCACCCGCGCCGGTTGGCCGTTGCGGTAGACCCAGCCGGAAAGCCCCTTGTCCATGGCAATCCCCTTGCCGTAGACCGCGTTTTTCTTGGGGCCGGTGGGCAGGGCGACCAGCATCTCCTTTTCGTCAAGATCCGCGATGAGGATCGAGCTGGCTTCGCACCCAAGGATTTCGTTGGCCATCTCCAGAACCACCCCCAAAATCCAGGGGCCTTTGCAGATATTCTGCAAAAGGATGGCGGCCTGGAGCAGGAAGTGCAACTCCCGGGGAGAAAGCGACTCATACAGGGAATCGGGCAGCATCTGGGCCAGCAACCCTTTGGCCAGGGATTTCGGCTCCACCGCTTGCATCTCCATGAGGATGTCGCCAAGACAGCGCCCTTCCTGGGAGCGGGCCGTAAACCAGGGAAGCAGGTGCTCACGGATCAGAGCGTTGAAACTTTGGGTGGAACCGGATTTTTTCCCGGCCAGACTCTTTTGCCGGGCCAGGGCGTCGGCAATCTGTTTGTTGGAAGCCAGCCCGAGGTCGGTGAGGATGTCGCCGATGCGGCGCCATTGGGAGCGGTCATCCATAAGGTGATCGGAGAGATTGGCGGTGATGTTTTCCTGGTACGGATTTCTGCCGTCGCCGAAAAAATTGGTCAGATAACGGTCCATGCGGCCGAGCTTGGTCAGGGTGGGGAGGACAAACTTCTCGTAAAAATCAATGGTGCCGTCCTTGATCTCCTGGACGGTTTTATACACCTTGGTCCCCTTTCTGGCCAGGGTCTTGTGGCTTTCAAACTCATAGACCTCCTTGAACTCGGCAAAGAGATCGTCGATGCGCCGGACATAATCGATATCCGCCATCTGGGCGATCAGATCGGCGGTGGCAACCATCTGCGCCATGATTTTCAGGCGCGGCTCGGTAAACAGGGGGGCGAGATCCGGCAAGCTGGCGTAATCGGTGATGGAGATTATCCGGACAACCGCCTCCACCTCTTCTTGAGGCCACTGTTTTTGCCCCAGATATTCCCGGGCAATCTCCATGCTCCGCTGGACATGCACCAGGGTGAATTTGCCGCCTGCTCCGGCCTGGTCGCCCTTGTCCTTGATATAGCCGGCGTCATGGAAAAGGGCGGCGGCCATGCCGAGCTGAAAGTACTTTTGCCCCAAGGGGTGCGCCGGTTCCGCCTTGTTCCAGCCGGAGAGCATGCGGGCCGCGGCAAGGCAGACATCAAGGGCGTGGTTGAAGTTGTGGTAGGTGACAGCGCAGGCTTCGTGGCTTGGCCAGTTTCCGGCGTAGAGAGCGGCGACATCCTCGAACAGCCCACCAAGCCTGGGGGGGATTTCTCCATATTCATCCCTGGCGATTGTCAGGATGAGTTCGACGGTTTGCAGATTTTCAACCTGGGCGGCAGACCGTTGCCGGGCAGGGGTATGGGAGGTCTTTCGTGCCATGTGCATGCTGTAATCCTGAGAGAAATTTCCCGCGCCCGGAGAGGGAGGACCCGGCGGCAAAACATCCGGGTTCCTAGCATGATATACAGCCGGTCAACTCCGGTCAAACCTTAAGTATGAAAAAAAGCGTTTCCGTTTGGGAAACCGGGTATTGCCGGTATTTTTTTAGGCCGGCCCCTGTCATTTATCATGGCTAACGGCTACCGGTTTGTGGTAAAAAACTTATTTACCGTGGGCATGACCCCCACCCAAAAAATCTCAGACAATCCCCCCCGCACGGAGGCTTATGACCAATGGGTAAAACCATAGCTGAAAAAATTTTCGCCGCGCATCTGCGTGACACCCCCACCCCGGAAAACGTCATCCTGGATATCGACGTGGTCATGTGCCACGAGATCACCACGCCCATCGCCATTACCGACCTTGAAGCCCGCGGCATGGACCGGGTTTTCGACACCACCAAGATCAAGGCGGTCATCGATCATGTCACCCCGGCCAAGGATTCCAAAACCGCCATGCAAGGCAAGATCATCCGCGATTGGGCCAGGCGCCATAAGATTCAAGACTTCTTCGATATCGGGGCCAACGGGGTTTGCCACGCGCTCTTTCCGGAAAAAGGCTTTGTCCGTCCCGGCTACACGGTGATCATGGGTGATTCGCATACCTGCACCCATGGGGCCTTCGGCGCCTTTGCCGCGGGCGTGGGCACCACCGACCTGGAGGTTGGCATCCTCAAAGGGGTTTGCTCCTTCCGCACCCCGGAAACCATGAAAATCACCATCACCGGCGCTTTGCAGGACGGCGTCTCGGCCAAGGACGTGATCCTCTTCATCATCAAGAAGCTGACCGTGAACGGAGCCACCGACAAGATCATGGAATTCAGCGGGCCGGTGGTTGAGGCAATGAGCATGGAAGCGCGGATGACCCTGTGCAACATGGCCATCGAGGCCGGGGGCACCTGCGGCATCTGCCTGCCCGACCGGGTGACCGCCAAATACCTCTGGCCCTTTATCAAGGATCAGTACGAGTCCATTGATCTGGCGGTGGAGGATTTTTTCCAGTGGCATTCCGACCCCGATGCGACCTATGTTCAGGAAATGACCCTGGATGTGTCCACGCTGGTGCCCCAGGTGACCTTCGGCTACAAGCCCGACGAGGTGAAAGACGTCACCGAGATGGAGGGCACCCCGGTGGATCAGGTGTACATCGGCTCCTGCACCAACGGCCGCATCGAGGATCTCCGCTCCGCGGCCCGGATACTGAAAGGCAAGAAAATCGCCGCCAATGTGCGCGGCATCCTTTCTCCGGCCACGCCCAAGGTGTATTCGCAGGCGCTGGAAGAGGGGCTCATCGCCATCTTCATGGAAGCGGGTTTCTGCGTGACCAACCCCACCTGCGGCGCCTGCCTGGGCATGAGCAACGGGGTTCTTGCCGATGGCGAGATCTGCGCCTCCACCACCAACCGGAACTTCAACGGCCGCATGGGCAAGGGCGGCATCGTCCACCTGATGAGTCCGCTCACCGCCGCGGCCACTGCGGTGCAGGGCCATATCACCGACCCGCGGAAACTTTTATAGAAACAACCGGGTTCCAACGACCCAACCACATTGGAGTAAACGATAATGAAAGAGTTTGGCGGCAAAGCGCTGTTTCTTGACAGAAACGATATCAATACCGACGAGATCATCCCGGCCAAGTACCTGACCGAAAACACCAAGCTGGCCCTGCAGCCCTATATCCTGGAAGACCTTAAGCTCGGGGGCTTTAATCCGCGCAAGGACATCGAGGGCAAGGGGGTTATCGTCACCCGGGCCAATTTCGGCTGCGGCTCCTCCCGCGAGCATGCGGTCTGGGTCTTTGAGGTCAACGACATCAACGTGGTCATCGCCGAGAGCTTTGCCCGTATCTTCCGGCAAAACATGTACAACTGCGGCATGTTGGCCATCGAGCTGCCGAAAAAGGATATCGAGACCATTTTCAGCCTTGGGGATGCAGTGACGATCAGTGTGGATCTGACCGGTTGCACGATCACTGCTCAGGGCGACAAGAAGGTGGCTATCCTGTTCAAGCTCAACGAATTTGACAAAAAACTCGTGGAAGCAGGCGGTTGGCTGGCCTATGCTGACAAGAATTATTAAGATGTAACGGGGTGGAATGTCCCCCAGAATGCCGGTATGGGGCTGTGGCCCTGTGCCGGCATTTTTGTTTGTTATTCAATCCCCCCTCCCTCGACGGGAGGGGGCTGGGGGGTGGGTGAAGCTGCAATCTGCCGGGTTCATGGCTGATTCCCCCTCTCACTAACCCTCCCCCGCCAGGGGGGAGGGAATTATTGCGGAGCTGGCGAAAAGGGACGTTGCAAACTCGCGGAGTTTATGCCCCGCAGGGGGTACTCAAACAGTGCAACCCCCCTTTTCGGCAGTTTTTCCGGTGCTCGGCTTCGTGCCAATGGGTTTCCCCCCATTTGTCCTGCCGCGCCTCGCAGACGGGGGCGGAAAAAGACGCGGGAACTGTCTGAGGGCGAAGCCCGAGTTTTTCCGCGTCCCGCCCTCGGCGAGAAGCAAGGGAAGCCCGCAGGGCCAGGACTGGCTGGGGTGCCTTTTTCTTGTTTCTTCTTTTGGGCACGCAAAAGAAGAAAGAAAAACCATGCGGAGCCGTTGATGAGCAAATCCGTGGAACTCACGGTTGACAAGGTAATCAAGGGTGGCCTTGGCCTGGGGCGTCTGCCCGATGGCCAAGTGGTCATGGTCCCCCGCGTGCTGCCCGGAGAGCGGGGGCGGGTGCAACTACGCCGTAGCCACAAGCAGTATCAGGAAGCAGACCTCTTGGAGCTGCTTACCCCCTCGGCGCAGCGAATCCCCCCGATCTGCCCGGTGTACGACACTTGCGGAGGCTGCGATTTTCAGCACGCCACCTACGAGGAACAGCTTCGCCTGAAAAACGGGATCCTGGGGGAAACGCTCTGCCGGGCAGGGCTGTGCCGGGAGGAGGAGCTTCCCGCTCTTCTGGGCGCCCCCCTGGCCTCACCCAAACCCTTTGGCTACCGGCAACGGATCAGGTTGCAGGTGGCGCAGGGGGTAATGGGGTATTTCAGCCGTCAGAGCCACAAGCTGATCCCTGTTTCCCGCTGCCCCCTGGCAGGGGAGGGGATCAACTCGGTGCTTGCCGCGCTTTCCGCCTCCAGGCCGTTTCAAATTCTCCTGTCCATGGCCTCGGCCATGGAGCTGCTCGAAAACCCAGGTCACAACTCGGTTATCCTGCTCATCCACTACACCAGAAAAACCAGGCCTGGAGATCACCAGGCAGCACGGCTTCTCTGCCAGGCCCTGCCCTTGCTGGAAGCGGTGATCTTCAACGTGGAAGGCCAGGCCAAGGGCCCGTGTTTCAATGACACGGGCGAGATTCCTTTAAGCGGGCTCTTGGTGAAATTTTCCCTGCCTGAAGGACTGTGCGGCCCGCCACTCACCCTTGCCTTGGAACCGGGGGGGTTCTGCCAGGTGAATCTCGGGCAGAACGAAAACTGCATCAAACTGCTCTTGGAGTGGACGCGGGAGATGCAGCCCACCAAGGCGCTGGACCTGTTCTGCGGCATGGGGAACTTCTCTCTTCCCCTGGCCATGCAGGGGTGGCAGGTAGCCGGCATGGACATGCAGCGCTCCACCATCCGCAGCGCGATGCGCAATGCCGAAGGTGCCGGTCTTGGTGACCGCTGCCGATTCAGCCAGGAAAGCGCCACCAAGGCAGCCAGACGTCTGCTGGCCGAAAAGGCCACCTTTGACTGCCTCCTCCTCGACCCGCCCCGTTCCGGCTGCGCCGAACTTATCCCCCTGCTGCCCGGCCTTGCAGCCCGGCAGATCATCTACATCTCCTGCGACCCCGCCACCCTGGCTCGCGATCTGGGAGGGCTTATCCAGGCCGGCTACCGGCTGGCCGAAGTCCGCTTGGTGGATATGTTCCCGCAGACCGGCCATCAGGAAACCATGGTGCGGATGGAGCGGGAGTAGGGATGGGGATTGGGCTTTGTTTTTTTTTCCTGATCAGCGCTAATCTTTCGCAAATTCCCTCGCCCTTGAGGGAGAGGGTTAGGGAGAGGGTGGAAAGCCACCGTTTACCCCCTCACCCCGGCTCTCTCCCCCACTGAAGCGGGGGAGAGGGAGATTTCGCATGGCTCTCCGCATGCACAAATTACGTCTTGCGGAAGATTAGCGCTAATCAGATTTTCTTTTGACTTCCCATGTCCTATCACATAGGATCGCCATATGTGGCAATCAACCAGAAATGAGAAGGCGCCCAAAATGGTCCGTGAGTTTAATGTCGTTATAGAAAAAGATGTCGGTTGATATTTTAATGAAAAGAATACGAGAGGCTATAGAAGTTTACTTGAAAAGAGTAGGTCGGGTAGAGGAACGAAACCCGACGTTTCCACGGCAACCGCATTTGCACCTCGCCTGAAACTTGTCGGATTTCGCTTCGCTCTATCCGACCTACGAATTGGTGGATATGTTCCCGCAAACCGCGCATTAGGAGAATATGGTGCGGATGGCGCGGGAATAGGGGGTATCAACAATGTGGTACCGATTTGAGCCGCCAGAAAATGATTAAAGAGGGTAATTATTTCTTCTCAAGAAAGAAACAATTTGTTAAAATTTCTCGAATTTACCTAGCATTAACTGCTTGATATTGAAGAAACTTTCCACCTTATCCAACAACAGAAAGGAATTTTATGAAGCATTCAATTATCTTCGTCATAATTGCCTTTGCCTTAACCGGCTGTGGCGCCACAAGCAATTATCTTGCTCAGAAAACAAAGACGGTGGAATACTACCGAATTTTTGACATCAAGACTTCTGCATCCCGACAAGTAGTCAGTAAAGCTGCCAGTGATGGTATTGGACGTAACGCTGGCAATGCACAGGAGGCAACCCCAATTCCAGCTTCCGGGGAAATTCCAGAAAAACCCAGTAGATTCAAGCTTGTAAATCCTCTTGAAGGATCAAAACTTGCGTTATTGGCGGGTGGCGGGGGAGGAAGCCTCGGGTTTCGCATGGCAACATGCGAGGGGGCCAGTTGGACGGCCCAGGCCCAGCGAAACGTTGCTGGAAGCAATAGCCTGAATTTGACGGCCTGTCTTTTTCAATATAAAGAGGGCTACCACCTCGATCTTTACGCCGTATTCACCAAGCAGGAAGGTGGCCTAAACCAAATCAGCCGCGATATGGCATTCGCAATAGTCGGAACCCCAGAGGAGTGGACCGAAAAAACCTTCCTTGATATTGTTCGTTCTATTCATGCAAAGACTGGCGCTGAAGTTACTCTAGTCGAAGCTCAACCAGAAATTGCTGGAACGCCTTGGCTAGATAGCATAGATTCTCCATGAAAATAATTATCAATATTTGGGACAGACGTGGAAATATCCTCGTCTGTCCCCTCTTTTTAGGGGTGTGTAAAGAATTTTGTGT
>DDWZ01000020.1 GCA_002347095.1 Desulfobulbaceae bacterium UBA2273 | reverse complement strand
TACACAAAATTCTTTACACACCCCTCGAACGGGTCGTCGCAATTGCATAGCACGACCTTGTTTTTGAATTGAGCCCGGTAGTGCCGCAGTTCATCTTCGATATCAGTAAGCTGAGTGTAGAACTCATCTGCCGAGTTCCGATTTCGCGCGCTAAGCGCCTCGTTAAGTGCCATTCGTGATGCGTCCTTCCTCGTCCGCAGTTAAATCAAGGCTATCGATGGGGCCGACAATTCGTGGCCAGAATTGAATTATTAGCAAAACTTTACTGCAACGCAGTCCCCCTTCTCGTTTCGTCCGTGCGTGTATCGGGATTCATCGGACCATATGCGCACGGAAGTCACAAAGGCCTAACGTAAAAGTAAGGGGCTGCGCGCTTTTGCGCAGGCCCTCTTGACTGCAAGGTTAGGCGTTTGCCGCCAAATAAATTTGCCGTGCAACTTCTGCCGCTCCTTTACTCCAATGTGCTGCGACTCGATTAGCTAGGCTTGGACTGTAGGAGTAAATCTCATCTCGCGACACATCACACCAAATCGGTAGCACTACATTGGATTGCTCCACGATTTCTCGGGTAAAGATCGAGTTAAACTCGGTCTTTGTCCAGCCACTATTTGCCAGGAAGTTCCTGGATAGCACGAGGACGCACTTCTTGCATTCCTGTAACCCCTTTTCGATGCTCTCGCGAAGATTGTCTCCGATCTTCAGTGAATATTCGTCATACCAAACCGTACAACCCGGAAATCTACCCAGTTCCTCGACAAGTGGTTTCGCCACAGTGTCTTTGTCGCGGCTATCGTACGAGATAAAAGCCAGTGGCTTTTCAATCTGTACATGCTGGGCAGCCCAATTGCGACCGCAGTATTCGAGTAGGAGGCCTTTCTGCTTGGCTACTTGAAGCAGTTGTTCAAGTTCGCTGCTTGACAGCACGTTGTCCGAGTAGATGTAGATACGTCCACAGAATCTTAGGTCTGCAGCTTTAATGGGGGTTATTTCTGGAAACCCGCTAGCAATATGGAAGCCCCCAGCTACTCCGAGAACTAACGAAACTGTGTTATCTGTTACCAAATCTAGGCAGCGCTGCAACGGGTCTGGAACGGGCTCGAGGTAGCAAGCCAAATAGATGGATCCAGATACAAAGTCGAGATACATCTGCACCGGGATTTTCAAACCGCCTCGGGTGGTGATCTCGGTTGTCTGGGTCACTTTTATCCCATGATTTTTGTTCGTGAGAAAGTAGTCCCGAAGCGTAGCCATGGTTGCGAGCCCTAACAATAATATTATCGAGCTAGCTCGAGTTGTTTTTTTCGGCTCGATTTTTAGCCCTTGAATTGATTTCTTTGGGCAATTTCCGAGCATTATTTCTCTTAAATAGCCACATATCCACCTCCTAAAGGGGTGTTATCTAGCTAGCTACATAATTCCGGCTAAAATTAGCCGGGGGTGTTATATGTCTACCTGACACCATGGAGCAATTCAAGGATATTATCTCTGAATGGGCCTGAACAGAACGTAACGCATACTATTTTATTGTGCTATGATGCCCTTTGACCTGACCCGGATAAAACCCTGGCCGAACCACCTCACCTTCTCCCTCGCATGACCCGATAACCATGATCCCGGACTCCCAATTTTTCAGCACCTTCCTCAACCTGAACAACCTTGCCGAAACACGCACCGGCTGGCTCTTTCTCCCCGGCATGCGCTTTAAGGAGACTCAGGCATGGTGGAAGAACGGCCCTCGCCAAAGCCCGCACGAAGGGGTTGACCTGGTCTATCTTGCGGACAGTTCCGGCCAGCGGCAAGAGCTGCCGAAGCAGGGGTTGCTCCCGCCGCTCTGGAATGGGGAGGTGATTGCGGTGTTCGAGGATTTTTTGGGCAGCACCGTGGCGGTGCGACATCCGGTGATGGATGGGCAGGGGTGGAGACTTATCTCCCTCTATGGCCATGTTCACCCCCTGGTGGAGTGCGGAGCGCAGGTCTCTGCGAAAGAACCCCTGGCCGAGGTGGCTTGCGGCACGACGCGGGGTGCATCGGCCCCGCCGGATCATCTCCACCTTTCCCTTGGCTGGCTCGCGCCGGGCTGGCGGGCGGCGGAGATAAACTGGCCCGGTCTGTGGAGCAACCCCGGCATCCGGCTTATCGATCCGCTGCCTTGGATTCAGCCCAAGCCCTGATCGGCTGAAGGCTGCAACTGCGCGGCAGTGTAGCGAAAAACCACGGTCCGGAAAAAATCGATCATCGCCTGCCTGCGCCCAGCCACCCGTTGCTGTTCCGGGATCAGACCGCAGGACATCATGCGGTTGATGGACATCTTGTATTCCACATGGCAAACATGGCGGTTGTCCAGATACCAGGCATAGGTGAGGCCGAAGAGCAACCCCGGCGGAGTAAAGCCTTCATCGCCGTTTACCAACCGGGTATAGAGGCATGGGGCATTGGCAGCCTGCCGCATCCGCACCAGCTCCAGAAACCGGGCCAGCTCCGTTGGGCTGAAGAAAGAACGCAGCTCCTCCTCCGGCCGCAGAACCAACCGGAACTCATAGCCCAGGGGCAAGCCGTCACGCTCCACGGGCAGCCTGCGTTTTTCCTCGGCGTAATTGCCCAGCAGGGACTGGCCCAGGGCGATCAGCAATCCCACCTCGAACTTGTCCGGCTCAGGAAAGACATCCTTGCGAATCTTGATCAGCCGGTCCACAGGGTCATAGAAGGAAAGGATGGTATCCCATTCCAGGGTTCGCGCCCACTCCTCCCGATCCAGCAGCACAACCCCGGCGACCCCGTCCAGATGGGTAAGGGGGATATCCCCGTGGCGCCAGAAGATTTCAGCCAGCGCAGGATGCAGCTCTTCTCCAATAGCCAGGGTGCGCAACCGTTCGCGGATCGCAGCAAAACGCTGGCTGGCCGTCTGGGCCAGGGGATCGAGCAGAACCTCCGTTCCACCGCCCTTGCCGGAAAGCCGGCATCCTTGCGCCTCGCCGAGGGAATCACGAATCGCCCACATCACCCGTACCGCCGCGGCCAGGGAGGCGGGATCGTGCTGGATCACCCCGCGCTGTTCGATATCGGCCTGGGCATAGAGCCGGGCCTCGATGGGGGCAAAGCCCATGGCCCGGACCTTGTCGCGGTCGAGATAGATGGGCACCTTGTTTTCCAGGGCATAACTCTGGAGGATGGAGCCGGGGATATCGCGCAAGCCAAGGACCAGAATCTGGGCAAAAAGATCCCGCACCCCGCCGGGGATGTTGCGGTGATAGGCGGCAAGCAGGTCGGAGACATGGAACCGCTGCGGGTGGTCGCCATTGCCGTTGCCGTGGGCCATATCGGTTTCCCCGGCCTGGGCCCAGAGGTTGGCCACGAGCATCTTGAGCGCCCCTTGGTTGTCGCGGATCGCCTGGGCGATGCCCGGCACTTGCAAGATCGGCACGATGCTGGTGAACAGGCTGCCCGGAGCAAAGAGGATGATATCGGCCTCAGCAATGGCACCCAGCACCTGGGGCGGGGCCTGGGGCGGCGCGGCAAACTCCACGAAAACCCGGTCCACGGGATAGCCGCGCCGGGCCGTGCCTGACTTGTGTTCCCCGCTCACCAAGACCCCGTTGCCGTACAGCACTTTGAGCCGGGCCGGGGTGGTGGTGCAGGGCAAGACCGCCTCGGGATTGGCGCCGATGAGTCCGGCCAGCCGCGAGATTCCGGCCATCTCCTCCTGTTCGCTTAAAATAGCGGCGGCGAGCAGGAGATTGCCGAGGCAATGGGGGTGGGAGAGCTGCCTTCGCAGTTGCGGCTCGCGGAAGATCGCCTCGATCAGGCTGGCCAAACCGTGCCCCATACCCTCGGGCAGCGCAGCCAGATTGACCTCGGCATCGCCCAGCAGGGCATGGGGCGAGGAAGGCGGGGTTTCGAAGCGGTGGTTAAAGAGTTGGTGCAGCGCCGCGCTTACCCGCAGCGCCTCCCGGCCCATGAGGCCATACTGCTCGTGCAGCTTCTCCTGCCGGATGGAGGAGAGCAGGACATGGCGGATATCGCCCAGAGCGATGAGGGGCAGCTCCTTGAGCAACTCGCCGCTGGAGCCGCCGTCGTCGGTGACGCAAACCACGGCCTGGGTTTGCGGAAAAACCTCCTTGAGGCCCTGAAAGGGATCGTTGGGCCACAGGGGATTGCGGCTATCGCCGCCGATGAGATTGGAAAGCCCGGTGCCGCCCCCGAACACAACCACCCGCGCATCCTTGGTTTCCGTACCATTTAAGGCCATGGTCAGACACGCCAACTCCGTGGCCATGGACGCAGGCGCTGGCGGCACCCCGGAAAGCGCCAAGCCGATGAGCTTCTCGGCCAGATCGCCCTCGGGCAGCAGATCGAGCAGGGTGAAGCGCGCATCGCCCAGGCGGGAAATCAGCTCGTTGGCGGATAAGGGGAAAGGCTCAAGGTTCAAGGTAAAAGGCTCAAGGTTGAAAGGCTAAAGGTTAAAGGCAAGGCTAAAGGCTAAAGGCTAAAGGCTAAAGGATAAGGACAAATCCTGACGAATATTTTGTTTTGACCTTTCACCTTTCACCTTTAACCTTTCGCCTATTTTTATAACCCGGTAGCCGCCATCTGCTTGCGCACCGCCACCTCGGATTCGGCCATGGCCTTCTGTTCCTCGTCGGTGAGCTTGAACTGAATAATCCGCTCCACGCCCTTATCGCCCAGTACCACCGGCACCCCGAGGAAGCAGCCGGAAAAGCCGAACTCGCCCTCAACATAGGCGGCGCAGGGCAGAACCCGCTTGCTGTCGGTGAGCACCGCTTCGGCCATCTCCACCGCGGCCAGGCCGGGGGTGTAAAAGGCGCTGCCGGTTTTGAGATGGTTGACGATCTCGGCCCCGCCGTGCTGGGTGCGGTGAACGATAGCAGCCAGTTCCTCTGCGGACAGCAGGTCGGTGACCGGGACGCCTGCCACATTGGCCAGCCGGACCAGCGGCAGCATGTTGTCGCCGTGGATGCCCATGACCAGGGCATTGACGTCACGCGGCGCCACGCCCAAGGCCTCGGCCAGGAAGGTGCGGTAACGGGCGGAATCAAGCACCCCTGCCATGCCGATCACCCGCTCCCTGGGGAAGCCGGTGACCTTGAAGGCCGTGTAGACCATGGCGTCGATGGGGTTGGTGACCACGATGAGGACGCAGTCCGGGGCATACTTGGCCACCTGCTCGGCGCAGGACTTGACGATGGCCACGTTCTTGGCCAAAAGATCGTCGCGGCTCATGCCGGGCTTGCGGGCAAGGCCTGCGGTGATGATCACCACGTCGGAACCGGCCAGATCGGCGAAGTCGTTGGAGCCGGTGATCCGATTGTTGAAGCCGTCCACCGGGCCTGATTGCAACAGGTCAAGGGCCTTGCCCTGGGGCACCCCTTCCACCACGTCCAACAGGAGGATATCGCCTAAGTTTCGGCTGGCGGCCCAGTGGGCAGCAGTGGCGCCGACATTGCCCGCGCCGATGATGGTGATTTTGTTTCTTCTCATGATTTGTTCCTCAAATTATATGGTTAGCAGTAGGTAATCTCAATGATGTCCGGTTAGCTTTTCGCATTAAACTCCCCCTCCCTCGACGGGAGGGGGGTGGGGGGTGGGTGAGGTTGCCAACCACCTCACAATCTGCACGTTCCCCCTCTCCCTAGCCCTCTCCCGCAGGGGGAGAGGGGATTTTCCGGCAGTCTGCGAATTTTCTCGCCGGACAAGGCTTGGTCAATCCCGTTAGTTGCCGTCTTTGCGGATCAGCTCCTCCACCCGCTCCAGGTCCTTGGGCGTATCCACCTCGATGGAGTCGTGCGCCGTGAGCACTACGCGGATGCGGTAGCCGAACTCCAGGGCGCGCAACTGCTCCAGCTTCTCAAACCGCTCCCATTCGCCCTCGGGCAGCCCGACAAAGGTGAGCAGGAACCCCTTGCGGTAGGCGTAAAAGCCAAGATGCTTGTAGTAGGTGGGCGCTTCCGGCTCCTCGGGGTTGCGCTGGAAGGGGATGGAAGCACGGGAAAAATAGAGGGCGTTGTTGTGCCGGTCGAACACGGTCTTGACGTGGTTGGGGTCGGTGATCTCCTCCTCGCGCACGATCTTGTAGATCAGGGTGGACATGGGCAGGGCCGGGTCTTCCAAAAGCGGGGTAGCCACCTGGGAAACCACCTCTGCCTCGAAGAGCGGCTGGTCGCCCTGGATGTTCACCACCACGTCCTGCTCACCGATCCCCATGATACTGGCCGCCTCGGCCAGCCGGTCAGTTCCGGAGACATGGTCGGAGCGGGTCATTACCACCTCGCCGCCAAAGGAGCGCACGCACTCGGCGATCCGCTCGTCGTCGGTGGCCACCGCCACCCGGGAAAGCAGGGCCACTGCCTTGGCCCGTTCATAGACGTGCTGGATCATGGGCTTGCCCGCGATCTTGGCCAGGGGCTTGCCCTCGAAGCGGTTGGAATGGTAGCGGGCCGGGATGATGGCCACAACTTTGGCTTGTGCTTTATGCTGGGTATCCATTATCTTCTCTGCTGTAAGTGGGGCTGTTTGGCCAAGGGGCCTGCGAAAAAACCTCCTGAATATACCATGGACGGGAAATGATGCACCGGGAAAAAGTAGCCGTCAGCCATACTGCTCCGGCGCTGGCCGACACAGCCCGCGAACTGGCCGCCCAATTGGGGTTGCCGCTCTACAACCCGGAAGATCCCCCCCCTGCCCTGCTGCTGACCCTGACCCCGGCCCGCCTGGAGTTGCGCCAAACCACCAAGGGCGCGGAAGGTCCATTGTTCGTTGATTTCCTCGGCGGCCCCATCGAGTACCGCCGCAGGCAAACCACCAGCCGCAAGGAAGCCATTGCCCGGGCGGTGGGACTCAAGGGCGGGGCAAGCCTTGTGGTGCTCGATCTCACCGCCGGCCTGGGGAGGGACAGCTTTATCCTGGCCAGCCTGGGCTGCACGGTCCGGATGGTGGAACGCTCGCCGATGGTGGCAGCCCTGCTGGCGGACGGCATCGAGCGGGCAAGGCAGGAACCGACGCTGGCCGGGATCATGGCCCGGCTCAGTCTCATTACGGGGGAGAGTATGGAGATCCTCCGCACCTGGCAGGGCGAGCACCCCGAGGTGATCTGCATCGACCCCATGTACCCGCACCGCGGCAAAAGCGCCCTGGTCAAGAAAGAGATGCGGCTTATCCTTCTGCTGGTCGGCGATGATGAGGACAGCGATGGCCTGCTGGCCGCGGCCCTATCCGTGGCCACCCGCCGGGTAGTGGTGAAGCGGCCGCGCCTGGCCCCAGCCCTGGCCGGCCCAGCCCCCAACTTTGCCATAGGCGGCAAGAACAGCCGCTTTGATGTGTACCTGATCGCCCCCTTAGCGTAACAGCTCCGGGGACACAAGCATCACCAGCCCCAGCGCCACCAGCACCACCCCTCCCACCAATTTGCCGTACCGGGCATAACCGCTTGCCATGGTTGTTTGCAGGGTGAAGGCGGCAAGGCTGAAGATCAGCAGATCATCCAGCATGAAGAACACATCATAGAGCAGGATATAGCCGTAATACTGCGGCCCGGAGAGCTGCCGCAGGGAAAGGATATGGGTAAACACGGCGGGCAACCCGGCGGAGCAGGCGAATTCTATGGCATTCACCGTAAAGGCCAGGGCGACAACGCCCAAAAAGGTGGCGAGGGTAAGCGGCGCCGCCACCAGCCGTTCCATCCTGCCCATGGTCCGCTTCTTGAACCCGGGGTTGCCCACCGTGCAGACCGGAGCCCCACGGGTTTGGATAAAGGCGCGCAGATCCAGCACGCCGATGACCAGGGCGCCCAAACCGATGGCGATTGTGAGAGGCCGCAGATAGCCCAGCAGAAGAAAGGCATTGAGCCAGGCGGTCATGAACAGGAAATAGAGCACCCCGGAGGCCAGGACAAAAGAGCCCACCAGCAGCCAGATCTTGCGCCGGTCCCGGAGGGAGACCAGCAGGGAAAGAAGATAGATCAGGGCCCACATGGCGCAGGGGTTGAAGCCGTCTGCCAGGCCGAGGAGCATGGCCAGCGCGGGCAGAGAGAAATCGGCAAGCCGGATTGCCCCGAAAACCGGCAGCGATGCCGTCTCCGGCCGCCACACCTCAGGCCCGTTCGGCTGCGCGACCTCGCCGGCCGAAACCGGCGTTGGGCCAAGGGGCAGTTGTCCGGCCTGCGCCACCCCCAAAGGTGAGGTGCCCAGCAGGCAACAGCACCAGCCGAAAAACAATAAAAAACGCAGCGGTCCGCCCATGGCAAATCCCCCCAATGTACGTCTATCCCAAGTATACAACATTGAAAATCCCCGCTGGGGAAGAAAACGGAAAAATAGCCCTTGACGGCGGAGGGGCCCTGGGATAAATTGTACCAAACGGTCAGTTTAATTTATTCCCAAGAGAGCCCGATGTCCACAACCAGCAAAGGCGAAAAAACCCGCGACCACATCCTGAAGACGACCAGGAAAATCCTTGTGGTCCAAGGCTTTCACAACACCAGCATCAGCGCGGTCATCGAGGCCACCGGGGTCAAGAAAGGCAATCTGTACTATCACTTCGCCAGCAAGGAGGATCTCGGCCTCGCGGTGCTGGAGGATGCCAAGGAGGAATTCTTTTCTTTTCTGGCAAAGGCTCTTGTCGGCCGCGACCCGGTGGAAAAAATCATCAACTCCTGCAAGGCTATTTTCAGGCAACAGGAAAAAAACAACTTTGTCGGAGGCTGCCTGTTCGGCAACACCGCCCTGGAGATGGCCGACAGCAACCATACATTCTCCCAAGTCATCCAGGAGGTATTCGGCCGCTGGACCGATTTGCTGGCCACGCATCTTGACGAGGCCCTGGAAAAAGGGCTGCTGCCGCCAGCCACCCAGCCCCGTCTCCTGGCCAAAACCGTGGTGGCCACCCTGGAAGGCGGGATCATGATGTCCAGGGTCAATAAAGACACAGAGGAGCTGAACGATTTCCTCGCCGCCATCGCAGGCCTGCTGGGGCGGTAATTTTCTCTTCCAAAAACACGACCCAAGGAGGTCTGACATGAAACACACACAACGCGTTTTGCTTCTCCTGGCAGTACTTCTCCTCTCCCTCCAGGGCTGCGCCGGCAAATCCTCGCGCCAGGCGCGCATGCAAAACCTGGGCAACGGCATCTGCCAGGACACGGTCTCCGGCCGGATGTGGCAGGTCGAAAAAAGCGCAATGACCACCAGCCTGCAGGAGGCGGAGCAGTATGTGCGGGCCCTGCGCTTGGGAGGATACAGCGACTGGCGTCTGCCCACCGTGGATGAGCTCTACGACCTCAACTACCTCTTTGACCTGTTCCAGAATGGCGATTGCGCCCTGGACCGCAAGGGGAACTACTGGTCCGGCGAGAAAAACGGCGAGGGCAAGGCCGGAGCCTGGGAGATCTCCGACCAGTGCGACCCGGAACGGCAATACGCGCCGGGAACCCAGGGATATATCAGGGCCGTGCGCCCCTGATCACTCGCCCGCAAAAAAGCCCCTGCCTCCGGAATGCCGGAGGCAGGGGCTTGGTATTTCGTGACACGGCAGGGGTTCAGGAAAGGGCGGCACCCGCCTTATCGATGGCAGCGCCAATCTGCCCAAGCCGCTCCGCGGAAAGCGCTTTGACCGGCACCGGATAGACGAGCAGACGGTCCATGATCGCCGCGGACTGCGGCAGAATCGTGGCATCGTACACCACCCGTTTTTTCCCGCCCGGCTCGACAAAAGGCCAGCCCGACTTGGCAAGAGTTGCCCCGGCCAGCAGATGCTCCCACTTGGGGTAGTAATGCCAGGTGTTCTCGGCAAAACAGATCGCCCCGGCCCCGTTTTCAGCCAGCACCTTTTTCACCGTCTGGGCCTTGTCCTTGTCCGGCAGGAAAAAGGCGAGGAAGGAAGCGTTGTCGCCCTTCTCGTCCAGAATGGTCCGAAAGGTCACCCCTGGCAGCTTGGCAACCAGCGCCTTCATCGCCTTTTTGTTCTGCTGCTGGGAGGCGACGATTCCGTCGAGCTTGGCCAGTTGGGCCAGGCCGATGGCGCCCTGCAGCTCCATCATCCGGTAGTTGGAACCGATGAAGCTGCGGCCTTCGCCGCCCCGGCCGCCGGGATTGACCGCATGGTCATGGCCGTGGTCGTGGTACTCGCTCATGTTCCGCCAGAGCGTCTCGTCGTTGGTGACGATCATCCCGCCCTCGCCGGTGGTCATGGTCTTGACCGGGTCAAAGGAGAAGGTGCCGCAGGCCCCGAAGGAGCCGAGGCGTTTGCCATTGAGGCTGGCGCCGGCAGCCTGGGCCGTGTCTTCCAACACCGGTATCCCGTGCTTGTCGGCAATGACTTTGATCTCCTCGATCCGGGCTGCGGCGCCCATCATGTGTACCGGGATGATCAGCCTGGTCTTGCCGGTGATCTTCTTTTCCAGATCAAGCGGGTCCATGTTCAGGGTTTCATCCACCTCGGCGAAAACCGGGATGGCCCCGATCTCAAAAATCGCCTCCCAGGTGGCGACAAAGGTGAAGCCCTGGGTGATGACCTCGTCTCCGGGGCCGATGCCCAGACCGGCCATGGCGACTTTGAGCGCCGCAGTGCCGGAGGTGACGGCCTGGCCGTGTTTCACCCCGCAATAGGCGGCAAACTTCTCCTCAAAGGTGCGGACCTTGTACACCCCTTTGCGCTGGTCGGGAAACTCGTAGCGGAACAGCACCCCGGTGTCCAGCACCTCCAGGATCTCTTTTTTCTCTTCCTCGCCAAATATCTCAAAACCGGGCATAATGCACTCCTCTGTCTACGGCTCTTCTCACGGCCGAAGCCCCGCGTAAGTTTTTTTAACCTTTATCCTTGCACCTTGAGCCTTGCAACTCTCCCTTCTCAGCCCCACCCTTCCATGGCGGTCTCATAGACCCGGATCACATCTTCCAGACTGGGCTTGCGCGGATTGTTTTCCACCGGTCGGGTCACGGTGAGGGCGATCTTGGCCATCTCCGGGATCTTCTTGGCAGGGATCTTCAACTCGGCCAGGCTCGCGGGGATGCCGAGATCCTGATTCATCCGGTAGACGAATTCCACCCCGGCCTCGGCTGCCTCGCGCTCGGGCAGGCCATCGACCTTGGCGCCCATGACCTCGGCCAGCATGGCGAACCTGCCGGGATTGCCGATGAGGTTGTAGGCCATCACATAGGGGAGCAGCACCGCGTTGGCCAAGCCGTGCGGGATGCCGAACATGCCGCCCAGCGGGTAGGCCATGGCATGGACCAGGCCGACGCCGGCGGTGGCCAGGGCCTTACCGGCCAGCAGGCTGCCGAGGAGCATGTTGGAGCGGGCCTCCATGTTGCCGCCATGGGCATACGCCTTGGTCAGGTTGGAGCTGATCAGCTCGATGGCCTCCAGGGCATACATGTCGGAGATGGCATGCGCCTGGGTGGAAACAAAGGCCTCCAGAGCGTGGGTCAGGGCATCCACCCCGGTGGTCGCCGTAATATGCGGCGGTAGGGAAACGGTCAGGGCCGGATCGAGGATGGCGGCCTCCGGGTAGAGCGGGTCGCCGTTCATGCCGCCCTTGGACTTGGTTTTTTCATTGATGAACACGGCGGTGAAGGTGACCTCGGCTCCGGTCCCGGCGCTGGTGGGGATCATGATCTTCGGGACCCCGGGCTTCTTGATCTTGCCCAACCCCAGGTAATCCTCGGCCTTGCCGCCGTTGGTGAGCAGGATGCTGACCGCCTTGGCCACATCCATGGCCGAGCCGCCGCCCGCGCCGACCACGCAGTCGCACTTGGCTTTTTTCGCCAGCTTGAGGCCGTTGTCAGCCAGCTTCAGACCCGGCTCCGGGTCAATCTGGTCGTAGAGTTCAAAGCCGATCTTTGCCTTGGTCAGCGGCGCGGTGATCCGCTCCACCAGGCCAGCTTTGACAAGGCCCGGGTCAACCACCAGGAAAACCTTGCTGCCGCCAAGCTCTTTTACCAGGGCGGGAAGGTCGTTGATCGCATCCACCCCGAAACGGATCCGGGTGGGTTGGGTGACGGTGAAAGATTGGGAATGCATGATGGGTCCCCTTTTTTGTTTATAAAACTTGCGGGCAATGCTACTGTCCCAGGAAGATAAATACATCCGTAAAACTGTCCGGCGTATTAACCGAAACTAAGGCTAACCGCCGACCTGTAACTGTTCAGCAGCGCCGCAGATGCTAGGAAGAGGCCTGCGAAGTGTGCTAGCGCACCCGAGCAGACCGATGACAACGCAGATGCGGTGCTGCTGGACAGTTACGCGAAATACTACTGTAGCGGGAACTTGCATGGCAACTAAAAAATCAAGCAGCAGAGATACCGACCCGCAAGAAATCTATGTAAGCCGTTCGGAAAAGAAACGGTTGGCCAAGAATATCGAAGAGATCGCCAAGGAGCTGGTGGAGCTGTCTCCGGCCCACATCAAGAAACTGCCCGCCGACGAGCTGTTGAAAGCGGAGCTGCACAACTCCCGCGACCTCAAAGGCGGCGCCCTCAAGCGGCAAACCAAGTTCATCGCCGGTCTGCTGCGGGAGAGCGGGACCGACGAAATTCTCGCCTTCCTCGCCGAGCGCAAGGGCTCCCACCTGAAGCAGACCGGGGAGTTTCACGAACTGGAACGGCTGCGGGAAGACATCATCACCGAGGTGCTGGCGGCGCGGGAGGAGGCGTGGCACAACCACGAACATCTCACGGAGAGCTGGCAGTCCGACACCATTGCCGCGGCCTGCCGCAGGTTTCCGGCCTTGAGCCTCAATGCCCTGAAAAAATCGGCCCTGCGCTATGCCGCCACCCGCAAGCCGGTGCATCGCCGGGAAATATTCCGGCAACTCCACGCCGCCATGGAGCGGCAGCAGTTTACCGAAACCACCCCGCCAACCACGGAAGAGTAGGAACCGCCCATGGAATACCGCACCGGCTCGATCAAACGGATCTTCACCGCACGCTTTGACGAGGGAGACGATTTCCTCGACGGGTTGCGGCAACTCATCATCGCCGAAAATATCCGCTGCGCCTGGTTCCACGTCCTGGGCGGCCTGCGGGAGGCCGGGGTGGTCACCGGTCCCAAGGAGCCGGTCATGCCCCCTGAGCCGGTCTGGGCGCAGATCGACGGCGCCCGGGAAACCCTGGGCAGCGGCTCCATCTTCTGGGATGAAACCGAACCGCGCATCCACCTCCATGCCGCCCTGGGCCACCACGGCGAAACCCTGACCGCCTGCGTGCGCAAGGGAACCAAGGTGTATCTCGTCCTTGAGGTTCTGATCCTCGAACTCGACGGCATTGACGCCACCCGCCCCTGGTTCGCCCAGGGAGGCTTCAATCGCCTCACCTTTGACGCCTGAGCCTTGCCCGGTTGCCATCGCAGCCAAATCGTAACCGATCAAAAAAAGGCCGGTGAACACTATGTGCTCACCGGCCTTTTTTGCCGTTCTGATACAATCGGTTCGATTCAGGCCGAGGGCGTCACCTTTACCAACTCATCACCGGGCTGGACGGCATCACCGACCTTGGCGACAATCTTGGCAACCACTCCGTCCACCTCGCTGTTCACCGGGGTCTGCATCTTCATGGCCTCAAGCACCACCAGCTTCTCCCCGGCCTTTACTTCCTGGCCTTCCTTGACGGAGATCTCACAGACATTGGCGGTAAAAGGCGTCCGGACATCGCCGGCCTTGGCCAGATCCTCGATCTCCTTCTTGCTCAGCTTGGCCGCTTTTGCCTCGCCGGCCTGGGCCACCGCGTTTTCAAAGACAAAATTCCGCTGGTGGTGATCGATGTTGAGGTAGACGTTGGTTTCGGACCCGTCCTCGCTCTCCTGCATGGGGCCCATCTCGATGATGTGCTCCTTGCCGCTATGATCCTTAAAGGTAATGGACTCTCCCAGCTTGAAACCGCCCCGCCGGAAAAGAATGGACGGCGGCAGCACATAGACGCGGCCGAACTTCTCCTCGAAGCGGAAGAAATTCACCGCGTCATTGGGATGCTGGAGATAGGTGACCAACTGCTGCTCGGTGGGCGCGTAGCCGAGCTTGTCGGCCAAAACCTTGCGCTCCTTGTCGATATCGATATCCTCGATGGCCTCCATGCCCCCCTGCTCCTCAAGCACCTTTTTCCACTCCGGGCCAAAGGCCTTCTCGTAGATCCAGTCCGGCGGCTGATAGAAGGGAAACGGCCCGTACTTGCCGAGCAGCAGGTTTTTGAGGTCGCCGGAGCAGTTGCCGTAGCGATCCCCGCCCTGCACATTGCTCACCGCCGTGGTCCAGAGGATCTGGGAACCAGGGGTGACGCTCCAGTAATTGCCCAGCTCGATCTGCACCTTGGGCAGCTCCTTGTGGAGAATCTCCGGCATCTTGTCGAGAAAGCCGCCCTTGGCCGCCTGCTCCAGGCTGCTGCCCATGGCGCCGCCGGGGAGCTTGTGGATCTGCACCGTGGGGTCAAAACCCTTGATCTGGGACTCGAAATACTCGTAGTATTTGCGCTCGGGCTGCAGCACCTCGGAGGTTTCCATGATGGCCGCCTCGTTGATGCCCACGGCGTTGCGGCCATACTCCTTCAGGGTGTGGATCACGCTCAGGATCGGCGGCGGCCCGTAAAAGCCGGTGAAGGCGTGGTCGGAGGCATCGACGATCTTGGCCCCGGCCATGGCCGCGGCGACAATGCGGCCGATGTCGTTGCCGTCGGTGTTATGCCCATGATAATGGATGATCATCTCGGGATATTTCTGGAGGATTGCGTCCACCAGATCCCCGGCACGCTTGGGCGAACCCAGGCCGCCATGGTTCTTGATGCAGAGGACGATCTCGTTGCCGGTGACATCGAGGATCTCCTGGACCTTCTTCACATAAAATTCATTGGTGTGCTCAGGCCCGGTGGAAAAACAGATGCAGGGCTCCAGGATCTTGCCCGCGGCCTGCACTTCTTCAAAAACCGCCTGCATGTTGGGCACATGGTTCATGAAGTCGAACACCCGCCAGACATCCACATACTTGGCAAACTCCTTGACCACAAAACGGATGACGTTCTGCGGGTACGGCCGGTAACCGAAGAGGTTGATGCCGCGGCACAGGGTCTGGAACATGGTCTTGGGCATCTTTTCCCGGAGCAGTTCCAGCTTGAGGAAAGGATCCACCTGCTTCCTGAGGATATCGACATGCACCGAAGCGCCGCCGGTGATCTCCAGGGAGAAATACCCTGCCTCCTCGCGGGAGGGGGCGGCCAGCAGGTCCGTGTGCAGCAGGATCCGGTTCTTGTAATCCGACTGCGACATATCACGGGCGGTATTGGTGATATAATACCCATCCGCTTGCCGCATAATCTTGAGTACCTCGGTGATACCCATGCCTTGAACAATGCGTTCCATTTCAACTCCTTTTTAAAGAAGGATAAAGGCCCAAGGCACAAGGTGAAAGGTGAAAACAACAGAGGGTTTTACCCTTTCACCTTGCGCCTGTATCCTTGTGCCTATTTTTTTTCTAAACGGCGTAGGGGTTTTCCCCTTTGTAATGAATCTCGGCGATGAGGTGGGCGAGCTTGTTGCCTTCGCTGGCCTGCTCCTCGTAGTTGATCAGGTGCGAATGGGTTTCAATGAAGGAGGTATCAAAATCTCCCCTCTTGAAATCCGGGTCTTGCACCAGATTCACGTAGTAGGGAATCGTGGTCTTGGGGCCGGTGATCACAAAGTTGTTCAGGCAGCGGAGCAGCCGGTCCACGGTTTCGTTCCAGGAAAAGCCGAACACCGTCATCTTGACCAGCAGCGAGTCATAGACCTTGGGAATGGTGAAACCCTGATAGACAAAGCCGTCCAGCCGCACGCCATAGCCGCCCGGCGAACGGTAGACCGACACGGTCTTGCCGCCTTCGGGCATGAAGTTGTTCTGCGGATCCTCGGCGTTGATCCGCATCTCCACGGCATACCCGCGGATATGGATGTCATCCTGGGTAAAGGAGAGCTTCTTGCCCAGGGCCAATTTGATCTGGGTTCGGACGATATCGATGCCGGTGACCATCTCGGTGACCGTGTGCTCCACCTGCACCCGGGTGTTGATCTCCATGAAATAATAGTTCCAGTCCCGGTCAACGAGGAACTCCACGGTGCCCGCGTTCACATAATGGGAGGCCTTGGCCGCGGTCACCGCGGTTTCGCAGATCTTGTCAACCAGGGCTTTGTCCTGGATCAGCGAGGGGGCGATCTCCACCAGCTTCTGGTTGCGCCGCTGGATCGAGCAATCCCTGGAGCCGAGATGCACGGTATTGCCTTCCTTGTCGGCAATGATCTGGACCTCGACATGCTTGGGGTTGATCACCACTTTTTCAAGGTAGACCGAATCGTTGTTAAAGGCGGACTTTGCCTCCGCCCTGGCCATGGGCAGCTCCGCCCGCATTTGCTTCTCGTTTTCCACCCGCCGGATGCCGCGCCCGCCGCCGCCGGCGGTGGCTTTCAGCATGACCGGATAGCCGTATTTATCGGCAAAATCAATGGCTTCCCTGAGGCCGTGGTCACCGGCGGACAGGTTGTCGGTGCCGGGCACCATGGGGATGCCGGCCTCCTTCATGATCCGCCGGGCCGTTACCTTGTCGCCCAGCGACTGGATAACATCGGAAGGCGGGCCGATAAAAATGATGCCATTGTGCTCGCACGCCTTGGCAAAATCAGGGTTTTCCGCCAAAAATCCGTATCCGGGATGGATGGCGTCAACCCCTGCTTTTTTGGCGACCCCGATCACCTTGTCGATGTCCAGGTAATCGCAACGGGGGCCGTCCCCAATCCAAACCGCCTCGTCCGCCGTGCGGATGTGCAGGGCGTCCTTGTCCGGCGTTTCATAAATAGCCACGGCAATGTGCCCAAGCTCTTGCACCGCCCGGATGATCCGCAGGGCAATTTCACCTCGGTTGGCTATCAAGATCTTCTTTTTCAACGGATCACCTCATTATTCAGACAATTTTCAGGCCGCACCCGACACATCGGCCCGCATAGTATGTAATATTTTTTTCGGCACGAGCAACGCAACACCGCAAGAAAACGCGGAAAACACCCCCAGGACCACCATCCCGGCCAAGACACTCAACTTTGCAAATTACCATACCGGATTTTCAAGGGCAACATTTTATGTCCACAAAAAATGAAGGGGGTTACGGTTCTCGACAGACAGGGAATCCCTTTACAATCGAGGGCCGAAAATCAGGCGGCACCAGCCCCATTTTTTTCAAGGTCTGCCAACACCTCCGGCAGATGAGCCCGGCAGGCCGCGGCAAAATCCTCGGGAAAATGACCAGTGACCCAACGCAACTGAGCTTCGCTGAAAGCGCCCATGGAGTATGGGAGCTTGGGCAAAAGCGCGTACAGCAGCCGCTGCCCGGCGGGCGCGGCCGTTATCCGGCTGGAGTATTCGATGCTGCTCACCAGCCGGGCGCCCATCCGGGCAAGAATCTTCTGGGCGATGAGCAGGGCGCGGTCCAACGAGGCGCGGGTGGCCGCGTCCGCCTCCAGGATATTGCCCACCTCGCCCAAGGCCATGATCTGCAGCTCCCACTGGGAGGTCTGTGCCTTGGGCACGAAGAGCATGACCCGGTCGTCCTCATGGACAATCAGGCTGGTGTTTTCGTTTTCCAATCCGTCCATCCGCCGGTTGTGACGGATCGCCGCGAGGTAGGCGCTGAAAAAATCGCAGCCTGTTTCTTCCTTATACCGGTCACAGAACTCGGCCACGAGATCCCCGCAGGCATAGCTTGCAACCGGCTCGTCCGCAGGCTGACCGCCATGATGCCAGGCGGAAACCGTCTCCGGCAGCATGGCATACTGCTGGTGGATCTGCTGATGCGAGGCATGGAGCCGATAGCCGCTGGGCGAGAAATCAAACCCGTAATTCCAGCCCCACAGAGTGGCGGTAAAGGACAAGGCCGGAGCCTTTTTGCGCCGCAGGGCCTGGTGGATTGCGAGCCGCAGTTCTTCGAGCGCGCCCGGGGTCATGGTTTTCCGGCCCGGAGGCAGGGGCAGCTCCAGTTCGGCGCCAAGACGGAGATAGGTGCGCTGATAGTAGAGATGCCGCAATCCCTGCATGTCGGCCCCGGAGAGATCCTTTGTGCTGTAACGAACCGCATCGTCCGCCATGTTTGCGGCGTAATGTCCCCAGGGGATGTAGCTGTTGCTGCGCAGATACTCAAAAACGTGCCCCCCTGACGACGCCCCGCCATATTCGCCCACGATTTCGCTGCCTCCCTGCACTCCGGGCCGCAGAACCATGCCCCTTCTGTAGGGTTCGGGGAGATGCGGGTTGTTGACCACCACCTCGAACAGATCATGCCGGAGAATCCGCGCCCGCGCCTGACCAGTCTCTTCCTCTTCATAGCGAAGACCGGTCGGCGCGCCTGATCCGTCATAACACAACTCACAGCTCATCCCGGCCAACGCCACCAGATCTTCCGGGTCGGTGGACGTGGCGGCCAGGGCCAGCAACACGGGTTCGGGCAGGGCGGCAAAAATTTTTCGCAGATCCCGTGCGGCTCCGGCAGGAAGGAGATTCTTCAGCGCCTCTGCCATGGAGACGGCCCGCGGCTCCGGCAATTTGATGGCGGCCGGGCTGAGAGCACGGGGCGCGGCCCAGCCGCTACTGATGTATGTCACTCCCCGAAAGGGAAAGGGGTTGGCTATCTCATAGATCTCTTCCGCCTGCTTGACCTCGATATCGCCGCCGGGAAAATTCCCTTGGTTCAGATGGGGATTGTCGTCGGAAAATGCACCGAGCGGCTCGACAAAATCGTTTTCCCGCTGATTGGCAACCCGATAGGTCGGCGCATGCACGCCATATACGAATTTTCCGGCGGGATGGACGCAGGAACGCACGGTCATAGAAAAACCTCCGATGGATCGCTTGGAGAGGAACACCACGGTTGCATGGGGCAATATAACCGGGAACCATCCCCCGGCTCCATAAGAAAAAACGAAAAAATCCTAACCCCGCTTGCCTTTGCCTCGAAATCTGCTACCATGGGAAAAATCAACGCGCTTTTTCCTTCTGCCTTTATGGTGCATGCCCCTTGATAAAAGCCCTGTATCACCGGTTTCTGCCGAACAAAAACAACGCCCCCTCCCTGCCGGATGGGTCCTCCTGCAACTCCCCCTGCATTTTCACCGATGTTTTGCGGGATATCGATACCGGCCTCATCATCCTCGACACCACGGAAAAAAAAGTTTTCTTCAAGAATGGCCACGCGGTGAAAATCCTTGAGCCGCTCAAGGCGGCCCACGATTACGAGGGCCTCTCCGCCCTGCTCTGCAACGACCTGGATTCCCTGCAGCAGCCCGGCCGGACCAGAAGCCGGCAAACCATCATCCACTATGAACACCGGGTGTTGGGCTATACCGTGTATAAAATCCCCGGAGATCAGCGCCATATCTCGATTTTCATTCAGGACATCACCGACCGGCACCGCCTGGCCGCCATTGACGAGGCCACGGAGATGATGAACAACATCGGCTGCCTTTTTTCCGGCATCCGTCATGAAATCGGCAACCCGCTGAACTCCATCAAGATGGCCCTGACAGTTCTGCAAAACAACATCAATAAATACTCCCCCGAGGAAATAGATGTCTATTTCAACAGAATCTCCGGGGAAATCGGCAAGATGGAGACCCTCCTCAAATCGCTCAAGAATTTCAGCATGTTCGAGACGCCACGAACCAGCAATATCGATCTGGCCATGTTTTTCGACAACCTCATGCAATTGCTGGGAGCGGATATCCAGTCCAAAAAAATAGAGTTCCGGATCGACATCGCCCCGGATGCAAGGCAGATCATGGTAGATCCCAGAGCCCTGCAGCATGTCACCATGAACCTCCTGGCCAATGCCGTCGACGCCATGGCGGAAACCCCAAACCCGCTGTTGCAAGTACGCAGCCAGAGCCGCGGCAATGTCATCCTCCTCTCCATCACCGACAATGGCTGCGGCATGTCGAACGAGCTGGCGCGCGATGTCTTCAAGCCGTTTTTCACCACCAAACCCCATGGCACCGGTCTGGGGCTGGTTATTTCCAAAAAGATGCTGAGCCAGATGCACTGCGGGATTGATCTGGTTAGCGAAAAGGGGGTCGGCACCACCTTCCACCTGACCTTGCCCAAGAGCGCAAGCAAGGCGCAGCGGGCAGATGCCCCTTCCGGAAAATCACGAGAAAATCAACGGCCTTCCGCTTTCGCCTGTTGAAGGCTCGGCGGCGATTACGTTATAAATCAATGGGTTACCGGGGCAGTGTTTCCCTTTTCTCAGCCTGCCCTTGCTGAACGATTACACTTTCAAGGAGACATAGATGGGGATTCGCTCGCGCTTCATGATCATCATGGCAATCATTTTCGGCGTCGCAACCGTTGGCATCGGGACGGCCAGCTACATGTTCAGCAAGCGCAACGCCTTGCTGGAGGCGAAAAGCAAAGGGGAGCTGATTTTCAATTATATTCTGGCCACCCGGGATTTTTACTCGGAAAAGCAACGCCCCCTCATCATGGAGGTTTTCGAAAAGGACCGTTTTTATCCCGAGCTGATGTCCGGCTTTGTTCTCACCCGCGGCACCTTTGACATCTTCAAGAAAAACCTGACCGGCTATAATTTCAAGCAGGCAACCATTGACCCCCTCTATCCGCCGAACAAGGCGGACGAATGGGAAACCAAACTGATCGCCATGTTCGCCGGCCAACCCGAGCTCAAGACGCACGAAGGCACCATGGAGCGCGATGGCGAAACCTTCTTTTATCTGGCAAAACCCATCAAGATCACCGGCAAGGATTGCCTGCGTTGCCACGGCGATGTGAACGACGCGCCCAAGGATCAGGTTGAGATCTACGGCTCAACCAACGGCTACAACTGGAAGGACGGCGACACGGTTGCCGCCTATGTGGTGTATGTCTCCGTGGAAACGGCCTTGGCCAACGCCCGAAAGGGGGCCATCACCCTCTACCTCATCGGGGCAGGCTGCCTGCTGGTGGCGCTGATCGGCATATGGCTGTTCATGGACCGGTTCGTGGTAAATCCCATTGTCCGGCTGAGCATCAAAGCAGAGGAAATCAGCCTTGGCAAGAATATGGAAGAAAGCGTCAAGATCAAACAAAATGACGAGATCGGCGCCCTGGCCAGCGCCATCGAGCGGCTGCGCATGAGCATGGTCCGCATCCTCAAACGGTGAGCATATGTCAATAGTGAGCGCAAACACACAGTCACCCCCCGCAGCCTGGCAGACGGCGACACTCGGCCTGGCGCTGTTCTGCGCCCTGGCGCTCCCCGCCCTGCTGCCTCTTTCCGCTTCGGCGGCCGATTGCAAAAAGATTGCCGAAGAGGCCCGCCGGGAGCGCGATCTCATTGCCCGGCGCGACCTGCTGGCAAAAGCCATCAAGCAATGCCCGAAAGACCCGGAAATCAATTTCATGCAAGGCTACAGCTTTGAGCGGTTGCGCGACTACAAGGAAGCCCAGCGGTATTATATCACCGCTTCGACCCTTGATCCGAAACACGCCAAGGCATTTTTCGGCCTGGGAGACATCTGCCTGGTGACAAACAAGGCGCAGGATGCCGTGGCTGCTTACGAAAAAGGGCTGGCCCTTGATCCCGGCAATAAGCGGGCGGCAAAATCCCTGGAGTCGGCGCGGATCAAACTGAAGGCCCAGCGCGGAGAATCGGTGAGCTCCGAGGAGGCTGTCACCGTTCTTTTCGAGGAGAAATCCAAGGACCGGGAGATCAGCCCCATCGAAGCCACGATCCTCAGACTGCTGATCCTTTTCCCGGACAAGTCAACGGAGCTTCCCGAAGAAGGCGCTGACCAGCTCAGCATCGTCGGGGCGCGCGCCTTTACGAGCCGCGAGCTGCAAGGCGCCGTTTTCGAAGTAGTCGGCAACACGGACGATTCCGGCAACGCCAAAACCAATCTGGCCGTTTCCCGGAAAAGGGCCGAGGCTGTGCGTACGTATCTGATCAAGAACTGCAACATCGAGGCGAAAAAGCTGAAGGTGGCGGCAAAAGGCCATACCCAGCCCATTGTTCCCAACTCCACGGAACAAAACAAAAAAATAAACAATCGGGTTGAGTTCAGACGGTTGAAATAGAAAGAGGGGATAAAAAACCAAGGCCTTGCCTCCTCCTGCAGAGCGGGGGAGCAAGGCCTTTTTTTGCAATTCAGCGGAGAAGCAACCTGGCCGTGCCTGCCCGGAATTCCTTTTCAAGCGGCGCGTCTCCGATTTCCTGACAGAAGAGATCCACCAGCTCCGGGAAACGCTCCTGGTCGCACGCTCCTCCCTGCAGCCATTTCCCGACAATCTCCTTGACAAGCATCGCCGCGATGGGACCGATGGCCCTGGCCAGCGCATCCTGAAAAACAGGGATGGCGCTTTTCAGCGGCTCTTCGTTCTGCGCCTGGGCAAAATCCATGCTGCCGGCTTTTTTGGCCGAAATTGCCCGCAGAGCGGCATCCGGGTCGGCCCGCACCTTTTCCACCCCCAGGGCAAGTTCGCCCAGAAGCATGTTGCTGGTCATGTTGATCAGGGAAAAATTCGCCTCGGTCTCGCAAAGCATGACCAGCAAGGCGCCCTCGCAGATATTTTTCACCAGGACCATTGCGTCTGGGAACCGCATCTCCACGGAATTGACGCTGAGCCGGCAGGAAGCGTTCATCTTGATGATCCGTTGCAGGGAACCTCCCATCTGCTTGAGCGTCTCATGGTCATACCCGTCCGGCACATAGGAAAAGATGATATCCGGTTTATCGACGGAGACAAAAACCCCGACAACGCCGGGAAGCACTTTTATTTCCTGTAAAAGCTCATCCATGCTGCATACTCCTCATTACACCGTCGTTCAAAGATAACTGCAAACATGCATATGCCGCGACCGGCGGAATAAGCCGTAACGAAATGATCACTGCACCGGTTGTTTCGTACGGCTTCTAAGCTTGCGCCCCGCGCTCCTGGGCTTCGGCAAGGGCCGGGCCGATGGCCGCGACAATCTTGAGGGGTGAAATCCCCGGCTGCACCTCGATCCCCACCGACAGCTCCGGCCCTGGAATAATCAGCAACTGTTCGCCTTTCTCCTGGGTGAGAATAATGTGGGAGGGCAACTCGGCATAGCCGAGAATCCCCCGGATCTTATCCGCGGCCACGGCAACATAGGTGACAAAGGGCTTGAACTCCTTGTTGTCGATGTTCCGTTGCAGCTTGGCGGTTCCGTCCTTGGCGACAAGAACCAGCCGGTTGACGCCCTGGGCACCGCTGAGTGTTTCCTCAAGAGTAGCCTTGCCGCCTTGGGACAGGGCCTGGGCCATGGCGGCAGTGGAGGGCGGCGCGGGCGCCGTGGCGAAATCCAGATCGTCCAGTTGGGCAAATTCATCGTCCGCCTCTTCCGGCAAGCCTGGGTCTTGAACCGGCTGGTCGCCCCGTTCGTCGCTCAAGCGGGCGCCTTCGATGAGAATAAAGCCCAGGGGGGCGTCGATGGTCTGTTTCCGGTTCCGGCAGAAATTGTGGATTTCGATCTCGGCCTGATCCCAACTGATGATCTCAAAGGCGGCGTCAAGCCCGGCAAGGGGCTCGGCATAGGCATTGATCAGGCTGCCGTTTTTGAAAAACAGCAGACCGACGCGCTTTCCAGCCCTTGCCATGATGGTGCAGGTTTTCCGGTCAAGCTCAAGGAGTTGCAGGAACGAGGACAGCGACACGCCGGAGACTTGCCCCTTGGCGCCCGCGGCCAGGCCATCCTTGATTTTTTGGAGGAGCAGCTCGAAATCAACCGGTTTTTCGATGTATTGGAAGGCACCCAGGTCCATGAGCCGATCTTCCATCTCTGGGGTGCCGAAGGCGGTCATGGCAATGATCGGCACGGAATTCTTCAGCCTGCTCATCCGGCTGACCAGCTCAAACCCATCCATTTCCGGCATCTTCAGGTCGGTGACCACCAGATCAACCGGTTGCGCGGCAAGGACCGCCAGGGCCTCCTTGCCGTTGCCCGCGGTAACGACCTCGAATGAATCGACCCGTTCCCGGCACATGTCCTGCAAACTGAGCAAAAAACCATGGTCGTCGTCAACAACCAGCACTTTTTTCATGGGACCCGCCTCTGTTGCAATACGATTAATGTTTCAGCACATCATTTGATGCAAGCCGCCCGAACCTGCAAAAGGTCGGTCTGGCCCGCCATCACCTTGCGGATGCCATCCTGCTTGAGGGTAAGCATGCCGACCCGCATCGCCTCATCCCGGATTTCCACGATGGGGCTGTTTTTTACGATGAGAAGCTTCAGCGAATCGTTGACCGTGAGCAGCTCATGGATGGCAAGCCGCCCGAGATAGCCGCTTTTTTTGCACTTGTCGCAGCCCTTCGGCCTGTATAAAGTGGCCCGGTCGATTTCCGCCATGGTCAGCAGGCTTAAGGGGTGCACCCCGTATTCCGCAAGGATCAGCTCCTTTTCCGTCGCCTCCGGGACATACGCCTCCCGGCAATGGGGACACAACCGCCGCACCAACCGCTGGGCCAGGATGCCGAGCAGCGAATCGGAGAAATTAAAGGGATCGATCCCCATGCCCAAAAGCCGGGTAACGGTTTCCGGGGCGGAGTTGGTATGGAGCGTCGAAAAAACCAGATGCCCGGTGAGCGCCGCCTCGATAACGGTTTCCGCGGTTTCCTGATCCCGGGTTTCGCCGACCATGATGATGTCGGGGTCGGCCCGCAAAAAGGCCTTCAGGATCTTGGCGAAATCAAGGCCGATCTTGTTTTCCACCTGCACCTGCCGCAACCCGTCCTGGACGATTTCCACCGGATCCTCGACGGTCCAGATCTTCTTTTCCGGCCGGTTGACGTAGTTCAGCGCGCTGTGCAGGGTGGTGGTCTTGCCGGACCCGGTGGGGCCGACTACCAGAATCAGGCCGTAGGGCAAATCAAGAAGCCGGCGCAGCTCAACAAGATTCCTTTCGGACAGTCCCATCTTCTCAAGGGGCAGGGCAGAGCCGGCGGCGAGAATACGCAGCACCATATCCTCGTTGCCACCGTGGGTGGGCAACGAGGCGACCCGAAGCTCGATCTTGCCCCGCCGGGTCTTGAATTTGATCTTGCCGTCCTGGGGCAGCCGCCTCTCGGAGATGTCGAGCTTGGCCAGAATCTTCAGCCGGGAAATCAAGGGCCGTTTATAGGTGAAGGGGATATTTTTATAATGCGAACAGATGCCGTCAACGCGAAAACGGACCGAGGTTCCCTTTTTGCCCGGCAGCGATTCGATGTGGATATCGGAAGCGTTGCGGGCCACGGCATCCTCGATGATCTTGTTGGCCATCTGCACCACAACCCCGTCGGCGGCGCTGCCGACCTCGTCCTCGTCATCGGACTTCCCGTCGGCTTCCTCGACAATCTCAAGTTCTTCGAAAACATTCTGCGAGCCCTCTCCCAGGGCGTATTTCCCGTAAAAAAAATCGATGAACCTGTTGATATCGTCCTTGAGTCCCACGGCAAAGCGGAAGGCGGCGCCCTGGAGAACGGCGCGGATATTGTCCTGCTTTCCGAGGTCGCGGGGATTGTCGGTCAGCACAACAATGCGGCCGTTTTCCTGACCGATGGGGATAAAAACATTGGCCCGGAAATAGCTTTCCTTGGCGCCCTGGATACAGGCGGGCGCCTCCGGCGCTTCCGTTTCAACGAACTCCACAAACGGACAACCGTAATATTCGCTAAGCGATGCGCCAAGCTGTTTCCGGTCAATGCCGAAATCACCCAACAGGGCGCTGTCCAATGTTTTATTGTGCTGGCGGGCCTTGACCCGGGCCGCATCAAACTGGTCCGGGGTCAGAAGCTTGTTGCGGATCAGACCGTAAAACTGGCCATACTTGGTCGCGCTCTGGGAGAGGGTCGCCAACCGCTGGGCGGCGTTGCGATAGGCCGGGTCAAGGGCGACCATCTCCTCCAGGGTTTTGATCGTGGAAGAGGTGGAGCCGGTGCTTTCATAGGCAAGCGCAAGCTGGTCGAGAAGCTGAAGACGCTCGATCTTTCGCTCGAATCCGCCTTTCTTGCTCGCCGCGGCTTCAAAGTGCTCAATGGCCTCAAAGGGTTTATCAAGCTGGAGGCAGCACACCCCGATCCGGGCATGGACCGCCGCCGGTCTGTACCCGGTGGCGAGCAACCCCCGCAATTCCTCGCCAGCCTCGCGGTAAAACCCTGCCACCATCAGCCCCTGGCAGTTTTCGAAACGACCCGCCTCGGACAACTTACTGGCGGTAGCGGACGAGGCGGCGCCGGATGCGGCCATGCCCCTTTCGGTTTGCAGAACAACGAGCCTTTCCTCGATCAGATCCCGCAGAATCGGCTCATTGTCGCCGACTTCCAGCAACAGCGACTCACAGAGAGCCAAGGCTTCATCCATGAGTCCTTGCCCTGCGTAGAGGTCTGCTTCGGCAAGTTTTGCTTCGATGGCTTCCTTGGCGGCCATGGTTGTTGTCATGCTCATGCCGGCCGGTTACACGCTCCTCATGGTTATGACCGGCACGGAATTCCCCTGCACCGTCAGAGTGCCGGCGACAAGGGTGCCAGGGTCCGTCAGAGGTTCCCAGCGGTCGTTGGAGGTGTCAAGCTGTTCGGTGGGTTTATCAAGCCAGAATGCCATGCCGCTGTTTGCCTTGAAGACAACGAGCAGCGAACTGTCAGCCTTGGGCTCGCGCGCTTCCTGGCCCGAAAGGTTTGCCACCGGAATGGTCAATGTTTTCAGGATGGCCTCATCGAGAAAGCTTAACTCCCCTCTTACAACAAAGCCGATCTTGCCAAAAAAACCGCGTTTGAGATTTTTTATGGGCAAAAAGGAACCGCATTTTCTAACCTTGCCTGCAGGTTTGTCCTCATAGGCGATCTGCTCCGGAAGAAAAGCCACCATTCTCCCCCCCACATCGGCAAGCGCCACGGTCGGCCAGGGGCAAGCCGTGGCAGTCACCGCCGGCTTTGCCGGCTCGGCCGGGACAACCGCGTCCGCCTGATAGTCATCGCCCAGGGCCTTGAGCAGGTTTTGCTTTTGCCTTTCCAGCCGTTCGCGCAACTCGGTGTGGATGGCGTGCAATTTTTCATAACCGGGCGTTTTGGCAAACAAGTTTTCAACCGGAATAATGCGCTTGGCAATGCACTTGCCCAAGACAACAAGATGGGCATTCACCGCCTCAACCAGCACCCTTGAGGGTCTGCCGCCGGATGCGCCGAACGCGGCGGGAAGCTCCGGCAAAAGGTCTTCGTCCATGGACGCGGACTGAGCCGGGGCGGGGGCAGCCTTGGCTGCGGGAGCTGGAGGGGCTGCCGCTGTTTTCTGCTCGGTCCCGGCAACGCCTTGCGGCTTGGAGACAAGCTTGCTGTAATCCTTGGGGATGTTGGGAATGGCGGCGCGCAACTCGGAAAGGGTGGGATCCACCAGCGTTTGTTCGATAAGGGAGAGATCCTCGGCGCCTGCAGCAGCCCGCAGGGTTTGCAGCCCTTCCTGCAAGGTCTTGGGAGCGGAGGTGGAAACATTTTGCGGAGCAATGGCCATGACCTCAAGCAGCCTGTCCATGAGCGCGAAAATCTCCGTCAGGGCGACAGCCTTGTCCACCTCGAAGTTCCCCTGAATTTCCTTCAGGGCCTTCCGGGCTGTTTCTATGTTGTCCGGAGAAATCTCCCAATCCAGGGAAAGCAGGGCTTCCTCGAAAGGGCTGAAGGCATCGGCGCCATCGGCCGTCAGCAGGCTGGCCGGCAAGGGCGCAACCTTTTCCGGGGCCGGGGGAGCAACCGTGGCCGGGGAAACAGCTTTATCGGAAGCCGGCGTAGCGGAGGCTTCCGGGCCTGCCCCCGCATGCGGGGCAAAAAGAGTATCAATGGCGTCATCTATCTCGGCGTGGAAATCACGCCCTGGGGGGCTGTCATTCATAAACTTCATTCTCCTTGAGAAATCGCCAGCCTCGGGACATCACGGCAGGCCTATTTTGTCTCATGCAGCAGATGCTTATTGGTGACATAACGCACGGTCTGTTTGCTGATTTCCCGCAAGGTTTCGAAAACCCCCATCCCCGTAACCGCCGAGGCCTCAAAGGTCTTTGCCTTGTAGACACTGTTCAGGTCGGCGTCAAGTTCCTCCACGGTCAGGGTGGGAATCGGGGTGCCGACAAGATCCCGCTTGTTATACTGGATAACCAGGGGGAGTTCTTCCAGTTTGAGGCCGTATTCCAAGAGGTTCGTCCGCAGGTCTTCCAGGCTTTCGATATTTCTCTCCCTCCGCACCTGGAGAGGGTCGGCGACAAAAACCAGGCCGTCGGCTCCCTTGAGGACGAGCTTGCGGGTGGCGGCATACATGACTTGGCCCGGCACGGTATAGAGCTGGATGCGGATATTGAACCCCCGGATCTTCCCCAGGTTCAGGGGGAGAAGATCGAAAAACAGGGTCCGGTCGCCCTTGGTTTCGATGGTCAGCATCTTGCCCCGGGCATTATCCGCCATGGAACTGTGCACCGTGAGCAGATTGGTCGTCTTCCCGCAGCGGCCCGGGCCGTAATAGACAATCTTGCAGTGAATTTCCTTCTTGCTGAGATCAATGAGCGCCATTGGTCATCCTTCAAAAATGTGCAGCAGGGTGTCGGTCAAATCGGTCACCCGGCAGCGCACCAAACCGAGCGAGACATCCTCCCCGAAGATGGTGATAAGAATAAGCTCGTCGCCAATCCGGCCAAAATGGATATTCCCGTTTTTCCCTTTGTGAAAGAGCAGGGAAAAATCCTCCTCGCCGATCAGCTTGGCGATCTGGGAGGTTGCCCCCAGATTGGCCGCGGCTAGGGCGGCCAGGGAAATGGCGTCGATCTCGTCGGAATCGTGCCCGCAATTGGACAGGATATTGCCTGCCCCGTCAATGAGCAGGGCGGTGCGAACACCCGCCTGAATCAGCGACCCCTCTATGGCGTTCCTCGCTTTCTCCAGAATTTCCGCAGTCAGGATAAAATCTTGCATATCCCGTTTTCTCCCATGGTGAGGGTTTGGGTGCTCCATCACAGCAAACAGGGGTAAGGTTGCCGCAAACAGAGGGGGTAAAGCCCCTGCCGAAAGGGGCTTCGAAACCGGCTGAAACGCTGTGTTTCTGCTGAATTTCCGACAAAACACGCTTCTATCGTCTACATGGAAAAAAAATCCGTGTCAAGCGGAAAACGTGAATAAATCGGAAAGGAAGACCCCTTGAACCCGCTGCCGTTTTTTTAGGCTGACGCCCTCTTCTCTCCTTGTCGAACCTGCCGAAGATGGAGTATCGTATCGTTTTTGGGACGAATAAAAAGAACTTACAGGTTAGGCGACAAGGACATATACCATGGAAAAACCCGGATATTTTGGACAATGGGGCGGCGCCTATATCCCGGAAGTGCTGTACGAAACCTTCCGGGAGCTGCGGGAGGTCTACGCCAAGGCCAAGGCAGACCCGGCCTTCTGGCAGGAATACGTCACGCTCATGGGCTCCTACTCCTGCCGCCCCACTCCCCTCACCCATGCCGAAAACCTCAGCCGCCATTTCGGAGGGGCGCAAATCTTCATCAAGCGCGAGGATCTCAACCACACCGGGGCGCATAAGGCCAACAATGTCATGGGCCAGGGGCTGCTGGTCAAACGCATGGGCAAGACCCGGGTGATCGCGGAAACCGGCGCGGGCCAGCACGGGGTGGCCTGCGCCACCATGGCGGCCAAGTTCGGCTTTGCCTGCACCATCTACATGGGCGAGGAAGACGTGCACCGTCAGCGGCCCAATGTCTTCTGGATGGAAAAACTCGGCGCCACCGTGGTGCCGGTGACCACCGGCAGCCGCACCCTCAAGGACGCCATCAACGAGGCCTTCCGCGACTGGGTTTCCAACATGGACACCACCCACTATGTGATGGGCACGGTCTGCGGCCCGCACCCCTTTCCGGAGATGGTGGCCTGGTTCCAGTCCATCATCGGCCAGGAGGCGCGCAAGCAGATCCTCGCAGCCCACACCAAACTCCCGGCCCGGGTCTATGCCTGCGTGGGCGGCGGCTCCAACGCCATGGGCATCTTCCAGGGCTTTCTCGGTGACCCCGAAGTGGAGCTGATCGGAGTGGAAGCGGGCGGCAAGGGGCTTGACACCGGCCAGCACGCGGCCCGGCTCGCCAGCCAGGATGCCTCTCCCGGCGTGGCCCAGGGCTACAAAACCATGTTTCTTCAAGATTCCGACGGCCAGATGCGCGACACCCATTCGGTGGCAGCGGGTCTTGATTACATCGGGGTCTCCCCCCTGCTCACCGACCTCTGGGAAAAAGGGCGGGTCCGCTTTGCCGCGGCCACCGACCAGGAGGTCATGGCCGCGCTGGATCTGACCATCAAAAAAGAAGGGATCATCCCGGCGCTGGAATCCACCCATGCCTTTGTCCAGGCCTTCAAGGAGGCGGGCGAGCTGCGCGGCGACCAGGCCATTGTCATCAACCAGTCCGGCCGGGGCGACAAGGACATCTTCACCATTGCCCATGCCTTTAATGACCCGTCCTGGAAGGAGTTTATCCGGAAGAAAGGAGAGGAATATGCAACTCGCTGAGCAACTCAGGCTCGCCCGGAACAAAAAAGAGATCCTGCTCATGACCCACCTGGTCCTGGGCTACCCCTCCTTTGCGGTAAACCGCGAGGTGATTCAGCAAATGGTGGCAAACGGGGTGGACGTGATCGAGCTGCAGATCCCCTTTTCCGAGCCCATGGCCGACGGGCCCATGATCATCAAGGCCAACCAGGACGCCCTCGCCAACGGGACCAAGGTTGCGGAATGCCTCGCCTTTGCTGCGGAGATGGCGGCGCAATACGACATCCCCTTCCTGTTCATGACCTACTACAATATCCTCTTCAAGTACGGGGTGGAGGAGTTCCTGCGCAAGGCCAAGGAGATCGGGATCAGAGGCTGCATCATCCCGGATCTGCCGCCCGAGGAGGGCGAGGAATATCTTCGTCTGGCCAAAAAACTTGACCTTGCCCCGATCCAGATCTTCGCCCCCACCAGCACCGAAGAAAGGATGCGGACCCTGGCCGGGCATGGCGACGGCTTCATCTATTGCGTGGCCCGCAGGGGCGTCACCGGCAGCAAGACCGAATTCGACGCCTCCTTCGATGCTTACTTGGCCCGCTGCCGCAGAGCCACGGACCTGCCGCTCGCCGTGGGGTTTGGCATCAGCAACCAAGAGGACGTACGGATTCTGACCGGCAAGGCCGATCTGGCGGTGATCGGCACCGCCACCATCAAGCTGGTGGAAGAAAAAGGCGCGGAGGCAGTGGGCTCTTTTATCGCCGGGCTCAGAGGCTAAGATACGCCATGAAAACCACGGGGTTGGCCGACAAGGATCTGGCCGGCGAGACCGCTCGTTTTCATGAACTTGCGACCCAAAGCCTTGAATGGGTTTGGGAGACAGACGCCCAGGGAAATTTGACCTATTGCTCGCCAAGCTGCAAGGCCCTGTACGGCTATGAATCCGTTGAGCTCCTGGGACGCAATGCCATTGAAATGCTCACCCCTCCGGAAGACCGGGAGGAACAGCGGAAAATCATCGAAGAGATCCGCCTGAGCAAAAAAAGCAGCAAGGGAATCCGGGGGCGGGCGACGCGCAAAAACGGCACGGTTATCCCCATTGAAACCCACTACCTGCCCGTGCTGGCAGGGAAAAAGGTGATAGGCTTCCGTTGCATGAGCCGGGACATCAGCGAAGTGTTGCTCCTGGAGCTTCGCCTCAAACAGAAGGCCAGGGAGCTCACCGAGGTCAACAACGCCCTCAGTCTTCTCCTGCACCAGAGCGCCGAGGCCAGCGCCGAGCACGAACGGAGAATCCACGACAATCTGCAGCGCCTGGTCCTGCCCTATCTGGAAAAAATTCAGGACCGCTGCAAGGACGAGGAACTCGCCCTCTACCTCCGGGTGGCCGCGGCAAATCTGGAAAAAATAACCTCCACCTTCTGCTTGACACTCTCGGCCAGGCTCAAGGGACTCACCCCCCGGGAACTGGAAGTGGCGGAGCTCATCAAGCAGGGAAGATCAACCAAGCAAGTGGCTGCCATCCTTGATCTCTCCTGCCGGACGGTGGAATTCTACCGCGACCAGCTCCGGGTCAAGCTCGGCATAAAAAGCAAAAAAACCAACCTGCGCTCCTATCTTTCCTCCCTTGCCTGACAGGCATCCGGCAAAACCCCGTATTTTTTCCGTATTGCCATTGGCGCCCAACTCCATTATTAGCAAACTTCCAGCACGCTTACGTTATGCTGTTCTTTATGATATACGCTGTATTGATCTGCCACTATACCGGGGGGAACGGTGTCAGAAAAGCGCGGTTCATGCCTGTTTTTCTCACGCGCATACCGCCTTTTTCTCAACTTTTCCGCCGTGCAATGCCACGGTGAGCAGAAAAACAACAGGAGCGTATAGTTTGCATACCCCAGGAAGCTTTCCCCTGAACCTTCTCCAACAGATTTTCATCCCGATCTGCAACGACTTCCGTTGCGCCTTGGGCGTTATTGAAGTCTTCCGGGACGGATCAGGCACTCCCCGGGGATTTGTGACCAGGGTTGCCAATCAGCTCTTGTGCGAACTGCTTGCGGTGCAAGAAGGAGATATCCTGGAAAAAGAGCTGCCGGAAGCCCTCAGCCAACGCCTGGCCCTGCCTGCCCTGCTGCACGAACTCGCCGCCTCCGGAACAACACAGATATGCAAAACTCTTTCTTTGGGACCAGACCGGTCCTGCTCCCTCCAGGCGCATCTCCCTTGCCCGGAACTGCTGACCATCGCCATTCGGGACACGCAACCCGGCCAGGCAATGATCAGCTCCCAGGCCGAGGAGATTCTTGCCAGCCTGGGCGATCCCTGCACCATTATCGGCAGGAATTTTTCCGTTCTCTACGAAAACGCAGCCGCCAAGGAACTCTGGGGAGCCAACCTCGGAAGGAAATGCTACACCGCCTACCATGACCGGCCGACTCCCTGCGAGGATTGCCACGCCGAAAAGGTTTTTGCTGACGGGCAGATCCACAAAACCGAACAAGTGACCCGCGCCAAGGAAAGCGAACTCCATCTGGAGGTCACCTCCGCGCCGCTCAAGGATACAACGGGCGCGATCACCGCCGTGGTCAATATCACCCACGATGTGACCATCCGCAAGATGATGGAAAAGGGCAAGGAACATCTTATCAGGGAACTGCAAGGCTCCCTGGCCAAGACCAAAAGGCTCAACGGGTTGCTGCCCATTTGCTCCTACTGCAAAAAGATCAAGGACAACAGCGGGGCGTGGCAGCAACTGGAAAGCTATCTCCGCAGCCACGCCGAGGTGGAGTTCAGCCACGGCATCTGCCAGGAATGCGGCGAAAAACACCATCCCCAGATCTTCAAAAACCGTTGACAAACAGGCAGTCTCCCCCTGTCCGTTGTGTTTTCACCAACAGCAGCGCCAACGGCGAATCCCCCCAGGGAAAAACCTTGCGCCCGATTCCGGGCCCGCCTGCATTCTCCTACATTTTGTTTTACACTTCCCCGGCAGACAGGGTACAAAGTAGAGAGGCAAGGCGTCCGCCAACCCGGCACACGCAAACGGCTACCCCGACCGAAGACAACAAAGAGATCATGGGCTCAGACAAAACACTCAGGGAAATATTCAGCAAGGTCAACATGAGCGAGTTGCCGGCCATGTCCGACCATGTCGAGGAACTGCTTTGCCTCCTGAACAACGACGACTCCAGCGCCGAGGAAATCGCCGAAGTGATCCTCAAGGACGCCTCTCTGACCACCAAACTGCTGCAGGTGGTCAATTCGGCCTTTTACAGCCGGTCGGCGCCGATCTCCAACATCAGCCGGGCCATCACCACCCTTGGTCTCACCACCCTGAAGGAACTGGCCGTCAGCCTGGCCCTGTTTGAAGATTTTATCAAGGCCGGGGTCGAGAAGGAAGAAATCAGCAAACTCCTGGCCCTCTGTTTCGTCAGCGCCTCCCAGGCAAAGATCCTCTGTAAGGCAAAAAAAATCAACGTGCAGGAGGAAGAGGTTTTCATCTGCACCCTGCTCCACCAACTGGGCAAGCTCATCATCCTGGTCTATCTGCCGGAGCTGTACCGCAAGGCCCAAGAACTCATCGACCGGGGATATTCCGATGAGTTTGCCGCCAAAACCGTATTGAACGACCTCACCTTTTCCTCGGTGGGCATGGAAATCGCCCGCTTCTGGAATTTTTCCGAAAAGATAGTCCTGAGCATGGGGCAGAATCCGCCCCAGCCGACGAGCAAATTCGACTCCCAGCTTTATCTCCTCAATGTTTCGGCCTTCTGCAACCGCCTCACCTGGATCATCTGCTTCGGTTCGAGCCTGGAACTTGGCGAATTGCTTCTGCATTATGGACCGATCATGGGGCTCAACAAAAAGGAGGCTTTCGGTCTGGTCAACAGAAGCCTGGATGTGGCCGAAGCGATGACGGACAACATCATCCGTTTCGGCCTGACCAAGCTGAAAATCCGCACCAAAATCACCCAAAAGGCAATGGCAAGCCACTGAAGCCGCATCCCGGAAAAGGGAGCGAGAGGGACAGACTCCGGGCAAGGCTGGGCAGAACGCCCTTGCCTTGCCCGGCAAATCAGATGGTTTCTCCGGTGGCGATGCGCAGCGAGGGGAAATCCTCCCCCTTACGCAAGGGCGCCACCACGCAGTTGCGTCCGATCACGGCCTGGGGCGGCACCTCCGCCTCCTTGCCGATCATGGTGATCCCGGTGTAGAGATGCTTGGGACAGGCCGTATTGGGCGTCCCCTTGTCCTCGCCCTGCCCCACCACCGCTCCCGCCCCTATCCGGACCCTCTTGTCGAGGATGGCCAGATCCACCACCGCCCCTTCCTCCAGAACGCAGTCGTGGAGAATGATGGAATCCCTGACCCGCACGTTTTTCCCCACCCGCACCCCGGGCGAAAGCACCGAGTTGATCACCTCGCCCTCTATGATGCAGCCGGCGGAAATCAGGGACCCCTCCACCACGCAGCCCGAGGCAAAGCGGGCAGGGCAACGATCCACCACCAAATGGTCCGCATAGGGGTTTGGCCGGATGCCCCAGGCCTGCGGTGAAATCTCGGAGTCGATTTTCAACAGATCCATGTTCGCTTCCCAATACGCCTGCACCGTGCCCACATCCCGCCAGTAGCCGTGAAAGGGATAGGCAAAGACGTTGTCCCGCTCAATGGCCTTGGGGATAAGATGCATGCCGAAATCCACCTCGTCGCGGTCTTCCTCCAGGAGCCGGAGCAGGTATTCGGTATCGAACACATAGATCCCCATGGAGGCGAGATCGGTGCGGGGCACTTTCGGCTTCTCCTCCCACTCGACGATGCGCCCCTCCGCATTGGTGATACCCGCGCCGAACTGGTGGATCTCGGAGAGCGGCACCACCATCATGGCGATGGTCACCTGCGCCTGCTTCCGCCGGTGGAAGCGGAGCATGTCGTCGAGATCCATGCGGTAGATATGGTCCCCGGAAAGGATGACCGTCTCCTTGGCCGGGTGGGCCCGGATAAAGTCGATGTTCTGGCGCACCGCGTCGGCGGTGCCTTTGTACCAGTCGGAATCCTGAAACCCGGTCCGGGGGGGGAGGATCTTCACTCCCCGGGTGCGGCCCGTGAAATCCCAGGCCTCGCCGGTGCCGAGATGGCGCATCAGGGAAAGGGGCTTGTACTGGGTGAGCACCCCGACCTGGCTGAGTCCTGAATTCATCACGTTGCTCAGGGAAAAATCGATGATCCGATAGAACCCGGCAAAGGGCACGGCCGGCTTGGCCCGGCTCTGCACCAGGACATTGAGGCGGCTGCCGACTCCGCCGGCCAGCAGGAGAACCAGGGTATTGTCGCCGTGGATCATCGAACCACCTCGTTGTTCTTGATTTCCCCAACCAGTTGCTCCGGGCGCAGATTGGGATGCAGGGTGCAACCGGAGCCGATCACCATGCCGTCCAGCACATGATTGTTCCAGCCGACCACCGTCACCTTCTCGGCCTGGGCCGGTCCCGGCTCACCGATCCGCACCCTGGCCCCGAAGGTCACGTTGACATCGCTCACCACCGTGTCGAGGATGGCGCCGTGCCCCACCACATTATCGTAAAAAAGCACCGAGTTCCTCACCTGGGCCCCCGACTTGACGTGGACTCCGGGAAAGAGGATGGAATTTTCCACCAGCCCCTCCACGACGCAGCCGTTGTAGACCAGGCTGTTCTTGATGCTCGCCCCGGCCCCGGCCTTGAGGGGCTGGCAGTCCCGGACCGCCCGGTGTTCCAGGTTGGTGCGGATGCCCCACTCCTCAAAGGGAATCTTCGGCTCCTCCCCCAACAGATCCATGTTGGTTTGCCAGTATTCGGCAACGGTCCGGGTATATCCCCAGTAGCCACGGAATTTGAAACCGTAGACCCGGTATTGGCCGGCCATGACCCGGGGCAGGATATCCCGGCCGAACTCAAAGGACTCATCCTCGCGGGCATTGGCCTCCAGCACCTCATAGAGCACCGAGGGCCTGAAGCAGTAGACAGTGAGCGAGGCCCAATTGAACCTGGGGTCTGAGGGTTTTTCCTGATACTGCAAGATGCGGCCGCCGCGCTCGCCGTCTTCGTCGTCGATCTCCGCCACCCCGAACCGGCTTGCCTCGGCCATGGGCACCTGAATACAGGCGATGGTCAGGTCGGCGTCCTTGTCGCGATGATACTGAAGGATCTCCCGGTAATCCATGTGGTAGACATGATCCCCGGAGAGGACCAGAATGGTTTCCGGGTCGTGGTACTGGACAAAATCGAGATTCTGATGGATGGCGTCGGCCGAGCCCCGGTACCAACTGCTCTGGCCCGAACCCTGGGAAGGAGGGAGGATGGAAACCCCGCGGTAACGGCCGGTCATGTCCCAGGCCGCGCCCACCCCGATATGGCTGATCAGGGAAAAGCTCCGGTACTGGCTGAGGATGGCGACCCGTTCCAGGCCGGAGTGCATGAGATTGCTCAGGGCAAAGTCGATCACCCTGGCAAAGCCGCCAAAGGGAACCGCCGATTTGGGCCGGTAGGCGGTGAGCACGTTCAGCTCGTCAACGCGGCCCCCGGCAAGGATCATGGCCAGAACCTTCGGTTTCAGTTTCATGGAATGCCTGAAGGGAAAGGGGAATCTGCTTCGCTTCCTAGTGTAAAACTCATTATGGGAAGGGTTGCGCCAAAAAGCAAGCACAGGAAGGGCGGAGGGAGGAAAAAGATTTTCAGAAGGTTGATGGAACCCATCTCGGCGGTAGGCGATTGCAGGGTGGTGCAGATGCACGGAAGAAGCCGGCGAAGTGTGCTATTGCACATCAGCGGGCCGATGACAACGCAGATGCGCCGTCCTGTGATCGCCTACTATTGCAAGTGCTTAGTCGTGAGCCGCATCAGGGTCATGGTGGAAAAATCCTGCATCTCCGCGGGCAGATTCCTGAGCGGCACCTCGGCCCGGGCCGCTTCCCGGTGCCCGCCGGCCGAACCGATCGCATTGAACATCTTCTCCGCCAGCCGTCCGGCATTTTTTTTGTAGCCGTCGCAGCGGAAGATGACCACCAGCTTGTCGTTGTGCATGCCGGAGACAAACACCCAGGCAACATCGTGGACCTGATTGAGAAAGTCGGCAATGAGCACCAGCATGTCCGGGCTGGGAACCTTGCCGAGATGGGCATAGAGCCGCTGTTTACTCACCTTCATCTCGTTCAAGGCAGTCTTGAAATAGTTCAACTCGGAGCGGCGGAAAGAGGAAAGCTCGATCTTGCGCACCAGATTCTGGTTGGCGATATTGAAGAGGTAGCGGAAGGAAATGGCGTCCGCCAGGGTGGCCTTCTTCTCAAAATTCCGGGTATCGACCTTGATCGCGTAAAACAGGGCGGTGGCCAGGGCCACCGAGGGCTTCAGGTTGGCGGCGCGCAGGTACTCGACCAGCATGGAGGCGGTGGCGCCGAAGTCCTTGCGGATATCGACAAAGGGAGCCACCCACCCCTTGGTGGCGGGATGGTGGTCAATGACCACATCAAAGGTAATATTCTCGAAACAGGGCAGATGGCTGGGCTGGGAATCCAGCATCACCTTCTTGGTGAATCCCCCGAGCTTGACCGTGTGCAGACGCTCCATGGGGATCTTCAGCAGATCGACCATGACCACGTTATTGAGCCGCCTGATTTCGTTGGGATAGGCAATGGTGACGCTTTTCACCCGGTAGCGGAGCAGACGCTTCACCGCCATGGCGCTGGCAATGGCGTCCGGGTCGGCATTGATGACCACGAGAACCTGGTCCTCCTTGCCGAAAAGACCGCAGAACTCGAGCAGACGCTCCTTGGCGGTCTTCTTTTTGTTGGAAATCGGTTTTTTGGGAACTTCAAGACTTCCGTTCACGCCCACGCCATCATCCCCGTTGTCCATGCATACCAGGCCGAAAACCGGCCGCTGAGATTCTTGCTTCGCCAAACAACCGATGCCCTATAACATATCCTTGCATAAATTTCAAAGGGGGTTGCCCCAGGGGGCTATTCCCCGTCAAAAAAAGGAACCGAAGGAAACAAGGCGTGATCGGTGTGGGGAATAAAACGGGAGCCGGAAAACCGGAGCATGAACTCCTGGTTCACGTTCAATTCGATATAGGTGATTTTTCCGGCCAGGGCAAGACAGCGTTCCCGGGCCTGGCGCTCAAGAAGTACCCGCTGGGCCCCGGCCAGGGAGCTGTTGCCCACGGGCTCGTAGGTGGCAAGGGGCAGATCGGGCAGCATCCCCAGAACAATGGCCTGCCGAGGCGAGATATGCCGGCCAAATGCCCCGGCCACATAGATGCGGTGCAAATCCTCAAAGGCAACCCCCACCTGATTGGTCAGGGTGGTTAGGATGGCGTACATGGCCGCCTTGGAGCGCATGAGCGCGTCGAGATCCACCTGCCCCAGCACCACGGGCTGGCCATCCGCCGCATCCTTGCCCTCCACCACCACGAATCGGTAGCCTTCGCTTCCCGCAATCAGCCGCTCTCCGGCGGCCTGGGGCCGAAACTTGCCCCGGATATCGATCTGCCGGGTCAGGTAGAGCTCGGCCACCAGATCGATGAGCCCGGAGCCGCAGAGCCCCTTGGGCTTGCCCTTGCCGATGGTCTCATAGCCGATTTCGCCTGTGGCCGGATCGATCCGCACATGCTCGATGGCGCCGGGACCTGCCCGCATGCCCATTCGGGCCACACCGCCTTCCAGGGCAGGCCCTGCCGCCCCGGCGCAGGCGATGAGCCATTCCCGGTTGCCGACAATCACCTCGGCATTGGTGCCCACATCGATGAGCATGCAGGTCTCCGGTTGCTGGTCAAGCCCGCTGGCCAGCACGCCGGAGATCAGGTCGCCGCCGAAATAGCTGCCCACGCTGGGCAGAAGCCAGACCACCGCGGCCGGGTGGATGGCCAGCCCGAGTTCCCCGGCCAGGCAGGGGTCTGGGGCGTTGACCATGGGTATGTATGGCTCGCGGCAAAGATGGCAGGGATTGATCTTGAGAAAGAAATGCACCATACTGGTGTTGCCGGACACGGAAAGCGCCCGGATTTCGGCCACCGCCAGGCCGGAAGACCTGGCCAGCTCAGCGGCCAGTTGATTGACCGAATCGATGATCGCCCGATGCAGCTCGAAAAGCCCTTCCTCCTTGGCCGCGTGGTGGATTCGGGTGAGGATATCCGCCCCGAAGCGGATCTGGCCATTCTCCAGATCCGCCCGGGCCAGGACTGCGCCGGTGCTCAAATCAAGCAAGGTTGCTTCGAGATGGGTGGTCCCCAGGTCAAGGGCCATCCCGGCCAAAACCTTTGGTGGCTGGGAGAGGAAATCGACCAGAACCGGGGTGCCCGCCATGTCATTGATAATGGCCGCGCCCGCAAAGCCCGCGGCGCGGAACCGGACGGCCACCTTGCTCAACCGCTGGTACGGCACCACCGGCATATCCCCACCCAACTGCGGGGCAAGCACCTTTTTTAACCGGTCGATATCGCCGGTGTTGTCGCCAAGACAGGGAAGAGGCGCGGCAACGGCAATGGCGCGCACCAGGGGGGTCAACATAAACGGGCAACTCCGTAAAGATTCTTCATGATGGACAACTGCATCCTGTCCGATATACTATGTCGCCTGCTGGGAAAAGTCCCTAAAAAAATGTGCCGCCCCTGCCCTGGCAGCACCCACATCAAGGGAAGCGTCATCACCGGCGGGCTTGACGTCCGACAGAGGCAATGGTAAAGAGCCAGAGCAGGGGCAGAAATTACGAATGGCCTCAGACCTGTGACTGTTCAGCAGTGCCGCATATGCGCGACAGAGGCCTGAGAGCTATACAATCGGTATGCGTTCAGGCCGATAACAAAGCAGATGCGGTGCTGCTGGACAGTCACAACATGCCCGTATTGCTCTATATCTATATCGCCACCGAAATCCTGGCCCCGTTTTTTGCCAGCTTTCTCATCATCAACGCCATCCTCTTTCTGGGCAGGCTTGTCCCCCTGCTCAACGTGATCTTCGACTTCGGCGTCGGGACCGGCGATTTTCTCCGCCTCTGCGCCTACATGCTGCCCAAGCTGATGATGTTTTCCATCCCCATGGCCAGCATGACCGCGGTCATCGTCGCCATGACCCGGATGGTGAACGACAACGAGATCATGGCCCTGAAGGCCACGGGCATCGGGCTGCTCCGCTTGCTGCCGCCGGTGATCGTCATCGCCCTGTCCACCTCCCTGCTCACCTATTTTTCCGCGGTCACCCTGATTCCCCAGGGCACCCTGGCCATGAAATCGCTTTTTTTACAGATGGCCCAGGAAAAAATCGATAAGGGCATCCAGCCCGGGCAGTTCAGCGAAGGCATCTCCAATGTGGTGCTGTATATCGATGCAGTGGACCACGAAACCCGGCAATGGCAGGGAGTGTACGTCTCGGACATGCGCCACGGCGACGCGCCTCTCACCATTGTCGCCAAAACCGGCAGACTCACCGCCCAGCCGGAAAACATGCTGATCAGTCTTACCCTGACGGACGGCACCCTGCACCGCGCCAGCAAGGATATCACCCAAACCATCCGCTTTGACCGCTATCAGGTCAACCTGCCCATCAAGACGCCGACGGAAATCGGCGGCACCTCCGTTACCGAGGTCGGCAAGAACGGCCTGAACCAGAAACAGTTGCTGGAACAGGTGGCAACCCATGGCCCGAAAAGTCCCCTCGGCCTGAGCATGCTCATTGAGTATCATACCCGCATGGCCCTGCCGGTGGGCGGCTTCATCCTGACCATCCTGGGGCTGCCCCTGGCCATGCTGGCCAGGCCCGGCCGCAGACCGCTGGGCGTGCCGCTGGGCCTGCTGCTTTTTGTCATCTACTACATCCTGTTCACCGCGGGCCGGACCATTGCCGAAAGCGGCCATCTGCCCGTGGCGGCCGGCATCTGGCTCTCCAATATCCTGATCGCTCTTTTCACCATTATGCTCACCCGTCAGGTGGCACGGGAAATCACCCCGCTCTTCCTTGCCCGGTTGAGCGATACGGCCCTTGCCCTGCTGGCCAGGCTGCCGGGAATCAAAAACGGAGAAAAACGGCCATGAAGCTGCTGGACCGCTATCTCATAGCCCAGTTCGCCAAGAACCTGGCCCTGGTCATCTGCTCCTTGATCGCCATCTACCTGCTGGTTGATTTTTTCGAGCGGATGGACAATTTCCTGGAAGCAAAAAAAACCATCGGCTTGGCAATCAAGTACCTGCTGCTCAAGCTGCCGTTCATGTATGTCCAATTGATCCCGGTTTGTATCCTGCTGGCCGGGGTCATCACTTTAGGCATCCTCAACCAGCATTTTGAATTCATGGCCCTCATGGCCAGCGGGATCAGCGTTATCCGCATCATCCGCCCCCTGCTGGTGGCGGCAGCCCTGTTCACCCTGCTGACCTTGGCCATCGGCCAATGGGTCCTGCCCGCCACCACCGCGGCAACCAACCGGATCTGGTACGAAGAGGTCAACAAACAGATCCCCAAGGGCATCATCCGGGACGGGCGCACCTATTTTCGCGGCGCCGAGGGAATCTTTTCCTTTGTCCGCCCCAATCCCGGAAAAAACGAGTTCTTAAACTTCTCCTTTGCCGCCTATGACGGAGAGCGCGGCCTGACAACCTTGCTCACCGCCGAAAGCGCCACCTGGGCAGACGGAGCCTGGCAGCTCACAAACGGCCAGCAGAAAACCCGCACCGACAATGGCGCCTTTTCGGTAACGCTTTTCCAGACCCTCACCCCTGCCTTTGCCGAAGCGCCGGAAGAATTCTTTGTCCCGACTTACAAAATCGAAGAAATCTCATACAGCAAGCTCCTGCGGCAGGCCATGGACAGCAAGGTTTCCCACCAAGAATCGCTGGTGGAATTCCACCGCCGCCTCTCCTACGCCTTCCTGGGCATCCCCCTGCTCCTGCTGGGAATTCCGGTACTGCTCGCGGTGCATAAAACCAAGGGCCGCGATCTGGCCCTGGCCATCCCGGTGAGCTGCGGTCTGGCCTTTGCCGCCTGGGGCGGCTGGAGCGCCACCCAGTCCCTGGCCAAGACCGCCACCCTGCCGCCGGGCATCGCCTCCTGGTCCATCCATGTGCTGACCATCGGGATTGGCTGCTTTCTGCTGAAAAAATATAACCAGTGATGGCGTCGCACAAAGTCGAAATTTCCTGCAAACGAACAGGTGCTTCGACAAGCTCAGCACGAACGGAATATCAATGTTAAGACAATATCCGTTCACCCTGAGCTTGCCGAATGGCCGTTGTTGCACATCCATCAACCAGTAACACCCTAAAAATATGACCCTCGATCCCGCATCTTCAGTCGCCATAATGAGCCGCTTCCGCAAGATCGGCATCATCGGCGTTCCGCCCCTGGAGATAATCCGGGGGGCCAACGAACACGGCTTGGTTATCCATGATCTGGACGAACCCCTGGTCCGGGAGGATCTCGAAACCGCCAGCCCCTTTCTGCCCCGGGTGTACTGCGCCATCCTCCGCACCGCCGTGGTCAATGCCCTGCACCTTGAGCTGGACGCCATCTACGCGGATACCGGCCCGGGCAAATGCGACTGCGCCCTGCATACGGCCACGATCCTGGCCGAAACCCTGCCCATTCCGGTGATCTGCACCAAAAACACGGACAACGCAAGCTTCGGCACCCCACTCTGCCAAGCCCGGCTGCCCCTCATCGACCGGATGCTGGCCATCACCGCCGGGGTCAAATCCGCGGCCCCCTACCAGAATCCGCCGGATCCCTGTGCGCCCACCGCCGGCTTCTGGGGGGTGCCGCCCAGGGATTTCTCCATCCTCGGGCTGTTCCCGGACACCACCCACATCCATGGCTGGGCCCGCTGCATGGAAAACAAGACCCCGGCCGACCACGCGCTGGAGGGTCAGTTCAACCCCGAGGTGCCCACGGTTTTCTTTGCCCAGTCCTTTTGCGCGAAAACCGCGCTGGCCCGGTATCTGGCGAAAAAACATCCCCACGCCCTCTACCTGGATGTGGATGTGCACACCACCAGCAGCGCCCGGGCCAAGGTCCAGGCCTTTCTCGAACTTTCCGGGGTGCGACCATGATTCTGGGCGACTTCGGCACCTCCTACTGCAAATTTCTCGACCTCGACGCGCCCGGGGCCAGGCCTACCATCATCGCCACCAAGGAGCTGCCCAGGGAGACGCGGGTGGATCTGGCCACCGGCCACAACGGCAAACGGTTCGCCGACCGTTACGTCAACGAACTCATCGCCCTGGCCCGAGGCGGCGAGGCCTTGACACAAGAAGAGGAGTATGTGCTGCTGGACTGCGGCAGCCGGGATATCAAGTTCATCAGGTATGCAAACGGCAAGCTGGCGGACATGGGATGGAATGCGGAATGCGGGGCCTCGATGGGCTTCACCATCGAGCTGTTGGAGCGGTACTACGATCTGGACTATGCCCATCTCCGGGTGCCGGAGCAGACTTTTTCCGTGACCTGCGGGGTCTTGGGGATGAGCGACATCTTCGACGCGGTGATCTCCGGGGTGCCTGTGGCCGAGGCGGTGGCCCGCTTTGTCAAGGGGATTGCCATCAACGCCTACCGCTTTGCCGGTTCGCCTGCCAAACTCTATCTTTCCGGCGGGCTCTGCGACAACCCCCTGTTCGTGGGCAGCTTTCCCTGCCAGGTTACTCCGCTGGGCCGCTTCGTTCTGCTGCGCGGCCTTGAAGCGGAAGCACACCAACCCAGCCCCCCACCTGTTTCGTGAGGTAAACCCGATGCCTTCCCCAACCAGCGAGCGGCCGAATTGCCTGACCTGCCTCCACTTCTACGTCACCTACGAACCGGCACACCCTTACGGCTGCAGGGCTTTGAACTTCAAATCCCTCCAGTATCCTTCCATGGTGGTCTTTGCCAGCTCCGGCATCCATTGCCAGCTTTTTAGCGCCAAGAAGCCCTCGGCCTGATCATAGGTAAAAGGTAAAAAATCACGCCTTGCGCCTTTTTACACCATGAGCCGTCCAGGGCAACCGCATTCTTTGCCTCCCCCTTTAGCAAAGGGGGATTGAGGGGGATTTAAAAACACCGGGATCGCACGAGTCCGTTTGCAAATCCCCCCTTGCCCCCCTTTGCTAAAGGGGGGATATAAAAATGGTTCCGCTCATAACAACAGCCTGAAACACAACCGCCGCAAAGATCTACGAATCAACCGAAGTCAACACCACACTCTGCCGAGGCTGACTGGCGCTGAACACCGTTTCCACCCCCTCAAGAAGCCCCAAGGCGGCAAGCCGCTTGACGTTCCCGTTGTCCTTCCCTCGATAGATGGATTCGTCCGCCTTGGCGAGACACAAACGGTGGGGCTGTTGGGCCGGACGGGCGGAGAGCAAGGCACGGACCCGGTTGAAAAAAAGCCGGGAAAGCACCAGCTCGCCAAAGGCCGGATGGTACGGCCCGGCCAGCACGGTTTTTTCCAGGGAGGGGGAGGGTTGCAACCCCATGCGCACCACGGGAATCCCCTGCTCCTTGAAAATGGTCCAGAGCCGACCAGCCAGGACCACGGCCCGGGACAGGCTCTGGGGCTGATATTCCCCCTGACGGTACAGCTCGGCCAGCGAACTGCCCTCGATAACCAGACAGGGGTAGAGCCGAACCATATCCGGGCCAAGCGCTGCCGCCCGGCGAGCGCTGGCCAGGGCCGTGGCCGTTGTGTCGCCTGGCAGGCCGAGCATAAGCTGGAGCCCCACCCGGATGCCCGTCTCCTTCAGGCAGGCAACCGCCGTCCGCACCTGGGCCGCGGTGTGCCCCCGGCCGCTGGCCGCAAGCACCCCATCATCCAACGACTGGGCGCCCAGTTCCACGATACCCACCCCCTGCTCCCGCAGAAATCCCGCGATCTGAGGAGTCACATAATCCGGGCGGGTGGAAAGCCGCAGCTCCCGAACCTGGCCCGAGGCCAAAAACGGCTGCGCCGCCCCAAGCAACTCCCGCTGCCGCTCCAGGGCAAGCCCGGTGAAGCTGCCCCCGTAAAAGGCCACCTGCACCCTCGCCTCGGGATGACGGCGGGGCCAGGCAAGCTGAGCACGGATGATCTCCTCCACCTCGCGGGCGGTGACCATGCCCTCCGGCGCACCGGTGATACTGCGCTGATTGCAGAACAGGCATTGATGGGGACAGCCCTGATGGGCGATGAAAACGGGGATGACAAAGGGGGCTGGCATGGGTTTAGGAAAAATGCGCTCAGACACAACAGCTCACTTGTCGGCCTGCGTTGGCCCGGCAAGATTTTTAAGCGCCATGGCCGCGGCCTCCTGCTCCGCCTCCTTCTTGCTGCGGGCGCTGCCCTGGCCGAGGATATCCTCCCGGAAACGAACCGAGACATGGAAGGTCTTGTTATGGTCCGGACCTTCATCCCCCTCCAGCACATAGCGGGGCCCCTCGTTGAACCGCTCCTGCAGAAGCTCCTGGAGCGAACTTTTGGCGTCGGCCAGAAACATGGCCTGCTGGCGGTCTTCAAACCAGGGGGTAAAATGACGTTCGACAAATTCGGCAGCCGCAGGGTAGCCGCCATCAAGAAAAATAGCTCCGGCCACGGCCTCAAAGGCGCAGGAGAGGATGGAGGCCTTTTCCCTGCCTAGATTGGTATCCTCGCCCTTGCCCAGCAGCAGATATGTGCCCAGCGCAAGATCCCTTGCCATCCGGGCCAGATGCCGCTCGTTGACCAGGGCCGCCCGCAGCCGGGTAAGATCGCCCTCCCGCATCTCCGGAAAATGGCGAAAAAGCGCATAGCCCACCGCGAGATCAATCACTGCATCCCCCAAAAACTCCAGGGTCTCGTTGTCCTTCTGCGTCTGCCTCCCCTGTTCAAAGGCGTGGGAGCTGTGAATCATGGCCTTGTGCAGATGGGCGCGGTCCCGGAACTGGTAGCCGAGGCTTTCCTCAAGCAGGTGCAAGTCCGGTTGCGATGTTGGGGAAAGGGTATTGGCAGTCACGGTCAGGGTACGGGTAAGGGATAATCTATGAGGGTTTCACCCCTCTTGCCGAGAAAACACCATACCCCAGCCGATGAAAAAGGGCAACGGATCACCCTGCCCGGCGGGGGCTTTCCCCCCTTTTTCCTTGCCTGCCGCAGACCGGCGCAGCCCGCACATTTTTCCTTGTCAAAAAAACGATCTGCGTTTAAGATTGCCCCCACCAAAAAAGGCGGCGTAGCCAAGTGGTAAGGCAGTGGTCTGCAAAACCATTATTCAGCGGTTCAAATCCGCTCGCCGCCTCCAGTAAAAATCAGAAAGGGTCAGCCGAATACGGCTGACCCTTTTTTTTGTGAATATCCCTCATCATCCAGGCCAAAAAGGCGATCATTTTTCGCCCTAACCCGCCGTCTTGAAAGAACAAACTCCTTGTATTGCTCCTTATTGTCAGGTAGACAGATACTATGCTGACTATTTTTCGTCGGCATTATAGAGCTGGCTATATAATGCCCCTCTACGGGGTAAAAAAGCAGCTATGTAAGCAAAAAATAGCGCCAACCAGCCATTTCCGCCCAAGTTAACAGACAGAAAACGGCTGTCGAATTTCAATTCGAGCTAACTCGACAATAATATTGCTATCCATATGAAGACAGAAGACTTCTTTAAACTGATGCTGGTGGAGGAGTTCGGCGCCAATGGTCATAATGTTGAGAAATATTTCAAAAAATTCAGGAGGCAGTTTAAGAATATTCCCAGCGTACTCAGATCATTAGCAGGCTGTTGAAAAACTC
>DDWZ01000021.1 GCA_002347095.1 Desulfobulbaceae bacterium UBA2273 | reverse complement strand
CAAATCTCGTTTCCCGCTCCACAACGAAGGCGGCATAGCCAAGTGGTAAGGCAGAGGTCTGCAAAACCTCCATTCTCCAGTTCAAATCTGGATGCCGCCTCCAAAGTCCTGCGGGAGTAACTCAGTGGTAGAGTGCAACCTTGCCAAGGTTGAAGTCGCGAGTTCGAATCTCGTTTCCCGCTCCATTTTTGTTTGAGGCTCGAGTCCGTGGGCCTATTTGCATTGACCGACAGCCCGTCCTGCATTTTTTCATGGCAGAGCGGGCCATTTTGACTTATATAGATATATTCTATTTCGTTTTGCGAGGGCTTTGAAATGAAGACTTATTTGACCCCGGTCAAAGATATTGAACGCAAGTGGCTGATCGTTGACGCCCAGGACAAGGTACTTGGCCGTTTGGCTTCCGAGATTGCCACGCGTCTGCGCGGCAAGCACAAGGCCAATTACTGCACCTTCCAAGATGTCGGCGATTTTGTCATCGTGGTCAATGCGGACAAGGTTCGTCTGACCGGCAGGAAGTGGGACGACAAGGTGTATCGTCATCATACCGGTTTTATGGGCGGCTTGAAGGAAAAGACCGCCAAGGTTCTCATGGCGGAAAAGCCGGAAGAGATGTTGCGCAAGGCTGTACGCGGCATGTTGCCCAAGAACACCCTGGGCCGTGCTCAACTGAAGAAATTAAAGGTATATGCCGGAACGGAGCATCCCCATACCGCCCAGCAGCCTGAGTCTCTGGAATTATAAAATAATCCCGCTCTCTTAAATCGGGATATTGGAGCTTGAACATGGCAGACAATAGTTTTTACGCGACCGGAAAAAGAAAGACCGCAGTTGCCAGGGTGTGGTTGAAACCTGGTTCCGGCAACATTCAGGTCAACAAGATGAGCGTGCCGGATTATTTCGGCGGCGGTTTTGACTACCTGCAGAAGGTTGCCAAGCCTTTGGCTCTGACCGACACCGGGGCAAAATTTGATGTAATGGCCACCCTGACCGGCGGCGGCAAGATTGCCCAGACCGAGGCTCTGCGCCACGGGATTGCCCGGGCTCTGCTGATCGTTGACCCCGAGCACCGGCCGGCCTTGAAAAAAGCGGGTTTTCTGACCCGCGACCAGCGCATGAAAGAGCGGAAGAAATATGGCCAGAAATCGGCCAGAGCGAGGTTCCAGTTCTCCAAGCGTTAATCGTTGCCTGGTATTGCCTGGTCAATATCACCAACACTATTGTGTATCTCATCAGGGGAAGGCGCGTATCGCTCTTCCCCTGATTTTTTTTGGCCTGTGTCTGGCCCCTGTGGTTCCTAGCTGAGTGGAGATGAAGATGGTACGAGTCGGCATTGTCGGTGCATCCGGATACACTGGGGCGGAGCTTGCCCGGATACTGTGCAACCATCCCGAGGTTGAGATTGCGGTGGCCACCTCCCGGCAATATGCCGGGAAACCCCTTTCGCAGGTTTTTCCCAGCCTGCAGGGGCGGGCGGATATTATCTGCGAAGATCTCCCGGTTGAAGCGCTTGTCCAGCGGGCTGATTTCTTCTTTACCGCGGTGCCCCACCAGACCGCCATGGACATCGTGCCGCAGTTGGTGGCCGCAGGGAAGAAGGTGGTCGATCTCTCCGCCGATTTCCGGATTCATGACGCGCAGGTGTACGAGCAGTGGTACCAACCCCATAGCGCCAAGGATCTGCTGGCCACCGCGGTGTACGGGTTGCCCGAGCTGCATCGGGCCTCGATCCGCAACACGCAATTGGTTGCCAATCCCGGCTGCTACCCGACCAGCGTCATCCTGGGGCTGGCGCCCCTGCTCAAGGCCGGTCTTGTTGATCCCCAAACCATTATCATCGATTCAAAATCAGGGGTCTCCGGAGCGGGGCGGGCGGCGCAGGTAGGCTCGCTCTACTGCGAGGTGGCCGACGGTTTCAAGGCGTACAAGGTGGGCGAGCACCGGCATACCCCGGAGATCGAGCAGGAGCTGGGCGGGTTGTGCGGCCAGCCGGTGACGGTATCCTTTACCCCGCATCTGGTGCCGATGTCGCGGGGCATTCTCAGCACGATTTACGCAAAAGCAGTCAAGCCGCTCTCCGGGTTGACCGAACTCTATCAGGATTATTATAAAGAGGAGGAGTTTGTCCGGGTTTGCGCGGCCGGGCAGTATCCTGCCACCCAGTACATCCGGGGCAGCAATTACTGCGATATCGGCGTCAAGTTCGACCCGCGCACCGGCCGGGTCATCATCCTCTCCGCCATCGACAACGTGGTCAAGGGCGCCTCCGGGCAAGCGGTGCAGAACATGAATCTCATGTGCGGCTTTCCGGAGAACACCGGGCTGAGAATCGTCCCCCTTTTCCCGTAGCGCGCAGTGCGAAACATCAAGCTTGTTTTGGCCTACGACGGAACTGGGTATGCCGGTTGGCAGAGGCAGTTGGGCCAACCCGCCATCCAGCAGGTTGTGGAAGAGGCCATTGCCCGTCTGACCCAGGCTCCGGTCATTCTGCACGGGGCTGGACGAACCGATGCCGGGGTGCATGCCCAGGGGATGACGGCCAATTTTCAGACCGATTCGTCCATCCCTCTTTCCGGCTTGGTGAAGGGGCTCAACAGCATGCTGCCCGAGGCTATCCGGGTGCTTGATGCCGAAAAGGTTGCGCATGATTTTCATGCGCGTTATAACGCCACGGGCAAGGTGTATGAGTACGCCTTCATGGCCACGGAGATCATGCCGCCCTGCCAGCGGCTGTACGCCGCTCAGGTCCGCGCCCCTTTTATGTGCGACGCGGTGCGGCTCTGTTTGCCGATGGTGGTCGGCACCCATGATTTCAGCAGTTTTGAGGCTTCCGGCTCCCGCGATCTTACAATCACCGGCGGGAGGGGCGCCGTGCGGACCATCTTTGCCGCTCGCCTTGACGAGGATGGCAAAGATTCGCGGATGTTTCGGTTGACCATCGCCGGAGACGGCTTCTTGAGGCATATGGTGCGCAACATTGTCGGCACCTTGTTTGGTGTGGGGCGGGGGCGATTGACCCCCCTTGATTTTCAGGAGATCGTGGCTGCCCGGGATCGAACCTTGGCCGGATCTACCGCGCCTGCCAAGGGCTTGACCTTGAAAACCGTGTTGTACTGAGTTGTGTCGGCTTCGTGGGGTGACTGCCGGAGCTTTTTTGCAAACGCCATTACTAAGGAAACAAAATGGAAGCGGAAATTATTACTCTTGCGGCACGAGTCAAGCAGATCAAACCTTCGCCCACCCTTGCCGTGAACGCCAAGGCCAAGGCCCTGAAGGCCGCTGGGGCGGACATCCTCAATTTCAGCGTGGGCGAGCCGGATTTCGATACCCCTCCCCATGTGCGCGAAGCCGGGAAAAAGGCCATTGACGAAGGGTTTACCCGCTACACCGCGGTGCCAGGCATTCCGGAGCTGCGGGAGGCAATCGCCAGCCGTCTGGCCCAGGACAAGGGCTGGAGCTATGAGCCCGATCAGATCCAGGTCTGCTGCGGCGGCAAGCACGGGCTTTACAACATGGCCCAGGCCCTGTTCGGCCCCGGCGACGAGGTGCTGATCCCGACCCCGTACTGGGTTTCCTATCCGCCCATCGTCCTGTTGGCCGGCGCCACCCCGGTGGAGGTGCCCCTTTCCGAGGCCAACGATTTTGACCTTACCGAGGAATTGCTCACCCGCTACGCCACCCCGAAAACCAAGGCCATTATCCTTAACAGCCCGTCCAATCCGACCGGCGCCGTATTTTCCGCCAAGGCCCTCGAAGCGGTGGCCAAGCTGGCCCTGGCCAACAAGTGGCTGATGATCTCCGACGATATCTACGACACCATTGTGTATGGCGACGGCAAGCTGCCGCATATCTTGGATGTGGACAAGCGGCTCGCAGCCCAGACCCTGGTGCTCAACGGCGTGTCCAAGTCCTTTGCCATGACCGGTTGGCGCATTGGCTATACGGCCGGGCCAAAGCAGATCATTGCGGCCATGAACAAGATCCAGAGCCAGAGCACCTCCAACCCGACCTCCATCTCCCAGAAGGCGGCGCTGGCCGCGGTGAGCGGGCCCCAGGATTTCCCCACCATGATGCGGGACGCCTTTGTGCCCCGGCTTGACTTCATCATGGGCGCGCTGGGCAATATCCCCGGCGTGACCTGCGTGCGGCCCAAGGGCGCTTTTTATGTGTTTCCCAATGTTTCCGCCTATTACGGCAGAAACTTCAATGGGAAGGTGATGGCGAATTCGGTTGATCTGGCGGATTATCTGCTGGATGAGGCCTTGCTGGCCACGGTGCCGGGTGCGGCTTTTGGGGCGGACAACTTTATCCGCTTCTCCTTTGCCACGGCCATGGTGACCATTGAAGAGGGGATGAAGCGGCTGGCGGAAGCGTTGGGCAAACTTTCGTAGGGGGCCTGTCCTCAGCCCGGGCCGAAATCCTCGTATGCGGATTCGCTCAAGGCCCAGGTCCAACTGTCCAGGGGGCGCTCCTTTGAGAGCGCCTTCTGGCCGTTTTTTGTGTAGCACTGGAACACCCATTCCCCGCCTTTGAGGAAAACCCTGATAAGTCCTTGCGAGGGGTGCGTAAACCAGCCTTCAGTAAATGTGCCGTCCATGTGCCTGTCTTTCTCCTGAGTAGTGCGTCTGTATACTCCCGCCTGCCATAGTTCTATTTTTGTTGTAATCGCAAAAAAAACGCAATTACAACGGTTATCGCTTGATAACTCTTTAACGTATGGCTACGGACCTGTTACTTTTTTCCATTTCTGCTAGCCCATCATTTTTCCAGACAGTGGGCAATACATTCCTTGCATTTCTTGTCGGTTTTTCCGGTCTGGCAGTATTTGCTGAATCCGGCGATCAAATCGCTGCCGCCCCGCGGACATTGTTCGATGAAACTGACAAACTGAGTCAGCCGGTCGATGATTTCCTTGGGCGCGGCATGTTCAATCTTGCAGGCGCCTTCCTCGGCAACCTTTTCCCCCACCGCCAGAACCTTGATGAAAAAATCCTTGAGCACCCGATGGCGGAGAATAACATCCTTGGCCATTTCCTGGCCTGCCGGGGTGAGGGTGATCACCTCATAGGGGGCATAATTGATCAACCCCTTCTGGGCCAGGGAGCGAAAGGCCTCGGTCACCGAGGAACGGCTGACCTTGAGCGTGCTGGCAATCTCCTTGGCTCTGGCCACCTGTTTTTCCGCGATGATGTGGAAGATGGTTTCCAGATAGTCTTCCAGGCTGGCGCTGAGTCGTTTGGGAGTCGTCATGGCTTGAGTAGCTGTCCTCTGTGTGCGGATAGGGAAAGCAAGGGGGTACATTGTCAGGCAAGCTGCCGAATCGCCTCTTTTCGTCTTTGTACGAATAATCTTAGGATGAACTAACAGTATTAAGGGCTGAGCCGGATGTCAAGTTTTATTGGCCGGAATCGCTGGAAGTTTGGGAAAGTTTCTGAAAGATTCTGCCGTGATATCCGGCACGTGCATGGTCAAGCATGCTGGACGAGTAGATCATGGCCAGCTCCGCATGGGGCTGGGCAAAGGTATTGTCCGCGGCAATAGCCTTTTCAAAGGCGGTAATCGCCGCATCCATCCGGCCCAGCTCTCGTTCCACCCGGCCGAGGTTGTAGAGGTAGATGGATTTTTTCTGGGGCTCCAGCCGGATCGCTTCGTTAAATTCCAGGATTGCCTTTGGATACTCCTTGAGCTGCCAATAGGTCTTGCCCAACTGGCCGTGCGCCGCCCCGGCTATGGGTACCACCTGCACCGCCTTGGCAAAGTATTCCTGGGCTTTCTGGTAATCGTGCAGGCCGGAATAGGCGGTTCCGGTATTGAGCAGGGTGATGTAGTGGTATGGGGCTTTTTCCAGCATGGTCAATAGATGGGGCAAGGCCTCGCGGTAGTTGTCCTGGGCCAGATAGGCCGGGCCGATATAGGCGTGCGGGGTCACATCGTTGGGCTGGTAGTGCAAGGACTTGCTGCCGGAGGCAATAACCTCCGGCCAGTTCTCCTGCACCGTGGCCACGCAGGTTTTGAGATGGAAATGATCCGCGGCAATACCCTTGAGGTTGTCCACCACCATGATCGGCGCAAACACCAGGAGTACGACAGCGGCATAGGCGGGAAACCGTTTGGGAACATGGATCGGTGTGCCGGGTTTTTCTTCCCGCGCCAGGGAGGCGAGAAGCCCCAGCAGGACCATGATGGTGAAAACCGGGATCATCCGTTCCAGCGGGAAACAGAACAGGGCATTGATCCCAATTCCGGTCAGGGATAAGCCCATGGCTTGAAGTTCGAGGGTCTTGGTGAGATTGTTGGTGCATTCCCTGTGGGTTCTGACAAGAAAAATCCCCAGCGATCCGATGAGGCAGGCGAAAAGCGTCAGGCCCACCAGCCCCAATTCTGCCGAGATTTGCAGATAATCGTTGTGAGCGTCTTTGAGGAGTTGTGTGTGAAGAAAGAGTGATTCCTTCTGTACCGAAGGGAAATGGATCTTCAGATTGCCTAGTCCGACCCCGAGCAGCGGGTGCTGTCGAATCAGATCGATGGTGTCTGACCAGATGGCAAAACGGACATGATTTCCCTGGATGGAGGCAATGGAGGCGGCCCGGAGGCCGACGGCTTCGTAGCCTGGGGTGAAACCGGCAGGGCCGATGTTCATCATGGTCAGGACAACAAGCAGGGAGGTGAGCATGGCCCATTTTTTCTGGCGAGACCAGAGCCGGGACAGATTGAGCCCGGTTGTCTTGCGCAAAACAACGAACAGCAGGCACTGGCAGGTAACGGCCAGCCAGCCGGCCCGGGTTTGGGTGTAAATGAGATAGACCACGATTTGGCTGAGCATGAGGGACGTGGCCCAGGCAGTGGTGTCTTTTTTTACGGTTAGAAAAAGAAAGGCCCCCACCGGAAAAAGCAGGACAATGAAGTGCACCGCCATGTTTTTATTGGCAAAATTCGCGGCAGGAGGTGCAAGTTGCGGGATAATGGAGAGGCCGAAGAGATGCTGGCTGATGCCCAGGATGGCCACCAGGAAGGCGGCGGCGAACAGGGCGATCAGAACCTGACGCCGTCGGGCCGAGGAGGTCATCAATTGCGAGGCTAAAAGAAAAAAGAGGAGAGCCACCAGCCATTGGCGAGCAATTTTGAAAGTTTCATAGGGGTTAAGCGCAAAGGCTCCAGTGAGCATGGCCCAGCAGAGAAAACCAAGGAGCGGCCAGGTGAAAAACGGCAATCTGTGTAATGGCAGACCGTTATCGGTTGCCTGGGCGGTTAACCAGGAAAAGCAAAGAAGTACCCCGAGGGTTTCTAGAAAGACGCGTTGCGGAAGATTGCTGAAATCACTGAGGCCGGGAAACCAGACGAGCGGGGCTAAAAGAGCGGATAAAAGAAAGAGGATGACAGGTGCTTTTCTGGAAATGGGCATTCTGGCCGGGGTGTTTTTTAATAAAAATGGCGGCATAAAGCCGCCATTTTTAGATGGTGTTCAGGATGATTTTCGATCAGGGATTGTCGGCAACGGTCACGCCCGCGGGGTTTGCCCCTGTTTCACCGGGAGTGATAGTATAAGTATAAAATATGCCATTGATGTCAGCAGTGAATTGATTACCTGCTGCTGCTGCAAGCGGATAATCGGACTGAACCAGCTCGAGAAGATTTGTAACGCCAGTGGCATCCGCAGTAATTTGGACTGGCGTTCCTCCGGATGGGTCAAGAAGGTGACGTGCAAAGACCATGGTTGCTGCCCCTCTGGCTGCGGCGAGTATTCCTTGGGAAGCAGCATCTCTCGCATCGTCGGCCAAGTCCTGATACCTGGGAACCGCAACGGCTGCCAGAATGCCCAAGAGAACAATGACAACGATGAGTTCTATCAGGGTAAAGCCTTTTTCATTTCCCGCTATATTCTTCTTCATACCGTTCTCCTTGTGGATGGTTGTATTTAATAGCTTACTCTGTTTGTTGCGCATCAGTCAAATCATTTTCGCAGAGTTTTCATGTTATTTTAGAGGGTTGCGCTGTGCGATGCCACTGTGGCACCGGGTCAGCTCCCTCCCCGGACAACCTTGAGCATATCCCACATGGGCGTGAAGATGGCCAAGGCGATGAGTCCCACCATGACCCCCAGCACCAGCAGGAGGATCGGCTCGATCAGGGTGGAGAGATTTCTGATGGTGTAATCGCTTTCCAGATCGTAGTAATCAGCCACCTTCTCCATCATTTCATCCAGCCGGCCGGACTGCTCGCCCACCGCGATCATCTGCGGAACCATGGGTGGGATGGTGTGATGCTTGGCCATGGCCTCGTGCAGGCTGACGCCATCCTCCACCTCGCCGGTGATCTCCTCCACCATCTGGAAGAGGACCAGGTTTTCCAAGGCGTTTGTCGAAAGCCGCAGGGTTTTGATGATATCGATGCCGCTGGTGGTGAGGATGGAAAAGACCCGGCAGAAGCGGGCCATGTAAATCTTGGTGCTCAGGGGGCCGAAGATCGGCACCCGAAGCAGCAGCCGGTCGCGGAAGAGCACGAACTGGCGTGAGCCCAGGGCCAATCTGTAGGCGATGAACAGAGCCAGCGCCGCTCCGACAATGCCCAGGGTGTTGTCGGCGAAAAAGGTGCTGACCCCCATGAGAATTTTGGTGGCCAAGGGCAATTCGACTTTGGCCGCGGCAAAGAGATTGGCGAATTTCGGCACCACGAAGCTCATCAGGAAGAAGACCGCGCCGGTGATGGCGAAGATGACGAATTTGGGGTACCGGGTGGCGGATTTGATCCGTTCCTTGATGGCTTTTTCGTTTTCGTACAGCGCGGCCAGATAGGCAAAGGCCTTGTCCAGGGAGCCGGTTTCCTCGCCCACCTTGACGATGTTGAAAAAAAGCACGTTGAAGGCCTTGGGCTGGCGGCTTACCGCATCGCTCAGGCTGGCGCCGCTTTCCACCTCGGCGGTCATGGCGAGGATGATCGCCCGGAGCATGGGATTGCTCACCTGGAGAGCCAGGATGCCGAAGGATTCGATGATGTTGACCCCGGCGGCCAGCAGGGTGGCCAGTTGCCGGCAGAAAAGAATCTTGTCCTCCAGGGTGATCCCGAAGAGCCGCTCGCTGAGCGTCGGCGCGGCAACGGCCAGGCTTGCTTCCTTTGCCCTGGCGGACTGCTGCTCGGAGAGAATCTGGATGTTCACCGGGCTCAAGCCGCCCTTTTGCAGCCAGGTTTCCACCTCCTGCATGATTTCGGCGGGATGGGTGCCGGAAACGATGCGGCCGGCCGAATTGATGGCCTCGTAACGGAAGATCGGCACCGGTTACTCCTTCAGTTCCATGGTGACGCGGAAAGCCTCATCCACCGAGGTTTGGCCGCTGACCACCTTGGCGATGCCCGATTGGCGCAGGGAGGTGAGGTCTTCTTTCTGTGCCTGCCGGAAGATATCCTGGCTGGAGGATTTCTTGAGGATAAGCTCCTCGATGGCCGTGGAAATGGGCATGGTTTCGTAGATGGCGATCCGCCCTTTGAAGCCCGAACCCTCGCATTTGTCGCAGCCCACCGGTTTGTAAAAACGTCGGCTCGGGTCATGGGCAAGGCCAAGGGCATCCTGAAGTTCTTCCGGCGGGGTGAAGGGGGCCTTGCAGTGGGGGCAGAGCAACCGCAGAAGCCGCTGGGCCACCACCAGTCCCACGGCCGAGGCGATAAGAAAGGGAGGGATGCCCATATCGATGAGCCGGGTGATCGCGCCGGCCGCATCGTTGGTGTGCAGGGTGGAAAGCACCAGATGGCCGGTGAGGGCCGATTGGATGGCGATTTCCGCGGTTTCCGCATCGCGGATTTCGCCGATCATGATGATGTCGGGGTCTTGCCGGAGGATGGAGCGCAGGGAGTTGGCAAAGGTGAGGTCGGCCCGGATATTGACCTGAACCTGGTTGATGCCGGCCAGTTCATACTCCACCGGGTCTTCCACGGTGACAATGTTTTTTTCCACCGAGTTGAGATAATTCAGCGCCCCGTAGAGGGTGGTGGTTTTGCCGCTGCCGGTGGGGCCGGTGACCAGGATGATTTCGTGGGGCCGGGAGAGATGCTCCATGAACAGGGCGCGCTGGTAGGGCTCAAACCCCATCTCCTGCAGGTTGAAGCGCATGGTGCCCTTGTCCAGCAAACGCATCACCACCTTTTCGCCTGCGCTCAGGGGCAGGATGGAAACCCGCACGTCAAACTCCTTGCCGGAGATGGGCAGTTCAAAACGGCCGTCCTGGGGCTTGCGCCGTTCGCCGATATCGAGATGGGCCATGATCTTGATGCGGGAGATGAGGTTGGGGTGCATCTCCAAAGGGAAAGAATTGCCCTCGCGGAGGATGCCGTCCACCCTGGTGCGGACCCTTACCCGTTCATGGTCCGGCTCGATGTGGATGTCGCTGGCCCGCTGGCGCACGGCCTTGAGCAGGATGTCGTTGATGGCGCTGACCGTGGCGGATTCTTCCCCGGTGTCTTCAAACCGCTGTTCGCTTTTGACCGCCGAGGTGTATAACCGGTCCATGGCGGCCATGATCTCCGATTCGATTCCCACGCAGACCACGGTTTTGTCTTGAATGTAGCGGCCAACCTCGTCAATGGCGAAGATGTTGAGCGGGTCGGCAAAGGCGACCAGCACCTCGCCGGGACGCTTGCCAAGGGCGATGACCTTGTACTTTCTGGAAACCCCCTCCGGAATGATCTGGGCCACCTCCGGATCCACCACGATTTTGCGGAAATCGATAAAGGGAATTTTCAACTGCCTGGCAATGGTGTTGGCAACGGCGATGTCATTGACAAAGCCGAGTTCGCGCAGGGCCTCGCCCAGTTTGATGTCGCGGTCGGTGCCGTAGGAGAGCGCCTGCTGGAGCTGGGTTGCCGTGATCAACCCGCCTTCCACAAGGATGTCGCCAAATTTTCTTCGTTTCGGTGGTGTCGTCATCGCGAGTGCCACTGGTGATGGGTTGGTAGGGAATTATCGCGCACGGTTCAGGGGCGTGGTGGCATGCGGGCTTTTCATTGTGGCCCCCTCATAAAAGGCGAGGGATACTCGGGCCTCTCGCTCTCCGCCACCGGTTCTCCCGCAGGGGCGGGATCATCTTTCTTTTCCTGGGGAAGAGGGGATGGAGGAGAGGGCGGAGCCGGCAACGGCAGGGTCTGCGGTGACTGTGATGGTTGGCTGGATTCATTGATCAGGCCGTTGAGCCAGGCAAGCCCCTGTCCGTGCCAGGAAGCTAAAGCCCGACCGCCATTCTCGGCCAGGCTGGTGGTCCAGGCCGCCCCTTGGTCAAGCCATCCTGAGATGGCCTGCCTGTCGACGGAGATGGTGTTCGCGAGCCGGAGCGGAGAAAAGGCAACTCCCCAGAACAGGAGCAGAAGGAGAAGAAATCCTGTTGCCCACCGGAAGGCAAGGGTGGAAAACCGGCCCTTCTGTTTCGGGGTATTGAGGGAGGCAATTGCTTCCCGGACGATCTTGCGGGAGATGCGGGTTTCTTTTTCGGCGTAGGCCACCAGGAGCGTTCTGCTCATGATCTTGTTGATCAGGCGGGGATAGCCCTTGGTGAAACGCCAGAGCAGGTCGGTGGTGGCGAAGGAGCGCGGCATTTCATAGATCCCGCTTTTCTTGAAACGGTGGAGGATGTAGCTGACCATCTCCTGTTTTGACAGGGGGGTAAGGGTTTCCATGATGCTGACCCGCTGGGCAAGCTGACGCATGTTGTTCTGGGCCAGCTTGTCGCGCAGTTCCGGCTGACCGAAGAGCACGATCTGCAGGAGTTTCTGGGTGTCGGTTTCGAAATTGGAAAGCAACCGGAGCTGTTCCAGGCTTTCGTCGGGAAGATTCTGCGCTTCGTCGATGACGATGAGCAGCTTCTTGCCTTGTTGCGCCAAGGCGAACAGGTGGTCGTTGAGGATGCGCAGGAGCGAGTCGAGGCTGGCTGTATTGTCCGTCGGGATGGGAAGACCGATATCCTGAAAAATGGCCAGGAGCAGTTCCAAGCGGGAGAGGTGGGGCGAGAGGATCAGGGCGGTCTCAAATCTGTCCGGCAGATCATCCATCATCAGGCGGAGCATGAGAGTTTTGCCAGTGCCGATTTCGCCGGTGACGATGATGAACCCCTCGTCGCCCTCAAGGCCATAGCGGATAACCTCGCGCAGACCGGCATGTCCCTTGGTGGGAAAGTAATAATTCCTGTCCGGGGTCAGGCGGAAAGGATCTTCCTGTAGACCGAAAAACTCGAGGTGGTTCATTGCGGTGGTAGCGGGGTCCCCTGGGTCGTATTTTTCGGAGGGTCAACCGGAATCACTTCTTCCTTGGGCTTTTCCGAGGAAGCCGCGGGAGAAAACATGGGTCCAGTGGCCTCGCCGTTTTCCTTGCGGGTCATGGTGACAATGCGGGGGGTGATGAAAACCATGAGTTCCGACTGGTCGTTGCGCTTGTCTGCGCTCTTGAAGAGGTTGCCAAAAAGCGGGATATCCCCCAGGCCCGGCACCTTGCTGTTCAGGTTGCTCTTATTTTGCTGGAGAATGCCGCCGATGACCACGGTGACCTTGTCTTCAAGGAAGAGATTGGTGGTGATCGACTGCTTGTTGATCAGCAGACCGCTTGCGCCGGAGGTTGTTTGATCAACGCTGTCGTTGGTGACCTCCACGTCCAGAATGATGTAGCCGTCCTGCAACACCGTCGGCTTGACCTTCAGGCCGAGATTCGCCTCGCGGAAGGTGGTGTTGACGGTGGTGCTGGTTCCGGTCACATAGGGAACCTCCTTGCCCTGCTTGATCTCGGCTTCCTTGCCGTCGAGAACCAGCACGCTCGGAGAGGAGAGGATTTCCAGCAGGCTGTCGGACTGCATGGCCTGGAGTTCCACATTGAGATTGAAGTTTTCGCGGATAAAGCCGAAGGCCAAGCTGGTGGTGGGCTCAGCGGCAGGCAGGGCAATGCTGGAGGTGATGGAGTTGATCTTGGGAGTCAGCCCGGAGGCATCCCGGTAGTTGTTGTAGCCCCAGATGATGCCCAGTTGTTTCTTGGCCTCGTTGGAGATGGAGACGATGCGGGCTTCGATGTGGATCTGGGGAATGGGCTGGTCAAGCTCGACCAGCATCTCGCGCAGACGGGGGAGGTTTCCGGCCCGATCCTGAATAACCAGGCAGTTGCCGCGGTTGGTCACGGTAATTGAGCCATTCGGGCCCAAAAGGGGTTTCAGTTGATCCACATAGGCCGTGGCATTGCCGAATTTTGTGCAGAGCCGCTCGTTGGCAAGGTCGCGCTGCAGTCCTTGGAAGTCCGCTTTCTTTTCCACGAAGATGACGTTGTTTTTCTGATAATACCGCAACTGCTTGGCATCCATGATCACCTGAAATGCCTCGTACAGATTCAGATTTTCCACGTCGAGGTTGATGGTATCGGTGATGTTGTCCGCCACCAGGATATTGATCCCGGCCTGACGGCCCATGCCGCGCAACAGCAGGGAAACCGAGAGATTCTCGGTCCGCAGGGAGGCGGGGAATTTTTTCAGATCCTCCAGCAGGGGCGCGTCGTTTTCCGGCTCCCGCGGAGCGGAGGTCAGGCCTGGGGCAGGAAACAGCCCCAGAAGGGCCAGGACAAGCACGGCCGACAAGAGCATGGCAGGCAAGGAAGAGATTCGCATCAGGGTTTTTTATCCTTCATGGGCAGGGGCCTCGGAGAGGAATCCAGCCACAGTTCATGGGAGACGCCGTTTTGTTCAACAACAACAAGATCTTTGAGTATCTGTCGGACAACCGAGCCGTTCACATTCTCCCCCTTGGTGACCAGATGGTCATTGATAACGGCTTGGGGCTTGGTCTTGTCCCAGATTATACCAGAGAGGGTCAAGCCGCCAATGGAATTGCTTTTTTCCCTGGGTTCTTGGCTTTTAAAAAAATTAATCTGATCACGATTCCAGTTGAAGGGATCCCGTTCCAGGGCAGGGCTGGCTTCCGTTTGCCCTTGATGGGGCAGGATTTTTTCAGGCCGCACCGTGAGGATGTGCGTCCCTTCCGCCTGAAGCGGGAGCGCACGGCCGAGGAGGAGAACGGTAAAAAAGAGGAGGCGCCGATTGTTCGTCATGGCTTGTCCAGGGTTGTTCTGCCGACAACCATACTGAAGGTAACCTTGGCCTGCTGATCATAGCCTGCGTTGGCAAGACGCGTCACGGCAAGATCCTCGATAATGCCTATCTCGGGGCGGTCTTCAATGTATTGCAGGTACTTGTAAAGCAACGGGAAGGGAACCTCCCCGGCCAGATTGACGGTGCTCAGGGTGAAGCCGTTCTGCGAGCGGTCTTCCAGTTGACTCATCTGGCGCAGATGATTTTCCATGGTGATGGGCGCATTGGCATGCAGGGCGAACAGGGTCTTGGAAAACTGCTCACGATCGGTCAGCGATTGCCACTGCTCCTCGATGAGGCGAATCTGCAGGGCCAGGGTCTCTGTCTGTTCCCGCAGACCCTTTTGTTCCGTTTCCAACTGGGAAACCTGCATGGCCAGGGCACTACCCAACTGGGCGGGAGCGGTGCCCTCGATTTCGTTTTTCTGGACACGCTTTTGGCGCAGCTCTTTTTTCTGCGGGGCCAGGAGCAGGGTTGACCCGCCATAGAGGATCGCGGCGCAGACCAGAATTCCAAGGCCGAGCTTTCTCAGTTCGGCAAAGGCTTCCGGGTCGCTTTTTAACAGGAAAAACCATTCCTTCAGTTTGTTCCCGAGAATGATGAGTTGCTGGTTGTTCACGATGGGTCGGCTTCCCGTTTCAGTTGAAAGGCGATGGTAAAGGTGAAGTCCGTTTTTTTTGCGTCAGGGCTTCGGTCAAGATCGCGGAGCATGACATTGGTAAAGGGGGGGGTGTTGCCAAGCGCTTTGACAAAGGCGGGCAGCTCCCGATACTGGACAGCGGTGCCGACGATCTGGCCGCCATCCTTCTGAAAGATAATTTTTTCGCAACGAACCGACGAGGGCATGGTCAAGGCAATGGCCGCAAGCATTCTGGAAAAATATTTTTTCCGTTCCTGGATGCTGGTGAGTTTTGCCGCCTGAACGCTCAGTTGTTCCTTTTTCTCTTTCTGCTGCGTGATGCTGCTGGTCAGTTGCGCAATCCTCGCCTGGGTCGCGGTTATTTCCCCGGCCCGTTGCTGGGCCGCGGCAATGTCGCGGTTCAGCGAGCGGATCTGGGTTTTGAGGATCCGGTCGTTTGCGGCAAGAAAGAGGATAACCAGAGCGAGAAAAATACCCACCACGGGCAGGGTTGTTTTCCGGATCCTTTCGTCAAGGGGCAGTTGGGGAACCAGGTTGATCCGTTCAAGCATGGCTTACCACCTCGCGCCTGTGCCGAGGGCCAGGACATGCAGCAGGGGAGAGCAGTCCGGGCCTCCGGTGGTGGCGGTCAAGGATTTGCATTGGGCGCCGAGGAGGTTGTTGCTGCTCTCCAGCAGCTCCTGCCAGAAAGAATCGGCTCCACCGATAAAGATGTTTCTGACGGCGGCGCCTTTTTGAATCGAGGCGTAATAGTCACGGGTGCGCAAAATCTCCAGGGGAATTCTATGCAGATAATCCGGCCAGGAGGCGCTGTCCGTCGCCTCGAACACCCCTTCCTCGGGCGAGGAGGCGAAGCCGGCGCTGGCCGCCGGGGCCGGTTCGTTGCCGGACCCGGAACCTTCCTTGGATGCGAGAATGGAGAAATCGGCAAGAATGGAGGCAGTGTCGACCTGTTCATCAAAAAGCGAATGGTCTTCGTCGAGAATGAGCAAATCGTCGGCAAGCTCCGGCAATGCAGTTGAAGCAGGAAGCTCGATGTCCATCGCCGGTCGAAGGGTTACTTCTCCTTGGGGCTGCAAGGCTTTTACCGTGCGGATGAGGGGGAGTTTGCCCTTTTCGTAAACCGCAAGGGAAATGCTGTCTTGCCAGAGCAAGACGCAGAGGGCGGCCTCGTTGGGCGGCAGCATTTTTTCCTGGAAAAGAAAGGTGAAGGCCGCGAAGATATCCGGCTCAAAAAAAGAAAATTTGATCTGCTTTCTGGTGAACTCCCGGCGAATCTTGTGGAACACCCCGGCAGGGAAAAGGTAGACCGTCACCTGGAGCCGATCCTTGAAGCGGCCGGTGATCTGCCAGTCGTAAATGAACTCATTGAGCGGCTTGTGCAGGGCCTTGGCAAGATGATAGGGCAAGGCCTTGCCCACGGCGCCGTCGGGCATGACCGGGATGCTGGCGGCGATCACCTCGAAAAAGCTGAGCGGCAGGGACAGGGAGACCAAGCCATGGAGATTGCCAACCCCGGCGAGCAATCGGGGAATGGTGACATCCGCGGTAATGGCGCTGTCGGTCTTGGCAAGGATATGCAACTGGGCCGTGCCTGACGGCCCCTTTGACACCTCCGCCAGCATGGTGTTCTGGCTGTCGCCGGTCAGGGCGAGATATCTTTTGGTGCTGAAGGGCAGCTTCATAAAAAAGATGGTCTCATCCTCGTTGTCATTGCGGTTGCGGTCCCGGCAGGGGTTCGGTTGCCCCCGCGAACAGGGAAGCCACCCATTGGTCGTCAAAAAAACCCATCTGCCCGAGAAGATCGAGATTCTTGCGAAGCAGGGGATGGTTTGGCGCCAGTCCGTGGGCTTCGGTGAAAAGCCTTTTGGCCGGGGCGCGGAGCCCCAGCTCGGCCAGGGCCACCGCCATGTTGATCAGCGCTTCCGGCCTTTCCGGCTGCTGTTTGCGCGCCTGTTCGAAATAATAGATCCCTTGCCAATGCTGATTTTCTTGAATAAGGGCGATTCCCTTGTCGTTGAGTTGCAGGTAGAGGCCGCTGCCGGTGGCAGTCGCCGAGGGTGCCGGAGAAACCTCCACCTCCGCGGGCATCCTTGCGGAGACCTCCGGCCGGGAGGGGGCTTGCTCGACGGTTTGGCCGGGGGTCAGCGCCGGAGCAGCAGCGTTCGTGGCGGCAGGGTTAAGGCCGACGTCCGGCTTGGCATCCTTGCGCTTTGGTCCGGCAAAAAACAGGAACAAGGCAAGGGTAAGCACGCAGGAGAGGCCCAGCAGAACAAGCCGGAGTCTCTTGCTTTTGCTTGCGGTCAGGCTGGCTCCCTCCGCAGGAGCTGGTTTTTTTTTGGGAAAAATACCCTGTTCACCGATGCGGATTTTTTCCAGGGTATTGTAAAGTCTGCTCACGCGTCTGCTTACCACTCAGAAGGTCGTTTATCGGCGGAATCCACATTGTCGGTGAGCGGCCGGTCATCGTTCACATAGAAGATGGCGTCCACCCCTCGGCCATTGGCATCGCGCTCATTGCCCGGATAATAGGCCCATCCCGCGGACTCATCCGCCAGCCTGGGGTTTGCCAGGGCGTCGGTCATGCTTTTTCCTGAAACCCCGGAAGGGCTGGCGTACATGCCTGGCGGCTGGTCCGGCAGGTTGCAGAGCGGCAAGGCCAGGTTCTGTTCGGTGGAGTAAAAATCGCTGCGGACAATGCGGAGTCCTATCAAGGCAGCGGGCCGGGTGTTGAGGCGCAGTTCGTTGAATTGCAGCTCTTCCAGGGTGGGCCAGTCGGGATTGTTGCCGTCCGGACCGGTGTTGACCCCGGAGGCCAGGATCTTGGCGTGGGCCAGCTCCAGACCACCCCGGATGGCGGCGAGCTTGCCCTTGACCACCGCGATCTTCGCTTCCTTCTGGATGTTGAGATAATAGGGGATCGCCGTGGCGGAAATGAGCCCGAGGAGAATGATGACGATGATGAGCTCGATGAGGGTAAAGCCTTTGTTGTTAAGTCTCAGCAATGGAAAACCTCCTGTGCCGCGTATCTGTTCAGGGACAATTTCGCTTCCTGCCGACTTTTTACAAGGATATCATTTTGTTATAGCACATATCGCTCTAAGGTCAAAGGAATAACCCATTGTTTTATTGGGAAAAAATAAAGCAATCGATATTTTTCAAGGCTGAAAGGGCGGGTATCGGTGATTTGTATTTTGATAAAACTTAATGTTTCTCTGTTGTTAGAGATTGTATGGGAGTGAGTATCATGGTGGGGAAATACAGACAATGGGGAGGACTCTGTATTTTGGCAAGGACTATTACAGGATGTAATGCGCCTCCACCGTGCGGCTGACTCCAGTGCCGTGAAAGCCGCGCACCTGGATGGTTACGGATGTCCCTGGGGCAGTGAAGGCAAATGCCGGACCACCTGCCGGAAATTCGGTTGTTATGCCCCCCACCAGAGGCGTGACCGGGGCAGCGATTCCTCCGCCGCCATCATCCCCCAGGATATTCAGCCGCATCACGGATTCGGCGCTGTACAGGGATTGGGCCCAGAGGTAATCCTCCGCCGAGGACGTCTGGGTGGTCACGGTGTACCGGGCGATCAGCAATCCGAATAGGGCGAGGATGACAATGGCGAATATCGCGGTGATCAAAGCGATGCCGCGGTGGTTGGCAAGGGGGGCAAGATATTTATGGCACATTGCGGATCTGGACCTCCTTGTGGAAGTTGACGGTTTCTCCGTTGCGCGCGATGGCGAAATGGATGGACACCACGCTGTTTCGGGTTGAATTGCCGGGGTTGTAAGTGAAATAGGGTAGGCCGTTGCTGGGCACGATATTCTGGGCCAGTGGTTGCGGATTGCCAAAAGCCCCCAAAAGAGCGCCGGCATTGACCGTGGCGGTTGAGCGGGACAGGGTGGTGCCGGCAACAGAAAAACGCACGGCATCGGGACGCACGGCAAAGAAGCGTTGATACGGAGAAGGCGCTCCGATATTTCTGTCCAGGGTCATGGGGTTGGTCCCGTTGCTGGTCACGCTGTACGTTCTGCTCCCGTTGTTGAAGATGGGCCACCCTGTATTGTAAATGGAAACCAGGGTGCCGAGGGGCAGCCCGGCAGCCTGGTCGGTGATGGTGGCGCCGCCGCTGGGGTGTGCTTCCGTGTACTGGCCGAAGACTCCGGCCATGGCGTTTTCATCGATTACCCCGAAGCTGACAGTGTCCCCGGCGATTGCGACATCAACAGCATTGGGCACGGCGATATGGATCTCCCGCTCCATCCGTACCATGGCGGATTTGCCCTCTTCGTACATCTCCATGCGGACATCGGCGTCAAAAAAGCCCCGGAATGCCTCGCTGATGAACCCGGCGCCCATGGCCCCGAGGATGCCGAGCAATACGACGACGATGATCAATTCGATCAGGGTGAAGCCTTGTTGTTTGTTTCCGCGTCGGCCCATGTCTTGTATCTTTATCCTAAAAATTGCAGGCAACAGCCACAAAGTTAAAGATTTCCCCAAGGGGCGAGGTGATGCGCACAACCACCAGTTTGGTGTCGGTGGTTCCGGCGGCTGCCGGGGTATTTTCGTCGATGGGATTTGCCGCGCTGGCAATGTATCGAACCGCCACTTGGCGGCGGTAGCCGGGAAGGTTGAAGGCATTGTTGTTTTGATCCGTGAAGTTGTCAATTTCCGGGGGCAAGCTGTTGTAGTCGTCCACATCATCGTAGGTCGTTCTGTCTTCGCCGGCATCAATGCCGAGGGCTGCGGCCGGTACAACCGTGCCGCGAGCCGATTCGGCGGTATTGAGCGGGCCGCCGCCCATGGGGGTGTTTTCATCCCAGCGCTTGGCCATGATCTCGTCCATCATGGCCTGTCCCAGGGAGATGGCGCGTTCCCGGATCACCGGGTCAGGACTATGAACAATGGCATTGAAAAATGGCACCAGGATTCCGGCAACCGCGCCGAGAATGACGATGGTAATGACAATCTCGACCAGAGTGAAGCCGGCGTTTTGGCGCAGCGGTTTTTTTATGAAAATCTTGTCTGACATCTCTAGTTCACATACCCTGTTTCCGCACTTATCGTGATGTTCCGGTTGTTTGGCGCCGCACCGATAATGAAAATCGTTGCACCGGCAATTGGATTTCCCGCTGCATCCAGCGGCTCCCCAAGACCGTTAAAATAGACTGGCCCGCCGGCAAGAGGGATGGTGCACGGAGGGGGATTTTCGGAGTTGAGGCATCTGTTGACATATTCGGCTTCTGCCTGTTCGCTTCCGTCGATACGTTGCAGGGTATAGCTGAAATCACCATTGACGGTAAGCCCCCAGGCTGCTGCGTTATTGGTGAATTGCCTGGTCATGGCCTTGTGCTGGGCGTAGCGCAGCGCTCGCCTGAATTCCTTTGCCGCGGCGTCCTCTTCCATGCCGACGGGCCATCGCACATAGACGGTTGCGGAAAGAATGCCGAGAATGACAATGATCATGACCAGCTCGATCAGGGTGAAGCCGCGCTGCCGGTTTGTTCTGTATGGGCAAGGAATCATGGTCATGGCTCAGCGGATGATCTCCCGCCAGTTGATAATTCGGTCGTTGCCGCGATAAATGCCGAAGTTGACCCGGGCGAAGGGGGTGTCGTTGAAGTCGTTGTCAGCGCCCTCCCATTCAAAGAGCAGCCAGGGCAGCGAGGCGGTGATCAGCGCGGTTACGTCTGTAAAGCCGGTTGCCCCGGGGCCTGGCGGACTGAAATTGAGGTTGATCAGGCCGGCATTGGCACTGGTGGGGTTAATGGTGAGGGTCGTCGCGGCGGCGCCGTTAATCAGGATCGTGCCGTCAGTTTGATTAACCTCCAGGGTATTGTCAAGCCTGTAATTCGCAATGCCGCCTGGGTCGGTGCAGTTGTCTTGGGCATTGAGCACGAAGTTCGCGCCGTTCCAGAATTCAAGGGGTGCGGGAATGATGAGCGCTCCGGTTTCCGGGCCATAGGCATTGGGGAGTCGCAGCCTCCCATAGCGAATCTTGGTGGCAGGGGAAAGTACGGCGTTGACCCCGGTAATGGCGATGCCGTTCAGCCTGGTGATTTGTGCGCCATCGGTGTCATTGATCGTGATGTTGAGTCTGAAATTGTCAAAGGGGCCATCGGGATTGACAGCCCGGTCGAAGCTGTAGGTGCCTGGGCCGACGTAGGCGCCGCTGCTCCACTGGAAGGCGGGCAGGTCCGGGGTCAACCGGCTATTGAGCGGGGTAATGGCTGCACCGCTGTTGTCTCCAATGACGTTGAACTCAGCCAGGAAGGCATAGCCGTTGGTGTATCGGGACAACGGGGTTGCTCCTGCACTGGCCATGGCCTGGATGGTGAGGTTCACACCAAGGGCCGGTTGGCCCATGTAGGTAAATTCATTTACCGTCCCAGGATTGCAGGCACCGGTCAGGGTTGCCGTGACCTCGTAGTGGTCCGGAAAAAAGCGTCCCAGGGGCCCCAGCGCCGTACCGCCGATAGTGCAGCCGTAAAAACCCACCGAGGCGATATTGGAGGCGCTGTCGGCAATGCAATCGCCGCCGGCTCCATGGTCGACCCCGCCGACCAGTCCTGTCACCTGATCGACGGCAGTAAAGGTTGCATCGAGCACGGCGTTGGCATTCAGGGTGATGGTACCTACGTCCAGATACTGAAAGGTTCCGATGGCGGTGGTCCCGGTTGCTGCGGCAAAAGCGCCGGTCAGGGGGCCTGTTCCGATGGCAATGGTGTTGTGGTCCACGATTTTGGCGGGGTCGGTGGTCGGGGTGCCGGTGTAGCCTGCGGTGACACCGGAAGCGGCGGTGAGATTGAAGTCCGCGCCTGCTTTTATGGTGTTTGCTGCCGGATTGAGCGGTGTAGTGGTGGCGAGGGTCAACTGATGCGGGCGGATGGCGAAGTTGTCCGAGGAGCAGGCGGATTGATTGGTGCTCGTGTTGCGGATGCGAACCCTGACGTTTTGTGCCGCATTCGGATAGGTGAAGGAAAAGGTGTGGCGTCCTCCAGAGAAACGGTTGAAGGTGTATGTCTGTTCCGCTGTCAGTCCGGTGTTGAAGTCACTGCAATTGCCACTTGTTGCGGTGGGATCAACAAGGGCAACGGAGACCGGTTGAGTAGTGTTTCCGGACAGGGGGGCCAGGGTAAGCACATCCAAGGAAAAGGGGGTGCTCGCCAGCTTGGTGTAGATTGGGGTTGAGGCCGACCGGTCCACTTCCACCGCATCGAAACAGGCGGATGAGAGGGTGTAGGTAAGCGCACAGTTCTGGGTTGTACCAATGTAGCATATTGCCGATGTAGTGGTGACGTCCGGAGAGGTGACTGTGCCGCCGAGCGTCACTGTGCCTGCTGTCTTTTTCGTAAGGGTTACCGTGGTCTGACCACCACTGAAGGTTATTGAGTCGGATGACCATTTTGCGTTCGCAATATCGGTTAAATTTACGGTCACTGGACCGGTGAACAGGGTTGAGCAACTGGCGTCGGCGCAGGCCAGCAAACTAATGGTTTCCGCAGCGCAGGTAAGGGCCTGACCGTCATGGAGAATTCGGACATGGTCCAGGGTGGGTAAGGGTTGCGGTTGCGTCGAGCATACCTGGAGATTGTCGAAATCATGGATATTGGTCTCTCCGCCGGTGGATCCGGTGAAAGAAAGATACCAATTGGCGGGAACGGCTGCCTGCCCAGCCGCGGCCTTGGCATCAAGAGGGGTACAGCCACTGGTCTGGCCGGGAGCGCAACCGATCAGGGTGGTGTATCCGCTTCCCGTGTTGCGTTCCACCGAGGTCCAGGCATGGACGCCGTCGAGATGGTCGATGATGATGCGGTAGCGGTAGCCGGGCGCCGGGGAGGTGGCGTCGGCATTGTCGATGCCAGGCGAGAGGGTGTTGGTTCCCGCCAGGTAAGCGTAGCCGGTGTAGAGCGAGCCGGAGCCACGCACGGCAACGGAGTCGGAGCGTTGTCCAGGCCCGCCGGTGCGGCCTTCGGTGGGATTGGAGAAATTGCCGTATTCGTCCAAAGCCACTCCCAGCCAACCGCCGGCAAAGCCGGGATGGGTGGTGTCGCCGCCGGCGCTGGCCTGTTTGGGGGCGTAGCCCAGCGAACCACCGAAGGCGCCGGGCAATGGAGCGATGGAGGCATCGGAGAGCACAACGCACATGCCGTCGGCACCGGAGCCGTCGTAGGCATAGTGGTCGAACTCCACCACGATTTTGTTGCCAGACGCAGGGAAGAGCTGGCGCAGAGCAGCCATAGTCGAAGCCCCGCCCCTATTATCAGTGAGACGCAGGCGATCGTTGACGATTCTGGGGTCGCCGAAGGCTCCACCTTCGTTTGCTACGATCCAGTAGCCGGTGGAAGCAATATCAGTGCGGTTGAAGAAGTCGAAAAAACAGGTTGGTGCGGTGGTGTCTACAATGACCGCATCGGTTATAGTTTTAGTAGTGCTGGCGCCAGAACTGCAGTCATCATTGTCGTAGGCGATGAAGTAGGCGTTGTAAGTGCCAGCAACAGATGGGGCGGTGATGTAGAATGTTTCGGGATAAGTTCCTTGTCCGGTATGGTCTGGCTCAAAATCGACGCAGCTCATAGCGCTTGGATTGGGGGTGGTGGTGGCGATGCCCCAGCGAATGGATCGCCAGTTCTTGCCGTTTTGGTTGCTGGTGGTAACTGTGACTTTGGCACTGATGGCTGCGCCGGTTGGCACTGTGACACTGGTGGTGGATTCGTTCAGTGTTACCGAATCGATGGTTCTGTCGGCGTGGGATGTTTCCGGAAAAACCAACTGGCTGAAAATGATGGTCATTGCCAGCACAAGCAAGGCGGAAAAATGAATACCCCTATCAGGTTGGAGGAAAATGGTGGTGAGGGGGGAGATGGCGCGCCGCTTTCCAGACTTTTCTGTTGTGGCATCGCGGATTGTAAACATCTCTGCTCCTTGCAAGGGCGGCTACCGGCAACACCGAGGAAGAACATGCCGCGCAAGACAGCGTAACGGAAGGGGTGGGCAGTGTCAAGAGCTGTAGCGGTTAAACGAGGAAACAAGCTCCAGCAGACCGGCATAGGAGGTCTGGCCGAATATCTGCCGTCTGATTTCCGCCCCGCCCGGAACCCCTTTGAAATACCGGCCAGCGTGGTTTTTGATCTGGGAAGGCGGGGTGTCGGGCTGGTATTTGGCGATGAGGGCAAGGTGGCGGTTCAGGGCCGCGAGCCGGAAGGCAAGGGAGGGATTTTCCGGTGTATCAGAGGCTTGGGCATTGCTCATCGGCGTTACTCGCCTACTTTGCTGAGCGCCTGTCGTATCAGTTCCGCTGAAAGATATGAGCCGGCCTCTGCCAACTGCTCAACCAGAGGGCGGGCAGCCGGAATCAATCCAGCCTTCCGTGCGCGGAGGATGACGCCCAGACTGCCAACCAGGGGCACGGAATGAACCTTTGCCGCTGCGCGGGCCTCGCCATCATCGAGTACCGCGCGATAGCGACCAAGAAGGCAATGGGCCAACACTTGGGATTCCCCTGCGCCGAGATCCCAGCCAGATATCGATATCGGCACGAAAACATCGTCGATAACCCGATTTCGTGCCCAGGCGAGGGTGTCGCCCAGCCCTGCATCGGCGGCTCCGCCTGACGCAACTTCGAGCAGGACCGCCTGCGGCACCATGATCTCTTTTGCCAATTGTTCAAGCAAGTCGGTGCGGCCCAATTTACCCAGCAGAATCAGGGGGGAGGCATTGATCACCCAGGTTTCTGCAATCACTGTCCCAACTCCGCGTCCAATTCGGATATGTCAACCTGAATGGCTGGGACATGACGACGACGCAATTCGTCGATAAAGGCAATTCGACTGATGCCGGCAATCTCAGCAGCTTTACCCTGAGATACGCGTTGTTCGCCATACCATTGGACGGCAGCCGCGATCCGCATTTCACTGGCAAATTCACGGGGGGCAAGCCGCAGAGCCGAAAAAACGTCTTCAGGCAAATCCATTGCGAGTTGTGTCATGGTGTTCCTCTTTTCGGTATTGGGCCACTGGAGAGCAATAAGGCAGATACTACAAAAATAGTCTAATGGCAGGGAAATAGAGTGTCAAGGGAGGACTCAGGATAAAGAGGAAATGAGCTTCTTTAGGCCAAAATAGGATGTCTGATTGAAAATCTGCCGTCTGATTTCCGCCCCGCCCGGTACTCCCTTGAAATACCTCCCCGCATGGTTTTTGATCTGGGAAGGCGGGGTGTCGGGCTGGTATTTGGCGATGAGGGCCAGGTGGCGGTTCAAGGCCGCGAGCCGGAAGGCCAGGGAGGGGTTTTCCGGCGCGTCGGCGGAGAAGATCCAGGGCGCACCCAGGGCGCCCCGGCCGATCATCACCCCGTCGCAGCCGGTTTCCGCCAGCATCCGTAACCCGTCACCATGGGATTGCACATCGCCGTTGCCGATCACCGGGATGAAAACAGATTGTTTCACCTGGCTGATAAGCCGCCAGTCCGCGGTGCCGGAAAAGCCGTCGCTCCAAGTTCGGGCGTGGACCGTGATCGCGGCGGCCCCGTTGTCCTCGGCCATTTTCGCGAAATCGCAGGCAATGATGGACTGGTGATTCCAGCCGGAGCGGAATTTGACCGTCACCGGTACTTTCGAGTTTTGCACCACCGCCCGGATGATCTTCGCAGCCAGGGCGGGGAGTTTCATGAGGTAACAGCCCGCCCCTTTTTTGATGACCTTTTTTGCCGGGCAGCCCATGTTGATATCGATGAGGTCGATGGGGTGTTCCGAAAGTATCCCCGCCGCCTCGCCCATGAGGTCGGGCTCGGAGCCAAAGAGCTGCATGGCAACCGGGCGTTCACTCTCCACGGTTCTGACGAGATCCAGGGTATTTTTTTGCCGGAAATGCAGGCCGTGGCAACTGATCATCTCCGAAAAGCAAAGCGAGGCCCCGTATTCCCGGCATTGCAGGCGGAAAGCAAGATCGCTGTATCCGGCCAATGGGGCAAGGATAAAGGGGGTGTCGATGCGGAGAGTGCCGATGGAGAACATGTGGGGAGACTCAAGGTGAAAGGAGCAAGATTAAGGAACCTGTAACAAAAGTGCTTCGACAGGCTCAGCACGAACGGAGAAAATCTTAATGCATTGATTTCCGTTCGTGCTGAGCCTGTCGAAGCACCGGTTTGGTTTCTGTAATCTAGTCTTGTTTCTAAAGAGGACTATAAAATTTCTTCCACGGCCTTGACCACATTCTCCACGGTGAAGCCGAAGTAGGGGAACAACTGCTCTGCCGGGGCGGATTCGCCAAAGCGGTCGAGGCCGATGACCCTCCCCTTGGTGCCCACATAGCGGTACCAGCCACCGGTTACTCCGGCCTCGATGGCGACCCTGGCCTGGACCGCGTCAGGCAGCACGGATTGCTGATACTCCTTGCTCTGGCTTTCGAAGCAATCGGTGCTGGGCATGGAGACCACGCGGATCTTCTTGCCCTTGCCGCTAAGCTCCTTGGCCGCCGCCACTGCAAGCTCGACCTCGGAACCGGTACCGATGAGGATGGCGTCCGGCGTATCGCCGCCACAGTCAAGCAGGACATAACCGCCCTTGGCGATGTTGGCCAGTTGTTCGGCGGTACGGGGCTGATGGGGCAGGTTCTGCCGGGAAAGCAGCAGGCAGGTGGGGCCGGTGGCCCGCTCGATGGCAATTTTCCAGGCCACTGCCGTTTCCACTGCGTCGCAGGGCCGCCAGACCCCCATGTTCGGGATCATCCTGAGCGTTGCTGCCTGTTCCACCGGCTGATGGGTGGGGCCGTCCTCGCCCAGCCCTATGGAGTCGTGGGTGAAGACGTAGATGGAGCGCTGCTTCATGAGCGCGGCCATGCGCAGGGCGTTGCGGGCGTATTCGGAAAAGATCAAAAAGGTTGCGGTGTAGGGGATGAAGCCGGCGTGCAGGGCGATGCCGTTGGCAATGGCTGCCATGCCGAACTCGCGGACCCCGTAATAGATATAGTTGCCGCCCGCATCCGTGTTGATGCCCTTGCTGCCGGACCAGATGGTCAGATTGGAGCCGGCCAGGTCCGCCGAACCGCCGAGGAACTCCGGCAGTAGAGGGCCGTAGCCGTTCAGGCAGTTCTGGGAGGCCTTGCGGGTGGCGATCTTCTCCGCCTTGGCGTTGACTGCGTCGATGTAGGCTCCGGCCTTTGCCTGCCAGTCGGCGGGGAGCGTGCCGGAAAGCCTGCGCTCAAGCTCTACGGCAAGTTCCGGGTGCGCTGCTTTATAGGCGGCCATGCGGGTGTTCCATTCGGCCTCGCGGGCCGCGCCCTTGTCCTTGGCGTTCCAGCCACCATAGATCTCGGCCGGGATCTCAAAGGCGGGGTGGGGCCAGCCGATGGTCTGGCGGACCAGGGCGATCTCGGCGTCACCCAGGGGCGCGCCGTGGCAATCCTCCTTGCCCTGCTTGTTGGGGGAGCCCCAGCCGATCACGGTTTTGCAGCAGATGAGCGAGGGCTTGTCCGTTACACCCTTTGCCTCGGCAAGGGCTTTTTTCACTGCCTCGCCGTCATGGCCGTCCACACCCTCGATGACATGCCAGCCGTAGGAGCGAAAACGCATGGGGGTGTTGTCGGTGAACCAGCCTTGCACCTCGCCGTCGATGGAGATGCCGTTGTCATCGTACACGGCGATGAGCTTGCCCAACCCCAGGGTTCCGGCCAGGGAGCAGGCCTCGTGGGAGATGCCCTCCATCATGCAGCCGTCGCCCATAAACACATAGGTGTGATGATCGATAACCGTGTGGCCGGGCCGGTTGAACTGGCCAGCCAGGGTTCTTTCCGCTATGGCCATGCCCACTGCGTTGGCTATACCCTGGCCCAGGGGGCCGGTGGTGGTTTCGATGCCGGGGGCGTAGCCGTATTCCGGGTGGCCCGGGGTTTTGGCGTGGAGCTGCCGGAAGTTCTTGATCTCCGCCATGGGCAGGTCGTAGCCCGTGAGGTGGAGCAGCGAGTAGAGCAGCATGGAGCCGTGGCCGTTACTGAGGACAAAGCGGTCGCGGTTGGCCCATTTGGGATTGGCGGGATTATGGGTAAGAAAGTCGTTCCACAGGACTTCGGCGATGTCGGCCATGCCCATGGGCGCGCCGGGATGGCCTGATTTGGCTTTCTGGATGGCATCCATGCTCAGGGCGCGGATGGCATTGGCAAGTTCTCTGCGTGATGGCATGGGGACCTCCAGTTTCTGGTTCGGTGGTGATGTGATTGTTGGGCAAGAATGATCAGGAAACGTTGCTATATACCTTTCCCTGCGGGATAATGCCAATCATATTTAGCAGGGAACGGATGGCTGTTATTTCCCACGGCTCTTATTTTTCTCATTACGGGAGATGGCGCTGTACAGGCGGAGGTATATCTGCTCGGACAGATTGTCCACCAGAGTGTCCAAGGCCTGTTTTTTATGGGTGTCGGTCTCCAGGGAATAGCTTTCCGCGAGAGAGAAGCCCTTGGCCTCCCAGGCTGGCTTGCCGGTGCGGGTGTCGGTGACGGTGTAATCAACGTTCAGGGTGGCAATGAGCGCCTTTGCAACATTTTTTGAGTCGTAGGCCCGGCCCGTATAACTCACCGCATTGATTTTTCCGTTCAAGACATAATCGGCTTCCCCGGAGCTGTTCACCAGGGTGAACTGCTTGCTCTGGCCGAGCCAGTCCTGCAGGGCATTGTTGATGTCGGAGGCAAGCCTGATTTCATTGGTCGGATTGGGCCAGATGGGGATATAGAGCTTGAGGACCTTGCCCTGTTGTCCCGGCGGCAGCATGTTGGGGTTGTGGTAGCCGCATCCGGCAGCGATCAGCAGGATAAGGAGCAGGCTCAGGTGTTTCAGAGTAAAAATCTTCATGGTCTGGTCCCGTAAGTGTCTGGCGTCAGGCTAAAAAGGAACGGGTATTTAGGCTGAAGGCTGACGACTGAAGTTGATAAACTTAAAAACCTTCAACCTTCGGCCTATTCACCTGAGTAGTTACCCTAAATCACAATATTGATCAGTTTGTTCGGCACGACAATCACCTTGCGCACCGGTTTGCCTTCCAGGAATTTCTGCACCTTTTCATCGGCCAGGGCCATTTTTTCGAGGTCTTCATCGCTGGCGCCCGGAGCAATCTGAAGCTGGCTGCGCACCTTGCCCTTCACCTGGACCACGATGGTGATCGCCTCCTCCCGGACCGCTTCGTCATCGTACTCCGGCCAAAGCACTTCGGCAAGGGGGGTGGGATGTTTTGTCATCTCCCAGAGTTCGGCACATAGATGCGGCACCATGGGGGAGAGCAGGTCGAGCATCGCCTCAATGGCCTCGCGGATCACCGCAGGGTCAGCGGTTTCGCCAGACTCATCGGCGGCCAGGCTGTACAGGGTGTTGGTCAACTCCATTACCGCGCTGATGGCGGTGTTGAAGTGGAACTTTGCCTCGATATCCGCCCCGAACTTGCGGATGGTCTGATGGGTTTTCCGGTGCAGGGCGGTGCTGGCTGCATTCATCTCTTGGGGCAGACCGGAAGCTGGCGCGCTAAAAACGGAGAGGTTGTCGTCCACCAGGCGGAAGACCCGGTTTAAAAAGCGGTACGCGCCTTCCACCCCCTGATCGCTCCATTCCAAATCCCGTTCCGGCGGGGCGGCAAACAGGCTGAACAACCGGACCGTGTCGGCTCCGTATTTTTCCACCAGCTCGTTGGGGTCCACCACGTTGCCCTTGGACTTGGACATCTTGGTGCCGTCCTTGATGACCATGCCCTGGGTGAGCAGGTTGGTGAAGGGCTCGTCAATGGACAGGTAGCCGAGATCGCGCAGAACCTTGGTGAAAAAGCGCGAGTAGAGCAGGTGGAGAATGGCGTGTTCCACCCCGCCGATGTACTGATCCACCGGCAGCCAATAGTCGGCTTTTGCCTTGTCCAGGACTCCCTCGGTGAACCGGGGGGAAACGTAGCGGGCAAAATACCAGGAGGACTCGACAAAGGTGTCCATGGTGTCTGTCTCGCGCCGGGCCGGGCCTTGGCAGACAGGGCAGGTGGTCTGGTAAAAGCTCTCCAGGGTGTGCAGGGGCGATTTCCCGGATTTGTCAAACTGGACATCCGTGGGCAGGCTGACGGGCAGATCCTTTTCCGGTACCGGCACTACCCCGCAGTGGGCGCAGTGGAGCATGGGGATGGGGGCGCCCCAGTAGCGCTGACGGGAGATGCCCCAGTCGCGCAAGCGGAAGGTGGTGCGTTGGCAGCCGACCCCTTTTTCCGCGGCTGCGGTGGTGATCGCTGCCTTGGCCTTTTCCGAGGCGAGGCCGGTGAACTCCCCGGAGGCCACCAGGGAGCCTGCTCCGTCGTGCGCCTCGCTCATGGTCGCCGGATCAAGGGGCTCGCCCTCGGGCTGAATGACGACCTTGATCTCTATGCCATATTTCTTGGCGAATTCGAAATCGCGTTGGTCATGGGCCGGGACCGCCATCACCGCGCCGGTACCGTATTCCATGAGCACGAAATTGGCCACATACACCGGCAGCCTTGTGCCGGTGAAGGGGTTGAGGCAGTAACCGCCGGTGAAAACCCCCTCCTTTTCCATCTCATCTTCCGGCCGCTGCCGCTGTTTTTCGACCTTGATCCGGGCAACGAACTCCTTGGCCGCCTCTTCCTGGGGGGTGCCCGCGCTCAATTCCAAAGCCAACGGGTGTTCCGGGGCGATGGACATGAAGGTCGCCCCAAAGATGGTATCCGGCCGGGTGGTGAAGATGGTGAGGGTTTTTTCGGAGTTTTCTATTTTGAAATTGACCTCGGCGCCCACGCTCTTGCCGATCCAGTTGCGCTGCATGGTGAGGACCTTCTCCGGCCAGCCCGTGAGCGTGTCGCAACCGGCAAGCAGCTCCTCGGCATAGTCGGTGATCTTGAAGAACCAGCCGTTCATCTCCCTGGGCAGCACGGCATTGTCGCACCGCCAGCAGGCGCCGTCGATGACCTGCTCGTTGGCCAGCACGGTCTGGCAGGTCTCGCACCAGTTGACCGTGGTCACCTTCTGGTAGACCAGCCCCTTTTCGTACATCTTGATGAACAGGAGCTGTTCCCAGCGGTAGTATTTATCGTTGCAGGTGGCGAGTTCGCGATCCCAGTCATAGCTGAAACCCATGCGCTGCAACTGTTTTTTCATGTAGTCGATGTTTTCATAGGTCCATTTGGCCGGATGGGTGTCGTGCTTGATCGCCGCATTCTCGGCGGGCAGGCCAAAGGCGTCCCAACCCATGGGATGCAGAACGTTGAAGCCCTTCATCCGCTTGTAGCGGGCCACCACGTCGCCGATGGTGTAGTTGCGCACATGGCCCATGTGGATGCGGCCCGAAGGGTATGGGAACATCTCCAGAAGATAGTACTTGGGCCGGGTGGAATCTTCGCTGGCCTTATAAGTGCTGTTTTTAAGCCAGTGGGAGCGCCATTTTTCTTCGATGGCCTTGAAATCGTATTTCATGTTCGTTGATCCGGTTTTTTCTCATTAAATCCCCCCTCCCTCGACGGGATGGGCGGGAACTTTTGGGGCGGTTGCAAGAGGCGCGGCTACTCACAGGCTGCACACCACAGACTCTCAACCTTTTCTTATTCCGTTGGCGGAAAACTTTGGTGGGCAAGATTTTCAAAGGAGGTGAAGCGGTCGAGAAAGGCCAGCTCCACGGTGCCGGTGGGGCCGTTACGCTGCTTGCCGATGATGATTTCGGCAATCCCCTTTCTCGGGTTGTCTTCCGCCTTGTTGTATACCTCATCGCGGTAGATGAACATGATCACGTCGGCATCCTGCTCAATGGCGCCCGATTCGCGCAGATCGGAAAGCTGCGGTCTTTTGTTGGGGCGGTTTTCCAGGCTGCGGTTCAACTGGGAAAGGGCGAGAACCGGAATGCTGAGCTCCTTGGCCATGGCCTTGAGCGAGCGGGAGATGTCACTGATTTCCTGTTCGCGGGACTGGGTGTTTGCCTTGCCCCGCATCAACTGGAGGTAGTCCACCACCACCATGCCGATGTTGTGCTCGGTTTTCAGGCGCCTGCACTTGGCCCGCATCTCCAGCACCGTGATGGCCGGGGTGTCGTCGATGTAGATGGGGGCTTCGGAAAGCATGCCAACCGCCCGGGTGAGCTTGGGCCAATCCTGCTCTTTGAGGAACCCGGTGCGTAGCCGCTGGGCGTCAACCCGGCTGATGGAGCAGAGCATGCGCATGCCCAACTGCTCCTTGGACATTTCCAGGCTGAACACCGCCACCGGCACCTTGTGGAGCAGGGCGGCGTTCTGCACCATGTTGACGGCCAGGGCGGTTTTGCCCATGCTGGGACGGGCGGCCAGGATGATGAGATCCGAGCGCTGCAACCCCGCGGTCATCTTGTCAAAGTCATGGTATTCGGTGGGAACGCCGGTGATGTGTTCCTTGCGTTCGTAGAGCTGTTCGATGTATTTGAAGGTGTCGGAGATGACGGTCTTGAGCGAATGATAGGACTGGCCGCTCTTTGCCCGGGAGATTTCAAAGACGGTGGTTTCCACGTCGTCAAGCAGGCCGTCGATATCGTCCTGCTCTTCGTAGCAGCGGCCGGCGATCTCGGTGCCGGTCTGGATCAGCCTGCGGAGGATCGCTTTTTCCCGCACGATCTTGGCGTAATAGGCGATATTCGCGGCCACCGGCACGATATCGGTGAGGGTGGCAAGATACGTGGGACCGCCCACCGCCTCCAGCCGGTTGTTGTCCTTCAGCAGGTTGGAAATGGTGATAAGGTCAAGGGGTTCGCCACGGTCAAACAGGGTGATCATGGCGGAAAAGATGTATTTATGGGCGTCGCGGTAAAAATCGTCTTCGGTGAGAGTCTCTGCTGCTTTGGGCATGGCGCCCTGTTGCAGCATGATTGAGCCGAGAACGCATTGCTCGGCCTCAAGATTCTGCGGGGGCAGACGGTGGGTGGTGGAAGGGCCTGGTCCGGATTCCATGGAGTATCGTTGGCTGCAATGGAGGGGGGCGATTTCCGCCCCCCTTCGGTTATCCTGCGTTATTCCAGGGACAAAGCAAGGGGATTTCCGGTATATGAGCCGGAGCCCAAGTCTGCCTTCTGTGTGGCGGGCGTGAACTTATTCCGCAGCCAGGGGAACGACTTCCACGGTGATTTCCGCGGAAATCTGGTAGCCGATCTTTACCGGCACCATGGTAACGCCCAGGCTCTTGATGGGCTCGTCAAGAACGATCTTTTTCTTGTCGATTGCAATACCCAGCTCGGCGAGCTTTTCAGCAATGTCGGCGGAGGTGATGGAGCCGTAGAGCTTGTTGTCATCCCCGGAACGGTGGGCAATGACCACAGTGGCGCCGGCAACTTTTTTGGCCAGGGCTTCCGCCTCATCCCGCTGATTTTTCTTCCGTGCCACAATGGCGGCCTTTTCCTTTTCCAGAACGGTAAGGTTTGCCTTGGTGGCAGGCACGGCAAGACGGCGAGGGATCAGGAAATTGCGGCCGTAGCCGTCCTTTACCTTAACAACATCGCCTTCCTCGCCAAGAGTGTCAATGGTTTCTTTTAAAATGAGTTCCATGGTGTACCTCCGGTTGAATCCTGGCTTTGCCTGGATTCATTATTTCTGAAAAATGAAGACTCTGAAAAAGTCTCCAGTTTCATAGTAGTTCTTTTGTTAAAATTACGACACCGAGGTGTCGTCCGCATCGTTTTTTAGCCGCGGCTTCCTGAAGTCAACCCAGACATCAGCCAAGCCGAGCACTGCAACAAAACCGATACCGTACACCTGCAAGAACAGGAGGATGTATGTTATCACCCTGACCGCCTTCGGCAACGACCATTTCTGCATCATGCTCGAGACAATCGCCAACCCTTGCGTAAGGTACAGCACCAGAAGCACCAGCCCCATGTTCAAGCCCAGGGTGTTGAGCCGTTCATCCGGGATAAGAAGGGCAATGCCCGTCAATATAACAAGCCAGACCAAAAAGTCCGGGAGGTGCCAGTTTTTCAAATCCTCCCGATTGGTCCGGGAGGGGTCTCTTCTCTTCAGCAACCGTTGGCCGGCAACGATGTTCAGCCAGACGGTGCTGATGATCGAGACGAGGAGCAAGGCCGGGAAAAGCCGTGCCACCTGTTCCCTGAGTTGTGCAATGAAGAGCTTGATCTCTTCAAGATCTTTCGCCGGGAAGCGTCCTGAATCCCGGTACATGGCAAAAGTCGCCTCGAAACCATGGTCCACGCTTTGCCGCAGTTCAAGATAGGCATTGCTCTGGGTTGCCAACCCGACCAGCCAGCCCGAGATGAGCCAGACAAGGACGAGATAGACAACACTCTTTATCCCGGCGCGCAATGCCGGTTCATTTTCCCTGTCTGCCTTGGCTAGGATGAAGCCGACGGGCAGGAGGGTCAGTGAAAAAAGCAGTACCGGCATGGTTCCGGCCCACAGGGTGATGCCGCCCGCAATGCCAAGGGCCCAGGCAATAATGACCGCGCCCTGTTTCCGGTCGTAAACGCTCAGGAAGTAGTACGCGGGCAAAGGCATCAGGCAGTGGAACCACTCAAGGCCGGGGAAAACAGCCGGCACCGTGAAAACGAGGGCTGTTACAGCGATAGCCCCGATGGTTTCTGTCTGTCTGGTTGCTCCTGCACGGAAGAACACGATTCCTGGCTGGTTCCTGTACTACAGGTGAGCCTGTCCGGCGTAAGGCAACAGGGCAATCTGGCGCGCGCGCTTGATTGCCTCGGTGAGCTGCCGCTGGTGATGGGCGCAGTTGCCGTAGATGCGCCGCGGGATAATCTTGCCGCGTTCCGTCACAAAGTTGCGAAGGGTTTTGACATCCTTGTAATCAATCATAAGGCTCTTGTCCGTGCAGAAACGGCAGACCTTGCGACGGTTGAAAATCTTCTTTTTCTTGATAACCATGTTCTTTTCCTCTTTTCTGGTTCGCTATATGTATAGTTTGATTGCGGCGGGCGCAAAAAAACTATTCAGAGGCTTCGTCTGTGTCCGCGGAAGCGGTTTCCTGCTCTGCAAGCCCTTCCGGCTTGGGGGCATCCGGGATGAAGACATCCTGGGTTTTTACCGTCATGAATTTGAGAACCCGGTCGTCGATGCGGAGAAGCCGCTCCATTTCCTTGACGCCGTCAGGCAGTCCGGCATATTCGACATACAAAAAATCGCCCTGGGTTTCCTTTTTGATGGGGTAAGCCAATTTTTTCAGGCCCCATCTGTCGGTTCTCACGATGGATCCGCCAAAACCTTCGACGGTTCCGGTTACCTTGTCGGAAACCGTGGAGAATTCCGTTTCTCCGGCCCCCGGCTTGACAATGACAATTGTCTCGTACCTGCGCATTGATTCCTCCTTGTGGTCATGTGGCCCTTGCTTTTTGCGTTTCGTGCGAAGAGCAAGGAGGTATGTGGGAAAATAATAAAAAAACAATCGCGATTGATAGCAACTAACCGTTTGTTTGTCAATCGTTTTCTGGTGATGATTGGGGCTCTGTTTTGTTCCGCTGCCAGGCATCCAGGAGCGCATCAGGGGTAAGATCGGCAAACCGCTTGCCTTGGTCAAGCATCTTTTTTTCAAGGGAGAGGAAGCGGGTCGTGAACTTGTTTGTCGCATCATGCAGGGCTTCTTCCCCGTCGATATCGGCCTTTCTCGCTACAACCGCAAGGGCGAAGAGCAGGTCGCCAAGCTCTTCCTGGATCTGTTCGCGATTCCCTGATGATAAGGCCTCCCGCAGTTCCTGGAATTCCTCGTCGGCCTTGCCCACGGCGCCGGAAAGATTGGGCCAGTCGAAGCCCTCCCGGGCGGCCCGGTCTGCCACCCGCTGCGCCCTGCGCAGGGCGGGCAGGCTTTTGGGAATGGAGCCCAGGGTGTGTCTGGGTTGTTCTTTTCGCGCGTTTTCCTGACTCTTTATCGACTGCCATTGCCGGTGCAGCTCCTGCTCGGATTCCACGGTTTGATTGCCGAAGACATGGGGGTGGCGGCGGATCATCTTGGCGGAAATGGAGTCGATGACGTCAAAAAGGGTGAAGAGGTTTTTTTCCTGGTACAGATTATTGAGGAAGATGACCTGGAACAGGAGATCCCCGAGTTCCTCGCAGATGTGGCTCGGATCGTCGTCGTTGATTGCCTCGAGGAGTTCGTGGGTTTCCTCGACGAGATACTGTTTGAAGGTCTGGGGGGTCTGCTTCTGGTCCCAGGGGCAGCCATCCGGCGCCCTGAGCCGGCTGACAATTTCGAGGAGGGCAAGAAATTTTTCCGCGGTGTGCGTCATGGGTCTGCCTGTGCTTGGATTATTGGGAAGGCAAGGGGAGCCACACCCGCATCGAGTGCGCTTTTTGCCCGAGCCAATCCAGGAATTATGGCGTGTCGGCGGGGGTGTTTGCTCCACCCGGCAGATCACCAAAAGGTTTGTATATACCAGTTTGCCGGGGGAAAGAGAAGACGTCCGCGGCTGAAATGCCCGGTATTGTAAAAAAGTGATGCAGGGAAGAAGGTGTTTGCAAGGAGGTGATGCGGATTTACAGGGGAATATCCTGGCTTGCCACCCATTGTGAAAAACATCTGCCTGCTACGGCTTGCAAAAAAATTGTTAATTGGATATAGATAAAGGCCTTATTGAAGGATCCTGTTGTTTCTTTGGTCTTATCAATATCAAGGCATCTGTGAAAAAACAGTAATTGGCGCAGGGGGGGCCATGTTGCCGATGGAAACATTGGGCATGGTATTCAGTGGTTTTGAACCTGTGCGAGGTGAGCAGTTATGGCAAAGAAGGTTATGCTTGAAAAACACAAGGATGTGGCGCGGATAGACCAGGAAGACAAGCGCACCCACGGCTGGTATGTGCGGGTTCGTTTTCAGGGGACAACGCATTCGAAGTTTTTTTCCGATGGCAAATGCGGCGGGCGTTACTCAAGCCTGCTTGCCGCCCTTACCTGGCGCGACACCATGGAGAAAAAGCTGGGGAAAGTCCGGACCGACAAACATCTTGTCACGGTGAGCAACACCACCACCGGGGTTGTCGGTGTGCGGTTTAACGAGAAGCTGAATCGCTATGAGGTGAGCTGGGTAAATCGTGTTGGCAAGCAGGGGAAAACCTCTGTTTCCGTGAATAAAAACGGAAAGGAAAGAGCGTTCCAGATCGCCTGCGAGATACGAAAGGCCAAGGAAGCGGAGCGGCTCAGCGCCTAGTGGGTGTTGCCCTTGTGCGCGTTGTGCGCCTGGGCTTTTTTTTAAGATTCAGGGCAGTGGTCCAGCAACGGGCAGAGCTCAAGGGGCACGGAAAGCAAGGCCTGGGCGCCATTTTCCTTCAGTTCGTCCGCGGTGCGAAAACCCCAAAGCGCGCCAACGGCAAACATCCCGGCAGCACGGGCGGTCTGCATGTCGGTGTTGGTGTCGCCCAGATAGAGAAACTCTTGCGGCGCATGATGCAGCAGGCTGGCGATGCGCAATGCCCCGGCCGGGTCGGGTTTTCGGGCGATTGTCTCCCTGGCTCCCGCAACTGCGGCAAACCGCCAGTTTGGCAGGAGTGTCTCGACAACCTTCCGGGTTAAGGCGTCGGGCTTGTTGGACAGGATGGCCATCTCGATCCCCCGGCTCGTCAACGCATCGAGCAGCTCGGCAATGCCTGGATACGGCCGGGTCGTGTCCGCCCAGTGCGCGCTGTACTCCCTCCGCATTTCCCGCACACACTCCTCAATGGTCTCCGGTTGCCGAGCTTCGGCCGGCAGGGCGCGCTGGACCAGATTGGCGATTCCGTCTCCGACAAAATAACGGTAGGCCTGAATTGGATGGAGGGGAAGCCCTTGCCGGTTGAGGACGCGATTCATCGAATCCGCCAGGTCGGTGAGGCTGTCAACCAGGGTGCCGTCCAAATCAAAAAGCACAATATTTTTATGGTGGGGCATGGAGGACGCGCTTATTTGGCCGGGCCGGGCTTGGGGCCGGCCAATAAACTGAGGATCCGCTGGCCAACCCCGAGTCTGGCTCTGAGAAGAGAGGGTTTGGCGGGTTTGACCAGGTAATCGTCCGCTCCGCCTTCCAGGGCGAGAACCTGTTCCTCGATGGAACTGCGGGCGCTGAAGATGACCGTGTACACATAAGGCCCGGCCGCGCGCATGCGGATACGTTGGCAGACCTGCATGCCGCTCAGGCCCGGGATGTTCCAGTCCAGAATGGCAATGGTTATGGTGGGGTCGGTTTCAAGGGCGTTCCAGGCGGTGTCGCCGTTATCCGCCTCAATCGGTTCGTATCCCCATTTCACCAGAAAATTGTTCAACCCCTTGCGGACCACCGGGTTATCCTCTGCGACCAGGATTTTCTGGCGTTTTGGAGCCTTGTTGGGTTGGGCCGCCTCGTGTGGTGCTTCAGTTGCCTTCATGGGGATGCTCAATCGGTGACAGGGGTTGTCTTTACGGAAAATCAAGTCTGCAGTGAATTGTTACATAAAACAAGGGCGTGGGGCAAGACAAAACCTGGCCTGGGGAGTGTTTGTTGTTTTTGTCTTGTAATATTGGCAGGTTGCGTCCTCATGCGGGGCGAGGCAGGATTGTCTCTCCCCGTGCTTCTTTCCTCTTGACTCTCTACCCTAATAGCACTATTCTTTGCGCGTTTTATAATGTTGTCCTGCGCTGGGTATTAATTTTTAGGAAGTGACATATATTTTCTGATTTCAGGAAGGTCGTTGTTCTGGGATCGGAACAGGATGTTTTTGGTTCATTAAAAAAATTTAAGGAGGATCACCATGTCTGTTTGTGTTGTTGGCCATTCAAATCCCGATACCGATTCCGTTGCCGCCGCCATTGCCTATGCCCATTATCTGACGGCGACCGGCACCGCCGCCGTTGCCTGCATGCAGATTGAGGCAGCCAAGCTGAACCCCGAGAGCACCGTAGTGCTCAAAAACTTTGGCCTGGCCGCACCCCAGACCATGATGGACGCTGCCGGCAAGAAGGTCGCCCTGGTTGACTTCAGTGATATCGGTCAGGCTCCGGCAAACATCAAGGACGCCGAGATCATCGCCATTGTCGACCATCACAAGATCGGTGACATCACCACCAACAATCCCATCGTGTTCAACGCCCAGCCCGTTGGCTGCACCTGCACCGTGCTGTACGAGATGTTCAAGAACAACAATGTCGCTCTGCCCAAGGATATTGCCGGGGCCATGCTTTCCGCCATCCTGAGCGACACCGTGAACTTCAAGTCCCCCACCTGCACCGCTCCGGACAAGGCTGCGGTTGCCGCGCTGAAAACCATTGCTGGCGTTGCCGACACCGATGCGCTCTTCATGGAGATGCTGAAGGCCAAGTCTTCCGTGGAAGGTGTTCCCATGAAGGATCTCGTTTTCCGCGACTACAAGGATTTCGACATGAACGGCAAGAAGGTCGGCATCGGCCAGATCGAACTCGCCACCCTGGATCAGGTTGCCGGCATTCGCGCCGACCTGTACAAGGCCCTTGAGGATCTCAAGAAGGATGGCCGTCATTCCGTACTGTTCATGCTCACCGACGTTGTGAAAGAGGGTACCGACCTGTTGGTTGTTTCCGATGAGCCCGCGGTTATCGAGCAGGCTTTCGGCGGTAAGATCGCCAACAACTCCATGTGGGTAGCCGGCATGATGAGCCGCAAGAAGCAGACCGTTCCGCCGTTGCAGAAGGTTTTCGGTTGCTAATGCGCTGAACATCCTAAGTTGTTGTGTATAAAAAACCCCGAACGGAATTGCCGTTCGGGGTTTTTTTTGTGCCTGGTAGTTCTTTCCGCTGGCCCTGCTTTTTTTGCTAGGGCTTGCGGCCAACCAGAGCGAGCAGCCGTTTGTCCAGCCGGATGAGATGGTGCATGGCTCGTAATCTTTCCCGGTCGGTTTCGCCATTGATGTTGATGATGATCAACCGATTGGCCCCGTGTCCGTATTGATTGTTCAGGTCAATCACCGCCCCGATCACCACCAGCCTGCCGCTTTCTATCCTGTGCCCATAGCGTTTCACGGCCGTGGCCACTTGGAAATCAACATTTTTTTCAACCAGCCGCGCCTCTGGTATTGCCCCAAGGCCACTGCCCGCCACGCCTTTGCCCAAGGAAAGACGCAGATCATCAAGGTTGCGGCGCAGGTCCGGGCCAAGATGGCTATACCCTTTGGCAAAGAGGCGGAGGCTGTCGCTGTTGGTGTTGCCGGTGATCAATAAAACAGGGGAGAGGAGTTCTTTGACCCCGTAGTCAATCGCCCCGGCGGAGAGCGAAAATTGATTGCCGGGATTACGGACCGTATAGATGGTGTCAACCGGGTCAGGGTACAAGAGCGTCGCCTGCACCCGGGCATCGCAATCCGCCAGCCAGACCATGTGCGGAGTGCCCGGCGTTCGCAATGGCTTGTCCGCGGCTCTGCCGGCCACGAATTGATCGTTGTGCCGGGCGATTTTTTCCGTCACGGCATAGGGTGGGATTCCGGCCCGAAGCTTCTTTATCGGGCGCATATCCGCGCCGCTGACCGAGACGCAGGCAAAGACGAACAGTGTGAGGGGGATGATTGTTCCGGGTCGCATGGGGTGTGATCCTGCTGTTTCAATAGAGAGCCGAGTAGCTGCTACAGTCATTATCGGTGATTCCGCGGATGTCTAAAATTTTTTTCATGACGCAAGCCATATTGCCTCTGGCTTGCGCCGCGTGGATTCGCCGGCAGGACGTAAAAACAGAGGGTTAGCGCCAAAAATGCGTTGCGGGGCCGGTTTTTTTGCCGTTCGACAATTCCCGCCGCGTGTCTTGACAATGAAAAAGAGCATACTTATTGTTGGACACAAACTTGAAATCACTTGGAAAAATCAAGTTATTGCAGAAGGATACAGTCCGATTCGCACATCCCAGGGATGTATCGCGCCGGAAAGGAGAAACGGGTGGCTGAGCAAGAAGAAAAGAGAGAAGAGGTTCTTGAGCCGGAGCGTTCAGGGGAAAATCAGGCCGCGGCTGAAGAGGAAGATCTCTCGGTTCAACTGGAAAAGGCCTTGGAGAGAAACCGGGAGCTTGAGGACAAGCTGCTGCGCATGGCGGCCGAGCAGGATAATTTCAAAAAGAGAATGCAGCGCGAGCGTGAATCAGCGCTCAAGTATGCGGAAGAGAACATTCTGCGGGAGTTGCTTCCTTTTCTTGATAATCTCGAACGCGCTGTTGCTCAGTGCAAGTGCTCCCCTGATGCCGAAACTCTTTTGACCGGGGTGGAACTGACCTGCAAGGGACTGCTTGGCGCCCTGGAAAAATTCGGGGTAAAACCCCTGGCCGGCGAAGGGCAACCCTTTGATCCGAATTTCCATGAAGCCGTGGCCATGGAAGCCAGTGCGGACGTGCCGGAAAACCAGATTTTGCAGGAATATCAGAAGGGATACATGTTTAAGGACAGACTTATCCGGGCGGCCAAGGTCGTCGTTTCAAAGGGTAATGTTGAAGAATAAATAACAAGGATGTTTCATCCCGTTAGGTAAGGAGAATATGAGATGGGAAAAATTATTGGCATTGACTTAGGAACAACAAATTCATGTGTCGCGGTGATGGAAGGCGGCGAGCCCAAGGTTATCACCAATGTGGAAGGCAACAGAACCACCCCGTCGGTGGTGGCTTTTTCCAGCAGCGGCGAGCGGTTGGTGGGCCAGGTTGCGCGACGCCAGGCAGTCACCAATCCGACCCGCACCTTGCATGCCATCAAGCGGCTTATCGGGCGTAAGTTCACCGATGCGGAAGTAAAAAAGAGCATCGAGATCAGCCCGTTCAAGATCGTCAACGGCAAGGATGGTGACGCAGCGGTTGAGGTTGACGGCAAGGTGATGACTCCGGCCGAGATCTCCGCCATGATCCTCACCAAGATGAAGCAGACCGCGGAGGAATATCTGGGCGAGGAAGTGACCGAGGCGGTCATCACCGTGCCCGCGTATTTCAACGACTCCCAGCGCCAGGCCACCAAGGACGCGGGCCGGATCGCGGGCCTCAATGTGCAGCGGATCATCAACGAGCCCACGGCCGCGGCCCTGGCCTACGGCCTGGACAAGAAGGGTGAGGAAAAGATCGCGGTCTTCGATCTGGGCGGCGGCACCTTTGATATCTCGGTGCTGGAGATCGGCGACGGGGTGTTTGAGGTGAAATCCACCAACGGCGACACCTTTCTCGGCGGCGAAGACTTTGACATGCGCATCGTCAACTGGATTGCCGACGAGTTCAAACGCGATCAGGGCATTGATCTGCGCACCGACAATATGGCGCTGCAGCGGTTGCGGGAAGAAGCGGAAAAGGCGAAGATGGAGCTTTCCACCACCATGGAGACCGATATCAACCTGCCCTTCATCACGGCGGACGCTTCCGGTCCCAAGCATCTGCAGATGAAGCTTTCCCGCGCCAAGCTGGAAGGGTTGGTGGAGGATCTGATCGAGCGTACGGTCAACCCCTGTAAGATTGCCCTCAAGGATGCCGGGATCAGCGCGGCGGACATCGACGAGGTGATCCTGGTCGGCGGCATGACCCGGATGCCCAAGGTGCAGGAGAAGGTCAAGGAGATCTTTGGCAAGGATCCCCATAAGGGCGTGAACCCCGACGAGGTTGTGGCCATCGGCGCCGCTGTGCAGGGCGGGGTGCTCAAGGGCGATGTCAAGGACGTGCTGCTCCTCGACGTTACCCCGCTCTCCCTGGGCATCGAGACCCTGGGCGGGGTAATGACCAAGCTCATCGAGAAGAACACCACCATCCCCACCAAGAAGAGTCAGGTGTTTTCCACCGCGGCGGACAGCCAGCCCGCGGTTTCCATCCATGTGCTCCAGGGCGAGCGCGAAATGGCGGCAAACAACAAGACCATCGGCCGCTTCGAGCTGACCGATCTTCCTCCGGCCCCGCGCGGGGTGCCGCAGATCGAGGTTACCTTTGATCTCGACGCCAACGGCATTCTCCATGTTTCCGCCAAGGATCTCGGCACCGGCAAGGAGCAATCCATCCGGATCACCGCCTCCAGCGGCCTTTCCGAGGACGAGATCAAGCGGATGCAGAAGGACGCCGAAGCTCATGCCGACGAGGACCGCAAGCGCAAGGAGCTGGTCGAGACCAAGAATCAGGCTGATTCCATGATCTATGCCACGGAAAAGAGCATGAAGGATCTGGGCGACAAGGTTGACAGCGAGACCAAGAACAAGGTGCAGGTCGAGATCGACAGCCTCAAGAAGCTCATGGAATCCGACGATGTGGAGGCGATCAAGAAGGGGCTTGAGTCCCTGACCCAGGCTTCCCACAAGTTGGCTGAGATGATGTACGCCCAGGCCACCAAGGACAAGACGCCGGAAGGCGGCGAAGGCGGTGGTCAGGCCGGTGGGGCAAAGAAGGATGACGACGATGTGGTGGATGCGGATTTTGAAGAAGTGAAATAACCCACTGCGGAGTGCAATGATTTTCGGCCAGGAGGCATATGTCTCCTGGCCTTTTTTTATGCCCGAAGCTCAGTCCCCGCCGCAGCGGAGGCGGGAGAGCGCCTCGCTGAAGTTGAATCTGTCGTCATGCTCGCCGCTGTGGCAGCGCAGGCAGGTATCCATGGTCGGCTGGCCGGCCTTGGCCGCCGCCGGTTGCAGGGTATGCGCACGGGCCGGGCCATGGCATGATTCGCAGCCGACCTGGCGCAAATCATGGGCAAGGGCGAGCATTTCCTGGCCGGTCTGGGCGGCGGGGCCGGTGATGTGGCAGGGCAGGCACTGCACATTGAACTGCTGCCCCTTGGCCTCCAGGGTGTCATAGGCCGTGGCATGCTGGGTGGCGCGCCATTTGGCAAACTGCGGGACATGGCAGCTTGTGCAGGCGGTGCTGCCGGCATAATTTTCCGGAAGCCCTCCCTGGGGTTGCCCGGTCTTGTCCGAGATTCTTGCCTTTACCGCCGCCTTGCCGATCCGGTTCACCTCGCTGGTGGTTGCATCGACAATGGCCCGGACCGCCGGGTTGTCCGGAAGGTCCTTGCGCATGGTTTCAAAATGGGGGCTGTACGAGGAGAATCGTTGACGGTTTGTCTCCCGCGCCTTCTGTTGGGCGGTGAGACGGAGAATCTCTTCTTCCAGCAGTCGCCGCTTTGCAAGCAGGTCGTTATAGACTGCAAGCATTTGGGGCTGGTTCTTGAATGCCTGCGCCGGCTCGCCTTGCTTGCGGTACCGGTTGATCTGCCATCCCAAGCGGTCCAGCTCGTTTTTCTTGTCTGTCAGCAGATTTTCAGCGCCGGACTCCTCCCATCTCTTGCTCTGTTTGTTCCATAGCACCTCCAGAATGCCCACGGATTTGCCTTGGGATTCCACCTGGGTGATCAGGGTGTTGTTGATCCGCTCCGGCGCGATGTTGCCCTGGGTGTTTCCTGCCTGGAGAATCAGGTGAATCTCGGGATGGGCCTCCGCGATTTTGCGGTTTACCGGGGCGGGGAAGCTGGAAAGCAGAATGGTCATGTCTGCCCGGTCTCGCAGCATGGCGATTTCCTTGGGCAAAACCTCTTCCCAGGGAGCAATGACCGCGTTGTCTTTTTCCGTGAAGAGCGAGTCCGCCCCTTGGGCGGTGAGGCCGATGACCGCGATGCGCAGACCTCCTGCCGTGATCAAGGTGTGCGGTTTGAACCAGGGCTTTCGTTCGCTGCGGCTGAGCAGATTGGCGCTCAGCCAGGGGAAGCTCGATTTTTTCTGGACGGTGAGGAGAAAGGGCAGACCCGCGGCGAGATCCTCTCTGGCCACGCCCACCGCACCAAAGGACATCGTGCTGTATGCCGCGATAATTCCCTGCGCGGTAACGGCGAGCTGTTCGCGCTGGTCCGGAGGCAATTTTTCATTCTTGAAAAGCAGGGCCCCGCTGTCAAGGGCAAGTACCGCGGATTTTTTTCCCCGCAGGGATTCAAGCTGGTGCGCTTTCTTGGGCAGACCGCCCAACTGGTTGCTTTTTCAGCCGCACGGCTCCGTTTCCCCCCGTACATCATTGGCAAAAAAGAGGCTCAGTTCGTGCCGAACAGGGGGGCGGGCCTGTTGTGCCGCATCCCCTGCCGTGGGCATGGTTATGCTGAGCAGGGCAAGAGAGAAAAACAGCAAAAAAACGGCGTGTCTGTTCATGGTGGTCATGCGCTCCTGGTCTGACAATCGTCTAAAGAGAGAATCAGGCTGGTTGTTTTTTTCGATCCCGCAACAACTGCCGCCATTTGGTGAGGCGGTCCCGGATCACTGCTTCATACCCTCGATTGGCGGGTTGATAATAGATTTTTCCAACAAGTTGTTTTGGTAAATGATGCTGATCCACCAAGGCGTGCGGGTCGTCATGGGCATACTGGTAGCCCTGGCCGTAGCCGAGATCCTTCATCAGTGTGGTTGGCGCGTTGCGGAGGTGGAGCGGCACCGGCAGGCTGCCGGTGCGCCTGATCTCCTGCATTACCGTATTGTACGCGGCATAGACGGCATTGCTCTTGGGGGCGGTGGCAAGGTAGATGACGGCCTGGGCCAGGGCCAGTTCTCCCTCGGGGCTGCCCAGGGTTTGATAGGAGTTCCTGGCGTTGATGGCAACCATGAGGGCCTGCGGGTCCGCATTGCCGATGTCTTCCGAGGCGAAGCGGATCAGGCGGCGGACCACGTACAAGGGCTCCTCCCCTGCGGCGAGCATCCGGCACAGCCAGTACAGGGCGCCGTCCGGATCGCTGTCCCGCAGGCTTTTATGCAGGGCCGAAATCAGATTGTAATGCTCCTCGCCGTCCGCATCGTAGCGCAGGCTTTTGCGCTGGATGGCTTCTTCCACCGTGGCCAGGGTTATATGCCGGGCGCCCGTGGCATCCGGTTCGGCAAGATTGGCGGCGATTTCCAAGCTGTTCAGCAGGTTGCGCGCATCGCCGTCGGCAATTCTGGCCAGGTGGGCGGAAGCCTCCGGCGCAAGAGTTATCTGCCAGGAGCCCAGCCCCTGTTCCTTGTCCGTGATGGCCCGCTGGATAATGGTTTCCAAGTCCTCGGGCTGCAACGGTTCAAGCACCAGAACCCTGCACCGGGAGAGAAGGGGCGCGATAACATGGAAAGAGGGATTTTCGGTGGTTGCGCCGATGAGCGTCAAGAGGCCGCTTTCCACATGGGGCAGAAACGCGTCCTGCTGGCTTTTGTTGAAACGGTGGATTTCGTCCACGAAAAGAATGGTGGCGATGTTGCGCTCATCCTTGGCGGCCTGGGCTTGCAACACTATTTCGCGAATATCCTTGACTCCGGACAGCACTGCGGAAAAGAAGGTGAACTCCGCCCCGGTTGTCCGGGACAGGATCCGGGCCAGGGTGGTTTTGCCGGTGCCGGGCGGACCCCAGAGAAGCAGGGAGGGCAGATAGCTCTGGCGGATGAGCCGAGGGAGAAGCTTGTCCTCGCCGAGAAGCTGTTTTTGCCCAACAAAATCAGCCAGTGTTTGCGGGCGCAACCGTTCTGCCAGGGGAGCGGTGTGTGGGGCGGGTTGTCGGGCCATGACTCTTTATCTGACTATTGGAAGGGATGTTTTTTATGTAAGAGAACGCAGTATGACAGGAATTTGCCGGAATGTCATCAGTTGATCACGGGGCAGGGTGGCCATCAGCAGAGGGGCACTCTGCTTAGGCAAGCTCGAGGGCGAACCGATCCGCCAGGCGTTCCGCTGAAAAAATCAGGGATTCCAGGTCGAGGAAATTGAGCACCTGGCGGTCGAAAAGCATCTTGACCTTTGCGGGAAATCCTTCGTCCGGCTCCGATCCCCAGTAGACAAGATATTGCGGAATCTTGGGCAGAACCGGGATAATGCAACCGAGCGTCGCGGAAGGAGTCGGATGTTGGATCCCGCCTAACGCCCGGCAAGCGGCCATGATTGTTGCGGCGGGAAGAGGGGCAAAGAGTTCCGCCAGTCTGTTTTCGCAATAGGTGGCAAGGGTTCTTACCTTGGAAATGGAATTTGGCAGGGTTTCCAGGCCGATCCAGTCAAGCGTCGGATCCGGTCCTCCCTGGGAGTGGATATAATTATAGAGAAGGATCTGGTCCCTGGGGTCATCCGGGGTGCGGCCATCAACGAGGATGCCCTGCCTGCTCAGCAGCACTTCCCGGGCAAGAAAGGGAAACGACAGGGTCTGATTGCCTTCGCCACAGAGGCTGGCGCCCAACGGGGCCGCAATACGGGTAAAGTCCAGGGCGGAAATTTTGTCTTTAAGGTGTTCGATAAGGGCAAGATCGCGTTGTCCGGAAAGCTCCTCCAAGGCAACCCCTTTTTTTTGCCCGCTGTCCAGGCCGTTGGTGTCGAGATAGGGGCATTTGCCAACATTCTCGCCACTTTTCGCTACCGCTGCGGAAAAGGCAAGGCAGGTGGGGTAGCCGCATTGCCCGCAATTGGTTTTTGGGGTCCGCCGGACAATTTCGAAAGGGGTCATGGGCAGGCTACTTATGTTTTTTGTGGCAGGCCTTGGTGAGGTCGTTCACCTTTGCCGCTTGTTCCTGGGCGGCGCGGAGATCTCCTTTGCGGGCGCAGGCCAGCGCCTCTCGCAGGACCGCGAAGCAGGCAAGCCACTCTTCATGCCAGGTTGATTCAGAGAAAACAGTATAGTTTTCAAAGGCGGAAATAAGGGACTTCTCTTCGGCAGGGGTGGGCGCCTGTCCCTGCTCCAATTTTTTGGAAACGGTTTTCCAGAGGGAGCTCATCTCTTTTTTTATCTTTTTCCCTTCAGGCGGTCGGCCCTTGAGGCGCAGCTCCCTGTCATCCCTGGGTTCTTGATTTTTTTCAGGGGAATACCTCTGACCGGTGGTTGGTGCGGGTTCCTTGTTTAACTCACGGAGAGGCACCTGAAAAGAAAGGGTGCAATACGCTGTGTCGCCGGTGATCTTTTGCTTGGTTTTGATAAACAGAGGGTTTCCTACCTCGACAAGCCGGTTGCCAACCCTGAGCTTTCCTTGGGCAAGATCATCGGCAAGAGCTCTGAGGTCGGAGGCGATGTTTTCAAGGGTGTTCGAGTCGTTGCGCGGAGATGACATTGTCTCTCTTTCTAATAAAAGATTACCAAGGCGGTGATGTTGTCGCGTCCGCCTTGCTCATTGGCTGCCGTGACCAGGGTTTCACTGGCGTTTTCCGGGGTGGGGGCATTGAGGAGGATCTGCTCGATCCGGGTGTGGTCAACCATGTTCCACAACCCATCGGAACAAAGCAGGATTCTGCAGCCCGGCCGCAGGATGGTTTTGTGGTATTCCGGGCCTTCCTGGGAATGAAAGCCGATGGCCCTGGTTACCACGCTGCGGGGAATCCGGACCACGTTGTTGCTGGCGTCGGTTCTGTTGATGTAAGTCACCGAGGTGTGATCCGTGGTGATCTGCCGCAGGCTGCTCTTTTCGGAGATATAACAGCGGGCATCCCCAACGTGGCAGGTATGGAGCCGGTTTTCGTCAAGAAGGCAGGCGACCATGGTGCAGCCCATGCCCTGCATGGTTTCATCGGTGGCGGCTTTGGCCATTACTGCCTGGTTGGCATGCGTGAAGGCGTCCAGCATACTCTGGTGGATTGCCTCGTCGTTGCCTCGGATCTCCCGGATTTTTTCTTCCGAGAGGAATTCGAGCAGCGATTCGATGGCCAGGCGGCTGGCGACCTCTCCGGCATTGTGGCCGCCCATGCCATCGGCCACGACGAACAGGCGCCGGTTGCGCAAGGAACAAAAGCTGTCTTCGTTATGGTCGCGGACCATTCCAGTGTCCGTGCGGCCATAAAACGAAATATTCCTTTGCGTGCTTTTAAATATTTTCCTTAAAAAACCGAACATCGTGTGCGTTCCGTTGTTTTCCCGGCCGGGGAAATTACTCAAAATGCAGTTGGTAGATGACCATCCAGAACACAATGGCCCCATCTTTTCTTCCGGAAAGAAAGGTGTGGGGCTTAGGCCCGTGGGCAAGGCTGTAAATGCCGTCGCCCCTGCCGTCAAGAACGGCCAAGCATTCGCCGCTGTTGCTGTCCCAGAGCTTGATGATGTCATCTTCACAGCCGGAGATCAGGGTCTGGTTGTCCTGGAGAAACAAGGCGGAAGAAATGGTTTCGTCGTGCGCCTTGATCGATTTGAGGCAACGGCCGGTAGTGTGTTCCCATACTTTTAAATGCCGGTCGGTGCCGGCCGAGATGAAGCGTTGGCCATCAAGCGAATTTGCCAGGGAGATAACCGGCATGGCATGGGCTTCGATGATCCTTGTGCATTCTTTTCCGTTGGCGTCCCAGAAGCGGACGGAGCCGTCTTCGCTTCCGGTTATCAGGTTCAAGCCGCTGGCGGTATAGATAATGGCGCGGACGGAACCACCTTCCTTGATGGAGGTTGTCATTTCCGGCCCGGTGCCAAGCTTGCGTATCTTCATGATCCCGTCCGCCCCGCCAGAGGCAAGGTGGCGGCCATTTTCGTTAAAGGCCAGGGCGTGCACCGGGCCGTTGTGGGTGACGGTCTTCGATTCCTGCTTGCCGGTTTTTGTGGAAAACAGGCACACAGTGCCATCCTGAGCCCCCACGGCGATGTATTTGCCCAGCGGGCAGATGGCCAGGGCTGAAATGGCGCTGCCCTCTTTTGCCAAGACAATGCTTTGATGTGAGGCGGTGCCCAGGTCGTGGAGGACTATTTTGCCTTCCGGCCCGGCGGCAACAAACTTTTTTGTGTTCGGGATATGGGCAAGATGCTTGGTCGGGCCCTCATCGCCTTTCAGGGTCAGGAAGCGCTGGACTCCCAGCACCTTCTTTTTTGTCCCCACCAGCAACAGCCGGTGGTAGACCATGTTGAAGATCTTGTCTTTTTTGTAGCTGCTGTTTTTCCAGGCCGTCATCAGGATATCATGGCAGGGGCCATAGCGTTTATTATCCAGATGGTCGAGGATATTGCGCTGCACGGAGAGGTGAAGCTGGCCTTCGCGAAAAACTTCCAGGGAATTTTTGGGGAGGCACAGGCGAAATTCCGGATACTGCTGCTTGGCAGGATCGCCCTTGTCCTCCACCATGCTGCGTTTGACCGCGCCCTCCATTTCGGTGAGCCAGGGGGTTGTCGCCCCACGTTTTTTGGCGGTTTCGATCTGGCGAATAATTTTTGTGGCTTTTGCCCCTGAGCGCCAGTTGAGCAAGATCATATTGTACACGGCTTCGGGAAGCATCTCGTTGATTTCAAGGGTTTTGTTGAGGCAGGCGGCAGCTTCTTTGATCTCCCCAAGCTCAAAAAGGGAGACGGCTCTGTTGTTCAGGCTGTCCGCCCTGAGATCGATATTGCTGAGCTCCGCGTAGGGGCAGGCGGTGTTAAAGGCAGCGGTATACGCTTCGTTGAGGGCCGCCCGCATTTCGGCAAAATTGGCATAGCGGTCGTCGGGATTGTAGGCAACGCTTTTGCGCAAGACATCCTTGAGCGCCTTGGAAAATTTAATGTCCGGCGCCACCGGCGTCGGGTTGGGTATTTTATGTTTCAGCGCATTGTTGATAAATGGCTTTTTGCCGCAGAGCATGACCCAGAGGCAGAGGCCGAAAGAGAAAATGTCCGTTCGCAGGTCAACGGTGTGGGCATCGCGCAGTTGTTCCGGGGAGGCGTAGCCGAGGGTTCCCCTAAAACCGATGGTCGCTTCGTGATCTGCCGGGTCGGCGCCTGGCGCCAGGCCATCGCCTGTTTCGGCATCTCCGTGGGCAAGGAGGATGCCGAAATCGGTTATCTTCAGCAGGGAGTTCTTGGTGATCAGGATATTCTGGGGCTTGATATCGCGATGGATAATGCCGCGCTGGTGGGTAAATTCCATGCCGTGACAGAATTGAATGGCAAGAGAGAGGGCGGTGCGGAGATTTCTGCATCGACCGGCCTTGATCCATTCGGAAAGATTCCCCCCATCGATAAATTCAATAAAGAGATGGGGGATTTTGTTGATGGCCAGAACATAAAAACAGGAGGCAACATTGGGATGCATGCCCATTCGGACCCAGCCGTTGGCTTCTTTAAGTATCCGGCTCATGCCTTCACGGTCCGCAAGCACTTCAGGCCGGGGAGCTTTGATGGCAACCTTTATTTTCCAGCCGAGATGCTCGGAGATGTAAACATTTCCCATGGACCCCGACATAACCTGTTCAATATGGTACCGGTTAAGGATGGTGTCGCCAGGGGACCAGACGGGCACCTGCGGATTTTCAGCAGGTTTTTGGGGGGGCGGTTTTTGGGCGGATGGTTCCCCGGTAATGCCTGAGGGAGCGCCTTTTTTCCACCTGTGTATGTGATCAAGGAGTCGAGAAAGCATCCGGGAGATTAGTCGAACCTGATTTTCACACTCTTGATTTGGATGATATCGCCTTTGCGCAAGAGGCGTTCTTCTTTGATGATGACATCGTTGAGCTTGGTGTTCGCCCATGCTCTCTGGGGCACTATGAAATATTTGTCTTTTTTGCTTACCACATAGCATTGGGGCTTGCCGACAAGCCAGCCGGAGATAATCATGTCGCAGGACGGATCCTTGCCGATTTTTACGCTGCTTTTTCCGTCAAGGGAGAGGGAGGCAGGCGAGGCGCTGCCTTCAATTACCGTGAGCCTGTAAATCTCGGTTGTTGTGGAAGGTGTCGTGGCCTGGCCGGGTTGGGCTGCGGCCTGCTGCCGCGGAGAGCTGACAAAAACCGTTGCCTCGTCATCAATATCCATGGCAGTGGCGTAGGATGACGAAGCATGCTGTTCATCCGCCGCTGCCTGGATCAAGCGGAATTTCCCGATGAAAATAACGTCTTTATTGCTGATCGGAACCTTGGATGCAATCTTTTTTCCATTGACCGTGGTGCCGTTGGTGCTTTTCAGGTCTGCCAGGTAATGGCGGCCATCGCGTAGCTCAAGGGAAGAGTGGTGCCTGGAGATGGCCGTATTGTCGATGACCACATCCGCATCGGGGCTGCGGCCGATAATGAGCTTGCTTCCTTCGTGGGTAGTGAAGCTTGTGATAACCCGGTCATTGAGCGTAATGGTCCAATCCGATTTGGTGTAATCCTCAAGATTGATCGTTCCGTCCTGCATCATCGTCTTTTCCCGGGAGTGCATTTTTTGTCAGTAATTTGCCCGAATCCGTCCATGCGGAAACATGACAATACGGATGCTCCGTGGTTTTGGTAAAACGGCTGACTCAACTATTTGTCATAACTATATCAGAAAGTTGCATGAAATTAACTTGCCTGTTATGACCGTATCATATATCACAGTAGGGTGTAATAAAAAAACGTTAGTGCTGTGGATTTTTTTGTAAATATTCTATAGTTATAATGGTAAGTTAGAGGCGAGGAATGATGCGGGGGCTGGTTGTTTCACTTTTGGGTGGGTGCAGGAAAACATGACTGAGACCTCGCCGCCGTCAAGCGGAAAACTTGCTGAAATATTTGCAAAAATGAACATGGGCGAACTCCCGGCCATGTCCCATAATGTCCAGGAACTGATTGCCCTGACCCACAGCAGCCAGAGCGCGGGCTACGAGCTTTCCAAGGTTATCCTTAAGGATTACTCCCTTACCAACAAAGTATTGCAGGTGGTCAATTCCGCCTTCTATTCCCTCGGCCGTCCGGTCAATTCCATCTCCAGGGCCGTGACCATCATCGGGTTTGACGCGGTTCGCGATCTTGCCACCGGCATCGCCCTGTTTGAGGATTTTGTCAAAAACGGCGTCGAAAAAGAGGGGATCAGCAAACTTCTCACCCGCTCTTTTTTGAGCGCTCTGCAGGCCCGTGATCTGGCGGTTGAGAAAAACCTCAACATCGTGCCGGAAGAAGCTTTTATTTGCGCCCTTCTCCATAATCTCGGCAAGATTATCGTTTGCATCTACATGCCGGAAATCTCCCGGGAGATCGAGGAAAAGGTGGCCGGCGGCATGTCCGAGGACGCCGCTACCCGGCAAATTCTCGAGGGGTTGACCTTTGACCAGATAGGTGTCGAAGTGGCAACCTTCTGGAATTTGTCCGACAAGGTGTGCGCCGCCATGAACCCCAACCCCTCGGAGCCTCAGAACACTTACGATACCCTGGGTTATCTGAAGAATGTCGCGAATTTTTCCAATAAACTCATTGAGTATGTCTGTGAGGAAAGGGATATCGACGGGCTCATTCGCCAGTTCGGCGAGATGCTCTCCTTAAGCACGGAAGAGGCTGTGGAGCGGGTCAACAGAACGGTCGATGCCTCGGAGGACATTTCAGAGTCCATTCGCTACGGTCTTTCCAAGCTGAAAATGCGCAGCCGGTTGCGGGGCCTTGAAGAGGCGATCAAAGATCCAAAAGCCGCACGGAAGAAAAAGGCAAAAAGCGAAAAGGCGGAGAGTGGGGAGGAGCCCGTCAGGGCAGGAGGGGAGGTCCTGGAAGAGCAATTCATCCAAGAGCTGGATGAATTGCCGGTCAGCCCGGATAAATCCATCAACGATTTTATCCATGACATCACCGAAACGCTGATGGGCCCTTTCAATCTCAATGATTTTTACATTAACCTGCTGGAGGGGCTCTACCGTGGCATTGGCTTTGATCGGGTGCTCCTGGCCGTGATCAGCGTGCAACCAACGCGCCGGGTTTTGGTCGGCCGTTTTGGCCTGGGTGATATCGATCCGGCCGGAATCGCTCGATTCGAGCACGACCTTGCCCCGAGTGAGTATATCATTCCCAAGTCTCTCAAGGCGTGCAAGGATATGGCCATTCCAGCCAATGCTCCGGACGCTTTTCCCGAGAGCCTTAAGTTTTTCGTGAAAGACCGGACCGTATATCTTTTTCCCATCTGCCTGGATGACAAGCCCATCGGCCTAATCTATCTTGATCGAAAAAAAGGCCGGCCAAAACTCGATTCAAACCGGATCAAGGCCACCCGGTTATTCCGTGATTTCGCGGTGATGGCGATCCGCAAACTCCGCAGCCGCAAGCAATAACCATTGCTCTGATCCCCTGCTTCTTTCCCGGCGTCACGCAGAATTGTTTCCGGTGCTCACATCTTCTCTATTCGGGCGATTTTATTTTTCAGATCTTGTATCTTGGTGTAGAGAGGATCCTTTTCCGGAAGGCCTTTAAGCGCCTCGGCGATGTGGAAGCGGGCCGTGCGGCTTGATCCTTCATAGTAATGATACAGGCCGAGATTGTAGTGCCCCAGTGCTTTGTTGCCAAGGGCCGCCCTGATCCTGCCGATCTCCTGATAGAGTTTTGCATAGGTCGGCATGCGTTCGCTTAAGTTTTCATAGATGAGCACTGCCTGGGCCAATTCTCCCTCTTGTTGCAAGGCCTTGGCAAGATAATAGGCATTGTATGCCCCGTCGGGATCCTGCCTGTGTATTTCCTGGAAGATTGCCAGGGCGGCTTTTGTTTCTCCAGCTTCAAGCTTTAATCTGCCGAGATCTGTTTTAAGGATCTGCTTGTCTGGGTACCGGACAATGACCTTTTGGAGCGCCTCTTCAGCCTTTTGGTAGTCCCGGCTTGCCAGGTAGGCTTGGGAGAGGCCGAAGAAAACCATGGGGTCGTCCTGGAGGATGCCCGGCTCTTCCGCCCTGTTTTTCAGGATGGGCAGGATCGATTGCGTTTCCCGGGTAAGGGTTTGCACCCTGTATTTGAACCGTTGGTAGGCGAACTCGTCCCGTGCTTGGATTTTTTTCTCCGGATCCTGTAGGATGAGGTCTTCAATGTAGCCGATTCTGTGTTCCGGCTCCGGATGGGTGAGGAGGTAGGTCGGAACCTGTTTGCGGTGATAGCGGCTGACCCGGCGCATTTTTTTGAGCATGTTCACCATGTCCGCCGGATCGCGGTGTTCTTCTTGCATCCATTTGTAGGACAGCCGATCCGCCTCTTCTTCGTCCGCGCGGCTGAATTGGAGGTTTGCGGTAAGGCCGCCGGCCATGGAGCCGGTGACAAGGGCCTGGGAAAGGGCGCCCTGGCCGAGGAGCAGTCCTGCCAGCATCAGAGCCGTGGTGCCGGCATTGAGTTTGCCTGATTTGCTGATCCGGTCGGCGATATGCCGGCTTGCCGCATGGCCGATTTCGTGGGCAAGAACGCTGACCAGTTCGCCTTCCGTTTCGCACAGGTCAATGAGGCCTGAGTGGAAAAAAATCAGTCCGGACGGGGCGGCAAAGGCATTGAATTCCTTGTTGTCGATGATGAAAAAATGATAATCAAAGAACTGTGGCCCGGCGAGTAGCAGGGTCTGTTGCCCGAGGCTGGTGACATATTCGGTAAGGTCCGGATCATCAAGAATGGTAAATTCCTTGCGGACGATGGAGAGGAGCTTCTCGCCCACCTCCCGTTCCTCGCCAATGCTGAAAGCCTGGGCCGGAGGCGGGGAAAAAGGTGTCAGCGGTAGATTGCCGAGCAGGAAAACAGCGCAGACGATGTATGCGGTGAGGCGTTGGAAGGTGGTGTTATGAGTCATGTGAGATATTCGGCTGACCTGCGCTAAAGGAAGTGTTTGGGGTCCATCTCCACATAATTATACTACTATAATGACGAACGGTCGTTCACGCCACTATTTGTTCCGTTCTGCCCTGTGGACAGCTCAATCATTGCAATACCCGGATACGCCTGTGCTGAAAAAAAACCACTATTGAAATGGTGTGACCGTCATAACGGGCCGTCGCGAAAGAGCCGGAAGCGGAAAGAGTATTCCGTAACAGTCCCTAATCCTGTATAGAGAGCCATATGCTGAAGGAACTCATTATCACCAATCTTGCCCTCATCGAGAAACTGCATGTTTCCTTTGCCGAAGGGCTTACCGTTCTTACCGGAGAGACTGGGGCGGGAAAATCCATCATCCTGCAGGCCATTCATCTGCTGGGAGGCGGAAAGGCCGCTGCCACCTGGATCAGAAGCGGGGCGGAGACGGCAACGGTTGAAGCGCTTTTCGAACTCAATCCCCGGCATGGGATTATCCAGGAAAAGCTGGCGGAGATGGGATTTGAACCCGAGCCCGAGTTGGTGGTCAAAAGGGTTGTTTCCCTAAAAGGCGCCAGCCGGTATTTCATGAACGGCAGCCTGGCCACGGCCAAGGCAGTGGGCGAAGTCATGGAAAACCTGCTCAGTGTCGCCAGCCAGCATGATCACCAGCAACTGTTGCAGCCCCGCAGCCATCTTGATTGCATTGACGCGGTTGGCGGCCTCTGGCCCCAGCGGCTCGCCGTTTCCCAACGCTATGATAAATGGGTGGCAGCCCGGGAGTTATATCAGGCCCTTGCTTCCAAGGAGAGGGACAAGGAGCAGCGCCGGGACTTTCTCAGCTTCCAGGTTAAAGAGATTGAAGAGGCTGCGGCCAGCCCCGGCGAAGATGTGGCCCTGCTGCTTGAACGTGACCGGCTGCGGGCCTCCGATGACCTGATCGGACTTGGGAAAAAAAGTTGGCATCTTTTGGCGGAGGCGGTCAACACGCCGCTTTCCGTGGCGCGTAAAAACCTGGCGCAGATGGCCGCCTTTGATCCAAGCCTTGCCGGCCTGGCCGAAGAGGTGGCTGGGAATTGTTTTCAACTGGAAGACCATGTCCAGACAATCCGCAACTATGTGGAGACCCTTGCCAGCGACCCGGCGCGTCTCGATGCGGTGACGGCGCGTCTTGACCTGTTGCAACGGCTTAAAAGAAAATATGGCGGCGAGCTTGATGCGGTCATTGCTTTTGGCCGGGAGGCCAAACAGGAGTTGGCGGAACTTGAGGCGCTGGACGAACGGCTGGCTTGCCTGGAGAAAGAAATGCGGCACAACGAAACCGCCCTTGCCGAGGCGGCGGCCTTGCTTTCCGAGGGCCGACAGGCAGCGGCACTGGAGCTGGCCGGTAAGATTCGCGCTGCCCTGGCCGCCCTCTGTTTTGAGCAGGCTGTTTTCGAGATCTTTTTTAAGGATCCGGACCGCGAGCTTGGGAGCATTTCCAGGCTTGGCTGGGATCGTCCCGAGTTCATGTTTTCCGCCAACCAGGGCGAGGAGCCGAAGCCTCTGGCCAAGGTTGCCTCGGGCGGAGAGTTGTCGCGGTTGATGCTGGCATTGAAGACGCTCCTGGCCCAAAAAGATCAGGTCGATACGGTTATTTTCGATGAGATAGATGCGGGAATCAGCGGCAAGGCGGCAGAGGCCGTGGCCAGGAAGATCCGGGAGCTGTCCGGGCATCATCAGGTTTTTTGCATTACCCATCTCCCGCAGATTGCTTCCCTGGCCGACGAGCATTTCCTGGTGCAAAAAGCCGTGGTCGATGCACGCACCAAAACCACGATCATCCCCCTTTCTTTGGAAAAACGGGAGCAGGAACTTGCCCGGATGCTGGATGGGGATTCCGTCAGCGAGCAGACCTTGGCCTATGTGCGCACCCTCATGGAACGGAAGACCGCGTTATGACCCGGGCCCTGGCTCTTTTTTCCGGCGGGCTGGACAGCATCCTCGCCTGCCGGGTAGTGGCGGCGCAGGGAATCGCGGTGCAGGCGGTCAAGTTTGTTACGCCATTTTTCGGCTACGAACTCCTGGCCAAGGAGGAGCAGTATGCCAGAATGGTCCGGGAAAGCTACGGCATCGAGGTTGTCCTCCGCGATGTGAGCGAAGCCTATTTTGCCATGCTCCGCAACCCTCCCCATGGCTACGGGAAGAATTTCAACCCCTGCATCGATTGCAAGATTCTGCTGTTCCGGGAGGCAAAAAGATTGATGGAGGAATTTGCCGCCTCGTTTCTCATTACCGGCGAGGTGATCGGCCAGCGCCCCATGTCCCAGCGCCGCGATACCCTGCGGGTGATTGAGCGGGACAGCGGCTGCGAGGGGATTCTTCTGCGGCCGCTGTGCGCCAAAACCCAAGAGCCGACCCGGGCGGAGCGTGATGGGTTGGTGGATCGGGAGCTTCTTCTGGATTTCAACGGTAGGGGCCGCCAGCCGCAGATACAACTGGCCGAGCAATTTGGCATCACGGATTATCCCCGTCCCGCCGGAGGCTGTGTCCTCACCGAAGCGGACCAGGCAAAACGGATTGCCTGGTATTATGCCCGCTATCCCGAGATCAGGCTCAATGACATCCGCCTGCTTCTCTTCGGCCGCCATTTTCAGTTGCCCCATGGCGGCTGGTTCGTCCTTGGCCGCGATGAAGCCGAGAATGCGCGGCTTGAGGCCTTGCATGATCCGGGCGACTATCTGGTGCACATGCCGGAGCGGCCCGGGCCAATGGGGGTTTTGCACGGCGCGGTCCACCCGGACGATTTTGCCGCGGCAGCCGGATTGGTGGTGCGCTTCGGGAAAAAAATGGCCGGCGCATCAGCCCCGGGAACGGTGCTGTTTGCTTCGGGGGGAGAAGAGCGATTTCTGGTCGCGGAGCCGCTCGCCGATGCACTTTTTCAGGAATGGTCGCTGTAGGCCGGAGAGGTTCAGGTCAGGCCGTATTTATGCATTTTGCTGAGCAGGGTTTTGCGGGTGATGTTCAGGCGGCGTGATGCTTCACTTTTGTTGCCCCCTGTTTCCGCCAGGATGTTTGTGATGACGATCCGTTCCGCCTCTTCAAGCGAGCCGGGGGAAGTTGCGGCGGAGGCGAATGGCGGCGTCTCGGTTTTCATGGCGAAACGCTGCACCGGGATGGGCAGGGATTCTTCATCAAGGTAGTCGCCGCGCATGAGGATAATGCCCCGCTCAATGGCGTTTTCAAGCTCCCGCACATTGCCGGGCCAGGGATAGTTGAGAAGCAACGCCATGCAGCGTGGCGTAATGCCAGAAATTTGGCGGTTGTTTTTCTTGGCAAATTTTTCCACGAAGTATTCGGCCAGGGGGGGGATGTCCTCGCGCCGCTCCTTGAGCGGGGGAACATGCAGGGGAACCACGTTGAGCCGGTAGTACAAATCCTCCCGGAAGGCGCCCTGCGCCACCTCTTCCTCCAGGTTCCGGTTGCTGGCCGCCAGGACGCGCACATCAACAGCAATGGTTTCCTGTCCTCCAACCCGTTGGATCTCATGCTCCTGCAAGACGCGCAGCAGTTTTGCCTGCATGCCCGGTGAGGTTTCGCCTATCTCGTCAAGGAAGAGGGTGCCGCCGTTGGCCTGGACGAATTTGCCCTCCCGCCGACGGTCGGCTCCGGTAAAGGCGCCTTTCTCATGCCCGAATAGTTCTGATTCCAGAAGATTTTCAACAAGAGCCGCGCAGTTGACCTTGATAAAGGGGCCGTTTTTACGGGCGCTGTTGTGGTGCAAGGCCGCGGCGATCAATTCCTTACCCGTGCCCGATTCCCCTGAAATCAGAACGGTTGCCTCGCTTGGCGCTACATAGGACACCATTTCCATCAGCTCGCGCATCGGTCCTGAGTTGCCGATGATTGTCCCGGTGTCCAGGGAAAATGTTTTATTGTTGTGGGAAGAATCCTTGTTTTCCTGGATTTGCCGATGATCCAGGGCTCGGGCCATGGTGAGTTTGAGCCGGTCAAAGTCAAGGGGCTTGGTCAGGTAGTCGTGGGCGCCGATCTTGATGGCCTCCACCGCGGCATCCACCGAGGAGTATGCCGTCATGATGATCACGGGAATGGCAGGGTTGTATGCATGAATGCGCCGCAGGGCTTCCATGCCGTCCAGCTTGGTCATGCGGACATCCATGAGAACGGCATCAAAGGGCGTGTTGTGGACAGCCTCGATGGCGGTTGTTCCGTCATCTGCCTCTTCTGTCTGCCAGCCCCATTGCTTCAGCATGGTTTTCAACATGATGCGATGGGTTTTGTCGTCATCGACGACGAGAATGGAAGTCGGGCGGTTTTTTTTCATTGCTGCCGGCAGGCCTGAGGGATAATTTTTAGGTTTTTAGCCGAGGGGGAGACGGGAAGGGCTTGACACTTTTGGGTAAAGTTGATAGATGCAGAGCATTGTTTAAAATACGCAAAATATCGTTATCCTGCAAGGTATAACGCCAACGTAGCTCAGTTGGTAGAGCAACTGATTCGTAATCAGTAGGTCAGCGGTTCGATTCCGCTCGTTGGCTCCAGTGTAGCAAGGGTTTCCGGGTTTTTCTGGAAGCCCTTTTTTAGTGCAAAGTGTCCACGCAGGGTCCACACGCTTGGGGCGTGGACTACGGCCAGAAACTCCCGCCTTTTTCCTGCCAGGATTTACACTGCACGCACAGCTCGCATCCTGGCTCTGCCTCTCTTCGTTTGTCGGGGATCTTCTCCCCGCACTCCAGGCAATGGGTGAGTGATGGTCGGAGCCGCTTGGCCTGCTCGGCAGCGGAGACTCTACCTATTGTCGCTGCCTCCAGTAGCCGCTGATTAGGCTCAGATATATCTGCGTCGTCACTCATCGTCGGTGCCTTCCTCATCGCCGCAGGGCGGACCCCATGGGTTGTTCTTCATGTTGCCTCCTTGGTGATTCCAGCGCCTTGCCCAGCCGATCATACCCTTGGTGCATCTTGCGCCAGGCCTTGATCCAGCGCAGCCTGCGCAGCAGCTTGATGGCCACCCGCATATCAGCGTGGGCATGCAGGGCGGCGTCGCGCAGATGGTCGTGGTCGCTGATTTTTATCATTACCTGCCAGTCAGCGTTTTAATCAGGTTCAGCACCGGCCCCCCTTGGAGGACTTGGCCACCGGTGGCGGTGCTGTAGCGCGCCTTTTTCTCCTCGCTCCGCAGACCGAAGTAGGCGCGGAGTAGGGCTGTGGGTGTGCCCAGCACGGCAAGCATCATGGGCCAGGATTCGGCCAGGGCTTTCAGGGTGGCGGTTTGGTCGGTGGCGATAGCGGCGGCCCAGGCGATCACGAACACCGCCACCGTGCCGGATACGGCCCAGGCCATCAGTAGGGCGATAAAGGGCCGTGTGCTTGCCCCAGAGGCATCAGCCGAGGCCAGGGAGGCAACCACCTGGGGCCAGGTATTGATCTCCGCCATGGCCACGTCCATCTCCTTCATGAGGATCTGTGTCTGCTGCTCGGGGGGCAGGGCCTGGATTGCGGCCTGTGCCTCGGTCCCGGTGGCCGTGGCAGGCAGCTTTTTTTCTTCCGGGAGAAACTGGTTGATCAGTTCCAGGATCAGACCGCCGCCCGGCACCACTTCCTTGAGCACTGCCGCACCTGCTTTTTTCAAGACCTCGCCGATATTCATGCTGCGCCCTCCTCGATCAGGATCTCCGGATCGTAACTCTCGACCTGCAGATGGATGTGCGGGGTCATGGCGGCACCGTACTTGGCCGAAATGTCCTGGGCCGTGCCGATGGGTTGACCCTGCGTTACCCGCTTGCCGATGAGGGTCTTGTCCGGGAGTAGGTAGAACATCTTGACCCGGGCGTGAGTGCCCTGGATAACCACGCCTCGATATTTACTGTCGTCGGCATAGGGCACGGCCTCGCGCAACACGGTGCCGTCTATGGGCGCTACCACCTGTTGCCCAGGGGTGCAAGGATAGTCGGTGCCGTCGTGCATCCTGCCGCCCCGCGAGGCGCCGTAGTGGCCATCGCCCTTGGAGTCGCTGCGCACTGTTGTTTTTCCTGTTGGTGAGATCATAATGCCTCCTCTTGATAATCCTCCGGCAATTGCTTCCGTTGCAACTCCGACACAAACGACTGGTAGCAATGGTTCGGCTGTCGAAAAAAGAGCTTATCCACCAGCCAGCGTGATTCGCGCCACCCCGGCAAGGCTCTATTCCGCCACAGGCGGGCGGAGATGGTTTCGTCGGCCCACCCTCCGCCTATCGCCAGGCTGATCAGGCAGTTCGCAAACTGATCAAAAGCAATGGCTACCTGGAGCAATCTGGCACCCATCGTGATTATACCGGCCAGTTCATGGCGGGCAGTTCTGCTACCAGTTCAGCCACGGTGGGGGGTTGCCGGAGGTTATTTTGCACATCATCCAGCGCCTGGTAACAGTGTGCCCAGGCAGCATCACGCCATGTTGCTCCGGCTGCAGCCTCTGCGGCAAAGACAGGATTAGTGCTGGAGGCATAGGAGCAGAGCGACAGAATGCCGTCATAGTTCAGCTCCTGGGCCTTTGCATCAAGAATTCCTTGCACCGCAACCTTGAAATCATTTTCAGACGGTGGGAGGACAGGAGGGACAAGCAATAACGGGAAGCCGCCTTCATCGGCCCCGATAACCTTGCCCTCGCTTTGCCCCTGCATGAGAGCAGCATGCTGTTCGTCAGAGATTTCCACGGCATCAGCCGGGATTTTGCAATCAGGATTGTCCACCGTTATGGTCGGATGTACAGCGTATACGTCCAAGACATCAACCAGTGTCGTTGGGATATCGCTGGTATTTTTTATTACCTGTTCTCCAACAGGGTAAGACTCTCCAGGCTGAAGGATAACAGTTATCGTGGGGCGCACCCATGTTGGGTCAAGTATTTCCATCTGCCTGGCACCATGAATTGATGTGACATAAAACCCTTTGGTGGTTGCTGAATAGTGCATTATTATCTCCTTAATTACCTATGGATATCCAACGGCTGCTGAATGTGCCGGATGGAATAGTTGCAGAGGCCTGATATACAACGCCGGAAGCACTTACAGAACTTGGGTTGATGTTGGCGACTGTAGTTGTCCCCGAAGAAGTGAAATAACTCGTAGAAACAAATGATAAAACAGCATTTGGAAACACTATAGGAAAACTAAATGTTGCCCCTGGTGCCTGGTTAAAAGCTATATTTAACAGATTTCCCCATTGTAGGATCAACCCTCCAGGTAATTTTTTATAGCCGAACGCAGCCAAACTTTGTGCAAAACTGGCAAGCCCCGCCGGGGTCACTACTCGCGCTGTGTCTGTCCCGGCCTGCACCTCAGCATCAGTGGCCAACTCGACAACACCAGGTAGGGTGGAGGAGGCGGCGCGGAGACCCAATAAAACAAGAGCATCCAGCACCTGGTTGAGATCCGCTTCGCTAGGCGTCAGTCCTGCGGCAGCAATAATGGCCCGCAGTTCATCCGTCACCGCATTGGCCCAGGCAGCAGGATCGCGGGAGGCCGCCACCCCCCCAACCGGATCTCCATCGCTAAATTTACCGCCAACCAACCCGACGGTTGGGTCGCTTACTGGATAGTCCATGGTGTGTTATCCTCCGTAGCTGAAATTCACTTGAGTGTGGGCCGGTTTCAGCGCCTCGATGGCGCATTCCAGTTGTTCATATCCCCAGGTCCGGTAGGGCTCTCCCATGTAGCTCCGGCCATAGAGGCGGTTGATGATTGTGGTGGCCGGCGCGTTTACCTGCCAGACAAAGTTCCAATCGGTGCCGCCGTACAGGTCGCCATACAGGTCGCCATGGCGGCGGGCGGAAAATTCGGTGATGGTGATCTCGTAGCCGAGGGCCGCGGCCAGGCCTACGAAATAGGCCCGCGATTGCCCGCCCACTGCGGCCAGCTTTCCGGCCAGGGCCAACTGCCTGGCGTAGATGGTGTCCATGGCTCCGACACAGGAATCCGGCAACCCTGCAACCCGTTCCCAGTCTGGGAGCATCTCCACCGTGTTGTACGGGTCCGCCTCATCGCGCAGATCCGTGGCCCGCTGGTCCGCCCGTGCAAATTCATCGGCCAGGGCGGTGAGCAGTTTGGTGAGGGCCGCATCCGGCTCCCGGCTCCAGGCAGCGCCGGGGGGCAGCAGGGCCTGGAGTTGGCTCGTATAATCGGTTACGCCTGCCATGTGATGGTCCCCAGGGTGGCGATCTGGCCGGTGGTGTGGGTAACGTCAGCCACGGGGGAGATCAGGGCGTGGTCGGTTTCTCCGGCAGCCAGGCTGATCGCCTCGCGCAGGTGGCTGACCAGGATGGTGCCTGCCGGTTCCGCCTCGCGGGAGAGCAGGTCGGCCAGCTCGGCCTCCACTGCTGCCTGCACCGTGGTGGTGTTCGGGGTGAGGCGGATGGTGAGATCAAGCGGAGCTGCCACCGGGGCAAAGACCGTGACCTGGGCGGTGACCGGACGCACCTCATCGATGTGCGCCTGCACCGCCAGCACCGTGGCCGCATCCGGGATGACCGGATCGAGATCGTCGCAGACAAAGGTGATGCCCACGGTGCCGAGGCCAAGGTGCTGCGGATAGACCCATGACCTGGTGACCCCGGCCACTTCCAACGCCCAGGCATGATAATCCAGATCGCTGCCCCCGTGGGGCGGGGTGCGAATCCTGGCCACCAGCCGGGAGCGCAGCGAGTCGTCATCCTCGGTGTCGGTGCCGCCGGTGATGCCTGGGGAGTCGATGGTGGCCTGGCTTTGCACCCCGGAAATGGGCGAGACCAGGGAGAGGGAAACCCCTGTAACTGCGTTGCCATCCGCCCCAGCCAGGGAGGCGGTGACCGCGATGGTCGCCGTGGTCGTGGCGAAGGTGGCCTCGGCATCGGTGGTGTATTCGGCGGCGTCGGCCCGTTGCAGCAGCGTGCCGGCCGGGACCACAGCCCCGGCGGTTCCGGTGACGGTGATGGAGCCGGTGGCGGCTACGGCCACCTTGCGGCTGATTCCCCACACCGAGGCCCAGCGGCCAAGGTGCTCGGCCTCGGCGGTGTCCGGCATGATCTGCTTGGCCAGCCAGTCGAGGTAGCCATAGAGGCCATGGGTGACCCCGGCATGGACCCGGGCAAGGGTGGCGGACACGGATCTGCGCAGCGAGGCGGCAACCCCAGGCAGCCGAGATTCCAGATCGGCAGCAGCGCGGGAAATAAGGTCGGAAAGGTTCGGGCGGTTAAACGGCATTGGCAAGCGCCTCCCATGCGTAGCTGTATCGGTAACTGACCCGAGAGGTGTCAGGGCGTTCTATTTCTATGGCCAAGGCCAGCACCCCGGTGGTGGCAATCTCCGCCTCCACGGTCACGGACTTGGCCGCGCCATCGGCGGTTAGCCAGGCAAGGGCCTCCTTGGCATACTCCCGCGCCCGCTCAACCACGGCGGTGGTCTGCTTTTCCCGGCACAGCAGCCAGAGGCGGGAGCCGATAAGGTCATTGGGCTGGTCGGCAAAACTGTCGCCCCACCAGCCGCGCCGATCATCGGAGCCATCGGGCAACCGGTCGTCCGGCTCGGCTCTCCGGTCGGTGAACAAAGAGACCAGCACCGCGGTCTCCAGGCCGTCATCCGTGGCCAGATCAGGCCCGGTCAGGCCGACATCGAACCGATGCACCCCGATGGCGCCGGAAATCTCTTTATATGCCAGCCGGATATCGCTCATATTAGCCCATGGTTTGATTCGGCGCGTTGGTGGAGCCGCCGTTTACATTGTTTTCCGGATGGGTGTGGCTGTCGTAGGTGGTGCGCATGGATTCCATGCTCTTGCCGTCGCTGTCGCAGCGGTCCTTGATCTCGCCGGTTACTTCCAGCAGCGGGGTTTCCAGTCGCACCTTGGCGGAGGCCACCGCAATTACAGTCGGGCAGGTGATCTTGGTCTCCACCGCCACCACGGCGGTCAGTTTGTCGCAGCCTGTAACCGTGATCTCTTTATCCCGGCCCAGCCTTATCGCCTGGCCTTGGTCGTCGTAGAGCGCCACCTCACCGCCCTGCAAGCCCTTGAGCCTGTAACGCCTGTCTCCGGTGGCTATAACCACCGCATGATCCCTGCTGCCCCCGACACATACAGTGATCGCCTCGGCCCCAGGCAGCGGCACGGAGGTGAAGCCGTATTCCTGGTAGCGTTCGCAATCACGCACCTCCTCGGCCAGGAGCGAGACCTGCACCCCTTGCTCCTTGAGGGCGTCATTCACCACGGCAATCACCCCACGGCTCACCATCAGCCGAACCCGGCGAGCCATTGGCCCCATCAGGTGGTTGATCGTCTTCACCATGCGTCGTCCTCTTTCTTCTTCTTTTTCTTTTCCGGCAGCGGCACCAGGCTGTAAGCCTCGGGCAAAACCAGCCCCAATTCGGTGCGGGTGCCGGATTCGTCCAGCACAAAGGCGCAGGTGGCAATAAGCATTTCCCGGTCCAACCCCAGCCAGGGCGACACCACCTGCACCAGCCGGTTGGGCTGCCACAATCCCGCCCCATGACGCCAACCCTGCACCGAAATGGTGGCGCGGGAGCCCTTGCCGAGGCGGACAGCGGCCTCCCAGGTGGCCCTGTCCTTGATGGAGCCGCTGCCTCCCTGGTCCTCGGCCATGATAATGAGGGGCCGATAGCGGGTGATGTTGGGGTCGGTGGCCACGGCCTTTGCCTGGGAGTGCTCTTCCGGGGTGGTAAAATCTCCCCCTGCCGCCTGCGACTTGAGGATGTATTTGCTGTAGCGATCCCGCCAGGATAGGGTAGCGGAGGCGGTGAGGATGTTTTCGCCCTCAATGAGCGAGGTGGGGATCTTCTCCGCTCCGGCCCGGGTGATCACCAGCCCGCCTTTGCCATCGGATACCAGCAGCACTCCGCGCATCCTAGCCAGCCGCTCCACTGCCTCGAAAGCGGCCTCGCCTTCCTGCAAGGCAAAGGTGGGGAAGGCTGCTCCGGTGTCGGTCTCCGCTTTTACGGCAACCCCGAACGGCGCGCAGATGTCGGTCACGATCTGGGGCATCGTCCTGCCGGACCACTGCCCGGAGGCGTGGATGGCGGAGCAATCGACCAGGTCGCCGGTCTTGTCGCGGCCCGAAACGGAAACCGTGTGGTTGGAGTCGTCATATTCCGGAGTGACATCATCGACATAGCCGGTGATCAGCACCTCGGAGTCGATGGATACCGTGCAGGCATCGCCGGGGCGGATCACCATGGGCGTGGCCTGCTCCGGCCAGCGTTCGGACACAGACAGCTCAAAGGTTCCGGCAATCTGCTCGATGCCACGGGAAACCTGGACAGACTCCCAGCCCCCGTAGTTTGCCCCGTTGATGGTGAGGATCACATCAGGCATAGCTCACCACCTCGATGGCCTGCCCGCCGGGGATAAAGCCGGGGTGGCTGATATTGTTGCGGCCCACCAGCTCCTCGGCGTGGGTGGCATCCCCATACAGGCGGTGGGAAAGCACCACGCTGGGCAGGGTGACGTCCGGGGTGTAGGAGTTGAGCCGGGCCAGATCAGCGCCCCTGGTGTTGATGTCCTGCACCACGGCGGCGCGCAGATCGGTCAGGGCCACATAGGTGGGATCATCAGCGGTGATAAGCTCCTCATCGATCTGCTCGATGATGCTATCCCTTATGCCAACGGCCTCCTGGTAGCTGACCACATCGCCATCCTGGACATAGGTAAGGGCGGAGGCAGTGCGGGCCGATTCAACCACCGCAGTCTGGCGGACCAGATCCACGATGGCCGCCTGGTTGTCCGCCTGGATAATCCTGCTGGGCGTGGTGCGTGGCACAACAGGCAGGGGGGTGGAGTAGCTGGAGGTAGTGCCGCCGGATGCACTTGAACCGAAACCCCACAACGACTTGTAGCTATCCAGCGCCGCCTTGGGCCGTAACGGCAGGCCAGCCAGGGAGGAGATCATCCCGGAGATCTGCCCGGCAAACAGCGAAGGGGTGCGGATGAGGCTGGCCAGCGATGAGCCGGTGCGCAGCAGAGTACCGGCAAAGGAGCTGATCCCGGTGGGCACGGTGGGCATCATGTCCGCCGCGTCGCCGATGAGCTCAAGGGCGGAACCGGCAACCCCCTCGGCGGCGGTTCCGACAAACCCTGCCACGCCGGAGAGGTTGAAACGGTCGGCGAACCCGGTCTCAATGGCGGTGATGGCCAGGTCGCTGCGCTGGCCGACAATGGCGGCGGTGTTGATGGAGGTGGCTGGCTGGTTGTTTTCCCCGGCCTCGGTAAAGGTAACGGAAAAACGGGCCATGCCGCCGTCGCTGGTGGATTCGCTCGGCCCTCTGGCTCCGCTGACCACCACCTGCTTGGTGCCAAGGTACGGATGCACCAGGGTGCCGCTGCCGGGCTCCTCCAGGGCGGTGATGATCTTGTCGCGGGCGGCCATGTAGTCCGCCCCGATAACGTATATCTCCAGGGTCCATTGCCTGGCCTTGCGGCCCATGTCCTCGGCAAAGGGCTTGTCGCGCAGAGGGAATTCGTGCATGGCGATGCGGCGGCCCAACTCACAGTCGGACGACTCCGCAAAGAATTCCGCATCGCGGAACCTGCCGCGCTGCAGCTTCTTTTTCCAGGCAGATGTGGTGGCTTGATCGGCCATCAATGGGCCCCCACCATCATCATGCCTGCGTCCACATCAAAATTCACATCGCGGTTGTTGTTGCGAATCTCCTTGACGCGGGGGCGGCCTTCCGAATCGATCTGCAACTTGATGGTGCCGCCAACCTGGGCCTGGCGTTCTCCGGCCATGGGGTAGCGCACGGTCTTGGCCTTGCCTCCCATGGTGGATACAGGCCCGCGTGCAGCTCCGGCGGAGGCTGTGCCATCATCACCCATGCCCGGAATCCAGGAGACCAGACCCTTGAGCCAGGCAACTGCCTTGGCAACCCGCTGCACCATCCGGCCCAGGGCATTGCCGATGGAGTCGATCATCCCGTGCCACCATTTGCTGATCGGCTTCCAGGCGCGGTAGATCAGATAGGCGGCTGCGGCGATGGCGGCAATCCCTGCCATGATCCAGCCCACCGGGGTGGCCAAGATTGCGGCACCCAGCGCGATTACGGCTTTGGTTGCCACGGCCATGGCCAAAAGGAGCGGCCCGGAGATTATGGCCGCGATACCCAAGATCACCGGCTTCCAGCTGCCGAAAAGATCACGGAGCCAGACCATGGCAGCACCCACACTCTTTGCAACCTCCCAAGCTGCCTCAGAGAATGCCCATATATTCTCAAGGGTGGTCTTGAGGTTGTCGCCAATTTTTTTTGCCCATTCCGCAAGTTTTCCGTTTGCCGCCATCTCGTTGATGCGGTCGAGCACGCCCTGCAGCTTTCCTTTCATCCAGTCAAACAGGCCGTTGGCCATGATCATTTTTGTAAAGCGCCCCCATTGGTCCATGATATTCGAGATCATCCCAGTCCATGACTTTGAGAGCTTGTCAGATGCGCCAGCGCTGCTCTTGCCTATTTCCTCAACAAGCATCGATATGGCATCACGACCGAGTTTCCCCTTGCTGGATAACTCCTGGATTTTTGCGGCGCTCATTCCCATGCGTTTTGAAAGGAGGTCCCAAACAGGCACCCCGCGCTCAATTAATTGCAGGGCCTCTTCCCCTTGTAATTTTTGTTTTGTCCATGCTTGCCCAACAGCCAGGATGACGCCGTTGAGTTCAAACGCCCCGCCGCCCATTTTTGAGACTTGGTCAACCATTGCCTGCATGGTCCCGTTTGTCGGGTCAATACCAAAGGTACGGAGCTTCACGAACGCCCCCATAACCTCATCCAGCTCAAAGGGTGTCCTAGCCGCAAAATCAGAAACCCAATCCATGGATTTTTGGGCTTTGGCGTTGCTTCCCTCCAGGGTTTCCAGCATCATGTTATATTTTTCAAATTGAGCGGCTGGGTCGATAAGCCCCTTCTTAATGGCAAACCCGGCAATGCCGCCGATGGCCGCGAGCTTGCCAACCAAGGCCCCGGCCTCCGACCCGACATCGGCGATGGCGCCCTTGGCGGTCATCGCCGCCTTGCCAACCTTATACAGACCGCCCTCCCGAGCCATCCCGGACATCGCCCGCTGCACATCGCGGGCAGGCTGGGTCATCTCGGACACCCGACGGTTGACATTGCGCAGGGTTGCCGTTGCCTTGTCCACTGCGGTGATGATAAATTGTGCCCGAGATTCAGCCATTGGTCCGCCTCGCCTGGTCGTGCCAGAACATTATTTCATCGATATCCATCTCCCACATTTCAGAGGGCGGGAAATGGAAGGCCGCTGCAATATCCCCGACTACATCCCCCCAGTTGCTGGGGATTTTCCTAAAAAAGGGCCAACCACGGCACAGACCGCCTCCACATCTTCCACCCCCAGCTCATCCAGCGCCGACGGGGGAACGTCGGCGAGAATGGCGGCAAAGTCGAGGATCATCTTAAACGGGGCCTCCATGGCTGCCCCGGAAATCTTCTTGAAATCCTTGCCCTTGGGGTTGCGGATCTCAAGGGTGGTGATGGTTTCGCCATGGGCCTGGATGGGCTCTTTCAGCGTGATTGAGGTCGGCATCAAGAAACCTCCTCGCCGCTCATCCCCTCAAACCGCACGCCGATGTTGGCATCATCGCTGTTGCCGGTGCCTTCCCCGGCATACCAGGCATCGCGCAGCATGATCACCTTGCCGTTGGCCAGCTCCAGGGTGACGGTGACGCCGTCCAGCGTCACCAGGGTGCCCAGGTTGAGGGTGGCGGAGTCGGTGACCTCGCCCTCGATAAAGCTCACCTGCGGGGTCTCCTTGAAGCCGTGGACCTCATCGGCACCGACTATGGCCTCCCGCTTGGGCTTGCCCAGGTTGTAGGTGAAGTTGCCCTTGGCGGAGTATTGGGTTCCGTCAACCTTGAAAAAGATTATGCCTGCACGTCTGCTCATGGTCTCACCTCACTTAAAGCCGGAAGCCGACCTGCGCCGCAGTTACCCGGAGCTGGTTCACCAGGTCGGGCGGCAGGTAGATATCCAAACGGTTGACGTCGGTGGTGTTGCGCTCGACGATGATGTTTGCCTTGAAGTCGTCAAAGTTCTCCACCAGGGCGGCATCCTCCCACTGACGGAAGATGGCGAAGCACTCCGCCTTGGCGATCTTCGGGGTCAGCACGGCCTGGCCTGCGCCGAACCGGGTGCCGTCATCCGCCAGCTTGTGGCGCGGGAACTTCTGGGCGAACCGGGCGCGGAAGGTGTAGCGCAGGTAGCCCAGGGTCAGCATGGTGTTGACATCCAGATAGCTGGGGTCTGCGGTGCCAAAGGCGTTGAGCCGGTAGGTAGTGACCATCCGCTCGATGCGGCAGGTGCCCCCCGCATCCACCACAAAGGTGGAGATGCCGTCGTACAGCAGCAGGTTGCGCTCCTCCATGGTGAAACGGTCGGTCATTTTCGGAGCCATAACCCCCTTGAGCACCAGGGTCTGGAAGGGCCGGGCCGGGTCGATGTTGGCGTAGTAGGCAACCACCGCCGCCACCGCTGCGGAAAATTCCCAGGTGGTGGTCGGGCTGGAGTTGGTGGCCATGATGGACACATGCGGGCTGTTGCGGGTGTCGCCCAGGGTGGAGAGCGTGGCCTGTGAGCCAACCGCGGCGGCAAAGGCATGGCCTTCGATGGGCCGCATCGGACCCCAGCGGTCGTCCAGTTCGGATTCCAGGGCGGTGAGGCTGGCCGCATCGGTGTAGGGCAGGGCGATGATGTTGAACCACTCATCCCCCATGGCGGTGATCAGCGCGGCCAGGGCCGGGTTGGCGGTGCCTGCCGCCATGGCTACGATGGCCACGGTGAGCCCGGCAGGGGTTTTCTGCCCCAGGTAGTAGTTGAGCCGCAGGTCGATGTCGTTGCCTGCCTCGCCCTTGTGCCGGGCGGTGATGTTCACCTGGTTGGTGATAACCCCATCCACCGCGGCGGTGACGGGCAGATCGGCCACGGCATTGATCGCGGCAGCCAGAGCGGTGGCGGTTGCCGCCTGGAGGGTGCCGGAGGCAACCGCCACCTGGACTTGCCTGCCGCCGACATACAGATTCAGGGTGCCGGTTTCGCTGGCCGTGCCGGTGATGGTGACGGTGCCTGCGGCAAAAGCGCCTGCGGCATTGTCATCCAGGGCAATGGCCCAGGTCTCGGTGAAACGGTTGTTGGCAAACCACGCCTCAGCGGATTGCGCCAGCATGGAGCCCTGGCCGAAATATTCCCGCGCCTGGTCGGCGGAGGAAATGCGGGTCGGGACCAGGGCGGCCACGGTGCCTGCGGCCAAGCGCTGGCCCACCAGCAAAGCCCGATATGGCATGCCAACCAAACCCTTGACGGCCTTGGAGTTGTCGAATTCCACATACACGCCGGGAACCCGCAGGTTGATCGGTATCTGATTGAATGAGATCGTCATTTGTCATCTCCCTTCTTATGCTTTGCTGCTTTGCCGAGCGTTACATCGCCCGCATTGAGCCGCCGCTGCCAATGGCTTGATTGCTCGACCTCCGCCCCTTCCGGCGGCAGGGGCAGCATGTTCGCGGGATCGCGGACAAGCAGGCCAGCAGCCGGGACTACTAAGATTTTTTCTGCCATGGTGCTCTCCTTATGGTGTCACGGTGATGGTGTCTTGCGCTTCGTTCTGCTCATCCGGCAGGGTGGTAAGGTTCCAAACGACATCCGCGCCGGTGAAGTCGTCGGCCACCGCGGTCTTGATGTCGTCTTCGTATTCAACGGTAAAGGTCATCACGGCGATGGCCAGGGTCGGGTCGGAGTCGCCGTCCAGCTCAATCTCGGTTCCGGAGTAGGTGCACTCCCCCAGGCCGCCCAGTGCCTCATCGTTTTCCAGCAGGATCTCCACCTCGCGGGTGAGGTCGTCCAGAGTGTCCGCCATGTTGGCGGCAGCAACCGCCACCTCGATGGCCAGCTCCAGCTTGCGGAGATAGACCCGGGGCGCATCGGACACCATACCGTCCGCCTTGTCCGATCTGGTGTAGATCAGCAGGGCAGGCAGGGATGAGGTCGGCAGCCGCCGCACCCTGGAGTCGAACACATTGGCCCCGGCTAACTTGGCTCCAGCCACGGTGGCAGCGGTGAGCAGCGCGGCCACATGCTGGCGGATGGCTTTGCGCGGGTGGCTCATCTTGCTCCACCCCTTACCAAATCATGGTTCAGCTCGTGGGCAAAAACCTTATCGAACCGCTCGGCTGCGTGGTGTTCCATGGCCTTGGTGAGCGCCGCATCGATGAACACCTTGGGAATCGAGGGACCATACAACCGGATCATCGGGTTGCGCTTCTTGGTCAGCCGCTTGAATACCGACGTGTGCCCTGACTTCATCGTGGCGATAAAAGCCCCAGGGATGGCACCGCGCCCGCCCAGCTTGCTCCGGTAGGTGACTCCGGCCTTGGTTTGCCTGGCCTTGAGGGCCATGATCGGTATCCGTTTGCCGGAGGCGAATATTGACGCCTCTGGCTTGGTCCATCTGGCCTTGGAAATATGCAGGCTCTTGCGCACATCCTTCTGGGTGATGCCGATGTCCTTGGCAATGAGCTTAATGGCCATGGACTGTACGGAACTGGCCGTCTTGTTTATCGCCCTGGCCGTGGCCTTTGGCAGCGCTTCTCGTTCAGTAAACGAGAGCATTTTGTCAGCTTCACGGACATCAACGGACACATTCAGCATCAGCCCACTCCTACTTAACCGCGATCAGCATGGCGCCGGAGATGAGCCCGGAAAGGCAGGACAAAACCCCTGCCACCACCAGCCAGTACAACTTGGAGGCCGACTTGGCCGGTTTGTTTTCAATGGCCTTGATCCGTTCCTCGTGGTCGATAAAATCAACCTTTTCCATGGCCTGGATTCTGGTCTCATGGGTCCGCAGCCAGGTGCGGTGCTCGATCTGCTCCTTGACCAGGTGCTCGATCTCATTTTTTTGCACCGCGATGGTCGCCAAGGTCTTGCCCAGTTCGGCCAACTGCTCGCTCATCAACTTGATCGCCGGTTCCTGGACACAAGGACTCGCCATCTCTTTTTTCCCCTCTTCGTTCATTGGCTTTTAACTACACCGCTTCCAGGGTGAGGGTGGCAAAGCCTGCCCCATCCGGCAGCGGCGGGGAAACCACCTGGTAAACAAGGCCATCAATGGTCAGCTCCGTGCCATCAACCACAGCCAAGGCGGTGAGGTCAGCCACCGCAGCAAGGGCAGTAGGTTCGGAAACCACGATCCCGGCGGAGGCCCCGCCGAACACCGAGCCGGGTGCGTTGAACACCACCCGCAAGGTGCCAGCCGGGCAAGTGGCATCCTCGCCCACTGCGTCAAGCATGGCGGCTTTGTCGGCGGAGGAGAATTGCATTACTCGCCTTTCTCCTTATTGGCAGCCTCTTCGGCGGCTTTTTTCCGCGACTCTTCCTCTGCCTCGGCAGCCTCTTTCTCGGCCTTTTTCTCGGCCTTTTTCTCGGCCTTTTTCTCGGCCTTGGTCTTTGCCTTGGCGTTTTCCTCTTCGCCTTCCGGTGCCTCTTCCGCCCGGCCTTGCCGGATCAGCAGCTGCGCCTTGGCGTCTTCAACTTCAACGGTATCTCCGGGGAACACATCGATGCCATGTCCCAGGCAAAAACCTCTGGTGATCAATACTTTCATGGGAGTTTCTCCTTAATGAATGGGGGCGGCGTCAACCGCCGCCCCCACTACAAAATTACGCCAGCGTCGCTCCGGTAGCCTTGCAGAACGATTCCGCCCGGCGGAGGCCGATGTCACACATCTGGAAAGAGGTGATCTTGACCAGCCCCTGATCGGCCAGGGTGTACGGATCAACGATCAGCTCTAAGCCGGCCCACATTCCGATCAACAGGTCTGCCCAGTTGCCCAGGACAATCCCATGCTCGTTGGTGCCAACGCCAAGGTTGCTGGCGATCTGGTTGCTGGAGATGGCCTTATACCCGGCCATGTTTCCCTCAAGGGCCGGGCCGTCCCAGATCCAACGCGCTCCGGCGGAGGCGCTTTCCAGGGTCTGGCGCATTTTCCCGGCCATGCCTGGTGTGGTGACAAAGCCCATGGCTCCTACCAAGGCGTTATCCTTGTTGACTTCCGTCTCCATATCCACGAACTTGCCAAAGGCAGGAACCCCGCCCATGGCCACGGCGTTGACGCCGGAGGCGGCATAGACGCCGGTGGGGTCGCTGGCCGCGCCGGTGCCATGGATACCGGCTTTATCCCAGGCAAGAGCATGAACCGCGGCCAGATCGGCGCGGACCAAACCTTCAACATCAGGAGTGGATTGCACCAGCAACTGCCGGGATACCGCTCCGGTGGCCTGCAAGGTTTTGGGGCTCATCACCATGGTGCCGAAGGTGGGATTTCCCTGAGTAACTCCGGCACCGGGATTTTCCCCAACCCAGTAGGCAGAGCTGCCGCCGGTCTGTTTCGGGAAGGTGATCGGACCGCGCAGGTCGGTAAGGGTTCTCGCGCCCATGCGAGCCAGAACCGAGATGTTGCGCAGCATGTCGATGAATTCGCCATACTCCTGGAACACGGTCTCTTTGCCGGTGTTGGTGCCGCCGGTGGTCAGGGCGGTGTTCATTACCCGCATCGGCACCAGGATGCCGCCCTTGGCCGCATAGTTCTGGGGCAGGTGCTTGCTGATCTCCTGGTGGATATCCACCTCGAAACCGCTAACCTGCTTACCTTCGCGCATGTCGATGGCGGCGGAGATGGCCCGCTGATAGCTGTAGCTTTTGGCGTCCTTGCCCATGTCAACCATGGCGGCTGCCTCGGCGGCAGGGGTGGACAGTTTACCGGCGGCATGCAGATCAAGAATCTTGCGGCCTACGGTATCGGCGGAAAGACCGGCGCTGATGAACTCAGCGGCCTTATCCGCACAGTTGTTGGCCGCACACATCGCGGCGATCTCTGCTGCATCGTTTGCCCCGTTTTTCGGGGCGGTCGTTGCTTCGGGCATGACGACTACCTCCATTTCTGGTTTTTTTGCCCCTTGGGGCGGGATAATAACTTCGGCGGAGGCCGAAGGCGTTGTTGCTGAAAGGTCAACCGGCTCAATGGTATGAATCAGGCAGGCCTCGGGCGGCATGTTACGGAAGCCGAGCCCGGCAAAGTTGAACATGTTGGAAACTCCGGCAGAGGCGCTGCTGATCTCATCGCAGAACCCAGCGGCTTGTGTTTCTTCCGCGCTCATCCAGGTTTCCGCATCCATGGCGGCGATGATCTCTTCATCTGCAAGGCTGCATTTTTCCCGGTACACGGTGACGATGGTGTCGCGCACCTTGTCCAGCAGCTCGGCATATTTGCGCATGTCATCCGCACTGCCCTGGGCAAAGCCCCATGGATTGTGGATCATAAAGAGGGCATTGGGGGCCATGATAACCCTGTCGCCAGCCAGGGCGATCACCGAGGCAATGGACGCTGCCACGCCGTCGATATAGGTATCCACGGTGGCAGGGTGGCGCTTGATGGCGTTGTAGATGGTCTGGCCGTCAAAAACAGAACCGCCTGGGCTGTTGATCCGCAGGTTGATCTTGCTGGCCTTGAGCCCGGCCAGTTCCTTGACAAAGTTTTTTGCCTGGACACCTTCCCCAAACCAATCCTCACCGATCTGCTCGTAGATGTAGATTTCTGCGGTGTCGTCAGCCTTGGCGCTGATGCTGTACCACTTCTTTTCAGGGCTTTTTGCTGGCATCGGTCTCCTCCGGCGCGGGTGGCGCTGGTTTTGTTTCCATGATCTGGACGCGCTTGGCGTCCGCTGTTTTTGTTTCGTCGGCCAACTCTTCAATGACGGTTTCAAAGTCCCCCCCCTGCTCGGCCAGGGAGCTGGTGCGGGAGGCCATGCCATTTTTGATGGCCATTACCGAGGCGTTGATTTCTTGCAGCGGGTTGACCCAAGCCCAGCCCCGTGGGAACCAGCGCACGTTCTTGTACTTTTCCGGATCGCGGCTGCCGACTTTCAGCGCCCCGGTCAGAAGCGAGGCCCGCAAGTGCTGCTCAAAAACAGGCTGCTTAAACGCCTGGACAAACCATTGCTGCAGGATGCGCCACATATCGCGTTCAACCAGGGCATTGGCACGGAGGCTGCTGAAATTGACCGCCTCGTAATCGTTTGCCAGGGTGTTGTAGGTTGCTCCTGGAAGTCCGGTGGAGATGTAGCGCTGCTGGCTTTTATCGAATCCGGGGCCGTTGGCGCTTGGATACTTCGGGTCGAACTGCTGCATGGAGAGGCCTGGCGGCAAGGTGATACCCTTGCCTGGCTGCACCTCCATCCGGTAGTTGGCGGGGGCTTTTTCGTCGATCAGCTCAGGGTTGTCGTACTTGAACACCATCATCTGGCTGGCACCGAGACGGGCGGCGATCACCTCGGCCTCTTTATAGGCATCCAGCATCCGGAGCTGCGAAAGGTTGCTGTACAGCCAGGTGATCCCACGGGTCTGACCAATGCGGTCAGGACGGAACAGGTGGATCATCTGCGCGGCCGGGATCGGAAGGCGTGATCCGGTTGGGGTATCGTTAAGGCAGATGGTGACATGGTAAAAAACCGGCCTGCCCCACTGGTCCACTTCAATCCCGCAGCGGATTTCGTTGGCGCCCTTTCCGGCTGGGCGGTTGTAGCCGTGGTCAATCAGTTCGGCATCGATCATCTGCAGGGCGAACCCCCACTTGTTCTGGAAGCCTGGCACCATGCGGACAAAGGCCTCGCCATCAACAGCGACGGTGCCGAGGATCAGGTGCTCACCTTCAACACCTGACAGACGGCCATCTACCCAGGGGGATTTCCAGAACTCGTTCCAGTTGCCCTCGATCAGGTCATTGGTAGGTTTGTCCAGTGATCCGCTGCTATCCCGAACCTGGGCCTGCAACTTGATCCCTTTCGGCCCGATGACGTTGGTCTCCAGCAGGCTGAGATATTGGCGGACCAGCGGATTTTCGCGGGCCAGCAGACGGGCCTCTTTACGTTGCTTGCCAAGGGAGTGGCGGAGGTCTTTGTCCGTTGCGGTGGCGCCGTACACCCAATCGTAGAGCACATCAAAAGATGGGTTGCCTGGGGCGATGGCCGCCGCTTTCGGCGACGTTTTGATACCCACCCAGGTCATGGCGGTGCGGAGCCAGTTCATCGTCCACCCCCAAAGTCAAAACTGATGGTGGGGGCAAGCTGGCCAGGGTTGCGCTCCTGCCACACCTTGTGGGCATACGAGCCGCGGAATTTTCTCAGGGTGTCGCGCTCAAAGCGGGTAATCCGTTTGCCGGCGATCTCCACCTCTTTCTGATCCGTGGTTGCGGCATTGGCCAGTACCGCATCGATGGCATCCAGTATCTTCTGGTTTGCGCTGCGCGGATCGAAGTTGGCGGCAGAGGTGGCCAGGTTTGTCAGGACTTCAAGCTGGAGGCTTTCTTCCAAGGTGTAGCGCTCTGAGCCATTGCTGATGTAGGCCTGCCCGGTATAGAGGCCGGGAGCCCAGGTGGCGGAGATTGCAGGGGTAATGGAGACAAGGTGGTCATCAACGGTAGCTGTGCCGGTGAGACTGATGCTGCCAGGGCCTCGGAAGGCATAGGACAGCACCCAGCCAGCGGAGGCAGGATAGTCAACAAGGGCCAGTTGCCAGGAGACGGAATCTCCGGCAATGATCTTGGCAGGGATATTTGAAAGGGGGGTAGCTGGCATGGTGCCTATTGTAGGGCACCACAATGGGTTTACTCAAAGACGCTATGGACAATATGGACAATGTGGACAGTTTATTAACACACTATGTTGTGGGGTAATAAAAAATCAACGCAAGATGTGGTGGTTGGTGGTGGCTTCATGTTTTACCCTTCTGTTTTATCTGTTTTGTTCGGGAATAAAGGCCCATCCAACAAGATAAATTCCAGCTTGAGCCACCCACCCAAGCTTAAAATGGATTGCCAGCAACAGCACACCAGCGGCCAGCAATACCATTCTGAAAATGTAATTATATATGTTCATTTTCTACCCCCCACAGGTGATCAAATTCGTTACGGAAATGTTCCCGTGCATCTTTCAGTTTTCGCCCTGCTAAGTTTACCAGAATGTGTCGATCAGAAAGTTTCAAAATTCCATGGCGGCGGATCGCTCGCATATACTCATCAAAGTCATCTACAAAGGTAACAAGGTAATCTCCAGATTCTTCGCACTTACAAATTTCTTCGTTGGTTGGGTTTTGGCTGAAAACAATAGCTGGGGCCGGAAGAGACTTGACCAGGTGTGTAACATCGAACTCAGCGTACACTTTTGGGACCACAAAACTTTCCATTTTTCCCATCACTCTCCCCTTTTTTATATGAGACAGCTTAATAACAAACGGCACCGGTTGGCAACCAACTTATGGGGGAGGGGCTGTTCCAGCTTTATATCAAACCAGTGCCTGCGCTGGATTATTTCCCAGGATCAACACGGCATTCGTGCTTCATCTTGCGCACGGATTCTGTTGTAATCCGCAGCGCCTTGCCGTTTACCTTAATCGCATCAAGCACCCCGAGATCAACCAAAGAATAAACATATGATCTCGAAAGGGAAAATATTTCACGCACCTCGCTGACCTTCAAGTATTCACGTTTCGTATCCTCAAGCCATGACATTAGCGCCTCCATCCTGTGACAAAACTTTTATCTGGTTGGTGCTGTGGTTGAGGATCAGGCTCCGCCTTTACCGGCCTGCGGTCCCGTATCCTCAATATCTCGGCGGCAGCCATGCCATACACCGAGATGTCCCAATGGTGGTTTGGCTTGTTGCGCTGGCATTGCCAGTAGCCGCGCTCATCCTGGTACTCGGCGCACATCTGCTGGGCGTAGTCGCTGCCCACCTCGGCGTGGAGGTGGAAGGCCCCTGGGTCGGTCGGCTCGATCTGCAACTTGGCGGCCAGCTCGTTCTTGGCCATGGTCACGTTGATGGTGTACAGGGTCAGCCCGCCTGGGATGGGGATCTTCTTGCCGCTGCGGCTGGGGTAGTAATCCAGCCGGGTGGTGTTCCAGGGCTGGGCCATGTCCCGCCGCCCTTTGATGGGCCGAAAAAACGGGTGCATCCGGCAAAACTCGTACACCTCGGCGGTGCGGCTGTGCTTGGGCTGGGCCGGGTTGGTGCCGCCGCCCGAGTCGATGAACCCGGCGGAGGCGCGGTACTCCTTGCCATCGGCATCCAGCCAGGTCTTGGCCGCGATATCTTTTAAGTGGTCAAAATGCTCGACAAAGCCGTGGTCAACCCGCCAGGACTCCAGGTCGCGGCCCCAGCCGTAGGCCACCACCTGATAATAAAATCCCACCCGCTGGGTGTCCACCAGCACAGCCAGGCAGCAGGGATCACGGGGCACCACCCCACGCGGCATGGCCGGATCGACCAAGCGCAGGATGTGGTCCTCCTTGCGGTCCTGGTGTTCGGCCTCGTAGTTGATCGCCTCGTAGCCGTTGGCCCAGCCGACCTTGTCGGCCAGTGGGCCGGATTGCGCCTTGAGCCAGGCTACAGCGATCTCGGCCAGGGGTATGTCCAGACACTCCCAGGCGCGGTGGTGGAAACCCACCTTGGAGGGCCTGGGGATCTCCGCCCCCTGCACGCAGACCCAGCGGCCGGCGCGAATGGCCTGGTCGCGGTGCTGGTCGTTCCAGATGGTGCCGCACTCGTTGCAGGCGTATCCGAGATCGGCCTGCTCGATGTTCTCCGGGGTGGTGCCCTCGGGCAGGACTAGGTGCTCGCCATCCATCCGGATCAGCGCGGAGCACTCCGGACAGCAGACCCGGAACTCCCACACCTGGCCGCACTTGCGCATGCCATCGTAGACAAAGCGTCCGGTTCCTGGGCTGGAGGAGAAAAACCGCTTATACCTCCCCTTGTAGGTCCGGTTCCGTTTCTTGATCAGGGTGATCGGGTCAGTCTCTTTTCCGGACATCTCCGGGTACTTGTCCACCTCATCTCCGAAACAATGCTTGGCCGTAAAGGTGGCCATGCTTGATGGCGAGTTTGCCCAGGCAGGGTAAATGGTCATCCCGTGGCGCAGGCTCATCTTAGCCAGGGAGATGTCGTCCTGCCTGCCGGTGAGGTAGCGGGACAGCCTGGGCGACTGCTGCAGGGTGGGCCGCAGCTTGCCGCCGGTGATCTTGGAGGCGGTATCCTCGGTGGGCATCAGGTAAAAAATATTGCCGGGGTCGCAATCCACGCACCACCCAAGGCAGTTGACCATGGTGTTGGTCTTGCCGGACTGCTCCACCCCGCAGAACCACACCTCCCGCACATGGGGCTTGCCAAAGGTGTCCATGATCTTGACCGTGTGCGGGGCATACTCATGCCGCCAGGGGCCGACATGGGCGCCGTCCGAAACCATGCGATACTTGGCGGCCCACTCCGAAACCCGGATCTTCTCCGGGCTGCGCAGCCGCAGCTTCACCGCCCGATGGATGGGGAAGGATACTGGCATCCCGGCCAGGGGGTCGCGGCGATGGGTCGGCAGTTCGGCAGGGTAGGGGATTGCCCTGGGGAAAAGGTCCGAGTGCTGCGTGTTGAGTGCGGGTGATTGCGTCATGCCATATCCATGGGGCTGATGATGGACTCTTTGCTCATCACATGGGTGTAGATCATGGTGGTGTTCAGATCCTTGTGGCCCAGCATCTCCTGAATGGTGCGGATATCTCGGCCAGCCTCAAGCAGATGGGTGGGCCGCTCAATCACAGTTACTCACGCAGTCGCTACACCACGGCACCCCGTTTTTCGGAACTTTTGCCAGTTCCTTTTTACTCACAAACCTTCCACATTCATGGCATTTTTCACGCTTTGCTTGCTTGTCCGGCATAAACTGATAGCTTTTACTACCGCACAAAGGGCAAACGGACTGCACCGAGGCGACCCCACCAATACTTGAGGGCTCTTTTTTCAGATCCGTTTCGTAGCCGCGGAAAGAGCATTTCGCGTTGCCGCACTTTATCGGGTGTGTGCCAAATGGCGGGTATCCAGGCATGTCAAAAACCTCCGTTAAAAAGCCCAACAAAAATATCAACCAGACCGGGGCAAGCGCCGCGTTTATTGCCGGTTCAGTGCCCCGGTCTGGTTATAACGGCGTTATAATACTACTCCCAATAAAGTGCGTCATACTTGCCAATCAAAACAAACCAAGCCAGCTTAAAACGCCATCGCCATGAAAAAGCATTGTGTCCGTATGGTCTGGCAGGAACCCATGCACCGTTAGGTAGTTCTTTGTCGCAGTCCCAGTTTTTAATACTGTCTGCCATGTAAATATCAGGCTGTCTCATTCTGCACCTCCATGCATTATAACAAGACGTTTCAGCGGAAGCAGAGAACGTCCGTTCAATTTTCTGCAAGTTCAGGGGCGACTCCGCTGAACTTAGCGTTATAAACTGGCCAAATACTCCAGCCCTTTGAAAAACACCTCATCGTACCTCGGTTCTAAAAATGGCCGAACCAGCCCGTTTCTTGGTGTCGCTTTCTCTTCCGCCGCAATCGCGGCCCGTAACAAGCATTCATGCAGCGGCTCTTCTCTGTGGTGGACAAAGCGGGCAACAACATGGTTATTTATACGCAGCTCGTATTGGTGCAGGCCAGTTTGTCGCGCATTCGAGTCAACATTTACTATTGCAATCATAGTTTATAACCAATCGTTTGTGGGGCGACCGCGAGGATCACCGGGTTATTTTCTGCTCGTTCCGTGGCGCGGTCGCCACAACTCAAGCGTTAGGTTCCTCAACACCGAACGCCACCACCGCAGCGATGAACTCGCGCCATTGGTCGCGCGTGAACTCCATCGTCTCGTGCAGTTGTTCGCCGTCCAAGAACAGGCCGCAGCTTGAGAACTCGATCTTCTTGTGCGGCGGCTCGCCCCACCACGCGCCGCGGATCGAAGTTCCCCACTCCAGTTTGTCGGCGAAGAACGGCATGTTCACCATCAGCAAGTACCAGAGCCGGCCTTCCGGTTCCTTGATGTACTCAAACGCCTTTCCGTCGCTGATGGCGGCGCACACCTCAAGCGCCTTCTTGGCGAACAGTTCGCTGAATTCGCCTTCGTAGGTCGTGAAGTCGAATACGTAGTCGGCCAGGTACTCAAGGCGACTCGTGCGGCCTTGGCCCTGGAAGCTGTCAATCTCGGCATGCCCTTCTTCCAGCATGCGGCGGTAGTCTCGCTTCGGGTCCATCGGAACCTAACCTTTCGTTCGAGCCGACAGCCCACGGCGGCCGGCAGTTGTGTGTTACTCGTCGGTCTGTTGCGCCGTGGTCTGCGGCTCAACTCCAACGTTAGCCGTCATAGCATCCACAGGGTTGCCCCATGCAAACGCTTCCAAACATCCGTTGCTGCGCGTCATCGGCACAGACAAAATCCTTCCAAGACCACGCCCGGCCAAGGCCCTTGATGCTCCTGAGCTCGGCGTTTCCCTCCAAGGCAATCGCCCGCTCAACCAAATCCGGGTGTTTATCCTGTAGGGCCAAAATTTCGTGGGGCTTTGTGTTCGGGCAAAAAAAACAGGCGCTCTTTCCTGGTCTCGGTAGTCCGGCCATATCAATCGCCTCAATGCACCGCTTACGGCTCCATTGCCACTCAATCAGCGGGAAAACCTTGTCGTACCCGCTGGCGTATTTCAGCGCCCGTGACTTCCGTCCAGGCTCACCAGCATCAAAACCGAGTAGCACAGTCACGTTTTGCAACCCAGAGGCCTTTAGCCACTTCCGAAATGGCCGTAACTTGTACTTGTCAGAGCATGATGAGTACCCAAAAGTGGCAGACGGCAAGCGGCCATTGGTCAAGCACTCATTCTCAAGGGTACCGTGCATCCCGTTGTTTTGGACAATCACCACCGCCGGGTATCCGCGAGCCACGAGCCAGTCAGAGAACAGGCCAACAAACGAGTATGTCTCGGGTTTCTCGGCGCCAGTGTCGGCAAAAACCACGGCATCCAGGCGCAGACCAAGGCCCACCCACTCAATAATCATGGCCGTGCTATTGGTTCCGCCGCCATAGGACGCGACCACGGCACCATCCCGGCTAACCAGGCATTTCACCGGAGGCCGGGATCTGTCGGTTTTTCTATTCATGTTCATTGGCGTCCCCGGTGAATTTCATCGTTGGGCGTCAAATATCAACCGTGGCCGACTTTTCCGCCTCTTCAATTTTTCTTTTTTTCTCAAGTTTCAAATATTCGGCAATCTGATGGGCATGTCGATCAATAAAAAGTTCAATCATCGAATAAACGCTATGCCAGCAATCGCAATCAACAGCATAGGTTCTGCCGTTAACCTCTATGAGTCCAACCCCATATCCAATATCGGTTGCGTCTTTGTCCTCCGCAAGCCCTTCAAGTTCCCCGTCTTCCCAATCCCAACCGCCATCCGAGTTATAAAAAGTGCGGCCACAATTGCATGTTGCGCTTGCGCTAGAGCCGCCAACTGAAAAAACTCTTTCAAAAGTATCCTTGGTGTCCATTGCTTCCTCCTTAATAAATCACCCAACCAATCATTCGTAGCGACCGCGATTCCGCACGGTCGTTGTGGCTCGTTCAGTGGCGCGGTCGCCACAATTCAGGCGTTAGATTTTTTTGCACCGAGCCAACGCAGCAGCCCGGACAAAAGAGGAAAAGTCCTCTCCGGACCGCGCCGCTGCCGCCCTGATCCGCTCGACCTCAGCATCTGTCCAGCGGATTTTTATGGCCACCCGCCGGGCATTTGGTTTGAGTGAGCCGGGTGGCTTCCCCCGGCCTCGTTTCTCCTCACTCATTCATCGGCCTCGAACCAGTCTTTTTCGGCCTGCCGCAACTCATCAGCCCATTCGGCCAGCTCCTCAACCTCTGCCATCTCGCCAAAGCTCAGGTGGTTGTATTTCTCCCACAGGTCGGCAGGGATTATGGATTTAATCCTCTCAAAAATTTCTGTTTGGCTCATTATTTTGCCCTCTCGTCAACATAGAATTTCGCGGCAGCCAGGCTGTTGAACGTGGGGTGCTTAAAAATGCTGGCAAAGCCAATCTCCTGCACGTTGTACTGAATTCCATGACCGGGGACATACAGAACCGCCATATTCCCTTTTTTGTAGACGATTACCGGGTCGGTGTTTTTGGTTTTCTCGTTCATGATTTTTCCTCCTTGGGTTTCGGGCTTTATTGCCCCCTGTTTGAATATACTGTACACCCAAGAAAAACCATTTGCAAGAATTATTTTGTGCCCACAAGAAAAAATCTAACCAGGTCAATTCAGCCGACAAGCGGCTGATTGCCGAGCGTTATCCATTCGCCACAGTAGATTTCTTCTGCCGACACCGCACCATCTGCGCCGACTTGCTGCATTGCGTCCCGCCCACGATGGACTTGCACGGCGGGCAATACTTGCGTGGCTGGCCGTTGCCTGTCAAAAACAGGTACATCTCGTGCTGCTTTTCGCAGCGTGGGCAGATGCAGCGCATCTTTTCCTCTTCGTGCCGTGCTTTTTTCGTTGCCATCACTCTCCCCCCTCCTTGGCAAAAACACCTTCAATCTTCTCCATCCGGGCCACCTCGTTGAAGGCCCTGGCCATGATCTCCTCGCAACTCTCGTACACCTCCGGCCCACGGGCAGGATCACCGCCAGCCAGGTGGATCAGCTCGCCCTGCCCGGCGTGGAAGTGGTGGCGCAGCGAATCCTTGAGCACCCCGAGCAGACCGGCAATGGCAGCCCAGGCCGCATCGGCGTGGAGCCACTCGGCATCCTCTTCCTTGCGCATCTTGGCGGCCTGCATTTCCTTGATGTCGGCATCGGCCTTGATCTTGCGGGCCTCGTCTGCATCCTGTCCGCCGGAGAGCAGGGCGGTGCCCCTGGTCTCCACATCGAGCTGCTGGCCGTACTGCATCACCTGGTAGCGGCTGATGGAACCGTCCCGGTGCATAACAGGAAACCCGGCGGCGCAGTCCTGGTAAAACTTGCCCTGGCTCACCTTGTACTTTTGGGCCTGCAGCCAGTTGAGGGCCTGCTTGCGATTGGCGAACCGCTCACCCTCCGGGGCCGGGGCCTGCTCCGGGAAATACCGCAGGGTGAACCGCTCGATTGCCTCATCGTAGGCCAGCCGGGCGGCGTCCCAGTTGGCCTTGGTCTCCTTGCCCGCCGATTTCCGATAGGCCCGCATCGCCTCCACCCGGCCATTGTGGACAAGCTGCAGCTCCAGCTTGTCCTGGGCGGTTGCGGCCTCGATGAGTTGGGCGAATACATCCATCACCATGTCACCACCGTGGTGATCACCGAGGCGGCGGACCAGTACAGCACCATCCGCCAGTTTGCCTGCCAGCCTGCGGAGAGGTAGGTGGCAGCCGCACCGAGGGAGAGCAGCACCATGATGGCGGGAAAAATCTTGGTCATCATGCAAACACCCCCACGGTTACCGGGTCGCCACCACGGCGGATATAGGCACCGGAAAACACCGCCTTGACATCCAGCACTGCGTTGATCATGCCTTGCCGCTCATCCTCGCTGCAGTCTGACATTGCCACCTGCAGCCGCTTCATTTCATTTTCCGAAAACACCAGCTTGCCAGCTTCCGCCAGCTTTTTCCAAAGGGCCTCATCCGCCACCACATGGATCTCGCGGCCATCGGTAAGGGTGACGATTTGATAATCCGAAGCCGGATCGGGAGTGGCAGTATTATCTACCCCCTTCCCCCCCATCGGAGAACCGACAGGGGAACTCATGGCGTCATGGGCAGGGGCTTCCGGGGCCTTGATCTGCGGGATGAGCCCGGCTTCTACCCAGGCGTGGAGGTTGCCGGAGTGGCTCTTGACGTAATCGCCCGGATCTTTGCCAGCCGGAACCGGCCAGAACTTGGCCTGCCGGAACGCATTGCACCAGGCGGCGATTGCGGCCGGGCCTGCGCCGGGCTTGCAGTCTTTGCCTGGGTCGGCGTCCAGGGCCAGGAGGATCACCGGGGAGGCATCGATCTCGGCCTTGATCTCGGTGGTCAGGGGGGTGACGACAGTGCCCAGGGCGACGACCGTCACCTCCTGGTGCGCGGCGGCCACGGCCATGGCGTCGAGCTCAGCCTCGATCACCACCACGCCACGGCTTGGTCCCTTGGGGCGGATGACCATGGGTGCCTTGCCGCTGCCTTTTATCCACTCGTATTTTCGTTTCGGCAGGAACTTCTCCCTGGCCCAGGAGGGGCGGCGAATGCGGAGCCGGTGGATGGAGCCGTCCTGGTTGTGGATCCAGATCATCAGGCCGACCGGGATCCAGAGAGTTTCTTTCCCGTCTTCTATTGGCAAACCGATTGAAGCGCGGACAACATTGCCATTCTTGGCCTGCCATCCGAGACCAAAACGGACAACCGCCGCACCATCGATGCCGCGGTCAGCAAGCCAGGTGAGCACCGCCTTTTGCTTTTGTAGTTCAGCAGCGGCTGGAGCCACAAGATTGTTTGCCCACCGCAGCCATGCCTCCTCCGGCTGATCTGTCTTGGCGACTGACAGGGCCTTCTCCTTGGCGGCAATGGGCGGGGTGACCGTGCGGGCCGATCTGGCAGGCCTGCGTGTGGCGCCGGTGCCGTTGCCCAGGCGGCACGATCCGGCAGCTGGGCAGGAGGAGACAGAGCGGCACTCCAGGTTGGCGGCTTCGTGGGCCTCTGGGCAGCTCTTGCCATCCATCTCCCGCAGCCAGGTGATGATGTCGCCCTTGAAGTCGCAGGCGTAGCACTTGAACCCGCCATCGTCCCGGAGGTTGAACTTGTCAGAGGTGGCGGAGCCGCCGCACTTTGGGCAGGGGCCTACCCACTTGCCGGTCTTGCGGGCCAGGTCGAACCGCTGCGCTATATCAGTCAGGATGGTGAGCATGAGTTAATTTTGTAACTCTTGGCTGGTCTTGGTGTAATTCATGGTCTTAACTCTTTGTTTTTGTTTATATTTTTATGTTAATTATGAGTAAATGAGTAAATATACTCGTGTATGTGTATGTATTTTTTTTATGTGTTTTTTTGTTCCATGCGTGCGTGCCCGTATCTTCTCATTTACTCATGGTGGAGGTTGTTTTTGTAATCACTCCGCTATGTTGCGGACCATGAGTTGGGCCATGAGTGGCTATGAGTAAATGAGTTATCGCGCACGGCTGGCGATGAATTGGTCCACATCATCTTCTATCTCCGGGTTGATGGTATGGCCGTAGAGCCAGGTCTTTCCTCCAACACCCTCGACCTTGTGGCCCTTTTCGCGCATGTCCTTATTGACCGTTTTCATGGCCGGGATCATCTTGGCGGCTTCGTCCATGTTCTGCCCCCACCACCAGCGGAAGGCGTTGTACATATCCGTGGTCTGCATCCGGATTTCGTGATCATCATCGAAGCGGACCAGGCAATCCGTCATGAATCTGGCGACATAATCCTCTTCGTCGGCCAGGATCTTGACCGCATCCAGGATGCTGGCCGGGGGGGAGAGCCCTTTTTCTATCCATTCCCGGGTGCCCTCCATCATCCACTTGAGGATGCCGGGCTTGATCTGGCGGAGCTTGTCCTTGAGGGTGGGGTCTTTCTTGCGAAAACGGCTGGCCATGACCGGCTTTTTCGCGGCCTCGGCCTCGGGATTGTCCACATACATGAAAGGGAACTCAACCTTGAGCAGCCGCTGGACCATGGCAAAATCGCGGGTAAGGCCCACCGGAACATACTGGGTGTGCAGGAAGGTGGCGTGGGTTGGCTTAAAGGTGATCTCAGACTTGAAGTTGGGGCGGCAGACGATGTCGTCATCCCCGGTGAGGCCCTTGACCGCGCCTCCGTCGATCTTTTGCCCCTTGTTGGTTTCGGCGGCGACAATGATCCGCTTGCCCATGAGGCTGTATTTGTGCTCGCTGGCCGCCGAAGGGCTCGGCTCGCTGCGCTGCTCGATGATCATGGCCCGGCTGATCACATGGTAATAGGGGCGCATGATATCGCCGATCAGGTCGAAGAGGACGCCCTTGCCGTTTCGCCCTGGGCCGGTGAAGACCCAAATAAACTGCTCGTAGCTGTGGCCGGTGATGGCATAGCCGATGCTGCGCTTGATAAAGGCGGCCACCTCCGGGCAGCCGGAGACATCGTTGACGAATTCCTGCCAGGGGGTGTAATCGGCGTGGGGGTCGTAGTCGACATCGAGGGCGCGGGTGAGGAGGTCTTCCGGGCGGCCGGCGATCAGGGCGCCGGTGCGCAGATCTACGATGCCGTTTTTTACCGGGAGCAGCCAGGGCTGCTTGTCGAAGTCGGACTCTTTGCAGGCCATGGCAGTATCCACCACCGGGGCCCAGTTGAGCACCGCCGCCGTACCCGCTCCTGACCGGAGCCTATCTGCCCGTGACTGGTATTTTTTGTGTAAAGAGAGCTTCCAGGCGTCTTCGTGGTGCTTGTCGATGCCTTCGTCCTTGATTTCCTTCTTGAGGATATCGGCCAGCTGCTGGTATTCGATGGCGCAGTCTTCAATGGCCGCCATGGCGCGGCGGAATTCGTCTTTGGTCCAGACGTGGCCGTTCCAGGCGAACCACTCGCCATCCTTCGGGGTGGTGTTGTAGAGGAACTTGCCGCGGTGAATGGTGGCGAACATGCAGCCATCGCCGCGCTCGTTGGCATCCAAACACGCCTTGATGAATGATTGCTCCAGCGGTGGCTGCTCTTTGTTCGGGGTCAACTCCGCCGCCCTCCGCTGGACCTGGGCGGCGATATCCTCTATCTCATCCGTCATATTTTTGACCATAACTCCATGCAACAAATTGAAATGACGATAGTTTTCATTATTTCACCGCAAACCAAAAATACAAATGGACTCATTTATCGCGCGCAGTTCTGCCCGCATGTCGGTGGGCGCCAGGAGGACCCGTGATTTTTTGCAGCAAACCAGCCTCACTCCTCGCTTGTTCGTCTTGATGTTTCTCTGGCCGGGACAACAGCCAGGAGGGGGCGCGGGGGATCACGATGGCAACCGGCAGGCAGGGACAAAACTAATCCAGCCAGGGCCGTTGCAAACGATAGCCTTCCACTTCTTTCCGCTTATGACTATACGCTTGCACCCGTGAAACATTATGGCCCGTAGGGAATTCAGCAGCTCGGCCTCTGTCCCTCCCTCTCTATTCCCGGTTTCCCTGGCGTTGCCAGCGCGATCAATCTTCTGTTGCATTTCGATGATTGTCATGGCTGCCTCCTTATTGTTTATGCTTTGCCATACGACTTGAGCGAGGTGGCCACGGTGAGCACCTGCTCTGCGCAGTGTCCATACCCTTCATCACGCGACACCTTGCATGCCCTGTCGAAGTTGTCGATGATCAGCTCGCACACATCAGGAGCAGCAGCAATCGACCGCAATACATTCGCTATGGCGCGGCGGTGGTCTTCTGTTTTCTTGGCTATTGTTGGCATGGTGCGTCCTTTCTCGCGGCGCGATATTCAGCCACCACTCGCAATGCGCTTCTTGGGCTATTCACCTTGCAAACCAGATGGACAACCCTGCGCTCCAGTTCATTGGCAGAGATACCGTCAAGGGCCAGATCAACACTGGCAGGAGATAACGTGGCAAAATCATGTCGCTCTTTCATTCCAGCACCCACAAATTGAGTTCCTGGCGGATCATTTCATCCAGCACCAGTATTTTCTTGGGGATATCTGTGTGTTGCGCATCAAGATTCAGATCGCCGCTGGCCTGATTAGGTGGCTGGGCGGCGGCCAGCCTGGGATATGGTCCACGAAAGGAGGTTCGTGAAGGTTAGGTGGCGTTCCCGGTAAGCATCAGGCCCTGACCTCGGCGGGGGATTGTTTCTTTCTTCCTGGTGTCCTGGCGGCGTCTGCTGCCATCTGGATGATCTCCATGCGTCTGATCGGAGAAATGCCATCCTCAACCTGCGCAGGTGCTTCTCCGCCAGCCATTTTGGCAAGCAACTCAATCACCAGTTTGTTCTGCTGTTCGATGGTAGCAAGCATGGCGATGATGGTGGTTTCGCTGGTCACTTTTCGCAATCCTTGATGTACTTGGCAAATGTGCGTTCGATCTCTTCAATGGCCGCTTTTTTTCTGGCATTAACTTCCTGGCACGATTCACATCTGGTGATTGCCGCCTGGAATTCAGCAAGGCAGGTGTAGTCGGCAAGCTTTTCCTCTGATAGGGTTGGCAGCAGTTCGGTAACGACCGGCACGGTCTCTTCTTCCAACGATGTGCCGGCCCGAAGGTAATCAAGGCAAGCCCGCACCGCGGCGGTGTGGCCCTGGTCATCCAGGGTGGACAGCAGCTCCTTAACCCCCTTGATCGGGTCGTAGGCCTGCTCCGCCTTGTCGGTGTACTTTGGGTCCTCGCACCAGTAGTCAACGGAGCGGGCGTTCTTTTTCCCGAACACTGCATAGAGCACACTGCGGCCCAGATATTTGCGGGCAAAATGAAACACCTGCCATGACTGCATTTTCTGGTTTTCCTTTGCCATTTATCCCTTGCTCCCTACCTGATACGGTAACAACATGGACAACCTGATATTTTTTAGGTGTTGCAAAAATGCTCGGCCACTTGGTAGAGTTGTCAGTGCCAACCTTCAACGCCATTTTTGCGTCCAGAGAACGCCAAGTGGCCGGGCAAAACTGTTTAATGTCTACCCAATGAGGTGCGAATGACTCTCATGGATATTTTTATCGAACTCAGTGAGGAAGTTCTCGGTCTCGACAAAGAAGTCGTCCGCCAGCGGATGGATGATTTTTTGAAACACAATCAGCCGCCGGCTGGGTTCTACAAAACATTGTCCGCCGCCGAAATTTCCAGGTTCAGAGCGTTAGCCCAGAAAGACCCGGAAGGATTTAGAAGATTCGCGTTTTCCGGAGCACTTGAATTCATGACCGGAAAAACCATGCATTAACCTCTAAAAGCGTAAGCCAGCATGGCCCGCAGATAATCACGATCTTTTTTTTCTGGCAGGATACTTGAAATGAACTTTTCCCATGCTGATTCGCTCATGCTGCTAACCTCAACTGCCCTGCACGAAGAGCCATAATTTCTATGAGGTCGGCCAGGTGATCTCTGATTCTGAGGCGTATGTTTTCGGAATACAGTTCGGTTTTAATATCGAGCATAAGTTGATGCCTGGCGACTGTAACTCGGAGCAGGTGGCCGGGACAAACCGTTTCGAGACAGCGGCTAAACCGATCGTCATTTGCGACCAGCATCAATGCCCTATACGCGTTGGTCATTGATGCCGCGGCTATGGATGGCAAATTTACAGGGCTGCTGTTTTCGATAGCGAGGATGGAGATACCGAGGGCGGTTTTGATGGTTTCTGATTCAGCCAACTTCATGCTGCTTCCTCCTGGTTGGTTTTGTCATCCGGCCAGATTTCCGAGGCCTGTTTTCCGATGACCCCGGCGATGAATTCCATTATTTTTGGTGATCGTATCGTTCCGCTTATTGTTTGATACACGGCTTGTCGGGACACCCCAAGTTCCCTTGCTATTTCAGCAACAGAAACACCATTGATTAGCAAGTTCCCTTTAATTTGGTTAGCATTCATAAAGACAGAATAGAAAGGTGGCTTTAAATTGTCAAGCGAAATAATGAAAAAAGTTGGAAAGCGCATAAAGCTGGCTCGATATGACACCGGGTTGACCCAAAGCGAAATTGCCACAGAGGCAGGGACATCAATTCAAAGCTGGGGTAAATATGAGAACGGGACTGTCTTGCCAAGGGTGGATATGTTGGCGCCATTTTCGGTGCGGGGATATTCCATTGATTGGATAATGTCTGGGCAAGGAGAAATGAAGATATCAACCAACGAACACTCGATATCTCAACCAGAAATCAACTCCGCAGAGGGAATGATGATAACCAAACGGGTTCTTGAGTCCGGCACTGGTTACGCAAACGCTCTGTGGCACAACCTAAAGTCTTTTGACGCAGCAGTGGAAAAGGAGAGCAAAGTGAAAGAGTTGGAGAGGAAGATGGACTTAATGCTTGGTGAGCTGGCGGAAGTCCGCAAAGAAAATGCCGAAATTAGAGCCACCATAGGCGTGGCTGTGCCGGAAAAAAAATCAGTTGCCTCATAATTGGCGGGTAGTCCCTGGGCGCGTATCGGCACAAGTTCCGGTTGCTCAACACTGAAAAAATACGGGAATACATAGTGGTATGTATGGTGGACGGGGAGATGTAAATGGCGCTTAAAAAATGCAGGGAATGTGGGAGAGAGGTGAGTTCATCGGCAAGAACTTGCCCAGGCTGCGGGATAATGTCACCAGCCAAATCACCCATGGGGTGCATCATTGCGATGCTCGTTTTCGTTTTATTTTTTGGTATTTTTTTGATGACAGGAGGCAAGAGCGATGATGCCAAAACGACAGAAACCGCTCTTCCCGCGGCTCCTCCTGCGCCAAAAACTGCGGAAGAGTTACGGAGTGAAAAAATAAGGTCAGGCTTTAGCTTGTGGGATGGATCACATGTCGGCCTTGAAAAGATAGTAAAGCAGGCGATGCACAACCCAGATTCATATGAACATGTTAAGACCACCTATGTGGAAAAAGGTGAAAACCTAATCGTGACAACAGAATATCGCGGGACCAACGGATTCGGTGGGGTAGTCACAAACCGCGTAATAGCGAAAACAGACTTGGAAGGTAACGTGCTAAAAATTATTTCCGAAGGAAAATAATGAGTAATTGTTGGTGGATCAGCACCATATTTATTTTGCTAATTTTACCATCCACGGCTTTTGCTTTTTCCGAAAAGCACTATCAAGAAAAATGGTGCACGGAACAGGGAGGTAAATCCGAGGTAGTTCTTGCCGATCAGACTCGGGCCGATTGCATTACTGGCACCCATGCCATTGAATTTGATTTTGGTAAAAAGTGGGCCGAGGCTATCGGCCAGAGCTTGTATTACTCGCTCCAGACGGGGAAGAGGGGTGGCATCGTCCTAATACTTGATGGACCAAAGGATCAGAAATACTGGATCAGGCTGAACAGTACCATCCAGCAATTCGGATTGCCGATTGACACCTGGGAGATAGCGAAATAATGGGTTTGAAGTTCGTCCGGCATTCGCAAGAACCCGGCAAGGCCATCTGGAAGATCGACTGGCGGCCGGAGGGGCGCAACGGACCAAGGCGGCGGAGATCCTTCGATGGGACCAGGGAAGAGGCGGAGCTTTTCGAGATCTCGGTCAGGGAAGGCGCTGGCCTTAATCGGGCCGGAATCGTCAAGACGGTATTCCTTGCCATGGAAGCGGCGCTGCCGGAATATCTGCGCTGGCACCAGCTCAACCGGGAGCCAACCACCCATGCCGACGTGAAGCAATCCATGCCCCGAATCATGCAGATATTCGGGCGGCTCACCGTGGCCCAGATCAAGCCAGGGCATATCACCGACTTTGTCGCCATGCGGCCTGACAAAAAACGGGCCAACCAGAAAGACATCCACTATCTGCGGGGGATGATCACCTGGATGGTCAAGCAGGGGTATGCCGCGCCGCTCCATTTTAATCCGGAAACCCCAAAATATCACCGGCCGCTGCCAAAGGTGCCGATGCCGTCCGAGGTCAATGCTGTGCTGCGGCATATCACCGACCCGGTCAAAAAGGCCCTGGTCATGTTGATGTGGACAACAGGATCGCGGATCACCTCCGCCGCGCAGATCCGCTGGGAGGATGTGAACTGGGAGCGCGGGATCATCACAGTGAGGATAAAGGGGGGCAGGCCCCTGCAGCTCCCGCTGCCGGATGAATTCAGGGACTTGATGTTTGATCGGCGCCAGGAGTCAGGCTGGGTATTTTTAAACCCGAAAACAGGCGGACCCCTGAAAAGCATCAAGAGCCTGCTGGCCTCTGCCTCAAAAAAGGCAGGGCTGCCATACAAAATGACCCACCACAAATTCCGGCACGCCTACGCCACCGACACCCTGGAAGCAACCGGCGATCTCCGCCTGGTCCAGAACGCCCTGGGCCACACAAATATCTCCACCACCACCATATACACCCAGGTGCAAACCAGGCGGCTGGTAGATGCCCAAGACAAAGTGGCAGCGATGAGAAAAGGGAAATAGGTATGGGGGGTGTCCACTGTGGACACTTTTTGAAAGCCAATAAAAACGCAAAAACAAAATGATGCAACACAAATATCTTGATTCGTAATCAGTAGGTCAGGAGTTCGATTCTCCTCGTTGGCTCCAGTAAAATCAATGGGTTGCGGAGTTATCCGCAACCCATTTTTTTTAGTTCGGTAAGCAATGCACAAAAAAAAGCCCCGCCGAAGCGGGGCTTTACAATATCATTCAACAGGTTTTAGAGTTGAACGACATTGGCTGCGGAGGGACCTTTGGGGCCGTCGACAACGTCGAAGGTTACCCGGGCGCCTTCCTGCAAGGATTTGAAGCCCTGCGCCTGAATTGCGGAGTGATGTACGAATACATCCTTGCCGCCATCCTGCTCGATAAAACCAAAACCCTTCGAATCATTAAACCATTTCACTGTGCCTTCTGCCATCTTGTACTACTCCTTTGTACTTGGTTCCACATGGGAACCACTTTGTTATAAGCCGAAATATCGTTTGATATCCCGACTGGAGGTTTGGTTGCCCAAACCGGGGGTTTTACTGTTGAACAACATTCGCTGCAGAAGGACCCTTGGGGCCGTCGACAACGTCGAAGGTTACCCGAGCGCCTTCCTGCAAGGATTTGAAGCCCTGCGCCTGAATTGCGGAATGATGTACGAATACATCCTTGCCGCCATCCTGCTCAATAAAACCAAAACCCTTCGAATCATTAAACCATTTCACTGTGCCTTCTGCCATCTTGTACTACTCCTTTGTACTCGGTTCCAAGGAGGAACCACTTTGTTGTAAAGCCGGGATACCGTTTGATATCCCGACTGAAGGTTTGGTTTCCCAAACCGGTTTAGTGTCGTTGCGCGGGAACCGGGATGCCAAAATCAAAGGACGAGGCCCTGGTGCGCTTGTTTCTCCCCGATCCTGCCGGGGTCTGTTTTTTTCGTATCGGCATTTCACGCCGATACTTGATTGGTTCGTCGCGGTCTTGGGCGTCAGCGACAAAACCGGCGATGGTCCTGAGAGTCATTTTTTTGCCCAGGGTGCGCTCGATGGCCTGGATCATCTTGCCGTCTTCGCCTGCTGCCAGGGTAAAGGCTTCGCCCGTCCGGGTAGCCCGTCCGGTGCGGCCCGTGCGATGCGTGTATGCCTCGACCGTATCCGGGACATCAAAGTTGATAACATGGGAAATTCCGGAGACGTCAATCCCGCGGGCGGCGATATCAGTGGCGACCAGAACCTTGAAGGTCCCGTTTTTGAAGCCGTCCAGAGCCTGCTGGCGTTTTTGCTGGGACAGGTTGCCCTGGAGAGAGGTTGCGCTGTAGCCCGATTTTTCCAGGGCCAGGGCAAGGCTTTTCGCCTTGTGTTTGGTCTTGGTGAAGATCAGGGTGGTTGCCATCTCTTCCTGGGACATGATGCTTTTCAGCAAAGATGTTTTGTTCTCTTTTGCGACCTGAAAGAGCACATGGGAGATGGTTGTCACGGCCTGGGTGTGATTGATCTGGACCGTGGCCGGGTTATTCAGGATGTCTTCGGCCAGGTGCCGGATTTCGGCAGGCATGGTGGCGGAAAAAACAAGGTTCTGACGCTGGGTCGGCAGATGCTTCATGATCCGTCGGATGTCAGGCAGAAAACCCTTGTCAAACATGTGATCGGCTTCATCGAGAACCAGTACCTCAACTTCCCGGAGGTTGATGGCTTTGTCGTTTAAATGATCAAGCAACCGTCCGGGGCAGGCAACGATGATTTCCGCGCCTTCCCTGATTTTTTTGATCTGGCCGGGCTTGCCGACACCACCATATACTACAACACTGCGCAGTCTGGTCTGTCCGGCCATGGTGCCGATATTTTCATGGATCTGTTCGGCAAGCTCCCTGGTCGGAGCAACAATAAGCGCCCGTACTTTTTTGCGGGGACCGGCCTGGAGGCGCTGCAGGAGCGGGAGCACAAAGGCCGCGGTTTTGCCGGTGCCTGTCTGGGCGAGGCCAAGGATATCGCGACCGGCAAGAATGGGAGGCATGGCCTCGCGTTGGATAGGTGTTGGGGACGTATACCCGCAGGCCTTTATGCCGGCGAGTATCTGGGGGTGAAACTGAAACTCATCAAAACTCATTAGAACTCCTTTGTTCGGGTGGCAATGCGGGAGAATGGGGTGTAATAAAGCCGCATCGCGTAAGCGGTGTCTCTTGCGAGATCACCAGGATATTGATTGTTTGTTATTGTGCAATACATGCCGGAAGGTGTCAGGATGGCGATCGAGTGTGACAAGGGGTAAAATCGACAATGGTTCCGTCCGGGATGTTCCGCTCTATTTTTCTGTTGTTAACGAAGTATGTGGTCGGCAGAAACTTTGAGGGAGACTGACGAAGCAGGGAGGAAATAACACGGCTGGATGGATATCATAAAGAGGTATTACTTCTATTTAAATTCATATTCGTTATGCCACCATACTCTCTCTGTTTTCTTTGTGCAAGAGAATAAATGCGTTGCAGGAAGAAAACAGGAGGGACAATTCAGGATGATCCCAAAGGGAGAGGCTGATTCCGGCCAGGATAGGGAATAAAGGTGTGGGGATGGGCGGCATTTTTGGGTATACTCCCCAATAATTCTGTTGTTGGAAACGGCAGATCGCTAAAGGCAAGGGGACAGTCCTGCCCCGGCTGTCTGTGCGTTCCGAGATGGACGGCTCTTTGATTATGTCGGATGCCGCAGGGTCGAGGGGCAAATGGTAAAAAAATAAAAGGGGTGACCAGATGAAAATGCTGATCTTTTTTGTCCGAGTGGCCTGTTGCGCGGGAATTTTGACAAGTTTGGGCTGCGCCGCCGCCGTTGTGGGCGGAGGAGCGGCGGGCGGATACGCCGTCGGCACGGATGAACGTTCTGCAGGGACGATGGTTGACGATGCTGCGATCACCGCCAAGGTTAAAACTGAACTCATCGGCGATAAAAACATCAAGGCCCGGAACATTGATGTGGATACCGTCGCCGGGGTGGTGGTCCTTTCCGGGTATGTTGACTCCTCCCAGGAGGCGAGCAGGGCTGGTCTCATCGCCAAGTCGGTGCCTGGGGTCGCGCGGGTGAAAAATGAACTCCGGGTGGGCTCTCGCACCATGGGGCAGGGGGTTGATGATACGGTTCTCGGCGCCAAGATCAAAGCGAGACTCCTGGAGGAGCCCGGCGTCAGATCGTTTAATATCGATGTGGATGTCTATTCCGGTTCAGTCAGTGTCACCGGCACTGTTCCAAGTCAGGAACAGAAGAATACGGTGCTCAACCTGATCCGTTCCGTAGAGGGGGTCAAGGGAGTGGTTGACAACCTGCAGATCCACTAATTACGGGGAATGTCTTCCGGCCCGGCACGGTGTTGCCCGAACGGAATGCTACTTTTTGTGTCCATCAACTGGTTTTATTCAATGGCTATGTCGTGTGATCATCTCTGTGTTGTTCTGGTCGAACCCAAAGGGGCTGGGAATATCGGCTCCGTGGCGCGGGTTATGAAGAACTTCGGTTTTGGCGAGCTGCGTCTGGTGCAGCCGCGGGCAAGCCATCTCGGCGCGGAAGCCCGCAATATGGCAGTGTCAGCCATTGATATCCTTGAGCGGGCCAAGGTGTATGAAAATTTGGCTCTGGCCCTGTCCGACAGGAATCTTGCCTTGGGCACGACCCGTCGCTTCGGCAAATACCGGGAGGAGTTGCTCTCTCCGGCAGAGGCGGGTGCAACCGTTGCGGCTCTCGCCAAAACCGCCAGGGCGGCAATTGTTTTCGGCCCGGAGGATACGGGGCTCAAGACCGAGGATCTGGATCTCTGCCAATACTGTGTGACCATCCCCACCCATGCCGATCTTCCTTCCATGAACCTGGCCCAGGCCGTGGCGGTTTGCCTGTATGAGGCCTCCTTGAAGTTTTCTTCTCCTGTCGAGGATAAGGCGCGGGGGAAGCGCCCGGCCTTGGGGAAGAACCTGGAAGCCATGTTTGTGCAGATGCGCCAGGTGCTTCTTGAGGTGGGGTTTCTCAATCCGCAGAATCCGGAGCATCTGGTCCGCGCTTTTCGGCGGATGCTTGCCCGTCAGGGTTTGACCGAACATGAGGTGCAGATTCTTCGCGGCCTGTGGGATAAGATTTCCTGGCTGCATCGGGGGAAAGGCGCATCCTGAGGGAGAAGCGAAGGCTTGGCTGTCGCAATCAGGTCGGCGCCATGGGGTGATTCTGGTGGGGCAATAAAAAAAGGGTTTCGCAATTATGCGAAACCCTTATCTTTTTTCGTTAGCGATGCACCTTGAATGTTATCTTTATATATTTGTTATTACTCTATTATTCGCAATGTGAATTTTTCTGTTACCCCCAAAGTTACCCCCAGATTATGTTTGATGCCTCATTTTTCAGGACTACGAATCCGCAGCTCGAATCGTGCCGGGCGCACTAGATGAGCCCCTCCCTGGTAAGCCGTTTCTGTTCGATGTATCAAAACTTTACACTCCGACTTCCCCTAGCAAGACCAAAGAGCCAAGCGCCGCACCTTCTCAATCCATCAAAAGGGCCAGGAGACCCATTTTTCCAGAGGGGGGCATGAGGGGCGCATGGGGGCACCCGCTGGGGGGTGTCTATCCGTACACAAATACCAACCCCTATTTCTCCCCAAAAATCGTCAACCGGTTTGCAGACAGCAGGTTGACATTTCTTTTTTTTTGCGCAATAAGAATTACACTCCTAACATTTATCAGCTACTGCCGTATTTGAAAATTATAACCAGTGTATTGAGCTGGAGGCCGCTATGATGACTAACCACAGGGGAATATTGGTGGGGTTAATTTTTTGCCTGGTTTTGGTGTGTTTGGTCGTTGGACAAGCCTCCGTGTCGGCAAATGGACTTACTATTAAGGTTGATCCCCGATATGTTGACGAAAGAACCCGTGAACATCTTGAAGAAATGCAATTGCGCGACGCGCAAAGAGATGCGAGGCAAATGGAAACCAACAGACAAAGGGCACAAGAATCAAAGGAGCAGCCGGTCCAGCATGGCAATGTTGCCCCACAGCCTGAAGCGCAAGACCCTCGGTGTCAGGAGTTACTATCCTTGATAAGCAAAACAGCCCCAACCGAAAAAAGTAGCTTTGGCGAGATATACAGCCTGAAGGCGAGAAGAAAGGCCCTGACAGAAGAATATGAACTTAAATGCATGACTGCCGGGGGCAGGCAGCAAAGGAGCCAAAATAGAAACGACGAGAAAATTGAACGGAAATTGAATATAATAGATTTCAGGCAACGAGAACTTGACCGGAAAATTGGGGGGTATTGATAGGTGCGTTGATGCGGAGAAGTCGGCGTAGCCGACCCCGCCAGCTTTAGCTGTTATCTGAAGCCACCGCCTTTAGGCGGTGGAGTATTCACTTGGGACAGCGACAGAGGTACGGCATTATGCAGCAATACCTTTACATATTGAGCAACCCATCCATGCCAGGGTTAATCAAGATAGGGAAGACAACTACCTCGCCAAATCAAAGAATGTCAGAGTTGCACTCTACAGGTGTGCCCACTGCATTTGCATTGGAACTCAGTGTTGAGGTTGATGATTGTCACGTGAGTGAACAAGCTGCGCATAGTACTCTATCGAAATTTCGAGTAGCAAATAATCGAGAGTTTTTTCGGATATCTGTAGCAGAAGCTTTGAAAGCGATCATACCTGTAATTGGACGTTACAAGATTCATGAGGTTCAATCTTCTCACGGCATTGAATCCATTGAACGTGAGTTAAACAATAAGCGACTTCAGGCCGAGAGGCTTGCAGAAGCGAGAAGAGCGGAAATTAAACGCCTCGAATTAGAGCAACAGCAAGCAAGCGAGAAACGTAAAAATGAACTGGAAATGGCTATCGCAGCAGAGCATCAAAAACTCAATCAGCTCGGCCCTAGTCCCATCAAGAAGGATTTGCCATTTATAGGCACTGCATTGTGTTTCGCATATATGCCATTACCGCTTGGATGGATCGTGTGGATTAATACCTTGAACATATTCCACTCAAAACACGAAACGGCAGGCCTTGTTTGCATAATATTGTTAATAGCCGGATATATCGCCGAGAAGATCGACAAGGGTCACGAGGCAGAATTTGATAGATTGAACCGCCCTTTTATACCAATCAAAAACAGAATTTTTGAGCTAGAGTCAGAACTTGGAAAGCTGTAACAGCAATTCCGGAATTGGTCCCGTCCTTGTCGATGCAGTTCAAAAAAATCTCCCCGCCACCCAGTTCTTCGCAAGCCTTCGCTAGTTCCATTGCGTCCACGTCGCGGTCTCCCTTGATCGTGCACTGGCACCTATGAACTTCGACTTTTAAACCAATACCGCGCGGTTGGCCGATCATCCCGCCACATTCTTTTTCGGGTCCAGCCCAGGTCAAACAGGGCGGCACCGATCCACTGGGGCGTTTCCCCTGAGAATATCTCGCGGAGTTCCCGCATCGACCAGGCGCGGCTTTTATCGGCATCTGAGAGGCCGGCAAACCAGGCTTCAACCCTTTGATGAATTGACTGTGGCTTGGGCATTGCGTCTCGGAGGGCTTGGCGCTCAGCTCGGCGGCGTTTCAAATGCTCCATGTAGCTTATTCTATTTATAAAGTCGTGCATGCAAGTTTTCCTTGGTGTTGTGTCGATTGATTATTTTTTTACGCATACTCCCCTTTTATCCGTAACACTGTCACATCCCTTTCCCCATGCGGGTTTTGTCGTTACCTTTAGCTAATCCACAACGTTCAGGGGCTCGCTATCCGTAACAGATGAATGCCCGTCCAGCGCGGGTTGTGACGGTGTTACGCTTGGAGAGGGGGTAGAGGCCAAGTAACGCAAAAATGTTTCTGTGAATTGATCCAGCTTGTACCCCTTTGCAGTAGAGGAGCCAATGCGGATTGTATTGCTCTTTATCCCATATTCAGCCAGCTTGCGAGCAACCTGCCGGGGCTTGATCGGAACCCCCCTGTTGTAAGTTGCCCACGGCTTTTCATCATCTTCACAGAGGGATGCTATCAGGCCCGCCGTGTTGATCCGATCCACCCGCTTTGTGCCAAAAATCTCTTGAATGTCAGAAAGCAACTCCACTCCGATGGTCACAGAGGAATCGGACGTGCCAGACAGCTTCAGGGCTGCCGCCCTGGCAAGAGACGGCCACTGCCCACCGGCTACATCGGCAATGGCAAGCAGAGGCTCCCAATTGTCTTGTGCCCGGTCATTGAGCATGGATGGAAGATCGGGCCTCGCCTTGCGCACAGCTTCCTGGTGGTCCTCGGCAAAGCGGCACAGTTTTTCCGCCAAGGTTTCAAACAGCTCGGGCTCGGCATACCGCAACCGCACCACCTGTTCATGCAGCAGCTTGCGCCGCAGCTCAAGAACAACGGCCCTATCCATAAGGGTATCGGCAATTCTGCCAATACCAGCCAGAGCCTTGGCCCCCCAGGTGTTAAACCGCTTGGGCTCGTGGTCGTCGCCCACCACCCGGATGATATACGCGCCATCCCTTGTATGGCCGCTATTGAGCAAGCCACGCATGTCTTCGTTTTCCTTCATGAAGGAATCCGCTTCATCAACAAGCATTGTAGGCCGCCAGGCGTCAATGGTGCGGAACAAGGCCGACGTGGATATGTTGCTTGCGGTCAGAGGCCGATACACCAGGCGCCCCAGCAGAAATAACAACTGAGACTTGCCGCAACGCTTTTCCGGGGCCGTGATGACCGCCAATGGCGCTACCTGCACCACGTCCATGAACCACGTCATTGCAGCCCACAGGGCCACAGCATGGGCCGTTTCCGGTTGGCAGATAATGAACCGTCGAACCGTGGCCTCAACCTCGGAGAGTAGGTCGGCTCCGTTCACCGGCTCAGACCAAGGCTCTATGTCGTCAAATGTGAGGCCGGTGGCTGTCTCTTCCTCTTTCCTGGCTGCCTGGACCATCTTGTCCAGGGTGGCGGGTCTCACCTTCATTGCCTTGGCCACATCTTTTCGTTCCCGGTCATATTGAAGAGGGGAGAGGGCAACCAGGCGTTGAATGGTGGCGTCATCGTCTCTGGGTTCGGGCTCCGTCAAATTCTCCCCAAGTTGCGCTATGCTGGACCCATCAACAAGCGCCCGCACATCGCGCCATCCTTTATCTGCACAACTGTTGTGCATGCACTTGAACCCGAGAATACCGTCGTCACTACGAAAAATCGCGGCTTCGCCCTTGCCGTGCTCAGGGTTGAAAGGGCAGTGGTCTAGCTTGTAGCGATCCCTTTCGCCGTGGCGGTCTTTCTGTGAGAGGATGCCAAGCCGGTTAAGAAATTCGTCTAAATTAAATTTGCTGCTCGGAACAGGAGCCATTGCTTTTGCTGCTGGCTTGATGATTGCCCGAAGTTGCTCTGTCTTGACCTTGGTGAGACTTGGAGGGACACTGGTAATTTTGGACAGGCGCCACGGAGTCTGCTCGGTGTGGTCGCCCTTAGTGGACACGGTGCCGTATAGTTTAGTAATACGTGCCGCATTGAATACCGCTCGGTCAATTTTTACAGTATCAGTGTCGAACAGATCGCCCAACGTGTTCAGGATGTTTTTAATCAGGCCTGTAGTTTCATCATCGTTCGGTAAGTCAATCGAATAAAGAAGGTGTACCCCATTTCCAGATTCTCCACATACAGGGCGCGGCCAACCAGCCTTTTGAAGGAATTTATAGACATTAAGGGCCTGGGCCTTGGCAAGTTGTAGCTGTTCATCAGTGGCTGCTGTATCTTTGGGTCGGACAGGATCAATGTCGATCAGGAGCCAGTGACGCCGAGTTATGTCTTTGTCTGTGGCGGTTGACGCTGCATGTTCTTCAAGCCTGTTGTTGTAACGGCTCAACAGTTGGGGATTAATGGGGTTCATGGTGACATAGACATTCGCACCGGCCTTGTTCGCCCTGGTAGCTGCGTTGATCAGTTCGCTACGGCGACCCCCATCGAAATAGCCAGCATCGATGCGCCTCCGTTTTTTATGGATCGCCCGGATTTCAACTACTGCATCCGGGGCAAAAAGGGTTTTAAGGGTTTTATCGATTTCGGCTCTATCGGCTTCCGGCTTCGTCATCTCAAAGCCTCCCGCCAGTTGGATGTTGCCACGCGCACCGCGTCCACCACCCGCTGCTGTTCAGGCAACAACTCGCCTGCAATAAACATGAAGAAAAGCAGAAGGTCTTCGATTTCGCGTATCGTGATACCTCCTCCCCAAGTTTTCCGAAAGCCCTGCGGCCGCTCCAGGTACTTATGCACCTGACGCAACTGGCGTAACGCTGTCCTTAGCAGCCAGGAATTTATTTCCAATTCCAGCTTGTTCAGTTTGCGCAGAGTGCGAGGGGCCATATCACCAGGAAATAGGGTAGTAGCAAGGAGTGGCATCCTCATATTATGTGCGAGGAGTAGGTCCACTTTTCCATCCTCATGCGTAACCGCCTTGATGAAGCCTGCGAGCGTCGCTGGTTGAAACAAAGTCTCATTATCCAAATTTTCATCAATTTTTTCAGACATGTTCACCCCCTGCGATAAGGTTTGCAATCAGGGCGCGAATTTCTTCAGCACTCCAAGCCACAGTTCTTGCAGACAGACGCACGGGACGGGGATAGCGGCCAGAAGCCACACCTTCCCACCAAGTGCTCTTTGAGACGGGGATAATTGCAGGGATTGGGGGGTCAGCTTTCGGGTTGCCGAGAATTTGCTTCAGGCGGAGAAAAGCGCTTTCGGGGATGGGTTTTTGATTTTCCATTGTGCCTCCTTTGCTGTTGGCCGGGATTGGCCGCTAAGCTTTGGAGACACTTTAAGAAATGCGAAGTTTGAAATATAGCAGTAGCATCCCCCCCCTAACTCTGGGGGTTAGCTACTTCTTGATTGAGATCGGCGGCTTGCTGCCTTGCCTCTCCGATAATATCACGCCAAGTTATCAGTGACATGGCCAGACCGATGTGCTCCCCAATTGTCCAGAGAATAGTTACTGCCTTGGACTGGCAACCCGAGTGATCTGCCGATGCATATATCGAAGGGGGTATGCCATGTTTTTTTAACACCCTCAGGACATTAATCGCCATTTCCACAGCAACCCAATGCTCTTTTTGATCTGGTCTGTCAGATTTCCGCAGGCCTTCAATTCTCGAAGAAGCAAATTCAAGGTGATCAATCAAGGTTGATACAAAACAAGAACAAATTTCCATTTGATCTGCGCAGCCAAGTGGATCCGAATCAAGGGCTAAGAGGCGATCAAGGCCAGGGGAAATGTTTCTCAGCTTATGCTTTCCGGCCTCAAGGTTCCTCTTTGCTGACCTCAGTGTTTGTTGCAAATCTTCCCATTCTGCTCTCACTTGTCCCTTGGTAATATCCTCCTGCATGCAAAATAGCTGCTCAGCAGCCCATATCGCCTCTGCAATAATTTCATTTGCAAACTCATCGGCAGTAGAGCCCCAAGGGCTGTCCGCTGGTTGCTGGTCAGGGCAGAATTTCCTCAATTCTTGGTATAACTTTGGGGGGATGGCACGGACAGAGGTTTCCGCCAACTTTTGACCCTTATATTGTGGTCTTTCCCTTGTCATGTCAGCACTTCATCTTTGCCGCTCTAATCGGCACGATCTTGTTTTCCTCACCAGTCGCCAGCAACTCCAGATAATCCGCCCAAGACTGCATCATCTTCCGGCGTTCCGGCATATACTCGGCGTGGTTGTAAACTGCCCGGATCTTGTTTTTGTCGGAGTGGGCCAGTTGCTTTTCAATAAGGTGAGAGGGGAACCCCATTTCATGCAACAGTGTTGACGCCATGTGCCGGAAGCCGTGCGGGGTAATGTCCTCCTTGGTAAAGCCCATAGCGTGAAGTGCGGTGCGCACGGTATTTTCGCTGATTGGTTTTTCCTTGTGGCGTGTCCCAGGGAAAGCGAACCGCCCGCCGCCTGTAAGCTGGTGCAACTCTCGCAGAATCGCCACGGCCTGCCGGGGCAGGGGGACAATAAGGCCAATCTCGCCGCGCCTGGCGTCCTTATCTATTTGCCGTCTTTTCAACTGCTCAATGGGTATGCGCCACTCTGCCCGGCCAAGGTCCACATCTTGCCATTCCATGCCGCGCATGGTGCCGGGTCGCACAAAAAATATCGGGGAGAGCATTAAGGCGCAGCGGACGGGGAAGGTGCCGGGGTAAGTCGGTAGTGCTTTCAGAAGGCGTGATACCTCGCCTTGTTCGGTGGGGGCCGCCATGTGTTTTACCCGTTTGGGGGAAAGCAACACGGTAAGTCCGTCAGCCGGGTTTATTGTCGCCCGTCCATGGGCAATGGCGTTAAAAAAAATCTGCCTGCATGTGCTGTACGCTTTTCTTGCAGTGACCGATGAACGGGTATCTATTCGTTTCAGCAAGGCCAGCATTTCGGGCGGTGTTATTTCGCCAACAGGACGGGAGCCGATGTAGGGAAAAACGTCTTTTTCAAGGATGGAGGTTGTTTTCTCGATGTGAGAAGGGGACCAGCCAGGGCTTTTCAGCGCTATCCACTCACGGGCCACGGCTTCAAAGCTGCCCGATCCTGACTTGCTGGCCTTCCGTTCTTCGCCAGGGTCAAAGCCTTCCGCTATCTGCTTGCGGGCCGCGTCTCTTTTTTCTCTGGCGGATGAGAGGGAAATTTCCGGGTAGGTGCCAAAGGAAAGAAGTTTTTCTTTTCCTCCGAAGCGATATTTGAACCGCCACCACTTGCTGGCGCCATTTGAGGGTAACTCGCTTTTCTTGGTGGGGGTAACAAGCAGGAAGAGGCCGCCGCCGTCAAAAAGCTTGTATGGCTTTTCTTTGGGCTTGGCGGTGCGTAATGCTGCGTCTGTGAGCGTTGAGGCCATGGGATTTCCTCCTTGCTATCAAGGGTTTCCCGTTGTTTGGGGGTAACTGCTTTCACATTTTCACCTGTTACCCCCAATGTTACCCCCACTTACCCCCGGATTGCAATGGTTTTTATCGGACGACACTGGACAACAAAAAACCCGCTTTCCTTTGTGGGGAGCGGGTTTATGTTCTTCGTTGGACGTTGCTGGACTACTTAATGGGGTGAGCGATGGGACTTGAACCCACGACCTCCGAGGCCACAACCCGGTGCTACCACCAGCTGAGCTACGCTCACCATATGGGGGATATCCTCCCCGGAACCAACGCACCCTATATAATCAATCGGTTTCTGTTTCGCAAGGGCAAAGTCGGGGGGGCGCAGGCTTATAACTCTTTGCTGCAGTGCTTGCACATCTTGGCTTGGGACTTGACAATCTCCATGCAGTAGGGGCATTCCTTGCGATGGTTGTTTTCCAGGAGCTGTTTAATGGACATGTTGGCCTGCATCTCGATATCGCCATGGACGAACTTGTGATTGCGGATCGGATCGATGCAGTCGAGGTTGTTCAGGTCCACCAGAAGCTCGCAGGCCCGCTTACGCGCCGCAAGATCCGCACAGTTGTCAAGGACAAGACAGAGCGCCGGGGTGAGATTGTTTTCCACCACGCAGTTATCCAGGTCCGCGGTATGGGTTTTTTCTTTGGTGTGGCGCTGGTTTTGCTTCTGGATGGCCTCGATGTCAATTATTGATCCGGTAAAGGCGTCCGCGCCGCCCACCATGATGGTCATCCCGGTGTCCTCTCCCGGAAGCAGCATGTAGCGGCAGGATGCCTTGTGTCCGTAACGTTCTTCGAATTGCTCCCAGCTTTTGGCAAAAATGGAGCAGTCGTTGTTGAGGCAGATGAACAGGATGTCCGATCCCCAGCCCAACCCGTCACCGATGTGGAATGGCGGGGCTTCGCAGCAGGAAAGCCGTTCCTTGCAATAGGGACAGAAGTGTTCTTCGCTGGCAAGCTTGATGCAACGTTCAATATCCATGGTGATATCCTCCGTAGGCGCATGGCCTCTTGGTATCGGTGAGGGGGGAGCCGGTTTACTGGCGCACCGGCCTGGGCGCTATTCTCTTGCCGGTTCACAAGGCTGGAGACGTGATTTTTGTAATGTGGAAACAAAAAACACGCGCCAAGGAGCAGCGGGAAAACAAGAGGGGGAACCTCGGTATTTCATTAAAAGCTTCAGCGTAAAATAATGCAGAATGCGGTGGAGGTCAACCGCGCAAGTGATTTTTCCCGACAAGCTCGTGGCGGCTGGCGGTTTCCGGCAATTCGTGCGCCTGGGATGAAATGCGCTTGAGTTTCTCCGGTTGAACAGGGTACACTTTCAATCAAGGCAAGGGTGATATGGGTGAAAGGTGCTTTTGTCCGGCTGTTACGCAACCCTTGTGTTCCCGGCGGATTACAGGAAAACTGATTGACTTTTATGGGGCTGGCAATTAAAGATGGTCTCGTGAAAAAATAAGGAATCAGGGCCGTTGCGCTAGAGGCTCATTTCCCCTGTGGATCAAATTACGAACGTACAGCACGGATTTTTGTCCGCTGCTTCTTTTTTTTACAAGATTGAGAATTTGGGGTTACCGAAGACGATTATGGCTAAGAAAGAAATCTCTCGTTACGCGGAATCCGGTGTTGATATCGATAAGGGCAACGCCTTTGTCGATGCCATCAAGCCGATTGTCGCCTCTACCTTTCGTCCCGGCGTGCTTACCGGCATCGGCGGGTTCGGTGGCCTCTTCGCCCTGGGCAGCGGCAAATTTCAGGATCCGGTCCTGGTGTCGTCAACCGATGGGGTCGGCACCAAGCTGAAGATCGCCGAGATGTGTAACAAGCATGACACCATCGGCATCGATCTGGTGGCCATGTGCGTGAACGATATCATCGTCTGCGGCGCGCATCCCCTGTTCTTCTTGGATTATTTCGCCACCGGCGGGCTCGACCTCGGGGTTGCCACCGATGTGGTCAAGGGCATCGCCAAGGGGTGCGAGATTTCCAAATGCTCCTTGATCGGCGGAGAAACGGCCGAGATGCCCGGCCTCTACCAGGCCGGCGATTATGATATTGCCGGGTTCGTGGTCGGAATCTGCGAGCGAGACAGGCTGATTGACGGCTCCGAAATCAGCGTCGGCGACAAATTGATCGGCCTTGCCTCAAGCGGAGTGCACAGCAACGGCTTTTCCCTGGTGCGCAAGATCTGCTTCGAGGAAATGGGGCTCAGCGTCAACGACCGGATCGATGAATTCGGCTGCACCCTCGGCGAGGAATTGCTGCGGCCGACCAGGATCTACAGCGAGACCCTGCTGAATCTGGTGAAAAACTTCAAGGTGAAAGGGCTGGTGCATATAACCGGCGGCGGCATTATTGATAATATCCCGCGGGTCTTGCCCAATGGCTGCAAGGCGGTGATCAACAAGAAGGGCTGGCAGGTTCTTCCGGTTTTTGATTTTCTGCAGAAAAATGGAAATATCTCCGCCCATGAGATGTGCCGCACCTTCAACTGTGGCATCGGCATGGTGGTGGTGGTTGATGCAAAACAGGTAGATGACTGCATGCAGCAACTGATCGCTCTGGGGGAAACCCCCTATCTGATCGGGGAGATTGACGCCATGAAGAAAAAAGATACCATGGCTGTTGAGGTGGATTGCGGCTGATTGCTTGACGCTATGCTGTTCTGGTCAAGGCTCGCGGGTTTCCCCCGTGGGCCTTTTTTTTGTTGTGGATTCAGCTTCCGCAGTCTTTGGTTCCGCCCTTGATCTTGTAAATGGCATGCTGCAAGGCGGGGAACACCGCCTCCAGATTTTCCTTGGCCGCCTTTTTGCTGCCAGGCAGGTTGATGATCAGGCTCTGTTTTCTGATGCCGGCGATCCCCCGCGAGAGGATGGCATTGGGGGTTTTTTGCAGGCTGGCCAGACGCATGGCCTCGCCGATGCCCGGGATTTCCCGGTCAAGAACCGCCCGGGTAGCCTCTGGGGTCAGGTCGCTGGGGGAAACGCCGGTGCCGCCGGTGCTTAGGATGAGGTCAATTTTCAATTCATCCGCCCAAGCCCGGAGGGTTTGTTCGATGATGGCGACTTCGTCCGGCACCACGGTATAGGCCACCACGGAATATCCCTGTTCGTTGAGCATTTCCCGCAGTTGCGGGCCGCTGGTGTCTTCCCGTTCCCCGCGCGACCCTTTGTCGCTGATGGTCAGTATGCCGCCGGTGTATGATGTCATGCGCAGTCTCCTTCAGACAGGTGCTGTCGGTCTGTATCTTAGTAAGAAAAATCCAATGAAGTCAAGCAGCTAATTGGAATGTCTGTTGTCTTCTGCCCGGCAACCTGCTATTTTGGTCGGTGAAATGAGAGTCGCATCAATCCTCTCATGTGTCGAGGGGAAGTGTTTGTTGTCAGGATATCCATATTTCTTCGGTTGCTTTTCATGGAAAAACCCGCACAGGATACAGGGAAAATAGCCAGGTCCGCCGGCACTGTCGGGGTGGCGGTTATGTGCAGCCGTATCCTGGGGTTGGTCCGGGAGCAGGTTTTCGCGGTGTTTTTCGGGGCGGGCTTTGCCTTTGACGCATTTGTGGTGGCCTTCCGCATCCCCAATCTCCTGCGCGATCTTTTTGGGGAAGGCGCCTTGAGCGCCGCCTTTGTCGCGGTTTTTTCCGATTATGAAACCAACAAGGGAGAAAAAGCGACCTGGGTCCTGGCTGGAAATGTTCTGGTCTTTATTGGGATTCTGCTCAGTTGCCTTACCCTGTTGGGGGTGTTTTTCGCAGAGCGGATCGTCGGTTTCATGGTTGAGGCCGAGTTTGAGGCGATTCCGGGAAAGGTCGAACTCACCACGCTCCTTTCGATGATCATGTTCCCCTTTCTTATCTTCATTTCCCTCTCCTCCGTGGTGATGGGGATTTTAAACACCCGGGGCCGTTTTTTCATCCCGGCTCTGGCCTCGGGCTTTTTCAACCTTGGTTCCATCGTCGGCGGCGTTGGTTTTGCTCTGCTCATGCCCCGGTTCGGGCAGCCGCCCATCGTGGGCATGGCCATCGGCACCCTGATCGGCGGCCTGCTCCAGCTTGGCTGCCAATTGCCCGCCCTGTTCAAGGCCGGGTTTGTCTTTATGCCCCAGCTAGACCTCCGCCATCCCGGACTGCGCCGCATCCTGAAACTCATGGCCCCGGCGGTGATCGGCCTTGCCCCGTTGCAGATCAACGTGCTGCTCAATACCTATTTCGCCTCTTCCCTGGCCGAGGGGAGCCTTTCCTGGCTCAGTTACGCCTTCCGCCTGTTCTGGCTGCCGGTGGGCCTTTTCGGGGTGGCGCTCTCCACCGCGACCCTGCCGGTGATTGCCCGGTATGCCGCGCTCAAGGACATGGACAACCTGCGAAAAACCTACGCCTCCTCGCTGACCCTGGCCTTCTCCCTGACTATTCCCGCTTCGCTGGGGTTGATTCTGCTGGGCGAACCCATCACCCGGGTGATCTTTCAGCACGGCAGCTTTGACAGCCTGGCCACCACACGAACCGCCGAGGCCTTGGCTTGTTATGCCGTGGGGCTTTTTGCCTATTCCTCGGTCAAGATCATGGTGCCGGTGTTTTATGCCCTGGATAAGGCCCGTTATCCGGTGGTGGGTAGCTTTTTGACCATGGCGGTCAACGTGCTTCTGGTTTGGCTCACCATCGATTTTTTGCAGCATAAGGCCCTTGCCCTTTCCATTTCCTGCGCCATGATCCTGAATTTTCTTTTCCTGAGCACGGTCTTGTACCGGAAGCTCGGCGGGTATTCCCTGCGCTATCTGTTTGCCGGTCTGGGTAAGGTGTTGGCCGCTTCCCTGGGTATGGCCCTTTGGCTGATCGGGTTACGTCAGCTCCTGGCCCCTTTGGCCCTGGACGGTTTCGCGGCCAGCCTGGCCGTCCTGGCAATGGCCATTGCCACCGGAGGAGCGGTCTACGGGGTGACGCTCTATACCTTGGGGTTTAAGGAGCTGACCATGCTGGTGGAACGGGTCCGGCAGCGTTTCGGCTGGTGATGATGTTTTCTGGTGTTTAGGGGATTTGGCGCAGGAGGCTGAGCTGACCCAGCAGGGCCGGAACTGCGGTATCTACCCGGAGGATGCGGGCGCCGAGGCTGAAGGGTCTGAAGCCTTGCTCTTTGAAGCGTTGCACCTCAAAGTCAACCCAGCCCCCCTCCGGGCCGATGGCCAGGATTGCCCGTTGGTCCGGCTGGCCCAACAAGCCTTCGGCCGCCTGGGCCATGGTCCGGTCGCCTTCCGGATGGGCAAGAAGCCGGGTGGGGCAATCGCGGAGCAGCCCGGGGAGTAAGTCTTCCACGAATGGCCGGAAGCGGGGATGAACGGAGAGCTCCGGCAGCCTGGTGTCAATGGCTTGCTCAAGGCCAAGGCAGAGCGGCTCGGTAAAGTCGTTGCTCTGGATGAGGGTGGAGCTGAAAAAACTTTTTTCAACCCGGTTGGCGTTGACCAGGAAGATCCGGCTCACCCCCATGGAGGCCGCCTGGGCCAAGACCCGTTTCAGCATGATGGGGCGCGGCACGGCCAGGATCAGGTCGGTGGGCGGCAAGGGGGGAGGTTCGCTGGTAAGTTGCACATTAAGGACAACGGTGTTGCCTGCCATCTCCCGGATGCAGCCGGTGCCGAGCAACCCGTCCAGCACCCCGACCCGGAGAGTGTCCCCGACCGTGGCGCGGAGAATCTTGCGGATGTGTTCGGCGCGGCGTCCGGTCAGGGTGACATGCTGATTGGTCAGTTCCCGCGGATGGAGTAGGATCAGGTTCATAATGGATATGGTATCGGCTTTTTTTTACAATCTGTTCATGACGGTGGGGGTGATTGTATTCGCTCCGCTTCTTTTCGTCAAAGTTATACTGACCCCCAAGTACCGCAGCCGTGTCGGCAAGCGGCTGGGCTTCGGTCTTGGGAAAAGCCCCGGCGCTGACGGTTCGCGCCGACCCCGCATCTGGGTGCATGCCCTGTCCGTGGGGGAGGTGGCTTCCGCCCGGAATCTGGTGCAGGAGCTGCGGCGCAAGTATCCCCAAGGGATCATCATCTTTTCCTCGGCCACCCGGGCCGGGGAGTCTTTTGCCCGCAGCACCCTCCATGAGTATGTTGATTGTTTCTCGCCCTTTCCCTTTGATCTGCTCACAAGCGTAAGGGTATTGCTTTCCTGGGCAAGGCCCGATCTTTTTGTTCTGGTGGAGACCGATTTTTGGCCGAACTTTTTGCGGGAGCTCAATCGGCGGGACATCCCTTCTCTGCTGGTCAATGGCCGGGTCTCGGAAAGCTCCCTGGCCAGATATCGCAGGTTCCGCTGGCTTTTCAGGCCGCTTTTCAATTCCTTCCGCGCCCTTGCCATGCAGACGGAGCAGGATGCCATGGCCATGCGGCAGCTCGGGGTTGCCCCGGCCCGGTTGGCTGTGCTGGGCAACCTGAAATACGATGCGGCCCTGTCTGGGGGCGGTGTCACACCAGGGCTTGACCGGTCTGCCTTGCGGATTCCGGAGCAGGCGCTGGTCTGGGTGGCGGGCAGCACCCATAAAGGAGAGGAAGAGATTGTTTTCACGGTTTTTCAAGAGCTTCTCCGGTTTCGTGCCAATCTGTTTCTGGTGCTGGCCCCGCGGAATGTGGAGCGGGGCGCCGAGCTTGCCGCCATGGCCGCCCGCCACGGTTTTGCCGCCTGCCGCCGCTCGCTCGATGCAACAGGGGAGGGATCGGTGTTGATCCTTGATACCCTGGGGGAGCTGGCTTCGGTATACGCCCTGTGCGATGTGGCTTTTATCGGCGGCAGTCTGGTGCCCCAGCGGGGTCATAACCCCTTGGAGCCCGCGGTGCATGGCAAGCCGGTCCTGTTCGGGCCGTGCATGGAGGATTTCGCCGAGATCAGCCGTGATCTTCTCGCGGTTGGCGGGGCCAGGCTTGTCCGCGATGGGGGGGAGCTCCGTGCCGGGCTTGCCCTCCTGCTGGACGATCCGGCTGAGCGGGAGCGGGCAGGGCGCCAGGCGCAGGAGCTGGTCGCGTCAAGGCGCGGAGTTACCGCTGCGCACATCGGGCTGATCCGTGATATCTTGGCGCGGGAGGGGAGAGGATGAGGCCGCTGCTTGCCGTGCTCTTTCTGGTCGGCCGCATTTTTTCGCCGGCATACAGCCTGGTCATGCTGGTGCGCGCCTATCTCTACCGGAACGATATCTTTTTGAAATCACAACGGCTGCCGGTTCCGGTGATCAGCATCGGCAATCTCACCCTGGGAGGCACCGGGAAGACCCCCATGGTGCGCTATGTAACCCGTTTGCTCATGGACAGGGGAGTGCGGCCGGCTATTGTCAGCCGCGGCTATGGCGGCAAGGCCGCAGGCCGGATCAATATCGTTGCCGATAGGACGAAAACGCTGCTCCCGCCGGAGATGGCCGGGGATGAGCCGTTCATGCTGGCCGAGGCGCTGCCCGGGGTGCCGGTCCTGACCGGTTCCCAGCGAGCGTGGGTTGCAAGGCATGCCGTCGAGGCCTTCGGGGCGAACCTCATTGTCATGGACGATGGTTTTCAGCATCTCGCCTTACGACGTGATCTTGATCTGGTTTTGTTCAGCGCCAGGACGCTCCTCGGCAATGGCCGGGTTTTTCCCGGCGGTGAATTGCGGGAACCGCTCTCCGCCCTGGGGCGGGCCCACGCCTTTGTCATTACCGGGGTGGATGCCAGCAATCGTTCCGTGGTCGAGGATTTTCACCGTCGGCTGCAGGGATCCTTTCCGGCAAAGCCTGTGTTTTTGGGGGAGTATCTTCCTGCCGGGATCTGGCACAGCAGCCAGGATATGGTTTGCACCCTGGCCGAGGCCAGGAGCAGGGAGGTGTTTTCCTTTGCCGGAATCGCAAACCCGGATTCCTTTCGTCAGACCTTGCGGCAGGAGGGGTTTTCCGTGACCGGCTCCAAGGAGTTCAGGGATCATCACGACTACACAGCGCAGGATGTCGCCGCTCTTGTTGCCGCAGCCCGGGCAAGTGGGGCCCAGGCGCTTATCACCACGGAGAAGGATTTTGTCAAACTCCGGCCCTTTTTCGGTTCGTTTCCCATCCTGGCCTTGACCATTGAGCTTCGCATGGGCCAGGAATTCGATCTGTTTCTGACGGATCACCTCTCCCGCCACGCGCTGTAGCGGCAAAAAAACTGCTTCCAAGGAAAACGGGCGGCGGTGAGTGTGTTTTTTTTGCCACAGTCAGACGAGCCATTGGCGGGCACGGTTTCTGGATTGCCTTTTTAACATACTGATAATAAAGCGTTTATTTATTTTCCCTCCAATATGGCTCTCGCTGGTCTGTTTTTTGCATATGCTCAGGATGGTTTATTGAGCGTTGCAAAATACACACAGACTATAAGAGAGTGTTTATATATGGATTCTTTACAGCACACCATCAAAAGGCCGGTAAGCTTCGCGGGTATCGGCCTCCATTCCGGCAAGGTTGCCACCCTTTCCATTCTGCCCGGCGAGAAAAACAGCGGGATTCGCTTTCTCCGCAGTGATCTGCCGCAGGCCGCGCCAACCCCGGCCTTCATGGACCGGATCATCGACACCCGGCTTGCCACCACCATCGCCACCGAGGATGAGGCGATGATCTCCACCACCGAACATCTGCTGGCCGCGCTTTTCGGCATGGGCATCGATAACGCGGTGGTCGAGCTGGACGGCCCCGAGGTGCCCATCATGGACGGCAGCGCCGGTCCTTTTGTCCATGTGCTGAAGCGGGTGGGCCGCCGCCGGCAGGACGCCTGCAAATGGATGCTCAAGGTGAACAAGGAAATCTCCTATGTCGAGGGTGATTCCTATGTGAAGATCCTGCCCTATGACGGGTTCAAGGTCACCTGTGAGATAGAGTTCAATCATCACCTGATCAGAAAGCAGATCTTTTCCAGTGATCTCAACCCGCAGAAATTCGCCAAGGAGGTTGCCGGGGCCAGAACCTTCGGTTTCCTGGATCAGGTTGAGAAACTCCGCCAGAGCGGTCTTGCCCTGGGCGGCTCCCTGGAAAACGCCGTGGTTATCGACGATGACGGCATAGTCAATGCCGAGGGGTTGCGTTTTGCCGACGAGTTTGCCCGGCATAAGACCCTGGACGTGATCGGCGATCTGGCCCTGTTGGGCTTTCCCCTGCTGGGTCATGTCGTGACCAGGAAATCCGGGCATGGCCACCATTTTTCCCTGATGAAACAGCTTGCCGCCCAGCCCGAGCGGTGGGACTTGATCGCCTATGAGAAAGAAGGGGAGAACCGGGTGCTGGAAAAGGTGGTCTTGACCACCAAGGAGGCTGGCGACAAGCTGCTCTCCTATCTGTTGCCGCCCAGCATCGCCCTTGCCGGGCAGACCTGCTTCGCTTAAACGAACAAGCCTCTCCCCGAGAGGAACGACCCGCGGATGTTGCAACTTCCGCGGGTTTTTTTATGCCCAGCGTTCGGCAGGGAGCGTGTGCACCGGGGGTTGCGGAAGCTGTTTGCCGCGAATCATCCTTGCAATGGCGGGGGAAATTGGTACCATGCAACAGTATCAGAATTAATGACTCAATATGGCCGGGGGTGTCCAGCTCGGCCTGATTAATCAAGAGGAGCAGGATATGGGTTTTTCCGGAAAACTTGGCTTTGTCGGCGGCGGGCTGATGGCCGAAGCCCTGATCAAGGGCATCACAGGGGCCGGGCTTGTCAAGGCCGACCAGATTCTGGTCGCCGATCCCAGCAGTGCCCGGCGGGCGTTGCTGCAGAAGGACTATAATGTGAGCGCGGTTTCCGAGGCCACGGCTGTCTGGGCGCAATGCAAGGTGGTCGTCCTGGCGGTAAAACCGCAGGTGGTCGGCGCAGTTCTCTGCGAATCCCGCGAAGCAATAAACGCGACCCACTTGCTTATTTCCATTGCCGCGGGGATTCCGCTGTCCGTGCTGGAAGGCGCGGTTTCCGGGCGCGGCTGCCGGGTTATCCGGGTGATGCCCAATACCCCGGCCATCGTGCTCAAGGGCGCTTCCGCCTTAAGCCCCGGTCAGGGCGTGAGTCCCGAGGATCTGGCTGTGGCCACCAGCATCTTCGATGCGGTCGGGGTCAGTTTTGTGCTGGACGAGTCCTCTCTTGATGCGGTTACCGGTTTGAGCGGCAGCGGCCCGGCCTATGTCTTTACCTTTATCGAGGCCCTGATCGACGCAGGGGTCAAGGTCGGACTGGCCCGTCCCGTGGCGCAGACCCTTGCCCTGCAAACCGTGCTCGGCTCGGTATTGCTGGCTTTGGATGGGACCAGGCATCCCGCCGAGTTGCGGGCCATGGTGACTTCTCCGGGCGGCACAACCATTGCCGGCTTGCATGAGCTTGAAAAGGGGGCCTTCCGGGCGCTGGTCACCAACGCGGTGGAGGCGGCCACCAACCGCTCCAGTGAACTCGGGAGGCTTGTGGTTTCCGGCCTCGGCAAGGAGTCGCAACAAAAATAACCTTGCCGTCTGGATGGAAGAACGGCATAAGGCGTTGTAACGAACAGTGCAGAGGTGCTGATTCGTAACGGCGCCTCGGTATATTGGGTAAGGCATGAATATTCGCAAGGTTGGCATCATCTGTCGAAAGGATTCGCCCGCCGCCCTGGCGATGAGCAGGGAACTGCTTTCCTGGCTGGGGGAGCGGGGTATTGGCGCCGAGGTGGATACCCTTGCCGACGATATGGACCTGCTTATCATCTTGGGCGGGGACGGCACCCTGCTCCATGTCGCGGACCAGGCGAGCCGGCTGCGGGTGCCGGTGGTCGGGGTGAATCTCGGCGATCTCGGGTTTCTGACCGAGGTGGCGGTCAGCGAGCGGTATGAGGTTCTGGAAGGGATTCTCGCCGGGGAGATGGTTGTTGAGGAAAGGCTGATGCTCAAGGCCAGGATTCATCGCGGCGGCGAGGCGGTGGCTTGGCGCTATGCCCTCAACGATGTGGTGATCAGCAAGGGCAGCGTTGACCAGTTGCTTCAGTTGAGTACCTGGGCCGATCAAAAGTACATCACAACCTATCGGGCGGATGGGTTGATTTTTTCCACTCCCACCGGCTCCACGGCCTACAACCTTTCCGCCGGGGGGCCCATCGTCAATCCGGCCTTGCAGTCCATCCTGGTTACGCCGATCTGCCCGTTCATGCTGGAGAGCCGGCCGGTGCTTCTCCCCGCCGCGGTTTGTCTCACCACCAAACTTGCCGAGCAGGTCAATAAGGCGAAGGTTATTGTCGATGGCCAGCCGGCCTGGGAAATGTCGGCCAGCGAAACCCTGGAGGTGGTGGCCTCGGAAAGGCCCCTGCGCCTCATCTGCTCGCCCCAGAAGGATTATTTTGAAATCCTGCGCAACAAGCTGAACTGGGGCGGCAAGGCAGGCGGGGCGGGAAAGTGCAAGCGGTGAGGGTGTGTGTAGTGCGTGAATAAAAAAGCGGTGGTCTCAACACAACGAGATCACCGCTTTTTTTGTAAGTTCCTCCTCCCCTTTGCGGGAGGAGGCTAGGAGGTGGGGGGACTTGCCAGTGCGGACTCAGTCTGCAACGTCACCCACCCCTCAATCCCCTCCCGTCAAGGGAGGGGAGGCAACAACCAAAGGTGTAACTAATCCTTGTCTTCCAGCTTGTGGGCCAGGGCTTCCCGCTCTTCCTGCATGGCGATCTTCCCCGCCTCGATGGCTTCGCTGAGGGTTCTTTTCTTCTCGTCGAGAAAATCCTTTCCCTGCGCGGCAAGGTCCGTGCCCCTGCTGATCAGTTCCTTGCCCTTGGCGATCATTTCCTTGCTCCGCTCAATGGCGGTTTCCTTGTATTCCTGAAAATCATCGGGCAGGGTCTTGGCCCGATCCTTGAGCTCGGCCCCATAATCGGCCAGCATCTCCCGGGTTTCCTGGCCGGTTTTCGGGGCTGTCAGCAGGGCAATGGCCGCGCCGACAACGGTTCCTGCCAGGAAGGCCAACACTGCGGTACTGGAATTGTCACAATCGTCTCTGCTCATATCATTCTCCTTTTTTGGGTGTTGTCCATGATCGGTTGAGGAAATGCGAGAAGGCCATGACCCCCGCGCTGACACTGCCCAGGGTGGTGATAACCGGGCGCACCGATTCCTTGAACAGGGTGGTGGTGGTGAGCAGGGCGTCCGCTGACTTCTGGGCGGTGTAGATCACTGCGTCGGTCTTTTCCAGCTTGTCGCCCAGGGAGATGGAGAGGAGCTGGATCTCGTTCGCCGCCTCGGTCAGGGATTGGCACAGCGGATCCACATGCTTATTTACGCTCTCGATGCAAACTTCCAGTTTTTGCAAGGTGCGGCGAAACTGCAGGAAGGTCGGGACCAGGGCGATGGCAATGGCAAAAAGGCTTAAGGCGCTAAGCAGGGAAAAAAAATTTAAATAGGTCACTTTCGTTACTCCTGTGTGAGCCAAGAATATATGTAACAAACATATTGTTATAATAGAGGGGTTTCCTCAGGGCTGCAAGGGAAAAGCCTTTGGTTCGGTCAAGAGCGATCAGGCGCCTTGCTGTTTACCGTGACAGCGAAAAAGTTGCCCGCAGTTTTCCTCCGTGCACCTGTACCTCTTGCAGGGTATAGGCTGCGGTGATTTCCTTGAGATTGCGGCCCTTGAGTTCATAGATCGGACGTTTGGCGAGCTCTTGCCGGGCTATGCTCTCAATGGCTTCCCGGGCCTTGGCTTGCAGCTCGGGCGTGAGTTCCGGCAGGTCCAACCGTTCCACCGTGGCCTGGTCGAGATAGAATGATTTCGATTCCGCATCGTAACGCGGCGTTGCCGCGACTGCCAGATATCCGGAGATGGGCTTGAGAAAGGGAATGTTCAGCTCGACCAGCGTATTGATCCCGATTTGATTTGCGCCCTCGGAGAGAAAAATTTCCGGTTCACTAAGAGCAACATTGAGAACCAACCAGTTTTTGGTGATGGGAAACCGGGGGGCAACGCGAGCCTGAATCTCATCGCGGGTCAGGGTCACCACCATGTCGTCGGATTTACAGCCAACAATCGTGGTAAGAAAGGCGAGTGCCAAGATCAACCAGATTTTTGAATTACGCATGTCTAACAGGATGTTGAAAAAGAGTC
>DDWZ01000007.1 GCA_002347095.1 Desulfobulbaceae bacterium UBA2273 | reverse complement strand
GGAAACGGACATACAAGGGAACTTGTTGGATTTTTGCAAGAAGGTCAACATTGCACGATAATTACGGATATTTCGAAGAAGACCAACTGGGCAAGTTCGGCGATCTCAGCCTGTGGCGGCGGATTGTTTTTTTGGGCAGGCCTTACTGGCTCGGGGCTCTGCTGGCCGTGCTCCTTTCCTTTGCCGTGGTGGGTTGCGGCCTGGCCCTGCCCTATTTGATCCGGCTGGCTGTGGACGATTTCATCCTCAACACCACCGCTGCTACAGAGTTCCGCCTTGCGGGGCTCAAGCACCTTGCTCTTCTCTTCTGCGGCCTCATGGCCTTCGAGTTTTTCGGCAACTTTGTCCAGGTGCTGATTCTGGAGTGGACCGGGCAGAGGATCATGCACCGGATGCGGCAGATGATGTTTGTCCATCTCCTGCATCTCGATCTGAAGTTTTTTCACCGCAACCCCGCAGGCCGTTTGGTAACCCGGCTGACCAACGATGTCCAGAACATGCACGAGATGTTCACCTCGGTGATCGTCACCCTGTTCAACGACGGGGTCAAACTCCTCGGCATTCTGGGGATTTTGTTTTGGATGAACTGGCGGCTGGCCTTGGGTATCTGCCTGCTCCTGCCGCTGATGGTGGGCAACACCCTCTGGTTCAGCCGGTTGGCCCGCGATGCCTTTCGGCAGATCCGCACCCATCTTGCCCAGATCAACTCATTCTTGCAGGAATCGCTCTCCGGCGTCTCGCTGATCCAGCTTTTCCGCCGCGAGGAGTCCAGCCAGGCGCAATTTTCCCAGCTCAACCAAACATTTTTTGCCAAGGCCCTCTATCAGATCAAGGTGTTTGCCGTGTTCATGCCGCTCATCGAGCTGATGAGCGCGCTGACCATCGGCACCATCCTCTGGTACGGCGGCAGCCAGGTCATGGCCGGGAAGATGACCATCGGGATGCTGGTGGCGTTTCTCTCCTACATGCGCCTCTTTTTTCAGCCCATGCGCGAGCTGTCGCAGAAATATTCCATTGTCCAGTCGGCCCTGGCTTCGGCGGAGCGCATTTTTCAGTTGCTCGACTCCAAGGAGACCCTGCCTTTGGCCGCCTCTCCCTTAAGGCCAGCTTCCGGCAAGGGCGAGATCGAGTTTAAGGAGGTGCGCTTCGGCTACGCGCCAGAGCATCCGGTGCTGGAAAATTTCTCCTTGAGGATTCCCTCCGGTCAGACCCTGGCCATCGTCGGCGCCACCGGCAGCGGCAAGACCACGATCATCAATCTGCTGGAGCGGTTCTACGACCCGGATGCAGGAGCGATTCTCCTGGACGGCGTCGATCTGCGCGCTTTGGACCCGAACTGGCTGCGGAGCCAGGTGGGGCTGGTCATGCAGGATGTGTTTCTCCTGCCCTCCACCATACGGGAGAATATCCTGCTCGATGGAGAAAAAACAGACGAAGCCCTGTGGCGGATCCTGGAAAAGTCGCAACTGGCCCGTTTTGTCCATCAGTTGCCCGAGGGGCTTGCCACCAGGGTGGGCGAGGGCGGCATGGATCTTTCCGCCGGGCAGCGGCAATTGCTGGCCTTTGCCCGGGTGCTCGTCCGAGAACCGCGCATCCTGGTGCTGGACGAGGCTACGGCCAGCGTGGACCCGGAAAGCGAGATGCTCACCGAGCAGGCCATTGGCGCGACCTTTGCCGGGCGGACCAACATCGTTATCGCCCACCGGCTTTCCACGATCCGCAGGGCGGATCATATCCTGGTCATGGCCGAGGGCAGGATCATCGAGCAGGGGAGCCACGCGGAACTGGCGGCGGCCAATGGGGCGTACCGGAGGCTGCTGACCATTTTCAGCGCCGGGTCTGGGGCAGGATCATCGCAATAGGAATACGCTTTATCCCTGACGAGCTCCATCGGCAACCGGTGCATAATAGTTGACGCCTTCAGGCGCAAGGAAGTATCCTTTGCTCGGGATGGCGGAGGTGTTTTGCCATCCATGGCAAGGCGTCTTGCCTTGCCGACGCTGCTTCTTAATCGGTCCGTCATTTCATGAGTGTCGGAATCAATCATGCTTATTTTGCGGGAACAATGGAAAAAGGTTGCCAACGCCACCAGCGAGGTTGACCTCACTTTCCTGCTGTTACGGGTTTTTAGTCTTGCCGGCGGCATTACCTGGCTCTTGGTGGTTCCGATTTCTCCAAGGCAAGAGGCCATTCTGGCCAACGCCCTCATCTGCTTTTTTCTCTACAGCGTTCTGTGCTATCTGGTTATTTTTTTCAGGCCGGAGCTGTTGCGGAAGGTCTATCTGTCGTCCCTTTTTCTTGACATGGCCTTCCTGTCAATCCTGGTCCATGCGGAAGCAAGCTTTGAAAGCAGCTTCTTCCTTGGCTATTACCTGCTCATCTGTCTGCACACCATCTACTTCGGTCTTGGCTTCGGCGTGCTGGTCGCGGGTTTTTCCGCTCTGTGCTACGTTGTCAGCATTCTGCCCATGCTGGCGGACATCGAGTGGACCAGTCTTGCCATGAGGATCGGGTTTTTCTTTTTTATCACCGTGCCGGTGGGGCTCCTGACAGAGAAGGTGAAGCGCGACAAGGAGAAAGTGGAGCATTTCAACCAAACCCTGGAGATCAGGGTGGCCGAACGGACGGAGAAAATCGAATCCCTTTTGGATCAGGAGCGGTATCTCCGGGAAATCCTGGATACGGTTGCCCATATCAACAAGCTGCTGATCACCACGCCGGATATTGTCAGCCTGTTGAAAAGCTCCTGCGCCAGATTCGTGCAGCACGGTCATTATGGCTTTTGCTGGATCGGCCTGCTGGACGGTGATGATATCCAAACAGTCCACACCTCCGATCCGGGCGGCCACCCTCTTGTTGACCCTCCCTATGCGGTGCATGATGCCGGTGGTTTCTTTTACCAGAGCACCTATGCCCAATGCCTCCGGGACAATCGTGCAGTGGTTCGGTCGGACGGCCTAAAAACGCCGGACCCGGCCCTGTGGCGCGATCCGGAAGTGGTGAAAGGGTTTCAGTCGGTTATCAGTCTTCCCCTGCGTGCCCATCAGGCTGCGCAACCACTGGGGGTTCTCTCCATCTACACCTGGCGCAAGCAAGGCTTTGAGCCGGAAGAAAAGGAGATGCTGGACGAACTTGCCGGCGACATCGGTTTTGCCATTGCATCATTCAGGCAAAGGGAGGCGGTGGCAAGTCTCACCGCCGAACGCACGGCCAATTATGAAGAGACGATCTTCTCTTTTGTCGCCATGATCGAGCAAAGGGATACCTACACGGCCGGCCACACCGAACGCGTTGCCCATTATTGCGAATTGATTGCCAAGGAAATGGGCCTTGCCAACGAACAGATAAGGAAACTCTATAAGGCCGCCATCCTGCATGACATCGGGAAGATTGCCACGCCGGATTCCGTTCTGCTCAAGCCCGGCAAGCTCACCAGTCTGGATTATGACCTGATCAAGCTTCATCCCTGTGCCGGTTATGAGATGCTGTCGAATATCGAGATGTACAAGGATTTGGCCGTGATCATCCTCCATCACCACGAACGCCACGATGGCGCAGGCTATCCCGATGGCCTGCGCGGAGACGCCATCCCCCTGCTCTCCCGCATCATGGCGGTTGGCGATGCCTTTGATGCCATGACCACCAACCGTGTCTACAAGGCGAGAAAACAGATCCCCGAAAGTCTGGCCGAGCTTGAATCCTTCAGCGGCACTCAGTTTGATCCCGATGTTGTAGGGGCGGCGATCAAGGTGCTGCCCGAGATCACAATCGCCACGGCCATCAACCAGCTTCCGGTGACCGATCTTGAGAAAAAGAGGTTTTCCTTCTTTTTTAACGACAAGCTGACTGGGCTCTACAACGAGGATTACCTGAAGATCATCCTGAACAATCTGGATATGAACCAATATAGATGTCTGCACATGCTCCACCTCCTGAATGTGCCGGAGTACAACAAGCGGCACGGTTGGGACAAGGGGAATCTGCTTTTCAAGGAGTTTGCCGCCGAGCTGCAGGCCGGTTTCCCTGAAGCCCTTGTTTTCAGGGTTTACGGAAACGACTTCGCCCTTATCTTCAAAGAACATCGGGATGTTGATGGCAAGGCATTCAACGCCTTTCAAAGCATCGACGCCACCGAAATCGAGGTCGAGTGCCACCATGTTGATCTCTTGGTTGGGAAAGGGTATGCCATCGAGAAGCTGGACAAGTTGGAAGTCCTGGCCCTTGAGCCCCGCCAGCCAATGGGCGATGAGCCCCAGTCGGGATAGTATCGCTGATTCATCGCCGCAACGTTGTTGTGTGAGGCTGCTGACTATTTTCAGCGCCGGGTCAAGGGGAGGGCTCGAAATACTGAGGGGGGGGCGGCAATTGATTTTTGCGACGAATCTCCCTTGTGATACACATGAGCATTCCGCACGACCCATAACAAAAGGAGGAAGGGCATGGAGCTAAAGGGCAAGAAGGTAATACTGCTGGTGGAGGAGACCTATAACGACCGCGAATTCTGGTACCCCTACTATCGCCTCAAGGAGGCCGGCGCCCAGGTGACGGTGGTCGGCCCGGAGGGCGGCATGAGCTATAGCGGCGCCGCTGGCATCAAGGCCACCGCCGATGCGGGCATCAAGGAGGTGCGGGCCGATGATTTCGACGGTCTGGTCATCCCCGGCGGCTACGCCCCGGACCATATGCGCCGCCATCCGGCCATGGTCAAGCTGGTCAAGGATATGGCGGAAGCCGGCAAGGTTGTCGCCGCCATCTGCCATGCCGGCTGGATGCTGGCCTCGGCCGAGGTGCTGAACGGCAGGAGCGTCACCGGCTTCTTTGCCATCAAGGCTGATCTGGTGCATGCCGGCGCCACATACCTGGACCAGGAGGTGGTGGTGGACGGCAATCTTATCACCAGCCGCACCCCCGACGACCTGCCCGCCTTCCTGCGGGCCATCATCAAGGGGTTGGCTGCCTGAGCCGATGCAGCCGCCGTCGCCTCCGGCTGAATGCGTGCCGATTGATAGGATGTTGAAAGGTGTTTGGTCAAGGAAGCAAAAGTTCCCCAGTTCTTCCCAAGGAGATGGCAATGCGTTCCAGGCAGAAAGAACCGGCGGACCGGTTCCGTATTGATTTTCACACCCTGCGGCTGCTGGTGCAATCCGCTTTTTTGCTGACCTGTCTCTACGCTGGGTACCGTTTTTATCAGTTCTACCAATGGGCTCTCGGCAATTCAGCGACTTTTGTGGCGCGTCCGCCCGCGGTCGAGGGCTTTCTGCCCATCAGCGGCCTGGTCAGTCTCAAGCGCTTCCTGCTTACCGGAGTCTATGACCGCATCCACCCCGCCGCCTTGACGCTCTTCATCGCCGCCCTGCTGATCGCCATTTTTTTTAGAAAGGGCTTCTGCGGCTGGATCTGTCCCGTGGGCTTTGTCTCCCATGTGGTCGAACGGGTTGCCCGGCGGTTGAAAATACTTTTGACTCCGCCGGACTGGCTCGACTATCCCCTGCTCAGCCTCAAATACCTCCTGCTGGCCTTCTTCTCCTGGCTTATCCTGGCGAAGATGGACCTGGCCGCCATCGAGGCTTTCTCCAGCACCCCGTACAACCTGGTGGTGGATGCCCGGATGCTGCTCTTTTTCATTGCCCCGACCACAACGACCATCTGGGTGCTGAGTATCCTGGTCGGAGCCTCTTTTTTTCTGCGCAATTTCTGGTGCCGCTATCTCTGCCCTTATGGGGCGCTCATGGGTATTCTCGCCTGGTTTGGGCCGCTGCGGGTCAGCCGGGACGAGCAAAGCTGCATCAACTGCAAGAGGTGCGAGAAGGTCTGCCCCGGCTCAATCCGGGTGGCCGAGCATACCGTCGTGACCAATCCCGAATGCCTGGGTTGCCTGGAATGCGTGGCTACCTGCCCGGTCAGCGACTGCCTGCAGGTTTCAACCTACGGTGGCGGAAAACTGCCGGCGTGGCTCCTGCCGCTGGGGGTTCTTGCTCTCTTTTTCATCGTTTGGGCGGTGGCCAACATAACCGGCCATTGGCACTCGGCAATCCCTCTGGAAATTTTTAAGAGCTACTACCCGTTGGCAGACCAGATGGGGCATCCGTAAGAGACTGCGGCGAACAGTCGGCAGGGCGGTAACTGCCGACTGCACGAGGCAAAGGCCTCGTAATCAAAAAACGGAAAGAGATTTTGTTTTTCCCGGCGAGATGTGGTATTTTGGTACTTGAATAAGTATCAAAAGGAGTCCATGCTATGAACACCATACCCGCTCAAGAGATCAAGCGCCGCGGCATTGCGGCAGTGGATGATTGCATTGCCAAAGGCGATCTCCATGTGATCCGCAATAATCAGCCGCAATACGTGGTGCTTTCCGAGGATCGTTATCAGGCGTTGCTGGAGGCGGAGGATGAGGCGTATACGGCGCGAGTGTTGGCCTCGCTGGAAGACCTGCGTGCCGGGCGGGTGCAACGGGGCACCGCTGCGGAGTTGCTGAAAGAGCTGGGCATGGAAGGCTGAGGATGTACACCCTCGTCTGGACCTCCGGCTTCACCCGCGCGGCCGGCAAATTTTTCAAACACCACCCGGAATTGCGGGAAAAGTTCGCAACGATTCTTGGGGATCTGGAGCGCGATCCCTTTCAACCGCATCTGCGGTACCACCACCTTGGCGGCAAGCTACAGGGTGTGCAGGCAATCAGCATCACCTCCAGCTACCGCCTAACCCTGACCCTCCTGATTTCGGAAAAGGAAATCATCCTGCTTGATGTGGGCAGCCATGATGCGGTGTATCGGTAGGAGGCATCCTTAAAATAGGGGGAGTGTCCCTAGTTTATCAAGATGGGGCCCGTAAGAGACTGCAGCGAACAGTCGGCAGGGCGGTAACGGTAGGTCGGGTAGAGCACAGCGAAACCCGACATCGTCCTTGTCCCCAAAGGATTCCCTGGTCACCTTGGTCTTCGCTGCTCGTGAGTCACGACGATAAAGAAAAAAGCCGTTCCTTGTGCCCTCGACTGCCGGTATTGCATGATGTGCCTTTTGCGCAAGGCACTATCATGTCGGGTTTCGCTGTGCTCTACCCGACCTACCGTCGTATTTCCCAGGTGTCGCCGTTCAGGTGACGAACAAGCGGCATGCCAAGCGGCCGGTGCCATTCTGGACACTTCCCAGTTTCTCCAGTCACTATGCCGCGTGCGAAAATGGGTGAACCTCTGTATCCAGCCGGTCCGCCAGTGCTTCCTGGGCTACTTCCATATCATAATGGGTCTGCAGGTTAAGCCAGAACTGGGCCTCCATGCCAAAGAAGCGGCCAAGGCGGAGCGCCGTGTCGGCGGTTATGGAGCGCCTGCCATGCACAATCTCATTGATCCGGCGGGCGGTTACGCCAATATCCTTGGCCAGGCGATACTGGGTGATACCCATCGGTTCCAGGAACTCGGTTACCAGTATCTCGCCGGGGTGGACGGGAGAAAAGTCTCGTTTGGTCATGTTGTCACCTCTTTAATGATAATCAACGATTTCAACATCAAAGGCGTCATTGCCCTGCCAAACGAAGCAGAGGCGCCATTGTTTGTTGATTCTGATACTGTGCTGGCCTTCCCGGTCATGATGCAAAACTTCCAGATGGTTGGAGGGCGGGATGCGCAAGGTATCGAGAACGCTGGCAGCATGCAGCATTTTCAGCTTGATAACCGCCGGGCGTTGGATGGCCTGGGGTAGCTTGGCGGAAAAGCGTCCGTGAAAAAGCTTCTCGGTTTCCTTGCACTTGAAAGTCTTGATCATGGTTCTATAATATCCAGTAGGGATATTATCGTCAATGGATAGTATGCGGAGGTCACAGCAGGCTATTCTTGAGCGTGGTGATATCTCGCTGCTCCGTGATGTAACGGGTAATGGTGTTGAAATTTGCGGTATCCCCCACCATGACGCAGCCGATGATCCGGTTATTTTCGATGACCAATTTTTTGTAAATGCTGCCTGAGCTTACCACCTGCGCTTCATGGCGGCCTTCCGCGTCGATGTTGCCTGCGGCGGCCACGTCGATGCCTGCCACCTTAAGGATGTTGCTCATGGTGGTGCCCTGGTATACGGCTTCGCCGCCCGCCATGTTGGCGCCGGCCACCTTGCCCTGCTGCATGGCCGCGGGCCAGATGCCGGAGACCACCCCCCGGTGCTCGGCCACATCGCCTGCCGCATAAATACCGTTGGCGCTGGTCTCCAGCCGGTCGTTTACCGTGACCCCCTTGTCACAACCAAGACCTCCACTTTGGGCCAACTCCAGATTGGGCCGGACCCCGGCGGAGACGATGACCATCTGGCCGGGCAGGGTGTCGCCGCCTTCAAGGACAATGCCGTCAACCTTCCCTGTGCTGTGGGTGATGGTCTTGGTCATGGCCGAGAGGCGGAAGGCAAAGCCCATCTTCTCCATGAGCTTCTGGAGCCGTTTTGCCCCCTTGCTGTCCAGTTGCCGGGGCAGCAGGCGCGGGAAAAATTCCACCACCGTGACCTTCTTGCCCAGCCTGCGCAGGGCATTGCCCGCTTCCAACCCGAGCAGACCGCCGCCGATGAGGATCACCTCCTCGCTTTTTCCGGCTTGGGCCAGGATGGCCCGGGCGTCCTTGATGTGGCGGAGGGCGAATACCCCCTGTTGGTCGATGCCCTCGATGGGCGGCAGGAAGGAATGGCTGCCCGTGGCGAGGAGCAGACGGTTGAAGGATAGTTTTTTGCCGCTGTCGGTGGTCAGCCGTTGTGCCGTCGCATCGAGCCGGGCGATTCGAGTATTGAGCCGCAGCTCAATGCGCTGCTCCTGGTACCAGGCCTTTTTCTTGGCGATGAGTTTGTCTTCGCTCACCTCCCCGGCAATGAAATCGTTGAGCCGGATCCGGTAGTAAAAAGGGATGTCCTCTTCGCTGAGGATGGTGATGCTGCCTGCGGGGTCCTGCTTGCGGATCGTTTCCGCCGCGGTTGTTCCGGCTACGCCGTTGCCGATGATCAGATAGGTGTTCGTTTTCATGGCGGGACCTCAGAAGGAGGTTGAAGGGAGGGGAGAATAGATATATTGTGGCACAGTCCGTTGGGGATGTACAAGTATTCCCGCAAATATATAAAAAGGAAGGTATAGGAATGACCGAGAAAGAGAAGAATCGCCCCTGCCCGTGCGGCAGCGGGTTGAAGTTTGCCGAATGCTGCGGGCCGTTTTTGGAGGGCAGCCAGTCCGCCCCGACCGCGGAGGCGCTCATGCGTTCACGCTACACCGCCTTTGCCGTGCAGGATGTTCCCTACATCCTGCGCTCTTGGCACCGGAGCACCCGTCCGGCCAGTCTTGATTTATCCGATGAGGCGGGTTTCGATTGGCACGGGATCGAGGTGCTGGAGACCGAGGCAGGTGGTGCTGGGGAGCAGGCCGGGGTGGTGGAGTTTATCGCCAATTTTTCCGGGCATGGCCAGGACCACCGGCTGCATGAGCGGGCCAAGTTTGTTTGCGAAGATGGGCAGTGGCTGTATGTGGACGGCAAGGTGAATCCGGGGAGGGTCCCGGTGACCAGCGAAAAGATCGGGCGCAACGAACCGTGCCCCTGCGGGAGCGGCAAGAAGTACAAGAAATGCTGCCAGGCTAAATAATGTAAAGAGCCTCTGGACCCCGGCCTTCGCCGGGGTGACGGAGCTGAATATGGGATTTTCCATTAAAAGTGTTACCGTTCGGCCTGAGCCTGTCGAAGGCCTGCCGTGACAAGAAAACGGCGGTTCGACAAGCTCACCGCGAACGGTACGGTCACATTTTACTCCAGATAATCCTTCAGCTTTTCCAGAAGGCTATCCGGCAGGTCCTCATCGTACATGAAGGCCTGGGCCTCTTCCCCGGTGATCCGGCTTTTGATCTCCAGGGGCAGGGAACGGAGTATGGCTACCCGCTCCGGGTTGGGCTTTTTTTTCTCGGCGGTGCTGTCCATGCGTGTCCTTGTGGTGTGCGGGTGGATTACGAGCGCCAGATGACCCGTGCTTCTTTTCTGGGCGGGATCTTGAAATAGGGAAATCTCGGATAGCCGAAGATCATGGCCCCGTAGGGACGGTGTCCCTCGGGCAGGGCCAGGGCGTCGAGCAGGGGTTGATGCCCGGCAATCGCCGCGCTCATCAGGATGCCGGCCCAGCAGGTGCCGATATCGCAACTGGCCGCGGCCAGATCAAAATAGGTCAGGGCGATGGTGCAGTCGATCTCCGGCTTGAGGCTGTCCGTATGGGCGTGGGCCACCAGCAGATGGGGGGCGCCGTGCAGGACCATGTCCTTGTCCTGATCCCAGGCGGTGACGATGCCGGGATAGTTTGCGGTGGTGCGCAGCCAGTCCACGACCAGTCCGGCCAGATGTTGCACCTCCTCGGGATTTTCCACCACCAGCCAATGCACCGGCTGCTTGTTCTTGGCGGACGGGGCCCAGCGGCACAGGTCGAGGAGCTGTTCGATATGCGGCCGGGGAATGGACTGCTGCTCGTAGGTGCGGATCGAGCGCCGTCCGGTGAGCAGTTGCCCGACTTTTTTAAGGGTGGGAGGGGAGCCGTAGCCGATGGGCTGGAAGTCTTCCCGGTTCATGCCCGCGAGGCTTAAGGCGTCATGGGGGCAAACCGCCACGCAGTGCCCGCACTGGATGCAGAGGCGGGCGGCGGCCGGGCGAATATCCGGAAAGCCTTCCTCGCCGGTGAGCGAAATAAGGTTGAACGGGCATTCCGCCACGCAGATCCCGTCTTTTTTACATTTGTTACGGTCGATGGTAAGCATGGCCATGTGGTTCTCTCCTGCAAAGAATTTCCCTTACCATAAACATCCTGCCGAGGATGCGCAAACTGTTTTCCTGCCCGGGAGGGCTGGGGGGAGAGAAAAGAAAAAGTCAAGAAAATTGGGTAGATATTGCCATTCTGAATGGGTATAGTTGAAGAGGTAGCCGGTGGGGCGCTCACGGGAGGCCGGCACCTGATGGTACGCAGGCAAAGGGGAGAAGATGGAGCAGAAACGAACATACGAAAAACTTGATCGCCCCGAGGTTCTCGCGGCGTTGTTTTATGCCAGGCAGGAAACGACACCCCCGCCGGCCACCGCCCAGGATCACGAGATAGGGGTGGAAGCAGGGGAAAAGCTCGGGGCGCGGTTTTTTCTGACCGATGACCCGGCTGCGGTCAACCTCCTCTTTTTCCACGGCAATGGCGAGGTGGTTTCCGATTATGACGATGTCGGCCCCCGGTATAATGAACAGGGTATTAATTTCCTGGCCGTTGACTACCGTGGCTACGGGCGGAGCACCGGTACTCCCGGCGTGGGCGCCATGATTGAAGACGCGCATCGCGCCTTGCACTGGGTGCTGGCCTGGCTGGCCGGCCAGGGGCGCACCGGCCATCTGGTGGTGATGGGCCGCTCCTTGGGCAGCGTTTCGGCCATCGAACTGGCCTCCTCGGAAGAGGCGGTGGCCGGGCTCATTGTCGAAAGCGGCATTGCCCGGACCCTGCCCCTTTTGCGCACCATCGGTCTTGATCCGCAGGGTTTGGGCATTACTGAGGAGGACGGCTTCGGCAATCTGCAAAAAATCGCCCGGGTGCAAAAGCCCACCTATATTCTCCATGCCCAGCACGACCAGATCATCCCCCTCTCCGAGGCCGAGGAGCTGCAGAGTCTCTGCGGGGCGCGGAGCAAGGAGTTCCAGATGATTCCCGGCGCCGATCACAACAATATTCTGGAGCGGACCGGGAAGCTCTATTTTCAGGCAATCAAGCAATTCATCAAAAGAGTCGGCAAATCCCACGGGCCGCGGCGCTCCGGGATTCGCGGTTGAGAAACCCGGGGGGGGGCATGGCACGAGGAAGGCGCCAGGCAAACCGGAGCCCCGGCACCGTGTTCCGGCGGGCTGGTTTCGCGGTCGGGCTGCTGGGAAGCGGCGCGGTTGCCGTGGGGCTCTACGAGCCAGGCTCCGATTTCCCCGGTCTGGCCCTGATTCTTGCCGGTCTGGTCCTGGTTTTTTCCCTCCTGGAGATGCGGCAGGGAGGGGGGGATTCGCCCACGGATTCTTCTCTCTTCGGCACGGCCGGGCCTCTGCTCTGGACCGTTGGCGTCTGGATTTTTTTTCGCGGTTTCGGCCAGGTTGCCCCCCAGTTGATCCTGTTGCCGGTCGGGCTCATCGGCTGGCTGGTGATCAGTTTCCCCCTGCAAGCCCTGCTCGCGCCCCTTGTGGCCGTGATCGCCATGGAGGCAGGGCTGTGGGCCTTTGATTTTCAGGAAACAACCGGGCTGGCCGGAAATCTGGCGGCTTACACCGCCGCCGGCTTGGGGCTCAGCGTGTTCATGAGCAGCAAGGCCTACCGCCAGCGGATGCGCAAGGCGCTGATCCGGGCGAAAAGGGATACCGCCAGCCGGCAGTATGCCCGGGATCTTGGCCTGTTTGACGAGACGCCCGGCATTCTCAACGTGTTGCCGGACAACGATCTCATCGAAGATCCCGAGGCGGGCAGTCAGCCCGCGGTGGCAACCATCACCGCCGCCTTTGACCTGCAGCTCGAACTCATCCGCCAGACCCTGGCCCTGTCAACGGTGGCCCTGCTCTGGCCGGACCCCGAAGGCAAGGAGTACCGGCTGCGCAGCATCGCCACCACCAGAAAAGACATAGCCCCCGGGCCGTTTGAGGTCGGGGCGGGCATTACCGGGGCGCTGATGGGGGCGGAGGAGCTGGTGAGCCTGGCCCCGGCCACGCCTTCCCTGGGGGTGCCTTATTATCTGAAGCAGATCGAGGTGGGGGGGATTCTCGCGGTCCGCCTGCCCGATGACGCAGAGGAATGGCTCGGGTTTGACGACAAGAAGATCGCCCCAATTCTCTGCGTGGATCGTCCCGGCCAGGAACCCTGGTCCGAGAAAGAAAAAAACATCATGACCCTGGCCGCCCGGAAGCTCGCCCTGGACGTGGCCACCTCACGGCAGTTTCAGGCCATGGCCCATGAGCGCAGCGCCATCCAGCGGGTCTGTCTCGCCATGCGGGAGCTGAACGGGGCCTTGGGGCTGGAGCAGGTTCTGGGCGCAACCATCAAAGCGGTGCGGACCCTGGTGGGCGCTGATTTTATCTCCATCAGCCTGGTTTGCGGCAACGGGCATTGCGTGGCCCTGGCCGAGGGGGAAGGGGCTGAGCAGCTCATGGGCCGTGAATTTTCCAGGGAAGAGGGGCTGGTGGGCCAGGTGCTCAAGATCAACCGGCCGCTGCCGGCCAAGGCCCAGTGCCACGGGCCGACCCAGGTGTTCGGCCACGACCATCTGCTCACCGGCTACAATTCGCTGCTGGTCCTGCCCCTGCAAAAAGAGAAGGGGGAGGCCACCGGAGCGCTCACCGTGGCGGTGAAAGCAGCGGAGGTCTTCACCAAGCCCCGGCAGGAGATTCTGGAGCTGATCGCAGCCCAGGTGGCGGTCAAGGTCGATCTGGGGCGGGCCCATGAGGAGATCAACCGGCTGGCCACCATCGACGGGCTCACCGGCCTGATCAATCACCGCACCTTTCAGCATGGCTTTGACGTGATGCTGGTGAGGGAAGAGCGGCGGGCAGGGGCCTTGAGCCTGCTGCTCTGCGATATCGACCATTTCAAGAAGATCAACGACAGCTATGGCCATCCCTTTGGCGACAAGGTGCTCAAGAAGGTGGCCACCATCCTGCGCAAAGCGGCGCGCAGCGTGGATCTGGCAGGAAGATACGGCGGCGAGGAGTTCGTCCTTGTTTTGGAGGGTTCCGGCGAGCGGGGAGGCCTCCAGATGGCCGAGCGGATCAGGCAGGAGATCGAAAAGATGGTGCTCCATCACGAAAGCGGTCCGGTGCGGATTACCTTGTCCCTGGGCCTTGCCGTCTATCCCGACCATGGAACGGACAAGGAGCGGTTGATCAGGCGGGCTGATCAGGCGTTGTACCGGGCCAAGAAACAGGGGCGCAACCGGGTGGTTCTCTGGGAAGAGGAGTGACCGGCTGACTGCCTTCGTTGGCTCGGAGCCTCGCACGTTCAGGTAAGTTCGGCTTTCTGCCGGAATGACGACGGATTTTTCAACCACACACATCAAAATGTATCGGCGATTGTTGGGCCCGGCAAGGTTCTTTGCCTGCGCCCCGCTGTGCCGTATGGGGAAAGAGCGTATGCCGGAACTGAAAGAATCTCTGGGCCACAAATATTTGCAGGCGACAAAATGCGCCAGGGAAGCGAAGGACGGGCAAGCGCCCCCCGCAATCCAGAGAACAGAGCGCTGGAAGACCTACCCGGAGGCGGAGGTGGTGGAGCTGCCCAGGGCCTGGCCGCAGCAGGGCGCGGATCTTCTCTCGCTTCTCCAGCAACGCCGTTCGCAGCGCAGCTTTGTCGCCGAATCCATCTCCCTGGAGGAGCTGGCCTTGCTGCTCTGGGCCAGCCAAGGCATAACCGGCCAAGCCGGGTCTTATCTTTTCCGCACCGCGCCTTCTGCCGGAGCCCTGTACCCAATGGAGACCTATCTGGCCAGCCAACGGGTGGAGGGGCTTGCGCCCGGTATCTACCATTTTGATGTGCAGGGCTTCCGGCTAGAGCGTCTTTCCGTCTTGCCGCCCGGGCAACCGCTGGCTGAAGCCTGCCTGGGGCAGAGCTTTCTGGCCCAGGCCCCGGTCAATTTTATCTGGACCGCCATCTTCCGGCGGAACATGGCCAAATACGGGCATCGGGGGTTGCGTTATATTTTGCTGGACGCCGGGCATATCTGCCAGAACCTGCTGCTGGCCGCGGGCTTTCTCGGCCTGGGTGGTTGTCCGGTCGCCGCTTTTTTCGATGAGGAGGTGAATGGTCTGCTCGGGGTGGACGGCCAGGAGGAGTCGGTGCTCTATCTCGCCTCCCTAGGCCGGAAGGGATAGGGAGACCGATGCTCTTTAATACCTTTGTGCATATCCCAGGGATCGGCGAGACCACGGAGCGGCGGCTCTGGCAGGCCGGGGTCACCACTTGGGACAAATTTGTCGAGCCGTACCCTGCGTTTCTTTCCGGCCAGAAGGTGCGGCTCATCCAAGACCATCTGGCCCGCAGCCGCGCCCAGGCCGCGCAGCAGGCGCCCCTTGATTTTCTCCGGCAACTGCCCGCGGCCCAGCGGTGGCGCATCTTTCCGCATTACCGCGATTCCGTGGCCTATCTCGACATCGAGACCACGGGCTTAAGTTTTAACGATCACTGCATCACCACCATCAGCCTCTACGACGGGAAAGAGGTCTTTACCTATGTCCAGGGGGAAAATCTCGCGGAGTTTGCCGAGGACATCCAGCGGTACCGGTTGATCGTTACCTACAACGGCAAGGCCTTTGACGTTCCCATGCTCGAGCGTCATTTCGGCTTCAGGCTGACCCAGGCCCACATCGATCTGCGCCCCCTGTTGCAGGGGCTGGGATTTGTCGGCGGCCTCAAGGGATGCGAAAAACAGATGGGGCTTGATCGCGGGGAGCTGACCGGGGTGGACGGGTACTTTGCCGTGTTGCTCTGGCGGGAATATTGCCGGACGCGGGAGCCCCGGGTGCTGGAAACCCTGCTTGCCTACAACGTGGAAGATACGGTGAACCTTGAATCGTTGCTAGTGCAGGCCTATAACCTGAAACTGGCGGGAACCCCGTTTGCCGAAAGCCACCGGTTGGACATGCCGATTCCACCGGAGAGGGCATTTCTGCCGGATGTGGCGCTCATCGCGCGATTGCAGGGACGGCTGCGGGGCGGGTACTGAAGAAAAACGGAGAGAGCCCGGCGGGTGCCGGGCTCTCTCCCAGGGAGGAGCCACGCGTTTTGTAGCAAGGCAGAGAATCAGGGTAGATACGGTGTTTGGGCAGTGCGCGCGTGGCTATAAGGTGATTCGCCCGCTCCGGAGCGAAGCACCCAGGGTTGAAGGTCCCCCCCCCAACCTGGTTTTTTGGTGCGTTACATCTGAGAGGGCATAAAAAAACCCACCTCTGTTGCCGGAGATGGGTGTGAGCAATCCATTTTCCCTATCGGCAACCCGGCCATCCGCATTGGCGGACCCGTTGGCTTTGCGTCCCCGGATTACTCCGGGTTTGCCTTTTTCCAAGACAGCGTTTCGCTGTGCGTTCATAGTGGCACAGTGCCTCTGCTCCTGTCAATCTGTTTTTCCCGCCGATCAGGGAGGAGGTTGGTTTTTCCCCGGCTTGTGGTACACTGATCCCGAAAAATAGGGTTTCCCATTACCACGGAAGGGTATCATGTCCAACACCATAGCCTGTAACCATGCCGCAATCTTTCCTGCCTGCCGGAGGCTGTTGGCCGACCCGCAGTGGCAGGAATTCATCGCTTTCCTGAGTCCTGCCGAAAACCCTGCCGAACTGTCCGGACTGCTTGCCGATCCTGCGGCGACATTCCTGGATGCTCCTGTATATCTCGCGGATCTGGCCCGGTTGGAGCTGGCCCTGTACCGGGCGGGCCAGGAAGGCGCCTCCCTGCCCGCCGAAGTGGAGCAGCGCACGATAAATCCTTCGCTGCAACTGCTTCATTCCTCCTTTAGCGGTTTGCCCGCCCTGCTCGGGGAAGATGGGGGGCAGCCCGGCCCGCATCCGGAGATGATTTTAGTCTGGCTCGATCCGGCAACGGGAACACCCCAGGCGCAGGCGGCCGCGCAAGAGGATCTGCTGGCCTTGAAGCTGGTTGCCGAAGGGATTGAGCCCCGTCAGGCCGCAACCCTTGGGGAGTTGCCGGTCGGGGTTGTTCTGGCAACGCTTGAGCGGGCAACGGACAAGGGGATTCTGCTTGCCCCCCCCTCGCGCATCCGCAGGGATGCGGAGAGCTTCCCCATCACCGAGGAGGTGGAGCCCCGCTTTCTGAGCGCCGAGGTTTTCACCCTGCAATGGCACATCACCCAGGTCTGCGATCTGCATTGCAAGCATTGCTACGACCGGAGCGACCGCGCTCCCTTGCCCCTGGCCAGCGGCCTTGCGGTGCTCGATGATCTGCTGGCCTTCTGCCAAAGCCGCCACGTGCGGGGGCAGGTGAGCTTTTCCGGCGGCAATCCCTTGCTTTATCCCCATTTTCTCGAGCTGTATCAGGCGGCGGTGGATCGGGGCTTTGGCGTGGCCATCCTGGGCAACGCCACCACAAAAGAGCATCTCCTGCCCCTGCTGGCCATCCGGAAACCGGTCTTCTATCAGGTAAGCCTTGAGGGCTTGGCCGAGCATAACGACTTCATCCGGGGCAAGGGCTATTTTGCCAGGGTTCTCAAGTTTCTTGAGCTTTTGCGCGAGCTGGATATCTATTCCATGGTGATGCTCACCCTGACCCGGGGCAATATGGAGCAGGTTCTCCCCCTGGCCGAGCTGCTCCGCGACCGGGTCGATCTTTTTGTTTTTAACCGGCTGGCCATGGTCGGCGAGGGTTCCCTGCTGGAGTCGGTTCCGGTTGCCGAGTACCGTGGATTTCTGGAACGCTATGTGGCCGCGGCCCAAGAGAACCCGGACATGGGGCTCAAGGATAATCTTTTCAATCTGCTCCGTGCCGAAAAAGGGGAGCCCCTGCTGGGAGGGTGCGCCGGATTCGGCTGCGGCGCGGCCTTTAATTTCGTTTCCTTGCTGCCCGATGGCGAAGTGCATGGTTGCCGGAAATTTCCCTCGCTCATCGGCAACATCTTCCGTCAATCCCTGGCGGAGATCTATGATGCGCCAGCGGCCCGGAAATACCGGGCCGGGTGCCTGGCCTGCCGGGATTGCCGCCTGCGGCCCGCCTGCGGAGGATGCCTCGCCGTGAGCCACGGCTTCGGCCTCGATGTCTTCACCCAGCGCGACCCCTACTGTTTTTTAGAAAGCTAGAAGGTGGTTTCTGCGCTTTTTGGGCAGAAAACAACTTCGTTAACGCACGTATCCTGTTTAATCAGGGCTGGAGCACTACCCATGGATTTGCGAATTCTTTCCTATAACATCCACCGGGCCATCGGCGTTGACCGGCGGTTTCGTCCGGAGCGCATCGCCAAGGTTCTGGACCATTACGATGCCGATATCGTTTTGCTGCAGGAGGTGGACGTGGGAGTGCCCCGCTCGCGGGAATTGAATCTGGCCCGGGAATTGGCCGAGAGCTGCAATTATCCCTATTTCGCGGTGGGGCTGAATGTCCAGTTGCGCAAGGGGATGTACGGCAACGCCACCCTGAGCCGCTATCCCATCGCCCGTGAGCGCAATATTGATCTGACCCTCGATGGCCGCAAGTCCCGAGGCTGTCTGTTCACCGAGCTGGAATTGCCCTCCGGCGCAGCCTTCCCGCTGTTGCCGGTGTTCAATCTGCATCTGGGGCTTTCTTTCAAGGAGCGCCCTCAGCAGGTGGGGCGGCTGGTGCGGACTCCGGAGTTTACCAGCCTCACCGTCGAGGCTCCCTGCGTGGTGGCCGGGGATTTCAACGATTGGTGGACGCGGCTCGCGCCGCTGTTTACCGAGGCGCTGGGTTTTGCCTGCGCGACCAATCATGGCCTCGGCTACCAGAATGCCATCCTGACCTACCCCTCCTTTTCTCCCTCCACCGGCCTGGACAAGGTGTTTTGCCGGGGGCCTATCACCGTGCTGGGCGGCAAGCGCTGCCGTCTTCGCGTCTCAAAGGTCGCCAGCGATCATTTGCCCGTTATTGTTGATCTGCAGATGTAAGTTAGGGTGTTGCCGAACGAGTTTTTTCGTTGACTTTGGCGGTTATTTTCCTGAGCATATCAGAGTGTCTTTCCTGTGTGGAGGCCGAAGAACCATTGCAGGCGGTGAAGCCGGAGGCTGGCAGGCTTGAAAAGTGACAGGGAGCAACAGAGGAACCCGGCCAAAAGCGCCGCGGCCCAAGGGGAAAGAGGGGGCGCGAGCGTGCAAGGCTGGGCCATGTGTTGCAAAACCATCATCATGGGGAGGTGCGGCATGCAAGCTCAGGTGAAAATCCCGGCATGGGACTCTGGCTGGCGCATTGTGGTTGCCGCGGGGCTCGTGCTGCTGCTTGCGGTCGCAGCCTGCAAGCGGCAAGAGGAGACAAGCTCCCCGGGGCGGCAGGAACCGCTGGCCGTGATGCTGTGCCATGGCAGCGTCACCGATATCCTGCCCCGGATCGCTCTGGAACAGGGCTATTTCGCCGAAGAGGGCCTCGCGGTCACCCTGAAGGATCTCGACGGGAAGCAGGCCTTTGACTCCATGCTGCAGGGAGATTGCAATTTTGCCGTGAGCGGGGCGCCGCCCATTGTGCTGGCCGATCCGCAGCGCACCCCCTTCGCCATCCTGGCCACGCTCTTGTCCGATTATGATTCCACCCGGATCATCGCCCGCCGCGACCTGGGCATCGGTACGCCCCAGGATCTCAAGGGCAAGCGGATCGGGGTGAAAAAAGGAGTGCTGAGCCAGCTCTTCCTTGACCTGTTCATGATGAAACATGGGTTGGCGCAAAACGAGGTTGTCCGGGTGTTCATGGAGCCGGAGGCCTTTCAGTCCGCCCTGGCCAAGGGCGAGATCGACGGGTTTTCCATGACCAACAGAATGATCAATGCCGCGGCCACGGCCCTTGGCGATAAAAGCGTGGTCTTTGCCGAGCCCGGGCTCAATCCCATCCTCGGCATCCTCTCCACCCGGCCCGATATCCCGCTCAATCTCCAGGCAACTCCCAGGCTCTTGCGCGCCTTGATCCGGGCCGAACAATTCGTGAAGAACGACCCGGCCACGGCCAAGGAGCTGGTGGGCAAGGAGAACAGGATTTCCCCCCGGGAGATCGAATGCCTTTGGGCGAGGACAACCATCGATGTTGCCCTGCCCAACTTCCTTTTCGTCCATCTGGAGGACCAGTACCGCTGGCAGGTGGAGCGCGGCGGCTCCCAGGAGCTTAGGGGCGGCATGCCCAATTATCTGGATCTGGTCCTGCCGGAATATCTGCGGGCCATCAAGCCGGATGCGGTCTCGGTTTTCAAGCGTTGAGGGGGTTTCGGTGAAGATTCGGAACAAACTCATCCTGATCGGCATTATTCCGGTGGTCCTGCTGCTGACCCTGACCGCGCTCTTCCTCTGGGCGACCAGTCAGGTGGAGCGGGCCACCCACAAGGCCATCGTTGCCGATGAACTGGCTTCCACCCTTTCCGATCTGGCCATCCTGACCTACGAGCACCATATCTATTTTGAGGAACGCGCCCATGTCCAGTGGGTGGATAAGCATACCTTCCTGGACAGACAGATCAAGGCGGAAACAGCGCTCTTCGGCTCGGCCGAGGAACAGGCATTGCTGGGCCACCTTTCGCGGACCGCCCGGAACCTGGGCTTTCTTTTTGCCCAGTACGGGCCGCATCCCAACCATGGCAAGGGACTGCATCTTTCCGGGCAGGAGAAAAGCTTCCACGACCGGCTGACGGCCAGGATTCTTCAGGATCTGGCCGTGGCCGCTCCGGCGGCGCACGCCCTCCACGACCTGAACCATGACCGCTCTCTCGCGTTTTCCCGTCGGATTGAGATGACAGGCGTCTTGGTGGTTGGCTCCATTGCGATTCTGCTGCTGGTCCTTTCCTTTTTGATCATCCGTTCCTTTTCGGTCCCGGTCCGGGTTTTATTGACTTGGCCAATAAATAGT
>DDWZ01000022.1 GCA_002347095.1 Desulfobulbaceae bacterium UBA2273 | reverse complement strand
ATAATTTTTTGTTCCATCAAAATAGCCGTAGTACATGCCATTGGCGAACTGGGTGGGGTCGTAGGCGGTAGAATAGGCATCGCCGCACATACTCCCTGAGTTGTCGAGTACGATCAGGATGTTTGGCGAAATGGCCTGGGCCACAAATGGAGGAGAAACGCAGTAATCGGTCATCGCGCCGAGAACCGGGGCTGTGTGGACTGCCAGGAGCAAGAAGAGCAGGGGGAGGAATGCCCTCTTGGCAAGGGATGTATTTTTTTTCATCGTGGTCTCCTTTTGTTCCCTGCTGGTTTTTTGGTCTCCTTGATGTACACGATGACCGGAACCATGGTTTTGGCGTCTTTTGACATATAGCTGTACTCAAAGGCGACATTGCTGGGAATTGTAAGCTTGCTCAGGGGTATTTGTCTGCCTTTCGCATTCTCAACAACCACGGAGGAGTAAAGATCATATCCTTTTTCGTTTATCGTGACGGAGTTGTTACCTTCCACTGCGGTTAATACGCCGCTTTCGTGATATCGTCTGGTTTCAACTCCTGCTGCCAGGCAAAGGGCGGTTGATAAGAAAATGAGCATGGCCGCGGACAGGTACACCAAAGCGTATCGGCCATTGCTTGGCATATGATGCGGGGTGCTGTTATTTTTCATGTTCGCCTCGACTGGGGTGTAAAGTTTTTNNAAGTTTTTTTATAATACAGCAATAGAATTGCCTAGGGTAATCTATTCCGAGAAGGGCTCTTTGCCGGATCTTTCATGTTGTTGTCCCGACTTGCGGGGCATTTTTTCGTCTTGTGGAAGACGTGCATTGGCAGGTTCTTGGAAAAGTGTTATGCAAATTTAATGCCGTGAGTTGCCTGTGTCTGTGCATAAATTGATCGTTGCTGGGTCGTCTTGCAATGGATGGAATTTCTTAAGTTATATCCGGTTGTGATTTTGCTGTTGTACGTTTTTTGATGTGTTGGGGTGTTTTGGGCCTTCATCCAGCCTTCTGTCTTTTTCGCCCAGAGGGGCAGCGTTCCGAAGGAAGAAAATAGGCGCTGCAACTTTCTAGCCGGACAACATTTAAAAAGGATAGTATAGTAATGTCAGCTATGCCAATGAAATTATTGCCACATATCCAACAGTAGTTGGTGCGGCCAGGAGATCACGGCCAGGGGAAATATATAACCATGCAGCTTCTCAACGATGAAAAATATATTCTCGACCTGTTGGGCCGCAACCGGTTGATCACTCCGGTGCAGCGGAAATTCGTCTCCGACCACAAGGCGCAACAGCGGCAAATACTGCTTCGGCAACACGACGACCACCATAAGAACAAAACAGGACGGGCAGGCGACGCCGCCTTGACCCTAGTGGATATTATCGTCTCTATGAATCTGGAGCTCAGTGACAAAAAAGGGCAGTTGCTTACGGAAGAAGTGATCTTCCGAGTCATTGCCGCGAATCGGGAACTGCCCTTTGTAAAGTTGGATCCGCTGAAGCTCGATATCAAGGTGGTTACCAAGACTATTCCCCGGACCTTTGCCTTCCGCCATCTGTTGCTGCCCTTTGCCTTTGCTAATGGTGTTCTGGAGCTGGCGGTCTGTGACCCGGACAACGGAGCAGTGCTGGCGGAGATTGAGCGGGCCAATCAGCTTACCGTAAAGCCCTACCTCACCACTAAGAGCGACATCCGCAAGCTGCTGGCCGAGTTTTATGGCTTCCAATCTTCCATAACCGCGGCGGAAAGCCATCTGGCCCGACCCTTGGTGGATCTGGGCAATCTCGAGCAGTATGTGCGCATCTCCTCCACCGAGGAGGCGGCCTCCTCGGACCAGCATGTGACCTCGGCGGTGGACCATATGTTCAACTATGCCTTTGAGCAGCGGGCCAGCGATATCCACATCGAGCCCAAGCGTGAGCAGGCGCAGGTCCGCTTGCGCATCGATGGGGTGCTGCATACCATCTATAAGCTGCCCAAGGTGGTTCATGCCGCAGTCATCTCCCGGATCAAATCCCTTGCCCGGATGGACATTGCCGAGAAGCGGCGGCCCCAGGACGGGAGAATCAAGGTGGACCGCGGTGGTCAGGAGGCGGAGATCCGTGTCTCCACCGTGCCGGTGGCCTTTGGCGAAAAGGCGGTGCTGCGGATCCTGGACCCGGATATCCTGTTTCAGGATGTGGAGACGATCGGCTTTTCAGCGCGCGATCTTGAGGTGTACAAGAGTTTCATGTCCGCGCCCCATGGCATTTTCCTCGTTACCGGGCCAACGGGCAGCGGCAAGTCCACCACCCTCTATTCGACCCTCAAGCAGATCGCCACCCCGGAGAAGAACGTGGTCACCGTGGAGGACCCGGTGGAGATGGTGCATGAGGAATTCAACCAGATTCCGGTGCAGCCGCTGCTGGATGTGACCTTTTCCACCATCCTGCGCAATATCCTGCGCCAGGACCCGGACATCATCATGATCGGCGAGATCCGCGATCTGGACACTGCCGTAAATGCCGTGCAGGCTGCACTCACCGGGCATCTGGTTTTTTCCACCCTGCACACCAACGATGCCGTTGCCTCCATCAGCCGGTTGCTGGACTTGGGGGTGCAATCGTTCATGATCGGTTCGACCTTGCTGGGGGCCATGGCCCAGCGCTTGGTGCGGCGAATCTGCCCCCATTGCAGCGAAACCTACCGCATGTCCGCGGACGAGCTGCGCGGCTTCGGGTTGCCCGTGACCGAGGATGGGGAGATCGAACTGCGGCGGGGCAAGGGGTGTCAGCAATGCCGGGGGACCGGCTACCTTGGCCGGAGCGGCATCTTTGAAATCTTCGCGATGAGCGACAGGATCCGCAAGCAGATCAGCGGGGGAAGCTCGGAAACGGAGATCCGGCAAACCGCCATGGAGGAAGGCATGACCACGCTCAAGGAGGATGCCTGGCAAAAGGTGAAAAGCGGGATCACCACCCCGGAGGAGGCCTTGCGCGTAACCGGCGGAGATTAGCAGCGCCCGCGCCCCTCGCTTTTTGGGGCAGGATGTATTATAGTGTAAACACAATCCCCTTGTTCCTCCGGAGCAAGGGTTTTTTTCTTGAAGTTTTTGCGGGTACGGGCCTGCGGGTGAACATGTGGCTGCCAAGGTTGTCTGCACCAATAAAAAAGCCTACCACGATTTTACCATTGAAGCGGAAATCGAGGCAGGTCTCCAATTATTGGGCTCGGAGGTAAAGTCGCTCCGGGCCGGCAAGGCCAATCTGCGCGACGGGTATGCCAGGATCAAAAACGAAGAGGTTTTTCTTCTGCACGTGCATATCTCGCCATACAGTCACGCCACCTACGACGCGCCGGACCCTGTGCGGGAGCGCAAGCTGCTGCTCAAGAAGCGCGAGATCCTCAAGCTCGTTGGCAAAACCCAGGAAAGAGGGTATTCTCTGATTCCCCTCAAGATGTATTTCAACGAGCGGGGCAAGGCCAAGGTTGTTCTTGGGCTGGCCAAGGGCAAGAAACTGTACGACAAGCGGGAATCGCTGAAGAAAAAAGACACGGACCGCGAGATTGATCGGGCCATGTTGAAATACAAGTAAAACCAGTGCTGAGTACACAGTTCCGAGTACTCAGTACTAAGCACTCAGCACTTTGCACTTTTAAAAAAAAGGGGGGCGAAACGGGTTCGACGGGGATATGTAAGCTCAGGTTGCATGCCGAGGTTTCTACCAACCTCGTAAAATAGGTAGAGCAAAATATAGTCGCAGACGACTATTCTTACGCTGTAGCAGCTTAAATGCTACCGGTCTTTCGGCTTACTCCTGCGCGGCCGAAAAGAACGTCGACTAGCGGGATAGCCCTTCGCGCGCGCCTGCCGCACGAATGGCGAAATTCAGTAGGATAGTGCCGAAAGCCTCTTGTTCTGGAGGGGCCAAGGCACGATAAGCAGCCAAACAGAACTAAGCATGTAGATATCGGGAGGGGAGTATTTTCGGACGCGGGTTCAACTCCCGCCGCCTCCACCATTTGTAACTTGTTGATTTTATTGCACTTGTTTTAAATGTCCCAAAAAAAAGAGGTAGCCCGNNCGGGCTACCTCTTTTTTTTGGGACAAAAACGCCTAAAACTTCCAGGTCACCCCGGCCAGCACGGTCCGGTCGGTTTCAGGATCGTTGAGCCCGTATTTGACCCCGAAATCAAGATCAAACTCCTCGGAGAGGGCATAGACCAACCCGGCCAGGACAAAGGCGGGATCGGTGCCAGCGAGTTTGTCGGTGTTGCTTTCAACGCCGAGGTTGGCGACGGCGGTGAGCTGTTCGGTCAAGGCAACGGTGGAGGCGATGGATGCATGCCAGAGATTCTGTTCTTCATCCAGGGTGTTTTCGTTTCGGAGATAGCCGAGGTTCAGGTGGAAGGCCCACGGGTCCATTTCCTGTGAGGCGATGAAAAAAAGGCTGTAGGTTGCCTTGCCTGCGCCCAAGCCTTTTTCATCGTCGCCGGTGGGCAGGGTGAGTCCTGGTTTGATGGCAAGGCTTGCGTCCCCCTGTTCGTAAAATCGCCATTTCACCTCGATGGCCGTGTCGGAGAAGCCGTTTTCGCTCACCGTGGCTTCCTCGCTTTTTTCCCGGGAATGGATATAGGGGAGATCGATAACGAAATCCACCGATTCGCTGAGCCCATAGGAGAAACAGGCGTCTCCCTGGGTTGTGGTGGTGGTAACGCCCTCTTCCTTGTCACGGCCGTATTCGCCGTTCATTTCCAGTTGGGCCTTGCCCGTGCCCATGGTGCCCGTGTCGTCCGTGATCAGCGGATGGGCGGCAAAGGCGGCGGTGGAGCAGGAGAGGATGGAGAGGAAAACAACAGGGGCAGAGAGATGGTGCAGGCGAACGGCGGACGGGGAATTCATGGGCTCCTCCAGTGTTACATTAATAATTAACGTGTTACCGAGCACCATACCTGGTGTTTTTTAAAAAAGCAAAAAAAATCGGTGGAGGAGTTTATCTAGGGGCAGGGGTGTCTTTCCGGGACAAAAGCTGGATAAGTTCCGAGCCGTGATCCTCGTAGGCGGCTCGAATGATGGCTTTCAGCTCCCCCTTGATGGTGGCCAGGGGGGGCAGCGACTGGATGATCGGCAGGAAGTGCTCCGGCGGCGGTTGCGGTGCGATGTGCATTTTGGCCTCCATCCTCTGGGCCATTCCGGCTTCCATGCCGCCCTCCATGCTGCCCGCTTTGTGGGTGTCCCCCAGGGTTTTAAGGAACCCCATGATGGAGCCTAGATCATTTTTCCGGTAGAAAGTCTCGATTTCTTCGTTGATCTCCTCGCGGTATTTCCTGAGTTCTTCAAACTTGGCCCGGTACTCTGCCAGATGCACCTCCAACCGTTCGTAGCAGTCCAATATCAGATTTTTAAAACGGCCGGCATGGGTGAATCCGTGGATGCGCACCCCGGAAAAAACCCGGGCTCGGATGGTACCCGATTGGGTCAGGTAGGGGTCGTAGAAAAGATCCTGGGGCAGGCCGGTGAGCGCCAAGAAACGCTGGATGAGGTCTTCGTTTTTAAGGACAATGTAGATGCGGATCAGGTCAAAGCTGATCCGTTTTTCCAGGATAAAGGAGTGCTGGCGTATTTTTTCGGCAAAATCGAGCTTGTCGTCCTCGATGAGTTTTCTAAAGCCGAAATAGCGATCCGCTATCTCCTTCTTAATCTCGTAGGCAAGCACATCATGGATGTTTGGGCTGTCCGGGCTCATTACGATGCATCCCTTTTTGGGTTTCTCGACAATGGTGCAGGCTTGCTTTGTTATCCTGCAAACAAGTGTAGCACGGAAGATACGGCGGATCGGTAAGAATTTTCCGTAATCTTTTACCTGGAACGGAAAAACGTAGATCAATCTCTGATTGTGTAAACGTTCAGCCTAGGATCAGCCCCTGCGCAAAAGAGATCAGCGGGCGCATGATTTTCGGGATGACACCGGTGTAGAACAGGGCCAGCAGGATGAAGAAGCCCACGGGCTCCAGCTTGTTGTACACCCTGGCAAGATTGTGGGGAAGAAGGTTGCTGAGCACCTGGCTGCCGTCCAGGGGCGGGATGGGGATCAGGTTGAACACGGCCAGCATCACGTTTATCCAGACGCTGGCGGCAATCATCTGGATGAGCGGCCAAAAGATCGCCATGGGCAGCAGGTTGGCGACCGGGATCAGCAGCCGGACAGCAAGGCCGCTGGCCACGGCCAGAGCCAAGTTGGCGGAAACCCCGGCCAGCGAAACCCAGACCATGTCCTTCCGCGGGTTTTTAAAATAGCGGGCATCAACCGGCACCGGCTTGGCCCAGCCGATCTTCATGATCAGAAAGGCCAAAACTCCGAGGGGGTCGAGATGCTTCAGCGGATTGAGGGTGAGCCTGCCCAGTTGTTGGGCGGAGGGGTCGCCAAGCCTGTAGGCGATATAGGCGTGGGCAAACTCGTGCACCGTGAGGGCCAGCAGAAACGGCGGGGCAAGGATGGCAATTTCTTGGATGAGTTTAGGGATGTCCATGGGCGGTATCGTGATCCGGGAGAGAGAAGTGTTCCTTGATAAAGGCGGTTTCCGTGGCTCGGTCGTGCACCAGGCCGTCAAGGCGGGCGTTGAGCAGGCAGCGCAGGATGGTACCATAGAGCGGCCCCGGCAGGTAGCCCATTTTTTCCAAGTCGTTGCCGTCGGTTTCCGGCTTCAGGTGGCTCCACTCCGTGACATGGAGGGAGATGGCCTTTTTCCCGGATTTCTTTTTGGTGATCCCCATGAGGTGCAGGAGCCCCTCCGGGGAAAGATCCTTGAGCAGGTGGTAGAGCTCGCTGGGGTTTTCCGGCATGGCGCGTTTCATGATCTGTCCAATTCGGGTAACAGCGAGTTTTTCCCGGACAAGAAACTGCCGCTGCCTGAGCGGCACCTCGAAGCGTTCGCAAAAGGCGGACACCTCCCGGGTGGTAAGGCCGGTCATGAGGGCCAGCAGATAGACCAGCCACTGGCGGCAGGGCTGGTCTAGGTAGAGGAGCCGATGCCAGTCCAGGGCCTGACGGGTTTCCTCCAGGATCGTGGAGAGCCTCGGGTCGATGCGGAGGGTGGGGTGGAGAAAGCGCAGCAGCCCCAGATCCGCCATGCGGTGTATGGCCGGGATCGGGTTTTCCTCGGAGAGGATGCTGGTGAGCTCGTTGAAAAACCGCTTGCCGAAGAAGCGGTCGAACAGCTCCATCTTCACCGCGTTTTTGATGAGTTTTTCCGTATGCTTGCCGATCTTGAAGCCCATGCGCTGCTCAAAGCGGATGGCGCGGAAGATCCGGGTCGGGTCTTCCACAAAGCTTAGGTTGTGCAGGATTCGGATCTGCCGGTCTTTCAGGTCGTTCTGGCAGTTGAAAAAATCGACCAGGGTGCCGAAGGTGTCCGGGTTGAGGTGGATGGCCATGGCGTTGATGGTGAAATCGCGCCGGTAGAGGTCGAGCTTGATGGAGCTCAGCTCCACCGTGGGCATGGCGGCCGGATACTCGTAGTATTCAAGGCGGGCGGTGGCTATATCGATTTTGAGGCCGTCGGGCAGGGTTACCACGGCGGTGCCGAATTTTTCATGGGTGCGCACCCTGCCGCCGAGTTTTTTCCCCAGTTTTTTGGCATAGGCCAAGCCATCGCCCTCGATGACCACATCCAGATCGAGGTTTTTGATGTGCAGCAGCAGGTCGCGGACAAACCCTCCCACCGCGTAGGCATGGCCGCCGGTTTCCTGCGCCACCTCGCCCAGGGTTTGCAGCAGGGTGATGATTTCGCGGTTTAAAACCTCCGCCATCAGGCCGGTCAGGTTGCGGTTGCGAGCCGTGGAGGGTTGATCGGTGCCGGTCAGCAACCGGCGCGGGATGTGGGCCGGATCGTTGACCAGCAGGTGGAGAAGGTCGGTGCGGGTAATGACCCCCGCAACCTTGCCTTCTTCCACCACCGGAATGAAGCGCTGGCGGTTTTCGATGATGAGTTCCTGGATGTCGGCCAGGGTGGCGGTGGGGGGCAGGGTGGCGAAGTCGGTGGTCATATAGTCGCTCACCGGCGAGTTTCCCAAGCCAAGGTGGATGGACTTGCCCGCCACCAGACGGGAGATGAGGCCCACCGGCTCGTGCCGGTCATTGACGATGAGCAGCACCGTGATGTTGTAGCGGTTGAGCATCTCATCCGCCTCGTTGATCGTCAGCGTCGGCGGGCCGGAGATCACCGGCGCGGACATCAGCTCCCTGGCCAGACGCTGGGGGTGAACATGCTTGTGCAGGAGCTGGATCAGTTTTTCTTCCGCCTCGATCAGGGTGAGATCCTTGATGGTGGCCGAGGCGGCCGAGGCATGGCCTCCGCCCCCGAAATCCCGGGCAATGGCCCCGGCGTTCACCTCCGGGATCCGGCTGCGGGCAATGAGCTGGGTGCGCCCTGCCATGTGGGTCAGGGCAAAGAGGGTGTCGAGGTTTTCCATCACCATGAAGCGGCGGACAATGACGGCGAATTCGTCAACATATTCAGGCAGTTCTATCTTGGCCACCACCAGGTCCAGACCGTGGATGGTGTAGGTGTGGGCGGATTTCATCAGGGCGTGGAGCAGGGTGACTTCCTGGCTGGTGAGCTCCTGGGCGATGAACTGGGAGATGGCGTTGAGGTTCGCGCCCCGACCAAGCAGCCAGGCCGCGGCCTCCAGATCCTCGGGGCAGGTGGTGTCGAAGGCGAAGTTGCCGGTGTCCTCGTAGATGGCCATGGCCATGAGGGTGGCCTCCTCCGGGGTGAGCCGGATCCCTTTTTCTCGGAGGAGGTGGATAAAGATGGTGGTGGTGGAGCCCACGGGCCGGACGTGTTCCACCGAGCCGTGCAGATCTTCCGGGGTGTCCGGGTGGTGGTCGTAGAGGTGGATGTCCAGGCCGGGGTTGTTCAGGCATTGGCTGAAATCGCCGATGCGCGAGCCCTGGCGGGTGTCCACCACGATGAGCCGCTGGATCTGATCCTGGGGGATATTTTTTAAGCGCTGGAAGGTGTAGTGGTATTGCACCGACTGGGCGAGGAAATCCCGCAGGTTTTTTTCCTGGGAGCCGGAAAAGGCAAGCACCGCCTCGGGATAGAGCTTGTGCGCGGCGATCATGGAGGCCAGCCCGTCAAAATCGGCGTTTACATGGGTGGTGATGACTTCCATAGCTGGTGAGGCCTCCGCAGGGTGTGTGCCTATTTCCTTTTTCAACTATAGACCATCGGGGGCGGGGTGACAATGGATGGAGCGGGGGAGGCCTGGAAAATCAGCCCCGGGGGTGGAATTTCTGGTGGGCGGACTTGAGGCGGTTGCTGTCCACATGGGTGTAAATTTGGGTGGTGGCGATGTCGGCATGGCCCAGCATCATCTGCACGGAGCGGAGATCCGCGCCATGTTCCAGCAGGTGGGTGGCAAAGGAGTGGCGGAGCATGTGGGGGCTGATCTTCTTGGTGATGCCGTTCAGGCGCGCGCTTTGCTGGACGATCTGCCAGAAACGTAGACGGGTCATGGGCTTGCCGTGTCCGGTGACAAAGAGGAGATCGCTGGTTCTTTTTTTGAGAATCCTCGGACGGCCGTTTTGGGTGTAGATTTTGAGGTACTCCCGGGCCGCCTCGCCAAATGGGATGAGCCGTTCCTTGGAGCCCTTGCCGAAAACCCGGACATAGCCGCCCATGAGATTGACCCCGGCCAGGGGCAGGTTGACCAGCTCCGAGACCCGCATGCCGGTGGCGTACAACAGGTGCAGCATGGCGTGGTTGCGCAGGGCCAGGGCATTGTCGTTGGTTGGCGGGGCGAGAAGCCGGTTCACCTCCGGGATGGTGAGCACCTTGGGCAGCGGCCGGCCCGGCTTGGGCAGATCCAGGATACCGCAGGGATCAATGGTGATGCATTTTTCCGCCAGGAGAAACTTGAAAAAAGCGCGCAGCGAGGAGATCCGCCTGGCATTGCTGCGGTTGGAGATGCCCTGGGCGTGGCAATGGGCCAGGTAGGCGCGCAGGTGGGTGGCGTCAATTTGGCTGAGTTGGGTAAGGCGCTGCGGACGAAGAAAATCAAGAAAGGAAACAAGGTCAGCCTGATAGGCCAGGATGGTGTTGGCAGCCAGGCGGCGTTCCAGGCTGAGGTACTGGGTGAACTGGTCGAGATAAGGCTCGGAAAAAAGAGACGCTCCGCCGGATGAAGAGGAAGGAGCCGGCAACTGGGGCCGGACCCGGTCGGAGCGTGGGCAATGATCAGCGGGTTTTCCTCGTTTGGGTTTCATTCGAGGAAGAGCGGCACGTTAGTCGCGCTCGGTACGCATCATGAGCTTGCGGAGTTTCCGTTTGGACTCGGCCTGCTTGCGGCGGCGTTTGTCGCTGGGTTTTTCGTAGTACTCGCGGCGCTTGAGTTCCTTTTTCATCCCATCGAGCTGCATTTTCTTCTTGAGCAGCCGGATCGCCTGTTCGATATCCCCTCTTACCTCTATTTCAATCATGATCTCTCCAGTATGCGGGTTGCAACGTCACGTTTCAGAATTTTCAGCCAACGCCTGTTTCAGAACAACTTGAAATGGCGCAGATTTTTAAAAAGAAACCGTTTATATAGCCGATCGTTGCGTGGATTGTCAAATATTTTTTTCCGGAGCGCCCTGGTGAAGGAAGATCTTGCCTGGGTTGAGGATGTTCTGGGGATCAAAGAGTTTTTTAATCTGTTGCATGAGCGCCAGGGTCGGCGGGTCAATTTCCATGTCCAGATAAGGCGCCTTGGTCAGGCCGATGCCGTGTTCGCCGGACAGGGTGCCGCCCAACCGCAGCACCTCCTCAAAAAGGAGCTGCTTGGCGGTGTTGGCCTGGCGCACCTCCTGGGGATCATTTTTGTCCAGCATGATATTGACGTGGATGTTGCCGTCTCCGGCGTGGCCGAAGGTGAAGATGACCACTCCCAGCTCCCGGCTCAATTTTTCCGTGCAGGAGACCAGCTCCGGCAAGCGGGAGCGGGGAACCACCACGTCCTCGCTCATCTTGTGGGGCTTGAGGCTGAAGGCCGCGGGCGAGATGGCGCGGCGGGCACCCCAGAGCTGTTCGGCCTCAGCCGGGCTTGTGGCGGCGCGGCTCTGGACGATCCCCGGCTGGCTCTGCAAAAAAACGGTGAGCTGGCGGGTGGCGCGGGGCACGGCGTCCTGTTGGCCGTCAAGCTCGATCAGGAGCAGGGCTCCGGCTTCTTCCGGAAAGGGGAAGGGCAGTTTGTCCCGGACAATGGCCAGGGCGGTCCGGTCCATGTATTCCAGGGTGCAGGGAGTATGGTGGGCGAGGATGCGCGCCACCAGGGAGGCTGCCTCGACCATGGTCCCGCAGAGAACCAGCAGGGTGGAGCGAGCCTCCGGGGCGGGGAGGAGCTTGACCGTGATCTTGGTGATGATGGCCAGGGTGCCTTCGGAGCCCACCAGCAGCCGGGTAAGATCGTAGCCCACCACCCCCTTGGCGGTCCTGACCCCGGTATGGATGAGGCGGCCATCGGGCAGCACTGCTTCCAGGGCAAGGATATAGTCGCGGGTTACCCCATACTTCACCGCGCTCGGGCCCCCGGCGCATTCGGCCACATTGCCGCCCATGGTGCAGAACTGCAGGCTGGCAGGGTCCGGCGGGTAATAGAGGTTGTGGCGGGCCGCCTCTTTGCGCAGATCGCCGGTGATCACCCCCGGCTCTACCACCCCGATCTGATTGGCCGGGTCGATTTCCAGGATGCGGTTCAGGCGGCTCATAACCAGAACCAGGCCGCCCGCCACCGGCAAGGCGCCGCCGGTCATGCCGGTGCCCGCCCCCCGCGGCACCACGGGAAACGGGGTGGCGGAGGCGAGTTGCATGATGCGGCACACTTCTTCGGTGGAGCCGGGAAAGGCCACGGCCGCGGGGAGATATTCCTGGCCGGTGCCGTCATAGGAGTAGCAGGCCAGCTCTTCCGGGAGCGTGGTTACCTGATCCTGGCCGACAATTTCCCGCAGTCTGTCGATGGTGTGCTGGTTCATTCCTTGTTTCCCACGGGGCAGGAGTTTTTCCGTCTGATTTCTAAAAATCCCTACAAAATACACAGGGAAGTTATTATAAGGATACGTGTTCAGTATTCAGCTCACTGTTGCCCGGCATTGGCAGCATGTTCCCTTACAATTCAGTACGCAACTATTCGGAAAAAAGCTATGGAAAATAAAGCTGAGTTGAGCAGCTTGTCTGCTCAAACGAAACTTATGCCTGTTGGGCGAAAGATTCGTCTGGCGTTGATCGCCGGGGGCAAATCCGGCGAGCGTGAGGTTTCGCTGGCCGGGGCCAAAGGGGTGGAGCAGGCGCTCAACCGGGAAAAATATGAGGTTCGCCGTTATGATCCGGCCACGGACCTGGCCCAGTTGGCTGCGGATGCCCCAACGATCGACGTGGCCTTTATCCTCTTGCATGGACTCTTTGGCGAGGATGGCACCATGCAGGGTTTTCTTGATCTGCTGGGGATTCCCTACCAGGGGGCCGGGGTGTTGGGTTCCGCCTTGGCCATGGACAAGAATCTGGCCAAGGTATTGTATAAGCAAGCCGGGCTCACTGTGGCCCCTTGGGAGATGGCGCAACCCGAGGATCAGCAGAATCCCGGCCGGTTGCTTTCGCGGATTTCCTTGCCGGTGGTCATCAAGCCCATCCGCCAGGGCTCCAGCCTGGGGATGAGCCTGGCCCGCAGCGAAGAGGAGCTGGTGCAGGGGCTGGCCAAGGCGTTCACCTTTGACAGCGAGGTCATGGTCGAACAGTATGTGCGGGGGAGGGAGATCACCGGCGGGGTGCTGGGCAACAAGGAACTCATTGCCCTGCCCCTGGTGGAGATCATTCCGGGCGAGGAGTTCGCCTTTTTTGATTATCAGGCCAAATACCAGGTGGGCGCTTCCCGTGAGGTGTGCCCGGCGGAGTTGAAGCCCGAGGTGACCGCCAAGGCTCAGGCCATGGCGCTGACCGCGCACCGGGCCTTGCAGCTCAAAGGCTACAGCCGGACAGACATGATCGTTGCCGAGGATGGCATCTATGTGCTTGAGACCAACACCATCCCGGGGATGACCCCCACCAGCCTGCTGCCCCAGGCGGCCGCCGCCCATGGCTTGCCTTTTCCTGCCCTGCTCGACCGGCTGATCGAGCTGGCCTTGGCCAAGGAATGAAGCCGGCGCCAGATTTTTTGAAACAAAACGGATGGATTTGCTATACTTTGTAACGAGGCGTGACACGACTCCGGCGGGATACCGCCGAAGAATTCAGCGGAGCATCTGTCTTGACAGAGCGTGCGGCGGAAAATACAGGGCTTACCGCCCTGATTGTCGAGGATGATCAGGCTGTTTGCGATCTTTTGCGAAGGATCGTGGAAAGCCAGGGCTACACCGTTGTGGTCAGCCCCACCGCCGCCTCGGCCAAGGCCGCATTTGCCGCCTCCTTCCCGCATCTCGTTCTCATGGACTGGATGCTGCCGGACATGGACGGGCTGGAACTCTCCAAAACATTCCGCGCCTCGGAACGGGGAAAATACCTCACCATCCTGATGATTTCCGGCAAGGACAGCCCGGAGGACATTGCCACGGCCATTGCCGCCGGGGTCAATTATTTCATGGCCAAGCCCGTTGAGCGGAGGGTGCTCGATATCTGGTTGTCCGCCGCCGCCCAGCAGGTGCGCGATTGCCTGCAACGGGAAGAGGACGACCTGGCCCTGGCGGCAATGCAAAAGGAGCTGGTGGACAACAATCTCCAACTGGAAGAGGCGTTGAGCCGGGCCAACGCCCTGGCCATGGAGGCGGAGCAGGCCTATATCGAGATCAATCAGATATTCAAGACCGTTGCCGGGGGCATTATCCTGGTGGACAAGCACTGCAATCTCCTGCGCAGCAACGACTCTTTTCTCAAGATGGCCGGAGTGAGCAGGGAGAAGTCCCAGAACCGCAAGTGTTACGAGATCTTCCATTCCTGTATCTGCGAAACAGAGGCGTGCCCGCTCCAGCAGATCAAAAAAGGGGAAAAGCGCGTTGAGCGCGAGATAGAACGGGTGGGGCGGAATGGGCAGAACGTCCATTACAGCATCGTTTCCACGCCTTTTAAGGGGCCGTCCGGGGATCTCATCGGGATTGTCGAGCATATCATCGATATCACCGAACGGGTCAAGGCCGAGAAATCCCTGGCCGAAAGCGAGCGCCGCTACAAAGAGCTCAGCCTGGTTGATGAGCTGACCAAACTTTTTAACAAGCGGTACTTCAACACCCATCTGCAGCTTGAGGTGGAGCGGGCGAACCGGCACGGCCATCCGCTTTCCCTGCTCCTTCTGGATATCGACAATTTCAAGCACCACAACGACACATACGGACATGCCGATGGAGACCGGGTTTTGGCCCGGTTGGGCCAGGTGATCGCGGAGTCGCTCCGGGTCAATGATGTTCCCTGCAGGTATGGCGGGGAGGAGTTCACCATCATCCTACCGGAAACCAGCGGCGAACAGGCGACCGTGGTGGCGGAGCGGGTCAGGGCCCGGTTTGCCGGGGAGATTTTTCAGCCCACCCCCCAGGACACGGTGCGCAAAACCGTGAGCATCGGCGTAACCCAATACCGGGCTGGGGAAAGCGGGCAGAGCCTGCTGGAGCGGGCCGATCAGAACATGTACGAGGCCAAGCAGAGGGGCAAGAACCAGTATGTCCTGAAGTAGCAGTTCCTCAAAAGCGGCGCAGGTTAAGCCGCTTTTCTTTCTTCAGAGCCTCTTGCAAAAATCCAAAAAGTTCCCTCCCCCTTGGCGGGGGAGGGTTAGGGTGGGGAAACAACTATGAAATCGGCAGGTTGCGACTTCACCCACCCCCTGGCCCCCTCCCGTCAAGGGAGGGGGGATTCAATTTGGCAGAATTTTGCAAGAAAAGAAGCTTTTCATCAAAATCTTTTCTCAAAATAGGGCGCAAGCACCTTGGGGATGGCGATGGAGCCGTCCTCCTGCTGGTAGTTTTCAAAAATGGCGGCCAGGGTTCGTCCCACTGCCAGGCCGCTGCCGTTCAAGGTATGGACCAGTCCGCTTTTGTTGTGGCCCTTGGGCCGGTACCTGATCCCCCCCCGCCTGGCCTGAAAATCCCCGAAGTTGCTGCAGGAGGAGATCTCCCGGTAGGTGTCCTGGGCGGGCATCCACACCTCGATGTCGTAGGTCTTGTTGGCGGAAAAACCGAGATCCCCGCTGCAGAGCTGCACCACCCGGTAGGGCAGTTCCAATAGCTGGAGCACCTCTTCCGCGTCGGCCAGCAGGCTTTCCAGCTCATCGCCGGAGGTTTCCGGGGTGGTGAATTTCACCAGCTCCACCTTGTCGAACTGGTGCTGGCGGATAAGCCCCCGGGTGTCGCGGCCATAGGCGCCGGCCTCGGAACGGAAGCAGGGGGTGTAGGCCGTGTACTTGATGGGGAGTTCGTGCTCGGCCAGGGTTTCGTCCCGGTGCAGATTGGTCACCGGCACCTCGGCGGTGGGGATCAGCCAGAGATTCCAGTCCTTGATGGCAAAAAGATCCGCAGCGAATTTCGGGAGCTGGCCCGTGGCGGTCATGGTTTGGGTATTGACCAGAAACGGAGGAAGAATCTCGGTGTAGCCGTGCTTCTGGGTGTGGAGATCGAGCATGAAATTGATCAGCGCCCGCTCCAGGCGGGAGGCGAACCCCTTGAGCACGGCAAAACGCGCGCCGGCAAGCTTGGCCGCCCGTTCAAAATCGATTGTCCCGGCCGCTTCCCCCAGCTCATGGTGGGCTTTGGCGGCAAAAGAAAATTGCGGCACCGTGCCCCAGCGCTTGATTTCCAGGTTGTCCTTGTCGTCGGAGCCTTTGGGCACGGAATCATCGCAGAGGTTGGGCAGGGTCATGACGATGGACTGGAGATCTTCTTCCAGACCGACCAGATCGGTTTCTATCTCCTTGATTCGCTCCCCCACCTGCCGCATCTCGGCCATGGGCCCTTCGGCGTCAACCCCCGCCTTTTTCAGATTGCCGATTTCCTGGGAAGCGGTCTTGCGTTTGTTGCGCAGCGATTCCACCTCGGAGAGCAGGGTGCGGCGCTTGAGATCGATGGCGGCAAAATCGTCAATGCGGGAATCGGTGATCCCCCGGAAGGCGAGTTTTTCTTTGACGAGATCCAGGTTTTCCCTGATGAAACGCAATTCGAGCATGGATATCCCCTTGAGTATAGTGCCGTGTCGCTAAAAGTCTCTACCAGAGGGGGTTGTATCATGGAGCAGGGCAGAAATCAAGAGGGCGGGACGCTGCTGTGCGTTTAGAAAAAAGCGGAGGTGCAGAGGCGCAGGGAGACATCCTCCCCGGCCAGCAGATGCTTCCGACTGGGCGGCAGATGGATGATGGCGTTGGCCGGTTCGTTTTTGCCTGCGGGGCGTACGGTGAGGTTCTTGCCGTTCAGCCTGGCCACCGCGCCTTTGAGGTTGAGCAGCCCGGTTTTTTTCAAGGTGACAGGCGTGGCGAGGGTGGCGCGCGCAAGGGGGGGCAAGGGGCGCGACTGCCCTTGCATGGCGCGCAGGGCAGGCAAAACAAGCTCGTGGAACAGCAGGAAAACCGCGGGCGGCGGGCCGGGCAGGGCGAAAATCGGCTTGTTGTTGTAGAGGCCGAACATGGTGGAGCGGCCAGGGCGGACCGCCAGGGCCGCGTACAGAGGGCGAATCCCGAGCGTGGCAAAGGCCTGGGGCAGGAGATCGTAGTTGCCCGGGCCCATGCCGCCGGTGGTGATTACGCCCTGGGAGGGACCGTGCAGGGCATCTTTAAGCAAGGCGACGATCCGGGCGCAGTCATCGGCCACCAGGCCAAAATCCCGGGATGTGGCCCCCGCGCCCTTGATGAGAGAGGCGAGCAGGAAGCGGTTGCCGCCGACGATCTGGCCCGCCTCCGGGGTATCGACGGTATCGAGCAATTCGCTGCCCGTGCAGATGATGGCCAGCTCCGGGCAGCCAACCACGGAAACCTGGGGTAACCCGCTTTCGGCCAGGAGCGGCAGGTGCTGGGGCTCGATCCGTGCCCCGGCGCGGACAATGGTTTGCTTGGCTCCCAGGTCCGCGCCTCTGGCGCGGATGAAGGCGCCGGGGTGGGGCGGAGTGTCCACCAGCACCACTGATCCGTTTCTTTGGCAGTGCTCAAAGGGAACAACCTGATTCGCCCCGGCAGGCAAGGCGCCGCCGGTCATGATCGCGATGGCGTTTTTCCCGGTAAGCTGTGGCAGATCGGTGGCGCCAGCGGCAATCTCGCCGGTTACCTGTAAAGATACCGGAACAGTATCGCCGGTCAGGTTGCGGCTGTTGACGGCATAGCCGTCCATGGCGGAACGGGCGAAGTCAGGCACCGCCCGGGTCGCCTTGATCGCTTGCGCGGCAATGCGGCCTGCGGCCTCCGAAAGGGCAATCTCCTCCGCGGCGAGGGTGGAGCAGTGGCGGACAATCAGGTGTTGCGCTTCTTTCAGCGAGAGGGTCGGCATGGCTCACACCCCCATGCCGGCAAGACGGGCAAGGTCATGCTGGTGGTTGATGTTCTGAAAGGTGGTGAGATCCGGCACGATCTGCAAGATCTCCTCGGCTGTAACCTTGCGGATGCGCAATTTTTCAAACACCATACCTATTTTGTATTGGTTTTTGGAGAGCTGTTCCTCGATAATAGGCAGGGCTTTTTTGCTGTATACCGCGTAGAGCGGCTCCGGCCCCTCGTCCAGCCAGGGCAGCACGATGTCATGGTCGCCTTCCAGCTCGCAGAGGAAACGGATCAGGTCCGGATTGACCAGCGGCATGTCGCAGCCGCAGACAAAGATACGGGGCTGGGAAACCGTGCGCAGGGCGGCATGGATGCCGGCCAGGGGGCCGCAATCAGGGTAGAGGTCTTTGGCCATGGGCCAGCCGAGAAACCCGTACTCCTCGGGCGTGTTGGTGATGAGCAGGGTTTCCGGAAACAGTGCGGCAAGCCGGCGGGCGATGGTCTGGATCAGGGCGTCGCCCTGATGGAGGGCCAGGGCCTTGTTGCTTCCGAAGCGCGAGCTTTTCCCGCCCGCCAGAATCACCCCGGCAACCTGGTTGATCCGCTGGGTCATTCCTGCGGGTCCTGGCGGATGGTGATGATGATTTCCCGGGGATCCTGGCACCCCTTGAGCGAGCAGGTCATGCCGGTGATGGCCTGGCGGAGGAAGCTCTCCACGAAGGCGTTGAGATAAACGGGCTGGCCGTTGACCAGCAGGCTGGTTTTTTGCTTGGGAAAGGGTGTGATGAACCGTTCTTCCAGAAAATCCGCCAGCCCGGCGACATCCTCCAGCCCGAAGCAGGGGAGGTCGGCGACCCCGTCGGTGTCGCTGACCATGGCGACCCAGGTGTCATCCCGGTCCGGCAAGGGAGCCTCATGCTGGGCACTGCGGAAGACCTCGATCTTGGGCAGGCTCAGCCGCTTGTAGCCCTCGGCGATCACCAGGTCGATATCGCCGTAATAGCGGCCCACCAGCTCCTCGATGGTCAGATCCCCGGCCACATCGCGGATGATGCCCAGGCCGGTGGGGGAGGAGAGGGCCACGGTATTGGCACCGGCCTGCTTGTGACGCCAGGTGTCCTTGCCGGGCTTGTCCATCTCAAAGGCATGGACATGGTGCTTGATGGTGCCGATGCGGTAGCCGCGGCCCCGCAGTTCCGGAATGAGCTTTTCAAGAAGCGTGGTCTTGCCGGAGTCGGGCTTGCCGATGAATGCGATGACAGGAGGCATGGCGATATCTGGTGTGATGTTGACGGTTTTCGGCTCAGCCCGGCGGCCAGGACATGGGCCGGCCGCCGAGAACGTGGAGATGCAGGTGGAAGACGGTTTGTCCCGCCTCAGCGCCGTTGTTCATGACCAACCGGCAGTGTTCCGCGCCGTTTTCCCGGGCCAGTTGCGCGCCGATGCGGACGACCTTGCCGATGAGCGCTTCGTCCTCGGCGGAAATCGCCCCCGGGCCGCTGAGATGTTTCTTGGGGATGACCAGAAAATGGGTGGGCGCTTGGGGGGAGATGTCCCAGAAGGCGAAGACCTCATCATCCTCGTACAGTTTTTTGGCAGGGATTTCACCGCTGGCGATCCTGCAGAAAAGACAGGGGCTGCTCATTCTTTTCTCCTTGTTTTTCGTGGTTCGCTGGGGCATGGTTTGGCGCAGGATACTGTCCGGGCCGGATTCTGTCAAATGTAAAGCAAGAGCGGCAGGGCATGGGGGGCAGTCTCCCTGGTGACAGTTTGCCGCTATTCTGGTACTGTTATGTCGTGCTTTTTGCCTGGGGACTGCCGGGCACAAGCGAGCCGAGACAGGAACATTCACCGGAAACCAGCAGAGGGTGTGCCATGCGTCAGTTTGTTGTTGATGAGTTGAGCAAGGAAGAACAGGATAATCTGGAATCATATCTGAAGCGAACCTTGAAAGCCGGCCCCATGGAGGGGATGTTCTGGCTGGAGCTTCCGGAGGATTTGCTGGCCGAAGCCCAGCAGGGGCATGAGCAATGCGCCCCTTTTTTCTTCGGGATCGAGCTGGGACGCAGCCGGCTGATTGCCGAATTTCTGGTCCGTAGCCAGAGCAACCTGCATTGTTCGTGCATCAGCTATTCCACCCCGGCCCAACGCCAGTTTTTGCTTGGATTCCTTGACCGGATGCTTGCGGATGAACATATCAAGGCTTAGGGGCTGAAGGTGCGGAGAGCCGTTTTTTTCTGGCTGGTGTTGGGGATTTTTTTTGGATTTCAGGCCGAACTGTGCCGGGCCGGAACCCAAGAGGATCTTACGGAAAAACAGTTTGTCTGTCCGTTTCCCGAGAGGACAGGCGATGTTTTGTCGCTGACCTATGCCCAGATCCTGGGGGATGCTGTGCCCGTCTATGGCCAGCCGCAGGACGAGCGTGCCGGGGTGGCCCCTGTCCGGGTTACCAGGCCGGGCTTCATGTGGGTCAGCCTCAGCGATACCCAACCGATCATGGTGGATGGTCAGGGGTGGTACAAAATCAATGAGCGGGAATACCTCCGGGCGGACAAGCTCCGGCTCGCCAAGCCTTCTAACTTTCAAGGGGTTCTGGTGCCGCGGGATTTTGACAAGAAATTTGCCTGGATGATCTTCCACACCCGTGTCTCTCCAGGCCCCGGCGTGCCGCCGGTTGAAGAGGAGGATCCGGCCGTGGTGCCGGCGAGATCCCTGGTCATTGTCCATGAGACGCGGGAGGTCGAGCAGCGCAAGTGGTGCAGGATCGGCACCGGCGTCTGGGTTCCCTACAACCGCCTGGCCATGGTCATTCCCGCGCTTCGCCCGCAGGAAGTCGGAGAGTCGGAGCGCTGGATCGAGGTGAATCTTACCGAGCAGACCCTGTCGGCGTACGAGGGAGACCGGTTGATTTTCGCCACCCTGGTCTCTTCCGGCGATGAGCGGTTTCCAACGATCAAGGGGTTGTTCCGGATTTGGGCCAAGGTCAGAATCGGCAAAATGAGCGGCGGGGAAGGTGATGCGGATCGTTACTATGTGGAGGATGTGCCCTGGCACATGTATTTCCATCAATCATACGGGTTGCACACCTCCTACTGGCACGATTTTTTCGGGCTGCCCAATTCCCACGGCTGCGTGAATCTGGCGCCCAAGGACGCCCTCTGGCTCTTTGAGTGGACAAGGCCCAAGGCAAGCAGGGGGAATTGGCAGGAGGCGACCAAGGGTGATCCGGGAACCTGGGTCTGGGTGCATGAAACACCGGTGGCGATGGGGGAATGAGGCGGGTTTACTGCTGAATGACAACCTCGGTGCCCAGGGCGACGACCTTGAATAATTCTTCGATGTCCTTGTTGCGCAGGGCTACGCAGCCATAGGTCCAATCCCAGGTTTCACCCCCGCCATGGATGAATATTTCGCCGCCCAGGGGGGTGTTCCAGGGGGGGATGGATTTTTTGGAGATTCTCTCGATGATCCGGTCGCGGTCGCTTTTGGTGATGAGCTTTTGCTCCAGGCCGCGTTCCGCGTCTTCAATGCTGGGGTAACTCAAGCCCAGGGAAAGGTAATACTTGCTGCGCGGGTTTTTCATGCAGATGTAATAGCTTCCCTCCGGGGTGCGCTTATCCCCCTGGCGGACCTTGTCGCCAACCGGGTTGAAGCCGAGCTTCACGGGATAGGTGCGGAGCAGCTTTTCCTCGGAATAGAGGAAAAGCTTTTTTTTGGCTTTTTTGATGACTATTTTCGGGGCCTTGAGGGGGGCGGTAACCGGCAGGCCCGGGTCGATATCTTCGTTATCCAAAAAAGGGGGAGGGCACGGGCTCTCCGCCGGGGGAAGTTGGGCGATTTGAGGAGGAGCCTGGATGGTGGTGGAGCAACCGCTGTGCAGCAAAGGGAAGGAAAGGGTGAAAAACAGGAAGAGGAAGGTCTTGGGGTGGGAGATTCCCTTCACGGTGGGTCGCGATTTCCAGATCATAGTGCGAAGTCCGTCATGAGGTTAATTCGCAGACACGTTCCAGAGGGTTATCGTTGCCGGAAATTGTCGGCGTCCGGTCAGGAGGTCACAGGCCTCATTAGCAACTGGCCTAGAAAAATCATACGATATTCATGGCGGGAATGCACAGGAAAATTCGATTTCCGGCGCAAAAAAAATCCCTGGCCGATGACGGCCAGGGATTTGCTTCACTCCGCATGGGCTGAAAAAGTCTTGCTTACCACCAGCAGATGGTCTGGTCGGCCGCGAAAACCTTATCCAGCAAAGCGCTGTAGTCCGGGCTCTCAACGTTGAGATCAAAGGATTCAACATCACGGCCCTCGGAGACGATCTCCACCAGTTTCTTGGTGTCGTCACTGGGCGCGGAACGGTATACATTCAAGAGTTTCATTGGAACACTCCTTGTCGTTGTGGGTCAATAAGTATCTTAGCTCTTGTCGGAGCGGAGGATGCCGTAGGGGATGATGATCTCAAGGTCGCGCAACTGCTTGCCGATTTCCTCAAGGGTGATCTTGACCATGCCGTGATTCTCGACATTGGCATCCACGGTGCTGTAGACCTCGCCTTCCATGTCGCGAACCCACTCGATGTTCTCCTTGTGGTAGTCGCTCAGGTCGGGCAGCTCATTATTCATGACATAGGCATACGAGTACATGTTCTCGACGGCCAGACCCAGGGTGGAGCGGATGCCGTCCAGGGTGTATTCCTTGTTTACCAACAGAAAACCTACTTTCTTGGACATGGTTCTCTCCTTATAAGGTCAGGTAGCATTCGTAGTCTTCGATGATTTCGCCATGCTGGGACTGGGTAGCCATCTTCTTGGCCTCAAGACCCTTGGGAATATCGGCGGGATCATAGCCTGCGTTCTTGTAGCTGTCCACGCAGATGGACACGTCGTCCGCCAGCTCGCAGAGCGCCGGGAACTCCGGGCACTTGGTCAGATGAACGGCGTACCAACTGAAGAAAACCTTAACCTTGGAGCCCTTGGCCTTGGCGGCCTTGGTGATCCCCATGACATGGCGCATGTTCTGGGGGGAGGTAACAAAAATACCTAAACTTTTAGCCATTTCCTGTCTCCTGATGCAAAATTGAAGGCGCGGGGCTTGTGCCCTGGCCGCGTCGTGTGGAGTAAAAAAGCTTATTTTTTCTGGAGGTAGAAGCGGATGAAGCCGGAATCTTCCTTTTCGCCCAGGTAGACATGGCCGGAACGGGTGCACCAGCCGGGCAGGTCGTTGCGGGAGCCGGGATCGGTGCCGAGGATCTCCAGGATCTCGCCGGCGTTGATCTTGTCCATCTCTTTCTTGGTGCGCAACAGGGGCATGGGGCAGCTCAGGCCTTTTGCATCCAGGGTGCGGGTCGGGGTGATACCATCGGGGGCTACTTTAATATCGTCGCTCATGGTTTCCTCCTTAAAAAGGGTGTAGGGGTAATTTCTGCAAACTCAAAAAATTTAAGAAATAAGTGCCAGCGAATTATACACGGCAACTCGGATCCCACCAGGCTTGGCGGGATTTTTTTTACATAAAAAAACACTCAAGGCTCTTTCATGTACCATTGGGTCTCTACCAATATTCATGGGGCCTGTCAAGGGAATTTGTGAATGGCGGTTCATGGGGCGACAGGGGGAAAAAGAGGCCATAATTCAAGAAGATTATACTGCATGGGGGGCATGGATGCATTGGGGATACCGGGGGCGAATCCGGGAAAATGGTTTGTCAAACTTGACAAAATTTTAAGGCACGGGTAAAGGGGGTTATCGGTACAGTCACAGTATTGTCCTGACAATTTCAACGGGTTTTTTCGTTTTTTGGATGGCAGGCTTATCGTTTTGTAATTATTTGCAAAAAAATGGGAGAGGAGGTCTGGAATGGGCGAAGAAAGCGTTATGGGGAGTAAGGTCAAGGGGCTGTACAAAAAGCTGTGCAAGGACGAGTGGAACTCCGTCACGTCCGGGATCATCGTCGCTTTTTTGAGCGTGCTGATTCTGGTCTGGGCTCGGCCGTGGGGTGCGGTTGGCGCCATTCGGAACTGGGGGGAATGGATCATCTACGGGCTCGGCCTGTGGGATACCATCGGCCTGTGGGAGGCTGCCGCTCCCAAGAGCGCCCTGCTCGACACCGGCTCGGTGATAGGCATCGGTTTCGTGGCCGGGGCCTTTTTGTCCGCCAATCTGGGTGACAACTTCGACATCCGCATCCCGCCGGTCCTGGAGATGGTCAAGGGGCTGGTGGCCGGTGTGCTCATGGGCGTCGGTTCCGCCTTTGCCGGCGGCTGCAACGTGGGCGGCATGTACAACGCCATCGGCAATCTGGCCGCCAACGGCTTTGCCATGTGGCTGGGCCTGATAATGGGCGTGCTCCTTGGTCTCAAATACATCTACTGGGAGATGGAGAACATCTCCTGGGGGGCCGGCGGCGCCAAGACCATCGAGGTCCCGGTACTCATGCGGAGGATCCTCGGCATCCTGGCCCTGGTTGGCTTGATCTGGGGCGCCTATGCCTATGGGGATCAGGTTATCCATGTGGCGGACTATGACAACCTCGGCGAAGAGGACTATCTTGGCATTGCCGGCGGTTTGAGCGGCCTGCTGCTCATTGCCGCCGCGATCGGCTACACCATGCAGCGCGGCCGCTGGTGCATGGTGCAGGCTTTCCGTGAGCCGCACATGACCGGCGATTGGACCTTGGCGCGGGGCGTCATGGTGAGCATCCTGCTCCTTGCCGTCGGCGTCGCGGTGGTCAAGGCCACCGGGCTCCGTGAGCCGGTGCATTATGTGCGCGGCACCTTTGGTTTCGGCGGGGTGTTCGGCGGGCTTGTCTTCGGGCTTGGCGCCATGCTGGCGGGCGGCTGCGGTTCCGGCAGCCTCTGGCGGGTGGGCGAAGGCCAGGTCAAACTGTGGCTGACCGTTGTCACCTTCGGCGTGTCCAATGCCATTCTGACCCCGAAGTTTAAGGAATGGGGCTGGGAAGGTACTGCCGAGGAAAGCGGATTGCTCGGCCAGTGGATCTACATGCCGGACACCTTTTTGGGATACGGCGGCACCCTGGCGGTGATCGCTCTGGCCATGTGCCTCTGGTACCTCATCGTCAGTTGGAATGAGGATACCGGCAAGCTGATGGTTGAGATGTAACGTTCATCATGCCGCTGGTCGGCATGGGTGATGATGGATCGCATTCCCCGGGTGCTTCGGGGAATGCGATTTTTTTTGTCCGCCCTTTGGCTCCGCGGCCTGTCAGGCTCAGGTTATTTCCCTTGACAGTGCTTTGCCTGTCGTCCTAGCATTGTGGTAAGCCGTTGCGCAAAAAAGTATTTTGATATGTAAAGATTGTGACGGGCCTTAATCCTCATGCCGAGGCGCAGCGTTTTTTGTCCGCAGGGTGTTTCTAATGGTCGAGGCGGTTTCCGGATTACATCACCATGTCTCTCTTTCCCTGGGGCAACTGCTGCAAAACGGCGAGGTTATCGCCATTGTTGATGATGACGCGGCAATCCGCGAACCGCTCAGGATCTATTTCGAAGAGCATGGGCTGGCCGTGGCGGAATGCGCCTCGGCGACCGAGCTTATGCAGGTGCTGGCCTCCCGCAACGTGGCCCTGGTCCTTCTTGACATCGGTCTTCCTGATACCGATGGCCTCTCCCTTCTGCCTCGAATCATAGACCAATATCCCGATGCCGCGGTGGTGATGCTCACCGGTGTTTCCGAGCTGCGGGTGGTTTTGGACTGCATGCGCAAGGGCGCCACGGACTATCTGTCCAAACCGGTGCAGTTTGAGGAAATATTCCATGTGGCGCGCAAGGCCCTGGAAAAGCGGCGGCTGGTATTTGAAAACCGCAAATACCATGAGGAGCTGGAGGAGGCGCATTTCAGAATCCAGCTCCTGCATCAGTTGTCGGTGAAGATGAACAGCGTCTATCTGAGCACCGTGGAGCTCGACCAGATCCTGCGCGCGGTTTTGGTGGGGATCACCTCCCGGGAAGGTTTGGGCTTCAACCGGGCGTTTTTGCTTATGTTCGATGCGGATGGCCGGTTTTTGCGGGGGAAGATGGCCATTGGCCCGAGTTCCCGGGAGGAGGCGGGGCGGGTCTGGGAGGAGATCGAGGAGCGGGATCTTAATTTTCTGGAGATCGTTGACAATCTTAAGGAAACCAGCAAGAGCCATGATGCAGCGGTCAATGCCATAGCCCGGAATCTGGTGGTTTCGGCCGAGGAGACCGGCAATATCCTGATCAATTCCGTGCTGAGCCGGAGGAGCTTCAGGGTTTCGCCGGAAAACGGCTGGGTGCCGATGCCCATTGAGCGGCGCCTCGGAAATAACAGAAGGCACAACGGGGGCAAGGTTCGTGAGCGCAGGGACAGGGCGGAGGCTGGTTTTCCCGACCTTGGCGTGCCCAGGGATCTCATCAATATCCTTGATGAGGATGCCTTTGTCGTGGTGCCGCTGTATTCTCCCGGCCGGGCCTTCGGGGTAATCATCGCCGACAATTATGTGACCCGGCGGTTCATTGAGGACAGCCATGTCGGCGCCCTGGAGCTTTTTGCCAGCCAGGCCAGCCTCGCCATCGAACAGAGCCATCTGTACAACGAGATGCAGCAGAAGGTGGCGGAGCTTGAGGCGGCTAACCAGGAGCTTGACCGGAACAAGGACTTGCTGGTCGAGGCGGAGCGGTATTCCGCCCTGGGTCACATGGCGGCCCAATTGGTCCACATCATCAGAAACCCCATCACCTCCATCGGCGGGGTCTCCCGTATCCTGAGGAAAAAAAATGTCGATGCCGAGTGGGAAAAATATCTCAATGTCATTATCCACGAAACGGAGCGGGTGGAATCCACCCTGGAGGATCTCTTTGACTTTGTGGGGCAGGGCGAGATCCACAAGGAGGAACTCACGCTCTGCGAGCTGATCAGGAAAACGGCTCTCCTGCTCCAGTCGAGCATGACGAAACACGGCGTTACCTGGGAGATGGAATGTCCTCCGGTGGAGCCGGTGGTCCAGGGAGACATGCACCAGATCCGCCTGGTGTTTCTCCATCTGTTCAAGAATGCGGTGGAGGCCATGGGTGATGGGGGCAGGTTGACCATCCTCGTCTCCGTTGTCGAAGGGCAAGCCGTTGTTTCGGTCATCGACACCGGCCCCGGGATCCCTGAATCCTATCTGGACAAGGCCAAGGATCCATTCTTTACCACGAAAACCTATGGGACCGGCATGGGGTTGACCCTGGTGGAACGAATTGTCCGTGCCCATGGCGGCAGTTTTTCCCTCAAGCCCCATCCGGGCGGCGGTCTGGAAGTTCAGGTGGTTCTGCCTCTCCAGTAACTCCCGCGATTTTTTCCCGAACATCTCCTGAATCAGGCAGACAAGGCGGTTTACGCATGAAAATTGGAGGATCCCCCTTTGTGGCCAAGGGGATACAAGTGCCGGCTGCGGACCGGAGTGAAGGCGCGCCCAAGCCGGGGTTGCCTGCCTCGGTGTTGTTCGGACAGGGGCAATTGGTCCGGGGCGAGGTAACCGGGATTACCCCGGAGGGCAAGGTGGTGCTCGATATCGGCGGGCAGCTCGTCGAGGCGAGAAGCGAGGTGGCGCTGAAACCGGGCAGCACGCTGTGGCTGGAGGTGCGGCAAACCGAGCCCCTGTGGCTGCGGGTGGCCGACAAGAAAGGCGCAACCCAGGAGTTTCTGCGTCAGTACTGTGCCGATCCCGCCGCCATGGGCAAAGGTTTGCGGGCCTTGCTCGGGCTCGCCTTTCTTGCGGACGCGGAAAAGGGTCTGGCCGAGCAGGCCGGGATGCTCCAGAATTTCGCCAATACCGCCGTGGGGGCGGAACCCGACCCGGACCGGATCATCCGTCTCTTGAGCATGCTGGGCAGCGGCGCCGTTGGGGAGGAGAGCGGCTCAAGCCAGGAGGGGGGGAAGCTCCAGGAGCTGCTTGCCCTCCTGACTGCGGACAAGACCGCGATTCTCGGCAAACCAAACGCCGCCGCCATGCAGAAGCTCGGGCTGCTCCTGGAATTACAGGGCGAAATCAATGTCCTGCCCGCTTCACCCCAACAGACGCAATTTCTCCTCTTCCCCTGCCTTTTTGCCATGGGCGCCGGGGTGGGACAGTGGCTTTTCACCCTGGACAGCGGGGAGGATCAGGCGGCAACCGGCGAAGAGCGGGGCTACGCGCTCTCATTTTTTTTGGAGATGAGCCGGTTGGGGGAGGTGCAGATCCAGATCCGGGTCAAGGACCGTTCCCTGCAAGGGGAGTGTGTCGTGGGCACCGAAGCGGTGCGGGAGTATTTGGCTCCGCAACTCGGTGAGCTGGACGAGCTGCTGGGTAAGCTCGGTTACGAAACGGTCCATTTTTCCTGCCGGGTCGCCAAAGGTTCCATGCTGGAATCATTGAAGTCCGGGATGGAGGCTGCGGCGCAATTGGAGAGTGTCAGGATCGTTGATCTGGAGGCCTGACGGCAGGAGGGGTTTGGGGTGTAACGTTGCCCCGGAGCCAGGAGGCGGTGATGCCGAGCAGGCCGCTCAGGGCTGCTCCCAGCAAGGTTGCGTGCAGGGCAGTCAGGAAGGAGGCGGTATGTTCCGGCCTGAAATCCCGCAAGTCGAGGCCGTTGGTTTCTCCGCGAAAAAACAGGGAGAAAAGCAGGGCGGCCTGGGCGATGCCCAGGAGCATGCCCAGATTTCTTGCCGTGGCCAGCAGGGCCGCGGCTGCTCCCGCTTTGTCGGCCTCCACGTGGCTTAAGACCGAGGCGCTGTTTGGCGACAAAAACAGGGCCTGGCCCAGGCCAAGCAACATCAAATGCCCGGCAATAATCAGCGGCGAGGTTGCGGCTTCAATCGTGGTGAGCAGCAACACCCCCAGGGTGGAGACGCTCAGCCCCAGGGTGGAGATGAATCGCGCCCCGACATAATCGGAAAGCCAGCCGGCCAGGGGGGAGACCAGCAGGATCGAGGAGGGAATGGCCAGCATGACCATGCCTATTTTCGAAGGCGGCAACCCGAGGATGCGGTCGAGATGAAACGGGATGAGCAGGATTACGGCAAAGAGCACCATGAAGGAAAGCACGGCGCTGGTTATGGCCAGGCTGAAGTGACGGTTGCGAAAAAGCGCCAAGGACAGCAGCGGATGGGGCAGCCGGGATTCGACGGCGACAAAGCAGCACAGGGCGCCCGTCCCGGCCGTGCCGGTGAGGAGCAACCGGGTGGCTGACCAGTTGGCCGAGGAGGCATGGGCCAGGGTCAGGCAAAAAAGAACAAGGGCGGTGGCCCAGGCCAGGCTGCCAAGCCAGTCCAGCGGGCCGGTGTATCGCCTGGCCGGACCGGGCAGTATCCGGATGGCGAGGAAGGCGAAGATCAGCCCCAGCGGGACCGTGATAAAGAAAAGGACGCGCCAGGAAGCGAGTCCGAGCAAAAATCCCCCCAGGCTCGGGCCGCTCATCAGGCCGAGGGAAACGGCCATGCCGATCAACCCCAGGCCGCGGCCCAACTGTTCTTTAGGAAAGGTTTCCTTGATGATCGCAGGGCCAGCGGCCATCATCATCGCCCCGCCCAGGGCCTGGCAGAATCTGGCAAAAATCAGGAAGGAGAGGGTTGGGGCGTAGGCGCAGGCCAGGGAACCCACGCCGAAGATCAACAATCCGGCGGTGTATATCCTGCCCCTGCCCAGCCGGTCTCCTAGATGGCCCCAGAAAAGGAGGGAGGCTGTGATGGTGAGAAGGTAAATCATCACCACCCACTGGGTGTCGCTGAGCGAGCTGTGGAACTCCTCCATGATGAAGGGCAGGGCGATGTTCACCATGCTGCTGTCCAGGGTGGACATGAAGACGCCGGTGGCCACGATGAGGAAGGTGGGCCATTTGTTTGCAGGGGAAGACACGGAAGGGATCTGTTGCCTCTGGAAAAAAGAGCGGGGTTTCGCGCCGGTGGTATTGGAGCCGGCTGATTTTTTTGCAGTGTATCGCAACTCGGCTAATCCTGCAAAGGGGATTGCTGTGCGCATGGTATTTCACGAGGTGAATCTGAGCGATTATGGGGAGAACAATGGCTGGTATTCGAAACGAAGGCGAGGATGAAAGGATAGCCCGGTGTGTCGCGGCTTGCAAGGACCCGGCCCTGGGGGAGATTCTGCGGACGGCGGCCAGGGCGGCCCTTGCCGCGGGCAGCGTCTTGCGAGACCTGCACAATAAGCCCCACCGGATAACCCACAAGGGGAGCATTGACCTGGTCACCGAAGCGGACGTGGCCGCGGAGCAGACCGTGCTTGCCATGCTGCGGGAAGCGGGCTCCGGCATCGATTTTCTCGCGGAAGAGTCGCACTCCTCCTATAAAAACCTGCCGCAGGGTCCGGTCTGGATCATCGACCCCCTGGACGGCACCACCAATTTTGCCCACGACTTTCCGTTTTTTGCCGTGTCCATCGCCTATGCCGTGGGCACGGTCAGCAAGGTCGGCGTGGTGTACGCGCCCATGCAGGACGAGCTTTTCTGCGCCTGCCTCGGCAGCGGCGCCTGGCTCAATGGGCGGGGCATGCAGGTTTCCGGGGCGGCAACCTTGCAGGATTCCCTTTTGGCCACGGGCTTTCCCTATGCCATTGCCCAGGAGGTCGAGGGGGTGATGGCCGTCCTTGCCCGGTTGCTGACGCGATGCCAGGGGGTGCGGCGGACCGGGGCCGCGGCGGTTGATCTCGCCTATCTTGCCTGCGGCAGAACCGATGGCTTCTGGGAGATCAACCTCAAGCCCTGGGATACCGCCGCCGCCATGCTGCTGGTGAGCGAGGCCGGGGGCAGGTTGACCACCTACGACGGCGAGGAATATACCCCCTATGTCCCGGAGGTGGTGGCGAGCAATGGCAGGATCCATGCCGAGCTGGTCGGGCAATTGGCGGATTTTACCCGGGTGGGGAAAAAGTGAAGAATGAAAAGTGAAAAATGGAGAATGACGGCGGTTTTTTCCTATGAACATGCTGCCACAATGTGGTAGTCTTTTCGAAAAGCTGGGCCGGAAAACCCCGCAGGCAATCCTGTATCCCCGAAAACGAAGCGAGCCGGAGAGGCACCATGGACACTGAGAAGAAAATGCATTTTCATACCCGGGTGATCCATGCCGCCCTCACCCCGGGGGAGTGGCAGGGCGCCACCCTGCCCCCTATTTTCCAGACCGCGGCCCATTGCCACGAGACGGCGGAGAGCTTGAGCGATACCTTTGGCGGGCGGACCACCGAGCATATCTACGCCCGGCTCACCAACCCCACCAACCGGGTGCTGGAAAAGAAGCTGGCCGAACTCGAAGGCGGCCGCGGCGCGGTGTTCATGGCTTCGGGCATGGCGGCGATCACCAACGCCTGCTTGGCCCTGCTCCGCGCCGGGGACGAGTTTGTCTGCGGCAACTCGCTCTTCATGTCCACCTATGTGCTTTTTGCCAATGTCTTCAAGAAGTACGGGATCACGGCCCGCTTTGTGGAGCCCACCGATTTGGCGGCCATTGAGGCGGCGATCAACGGGAAAACCCGGTTTCTCTACCTTGAAACCATCGGCAACCCGAAGATGGATGTGCCGGACCTGGCCCGGGCAGCGGAACTCGCCCACAGCCACGGGTTGCCCCTGCTGGTGGACAATACCCTGGCCACTCCGTACCTGTGCCGCCCCCTGGAGCTGGGCGCGGACATCGTCATCCACTCCACGACCAAGTACCTCAGCGGCCACGGCGACGCGGCAGGCGGGGTGGTGATCGACGGGGCGAATTTCAACTGGAGCAGCGAGCGGTTTCCCGATTTTGCCCCCTTTGTCGAACGCAAGGGCGAGCTTGCTTATCTGGACCGGGTCTGGCGGGAGCTGCACATCAATTTCGGCACCACCGCCGCGCCGCTCCATGCCTATTTGACCATGCTGGGGTTGGACACCCTGGCCCTGCGGATGGAGCGCCACCTGGCCAATGCCGAAAAGGTCGCCGGTTTTCTCGCCTCGCAGCCCAAGGTGCAATGGGTGAATTACCCCGGGTTTGCCGACCATCCCCAGCATGGGGTGGCGCAAAAACAGTTCGGGGGCTTGGGTTTCGGCGGCATGCTGACCTTCGGCCTGGCGGATCAGGCAGCCTGTTTCCGCTTCATCAATAACTTGAAGATGGTCTATCACCTGGCCAACATCGGCGACTGCAAGAGCCTGGTGATCCATCCCTATTCCAGCCAGTACCTCTCCTTTGCCGAGGAGCCGAAGAAGAATCTCTCCATCACCCCGGATCTGGTGCGGTTTTCCGTGGGGATCGAAGCGGTGGAGGATATCATCGACGATCTTGCCCAGGCGCTTGCGAAGATCTAGTACTTTGGAACTCTTAATATTTTGAAAAAACGCCCCTCCCCTCGGAGTCTCCGCTTACCTGCGGGAGGGGTTGGGGGTGGGGGTAGCTGCAACCTGATGATATAATGGTAACTTCCCCCTCTCCCTAACCCTCCCCCGCAGGGGGGGAGGGAATTAATTTGATGTCGATTAAAAAGTTACAAGGTGCTCGGTCATGAACCCCGCCTGCCTCAACCTGGTAGAAAAGCAGTTTTTCACTTTTGGCGAGCCGCCCCACGAGCTGGTGCTTGAAAGCGGCGAGCGGTTGGGCCCGGTGACCCTTGCCTACGAAACCCTCGGCACCCTGACGCCGGACAAGAGCAATGCCATTCTTGTGGTCCATGCCCTCACCGGGGATTCCCATGTGGCGGGGTGCTACACCACAGAGGATGCCCGACCCGGCTGGTGGGAGATCATGGTCGGTCCTGGCAAGGCCATCGATACCGAGCGCTATTTCGTCATCTGCGCCAATGTGCTGGGCGGCTGCATGGGCTCCACCGGCCCTTCCTCGCTCAATCCTGCCACGGGCAAGCCCTATGGGGTGTCCTTTCCCCTGGTCACCATCGGCGACATGGTGACGGCGCAAAAGGCGCTGATCGATCATCTCGGCATCTCCCGCTTGCTCGCGGTGGTGGGCGGCTCGGTGGGCGGCATGCAGGTCCTGGCCTGGTGCGCCCGCTATCCGGAGATGGTCCGGGCGGCGATCCCCCTGGCCACCACGCCCCGGCATTCGGCCCAATCAATAGCCTTCAACGAGGTGGCCCGGCAGGCGATCATGGCCGATCCCCATTGGCAAGGGGGCGATTATTACGGCCAGGCCAAGCCCGATCTCGGGTTGGCCGTGGCCCGGATGATCGGGCATATCACCTATCTTTCCAGCGAATCCATGCGGCAGAAGTTCGGCAGGCAGCTCAAAAGCAGGGATGCCCTTTCCTTTCATTTTGACGCGGGCTTCGAGGTGGAGAGCTACCTGCGCTACCAGGGCAACAAGTTTGTCGAGCGCTTTGACGCCAATTCCTTCCTCTACCTGACCAAGGCCGCGGATTATTTCGATCTCGATGATTACGCGGCAGGCGGCCCAGGCGGGGCGTTCAAGGGCTCCCGCACCAGTTTTCTGGTGGTGGCCTTCACCTCGGACTGGCTCTACCCCACCGAGCAGTCCCGTGCCTTGGTGCAGGTCCTCAAGCGCAACGGGTTGGATGTGAGTTTTTGCGAGATTCAATCGGACTGGGGCCATGATGCCTTTCTGCTGCCCAACGAAAGGCTGCATGCCCTGGTGGCGGCGTTTCTCTCCCGGATTTTCCGGGAAGAGTCTTCGGACGTGTGAGGGGGAAAGCCATGCGTTTTGATCTACAGATCATCGCCTCCTGGATCGAGCCCGGTTCGCGGGTGCTCGACCTCGGTTGCGGGGAGGGGGAGCTGCTCCAGTACCTCAAGGAGCAGAAAAGGGTCAAGGCCACGGGCATCGAGAAGGATGAGGCCGAGGTGGCGGTCTGCATCGCCAAGGGGATTTCCGTGCTCCAGGGGGATTTCAACCTGGAGGTCGCCGATTATCCGCCGGACAGCTTCGACTACATCGTCATCAGCCAGACCCTGCAACAGGTTTACGAACCGGTTGTCCTCATCGATACCCTGCTTGCCATCGGCAAAAAGGTCATTGTCAGCTTCCCCAATTTCAGTTACTGGCGCATCCGCCTACAGCTCCTCTTCGCGGGCTATGCCCCGAAAAGCAAGGAGCTGCCCTACGAATGGTACAACACCCCCAATATCCGGGTGATCACCCTGAGGGATTTCCGCAACTTTGCACGGGAAAAGGAGATCGCCATCCTCAAGGAGGTGGCGATCAACACCCACCGGCAGCAGGAAACGGGTAATATCGTCACCTTTCTCCCCAACCTGCGGGCCACTTACGGCATTTTTCTGATTGGACGCGATGGTCGGGAGGAGGCGGGTTGAGGGAGACAGAATGGTGCAAAAAAACTTATTTTTCAAGATCTGACCCCGAGACTCCTGTGACCCCGAGACTCCTGTGACCCCGAGACTCCGCGGACTCAAGCAGTCCGATCTTTTCGCAGAGATCGGCGGACAATCCGTGGTGAGCGAGATACTGGTCGGCAAACGCGAGATCAATGCCCGGCAGACCAAGGCCCTGGCGGCACGATTCGGGGTTCTTCGGCGATTTTTATTTGATGCTGTACGCGTCCATGGTTTTCATAAAACGTGGTCTGTCCCGATATCGATAAACGTGGTCTGTTCCAGTTTTCGCCCTTTCAAGTGATCGTCCATGCCGCCTTGCCATTCAAGATTTTATTGTTTCCGGCTAACGCATGAGGGTCAACTGGCCGCATTATTTGTCGTAATTTGTCGCGTAACGACTTTGGGTCATAAATCTGGGGCCGCAAGCGCGAAGGGTGTGTTGGCTGCTCAAGATGGAAAACGACCCGATACTTGACTTTTTTTAGCGCCTCTGTTGCAAATTTTCGCTCGTCATCGCCAGCGTTGGCCCGCATACTACATAGTCCGGCAAGCGTTGCTCGCACTTTCATGGCAATTTCTTCAAAAAGATCCTTCGCTTTTATTCTTGGATGGTGCCGGTAATCTTTCGATTCGATCAGCCAACACTCCTTCTCGCTTGCATTGAATGCGAGAAAATCGACCGCCTCGGAGCCACCGGCAAATGATTGAAAATGTTTCCGATAAAATGTGGTGTCGTCATATTTCCTGACATGCCATCCTGGAGGGAAGGAGAAAGTGAACTTGCCTTCAGTAATAGCGGTCATCAGTTATCTCCCGACAGATCAAGATAGCGATCCGATTGCTCCAGATCGGCATCAAGCACGGCTATCGGGTTTACATCGTCCAACGAATCGGATTGGCTAACGCGAACATCATCATTTTCAAGGGCAAGCGCAATATATTGCCGATGCACTTTCTGATATTTTTTTTCCGTCAAGGCAATATCTAACTCACGCAACAAAAAGAGGCTATGGGTTGCCAGAACAATTTGGACCCCATTATGGGCCATGGCAACCAACGCCCCGGCAAGACTCTGCATCAATCGAGGGTTGAGATTGGTTTCTGGTTCATCCCAAAACAGGGTTCCGCGATCTTTCAAACCGCCATTGATCAGCAGATAGGTCATCATGGCAATCTTCCGGATGCCCTCCGCGACTAGCGGCATTTCAATTCGTCCCTTGCCTTCCTCAAAGGGGTAGAGATAAAAGTGGCCATTTTCAAGTCCTACCCGCCCCTTCATCAGTTTTTCCAGTTCATCTATAAGCGATGAAGCGTGACCTGTTCTTTTGCCCTTCAAGGGGCGGGCCTCCAAAGCCAGCGCAAGATCGTAATAAGTTTCATCAAACTCAAGCTCTCGGTTACGATATATTGCTGCAAAACCTGGAAAAATAGAGAGCATTTCCCGAGTAGGGAAAAAAACTGGGGGGGCTTCAATATGTTCAGATGGGGTAGAGCTAAGTCGCACTTCTGTCTTGCTATTAGTTGCGAAAGAGAACTTAAAATCGGCATTGTCTTTAGTAAATTTGACGCCTATCTCACAACGATTCCGCCCTTGCTTACGAGAAACAAGGCGTCCAAGTGATTCAGGTTGGCAAACTACTATGAGCTTGTCTGCGATTGCCCTTTGCCATTCTTCTTTGCCTTTGCGTTGAGCCTGTTTTTGGGCGTGGCTAACAACGGAAAGGGCGTATCCAAGTTTCATGAGCTGACTTTTTCCGGTACCGTTTTCACCAATGATGACGTTGATCCCGGGAGCGAATTGAAATCGTTCGTCATCAAACACCGTAAAATGTTTCACTTGCATTGTTTGCAGCATAAAGCCTCTCCTGCATTTGGCAAATCCGGTCTGCATCCTGCATTTGCCAGTTTCATACCAGTTGATGATGTTTCAGCAATATACGAAGACACAATATCTATTTCTTGTCAAGAAAGTATAGAACCCCCCCCGCACCATTTTTCACACCAGATCAAGCACCTCCCGCAACAGAACCCATGGTGGGACGGTGTTATCTATTTTTCTATTGCAACCAAATGTTATTCAAAAACGAACGCTTCACGGGCGTGATTGAGCCACCTCATACACCTTCTGTTTGTCGCGCCTGCCTACGGCGATGACAGTGACGAAAACCACTGTGTCGTCCACCCGGTAGATCAATCGATATCCGGCGCTTCGCAACTTGATCTTGTAGCAGTCCGGCATCCCGGAAAGGGCGGCGGACGGAATCCTCGGGTGTTCCAGGCGTTCGGCCAGCTTCTTTTTGAACTGTTCGCGGAGGCCGGCATCCAGCCTCCGCCATTCAGCCAGGGCCAATTCGTGAAAGCGCAGCCTATAGCTCATCCAGTCCCACCTCGACAAAGGGGCCTTTGCCTCGCTCCTTCACCAGCCTGGCGTCTTCCAGGTCTTCCAGGCAGGTCATAAGCCGCTCGTAATAAGCGGCCGGCAGCAGGTATGCTTCTGGACGGTTGTGGTTCAGAATGGCCACGGGAGAATCATCAGCCTGCTTGAGAATAGCGGCGAAGTTCCGCTTTAATTCGGTCACGCTGACGGTGATATTGGAAAAAATGGTGTCCATTGCTGTGCCTCCGTTGATAAATTGATGCGCTATTTGATGTCTAATATAGCATTAATTCAGGCAATAGCCAAACGGAATTGCGGGAGACAACAGCAGCAGATGCCGGGGTCTGCGAGATTATTGCTTCGGTGGTTAACTACATAAACCGTCATTCCCGCGCAGGCGGGAATCCAGAGGGATGGATGCCCGACGAAAACATTCGAGCATGACGTATTTAATGCCGGGCCAATACGATTCTCACATCTGGCCGATGATCTTTTCGAGAATGGCGCCCAATTGCGCCTGTTCCTCTGCGGACAGGGTAGCGGTGATCTCCTCGGTGAGGCGCAGGTGGAACTGGTGGTGTTCGGCAAAAAGGTCCTGCCCCTTTTCGGTCAGCGCGATCAGGTAGGAGCGCCGGTCCGTCTCGTGGGGGGTTCTCTGCAATAACCCCTGCTGCTCCAGCCGATCGACCATCACGGTGAGGGTGCCGGTGGTCACGCCCATCTTCTTGGCCAGCTCCTTCATGCGCAGGGCACCCCCTCCGTGCGCCCCATGGCCGACGATCTCGATGGTGTGCATCTGGGGGGTGGAAAGGCCGGAGCTTTTCACCACGTCCTGCTCCCAGGAGGAGAGCTTTTCGTACAGTTCAACGAGCTGATGGGAAAGCTTGGCAATCTCGCTCATCGGGGCACGCATGTCTCGCCCTCGCAGGTGTGAATCTCCACGGTGAGGTGGGCAAGATTGGGGAAATCGCGCAGCAGTTCCTTGTAGTAGTCAATCTTCTGCGGATAATGGGTGACAATGGAGAGGATGGCCGCGTAATGGGCCGGGCCGACTTTCCAGATGTGCATGTCCGCAATCCGGTTGTCCAACGCGCCCTCGATTTTTTCTTTTATGGCCCCAAGCGTTGCGGCGTTGATGCTGCCGTCCAGAAGTATCCCGCCGGTTTCCCGCACCAGGCTATAGGCCCAGCGGGAGATAACCAGCGCGCCGACGATGCCCATCAGGGGATCAAGCCAATGCCAGCCGAAGTATTTGCCCGAAATCAGGGCGCCAATGGCAAGAACCGAGGTCAGGGCGTCGGCCATAACGTGCAGGTACGCCGCCTTGAGGTTGTGGTCATGGTGATGATGATGGTCGTCCTCGCCGTGACCATGGTCGTGGTCATGGTGGTCTTGCAGCAGAAAGGCGCAGGCAATATTGACCAGCAGCCCCAAGGCGGCAACGCCGATGGCCTCGTTGAAATGGATCGGCTGCGGGGCCAGGATGCGCTGACCCGACTCGATGAGCATGATCAGGGCCACGACGATCAGGGCGATGGCGCTGGCAAAGCCGCCCAAGACGCCGACCTTGCCGGTGCCAAAGGCAAAGGCCGTGTTGTTTGCGTGTTTCTTGGCAAAACGGTAGGCGAAGATCGTGATCAGGAAGGCGGCAACATGGGTGCCCATATGCCAGCCATCGGCGAGCAAGGCCATGGAACCAAAGGCCATGCCGGCTCCGATCTCGAAGAGCATGGTGATGGCGGTGATGACCAGCACCTGTCCGGTTCGTTTTTCGCCGTGCTCCTGAATCACGGCGAAATCATGGGGGTGCTGCCAGGTGTCAAGGGACTGGGTATGCATTGGGGCCTCTCTGTGAAAAAAGGTTGTTTCGCGCCGTGGCGGCGGCAAGGTAAAGCGCAAGAGAGGGGAGGATACAAATGTATTGTTTGATAGTCAAGATGTTTGTTTTTCAAACAATACGGCTGGTGGGATCTGAGCGTGGGGGGCCTTCTGAAAAAAAACCGGCGCGGGAGATTTCCCGCGCCGGTTTGGACTAGTACCGTGTAACTCTTAATTTTTCTGAAAAACTCCCCTCCCCTCGGAGTCTACGCTTACCTGCGGGAGGGGTTGGGGGTGGGGGTAGCTACAACCTGCTGAGGTAATGGCAACTTCCCCCTCTCCCTAACCCTCCCCCGTAAGGGGGGAGGGAATTAATGTGAGGTCGATTAAAAAGTTGCAAGGTACCATCTGGCTTGGATCGCTGCAGCTTACAGCAGATCGGTTTTTTTGAGCACAACGATGGCGCCTTGGTACGAGACAACCAGCACCAGCAGCCAGCCGACAAGCAGAATGGTATTCATGGTGTGTTCCTTTCTTTTTACATTAGTAGCGAACCAGCCAAGTCGAAAAACAGGCTGGCGCATCAACCTGTAACTGTTCAGCAGAGGTGCGCTGCCGGATAGTTATGTTAATACATTTCCTTGGCGTCTTCACCGTTCAGCTCGGCCAGGGTCAGTTGTTTCGCATTCATCAGCTTCCAGACATAGGCAATATAGGCCAGGACAAAAGGCACCGCCAGGGCCACATAGCTCATGGTCGTGAGGGTGTATTTGCTGCTGGAGGCGTTATAAATGGTAAGGCTCGACTGCAGGTCGCTTAACGACGGATAAAAGGCGGTGTTGTTGTACCCGGCCAGGGAAAAGATCGCCAGCCCAACCAGAACGGTGCCGATGCCGCCGAACCAGATGCCGCTGTTCTTGTTGAGAAAGCCGGTGGCGGCCACGCCGTAGATCACCGAACCCAACCCCGCCAGAAGCAGGACCAGCACCACGGGCATGGCCAGCAGATTGTTCAAATATTTGCCCTTCTCCATGAACACCGTGCCTGTTTCAGGGTTCACCGCAAACCCGTCCATGGTGACAAAGCTGATCAGGATGGTGAGCAAAAAAGGCAGGGCCCAGAGCAGGTTGATCCAGGTTGCCTTGCGGGCGCGTTTAACCAGGGGGGCATGGTCGACGTGGCTGACGATGTACATGGCGCCCAAGATCCGGGCCAGGAACACCAGGAACAGGCCGAAGGCCAGGTTGAACGGGTTGAGCGCCGCTTCCAGTCCGCGATAGGGGGTGCCCCAGGTCACGGAGTTGTAAAGGTTGAGGCTGAAACGGGAACCAGTGAAAAAGGTGCCCACCGCCGCGCCGATCAAAAGGAGGCCGACACTGCCGTTGATGGCCATGAAGATCTCATAGGTGCGCGCCCCGAGAACGTTGTCGGGTTTCTTGCGGTATTCGTAGCTCACCGCCTGGAGGATAAAGGTGAAGAGAATGAGCATCCACACCCAGTAGGCCCCGCCGAAGCTGGTGGCGTAAAAGAGCGGAAAAGCCGCGAACAGGGCGCCGCCGAAGAGGACCAGGGTGGTGAAGGTCAGTTCCCACTTGCGGCCCATGGCGTTGATGATGAGCGTTTTCTCCTCTTCGGTGGAGGCCAGGGTAAAGATCAGGGTCTGTCCGCCCTGCACAAAGGTCAGGAAGAGAAAGAGCGACCCCACCACGGAGGCGATCAGCCACCAGAGTTGCTGCAGAGTTGAGTGATCCAGGGTTCCTATCATTGTTTTATGCCTCCGGTCCGATCTTGATTTGCTTCATCATAATGCGAATCTCCGCCAGCAGCAGCGCGGTGAACAGGGTCAGGAAGATGAAGAAGGTGGTCTGCACGTTGCTTGCGGCAATATTGGTGACGGCCACGCCTACCGGCAGAAGGCCCTGGATGGCCCAGGGCTGCCTCCCTACCTCGGCCACGATCCAGCCGGCCTGCTGCGCCACATAGCCCAGGAAGATGGAAAAGAAACAGAGCAGGTTGAGCCAGCGCTGGTATTCCAGGGTGCCCTTGTAGGCGAAGTAGAGCACCAGCAGGAAGATCACCGGGAAGAGGGTGCCCAGCACCACCATGATGTGGAAGCTGTAGAAGGTTGTGGCCACCGGCGGCGCGGCCTCGACCGGGCTGGTCAGGTAGCCGTAGCCGAGATCGCCCTTGTGCTGGTCAAAAATGGCCAGGGCTGCTGCGGCTTCCGCCTCATTCCCTGTATCCTTGGCATACTTGTATCGCGCCAGCTCGGCCAGGGCGATCTTGCCGGTGACCATCCGCTGTTCGGCGCCGATAATATTACGTTCGGCATTGCCGAAAACCAGATCGTTGATGCCAGGGACAAAGCTGTTGGGATCACGGTTGGCCAGGAGCGAAAGCAGGCCGGGGATCTTCACTTCCTGATAGAAGGCGGGCAGGTCGTCGCCCGGTTTTTTGCTGGCGTTGATGATACCCATGGCGACGATGGGGGCCTTTTCCTGCCCCACGTACAGCCCTTCCATGGCGGCCAGTTTCATGGGTTGCCTCTGGGCCACGCTGAAAGCCGCTTCATCGCCGGTGAGGCCGACGAAGAGGGAGGCGACAAAACCGAAGACCGCGGCGACCACCATGCTGCGCTTGGCCATTTTCTGATGCCGCTCCTGCATGAGGAAGAGGGCGGAGATGCCCACGACAAAGAGGGAGGCGAGCAGAAAAGCGGAGCTGGTGGTGTGGGTAAATTTGTGCACCGCCACCGGAGAGAGGGCGACCTCCCAGAAATTCTGCATCTCAAAACGGGCTGTGTCGGGATTGAAGGCCATGCCGACGGGAAACTGCATCCAGCCATTGGCCACGAGAATCCAGACCGCCGAGAGGTTTGAGCCCACGGCCACCATCCAGGTGGAAAAGAGATGGAATCCCTTGGAGACCCGCTGCCAGCCGAAGAACATCACGGCAAAGAAGGTGGCCTCGATGAAGAAGGCGAAGATGCCCTCGATGGCCAGGGGCGCGCCGAAAATGTCGCCCACCATCCAGGAGTAGTTGGACCAATTGGTGCCGAACTCGAATTCCAGGATGATGCCGGTGGCCACCCCGATGGCGAAGTTGATGCCGAAAAGGGTCATCCAGAATTTGGTCAGTTTTTTCCATTCCTCGTTGCCGGTTTTGACGTAGATGGACTCAAAAAAGGCGAGGAGAAAGGACAACCCCAGGGTCAACGGTACAAAAATCCAATGATACATGGCGGTCAGGGCGAATTGCGCCCTGGCCCAATCCACCGTGGTTAGGATTTGATCTCCCACAATATCCTCCTTCTGTGTGCTGGCGGCAGGAGCAAGCTCCCGCCATGGTTAAGCCGTTGTCCCAGGCAACCGGGGCATTTCGTGTGGGCAAAACGGCAAGAGGAGCCGTAAGGGATCGCCCGGAATTGTCCGAATTGTTTGGTGACGGCTCCTAAAAAAGCGGTAAAAAAATAAAGCCGGAATACATGAATCAACGGGCTGACTGTGGTCTGGTCAGGTTTTCCAGAACATGTCCGGCCCGGTCGCGCTCGGTGTGAAAATTGGTGTTGAGATAATTGGGAAAGAAAAAAAGCTTGAGAACGGCAAACATGATGAACAGCTTGACGGCGATGATCTTCCACAGGGTTTTCCCCACCACCATGGAGCGGAAGCCGTCTCGATACAGAAAATACAGTTGTTTCGGCAGAGCGGTCATGGATGATTCCTCAGCGGATAAAAAAGATCCTGTTTCTTTGTTGTATATGGAGGACATTTGCCCGGTCAAATCATTTTTTCCCGATGGGTCCGTTATGGCCGGCGGTCTCGGGGAAAGGTGTCAGGCAACAGGGATCTTCCTTTGCCAGGGTGGCAAAGTCCGCCTCCTGCAGGGTTGCCCGAAGCTGTTGGTTGGCCTTGTTCCAGACCCGGTGCACCGTGCAGAGCGGGCTGTTGTGGCAGGATTCCGGCCGGCCCACGCAGTCGTTGAGGGATATTTCGCCGATGATCGCCTCGATGACCGCCAACAGGGTGATCTCTGAAGGGTCGCGCAGCAGGCGATAGCCGCCGTTCGCGCCCTGCTGGATTTCAATGATCCCGGCCCTGGCAAGCTGCTGGGCGATCTTGGCGAGGAAGTGCGGCGGCACATCGGTGCGCACGGCAATCTCTTTTCTGCTGACCAGCGTTCCCTTGCCATGCCTGGCGAGGTGCTGAACGCAGCGTATTCCGTATTCCCCGGCGCGGGTAAGTCGCATGATGCAGTCCACTGTTAAAAAGGATATATAAGATGTTTTTAGTCTTATATCGAATCCAGGCCATGGTTGTCAAGAAAAAATGCAGGGATATTGAGAGCAGGCCGAGCGGAACAAGTGGGTTGAGCGGTGTGCGGGGTGATGCGGAGCGGGTCAGGCAGCGGATTTTTTTTGGTATTTGTGTGCGGTGGCGATGCATTTGCTCCGGTATTTGAGCGTGGTGAGGCCGTAGCGGATAACCCCCGAGACGTTGCCTACGGTGTCGGCCAGCGAAAGCGACATCTCAAGGAGAGGGAGCATCTTGATGGGGAAGAGGTTTTTGAATCGCCGGGCCATGACATGGGGCGGCCTTTTGTAGCAGATATCCCGGATAAAGAGGTTGGAAAAAACAGCAAGGTTTTGCAGGATATGCAGCTCGTCAACCAGGGATTCCGCTTCCGGAGGGTTGGGGTCCATGCAGGCGACAATGGTGTCGGAAAAATTCCAGAAGCGGGCAATCTCCTGACCGATCTCATGGAAGGTGAGCTGCTTGAACATCAGGCGGCACATGGCCTCCTCGGAACTGCCACTGGTCGTTCCCGCCTCGATGCGTCGGTACACATCCGGAAAATAGATGGTCATGATAATGCGGCCCAGGTCATGCAAAAGCGTGCAGACATAGGCCTCTTCCGGCGAAACAGGGATTTTGTATTCCTGGACCACAAGCTTGCTGAGATTGGCGCTGAGCAGCGAGATCGCCATCTGCTGGCTCAAGCTGTCTTTATCCCCGCCGGATTTGAGGAACTCCTCGATAAGGCTGATGGAAACGGCAAGCTCCCGAACAACATCAAGGCCCAGTGCGGCCACGGCCCGCTCAATGGTGGTAATGCGCGTCCCGCGAATATAATAGGCCGAGTTGGCAACCTGGAGAACCTTATTAGTGAGCGAATAATCCTTGAGGATAACCTTGGAAACGCAGGCTGTTAAAGCACGTTTATTGAGGGTGATCTTCAGAACCTCATTGACGTGCCCGGAGATGGCTGGAAGTTCGCCCAGGTTCATCTTGGCGAAAATCTCGGTGAGTTTTTGATTTTTTACAATCGAACTGGTGTCCTGCTCCACGCGCTCCCTTTTATATGAAACCGGCTAACGAATTAAGCTCTAAAAAACACAACAACAAAGAGATACGAGCTTGAGGCATGAAATATACCATTTCATAACCCGGAAAGCAATGCCAGGGAGGGCAGGGAAGCAGACCGGCAAGACAACGGCTGCATTTTATGGGGCAACAGGCGCGAGGGCAACAAGGGCTTCACGGACAAGCTGGTCGGCGGTAACCGTGCGTAGGCTGTGGTCCGCATACAGGGGAAATTCCGTGCGATCCCCGAGGCAGCGCGCGATTTTTTCGCCAGCCTCAATGGCCCGGAGCTGTCCAAGGGCTCGGGCCGCCAAGGCACGGACCATGGTGTCTTCCGAATCGAGGTAAGGGAGAAGGTATCCGGGCGCGTGCCAGAAGCGGAGCAGGTCCGGGCGCACCTGGGCCACCCGCGCCACTCCCCACATCAGGCCGCGCTGGAGGGCAGGGAGTTCGAGATAAAAGCCGTCCTCCCGCATGAAGGAGACGAGGATCTTGGTATATTCTTCGGCCAGTCCGGCATGCAAGGCCAAACATTCGGCCATGGCCTCTGGGGCGCCCCAGCCGATGCCGCCGGATTCGTCGTTGAGGCTCCACATGAAGCGGCGCATGACCACCCTGGCCGCTTCCATATCCTGGTCGGCAAGACGGGCAACGGTGGCGCCCATGGCGGATATCGCGTGCCAGCGGGTTTGCGGGTCTGCGTGGCAGATGCCGGAGAACAGGGCGTTGAGCAACGCTTCGGGAGGATGAGCGGCCAGCTCGGAGAGGATTCGCGTGATGTCCGGTCCTGGGAGCAGGGCAAGAACGGTTTTTTTGAGATTTCTCTGGCCTGCCATGTCGACTCCTCTCCAGAGAAGAGCCCCCTGCCAGCCGGTAAGGACGGGCAGGAGGCAAAAAAAATTCCTATTTCTTCATTGCCGCGGCCACGGCGCTGCCCAGCTCGGAGCAACCCTTGAGCGCCTCGTGGCTGGGGACGTTCTTGATCTTGACCCCCTCGCCTACGATGTCAAAGCCCATGTCCGTCATGTGTCCGGTGAGATGCTTTACCGCCTCGCCGCTCCAGCCGAAGGAGCCAAAGGCGGCGCCGATCTTGTCTTTCGGGCGCAGCCCCTTCATGTAAGTGATGATATCGGCCATGGCGGGCATGATGTTGTTGTTCAGGGTCGGCGAGCCGAGGATAACGGCCTTGGCGTCGAGCACCTCGGTGATGATGTCGCTGCGGTGGTTTTTGCGGACATGCAGCATCTTCACACTGGTGATCCCGGCCTGGAGCAGGCTGTTCATCACCGCCTTGGCCATTTTTTCGGTGCTGTGCCACATGGTGTCGTAGATGATGACCGCCTTGTTCTTTGTTTCGCCCCGGCTCCAGCGGTCGTAGGCATCAAGGATGCTCTGCGGCGAGGTGCGCCAGATCACGCCATGATCCGGAGCGATCATCTCGATCTGCAACCCCATTTCCTTGACCTGGGCAAGCAGCTTCTGGACGATGGGCGAGAAGATCATCAGGATGTTGGCATAATACTTGGCGGCGTGGGTCATGAGTTCATGGGGGTCCACCTCGTCGTCGAACCGTTCCGAGGTGGCCCAGTGATGGCCAAAGGCATCGCTCGATATGAGCAGCTTGTCCTCGGGAATATAGGAGAACATGCTGTCCGGCCAGTGGAGCATCTTGGTTTCAAGGAACTGCACCGTCTTTTTTCCTAGGTTGATGGAGTCCCCGGTGGCCACGACCTCAAACGGCCAGTCTTCCCGGTGAAAATGCTCGATCAGCGCCTTCTTGCCCATGGGCGAGCAAAAGATCTTTTCCGGCTTGATCAGGTCGATCATTTCCGGCAGGGAGCCGGAGTGGTCCATCTCCACATGGTTGACGATGATGTAGTCGATCTTGCTCGGGTCGCCCAGTACCTGATAGAGATGGTGGATCAGGTCGCCCTTCACCTCTTTTTTCACGGTGTCGAACAGGGCGATCTTTTCGTCCTTGATCAGATAGGCGTTGTAGCTGGTGCCCTTTTCCGTGGAGTAGCCGTGGAAGTCCCGGATGTTCCAGTCCACGGCGCCAACCCAGTAGATGTCTTTTTTGATTTCTATCGCAGCCATGTTGTCCTCGTTTTTTAAAAAAAACTGCCGGCCGTTTCCGGCCGGCAGGGCTTGATTGTGCAATCCGGAGCAGCGTTTTCGTAGATGGCGGGAAAGAGGCTACTCTCCCAAAGCCTGCGGCGGGGTAAAGACCCGTTGCCCCAGCGTGGCGTCCAGGGTGAACAGGGCCGTGGCGTCCTTGCCGATGAGCTTGAGCTTGTCGAGCACCGCGCCGACATTGGCCTCCTCTTCCACCTGCTCCGAGACAAACCACTGCAGGAAGATGTTGGTGGCGTGGTCCCGCTCGTCCAGGGCCAGATTGACCAAGTTGTTGATCAGCCCGGTCACCTTCTGCTCGTGGCTGAGGACATCCTGGAACACGTGCAGGGTCGATTTCCAGTCGGTGGGCGGCTGCTTGATGGCCTTGAGGGCCACGCGGCCGCCCCGTTCATTGACATACCCAAAGAGCTTCATGCCGTGGAACCATTCCTCCTGGGTCTGGGCCCGCATCCACTGCGCCGCGCCGGGCAAGCCGACGGAGTCGAAATAGGTGGACATGGACAGATACATGTAGGAGGAATAGAATTCCGCATTGATCTGCTCGTTGAGAGCCTTTTCCATGGGTTTGCTCAGCATATCAGGCCTTCCAGAGTCCGTGGAGATTGCAATATTCGCGGGCGCTGACGGAGGGTGCGTCCACGGCGAAAAAGGCTTCCGGAGCATCGCCGGGATTGAGGAACTGGCGGTACGCCTTGTCCCCGGCAATAAGCTCGATCCATTCGATGTAATGCTTTTCTTCCATGGGATGGGCCACGGCCCCCACCTTCACCTTGTAGCCGCCCGTCACCTTCTCGATCACCGGCACATGCTTTTCCTTTGCCGCATCCACGGTGTTCTCGGTCTGCAGGTTCATGGGCTGGCCGCAGCAGACGAGCTCGCCCACGCCGCCGTGCAGAACCTCGACGATGTTGCCGCATATTTCACATTTGTACACTTGCAGTTTTTCAGCCATGATCGTTCCTCCTTGGGTTACCAGTTTTCGCCATGCAGTTTGAAATGATCTCGGGGATGCGCACAGGCCAGGCATTTCTCCGGGGCTTCCGGGCCGTGGTGGAGATAGCCGCAGTTGCGGCACCGCCAGGTTACCTTGTTTTCTCTTTTGAAAACTCTCCCTCTCTTGATGTTGACCATGAGATCCAGGGAGCGTTTTTCATGCTGTTTTTCCGCCACTCCAATGGCCATGAACACCCCGGCTCTATCGGGAAAACCTTCGTCCCTGGCAATCGCGGCGAATTCCGGGGACATGACGGCGTGCTCAAGGAGCTCATGGAGGGGCCTTCCTGCGTCAAACGCGATTATGTATCGGCAAAGTGATTGTGTTCGTATTGTACATGGTTCTCTGCGGTCTGTGTAGGAAAAACCAGACCGGGGGGAAATCAGGGCTGGCATTCCGGGCAGAGGCCGGTGAACTCCAACCGGTGCCTGAGAATCTTAAAGGAGGTCAGTTTGCCTGCTGCTTTTTCCACATTAAAGTCGGGCGGGAGATCAAGGTCGTCAACCCGGCCGCAATGGTTGCAGCGCACATGGTAATGGATATGGGGCGCGCCGTCAAAACGCTTTTGGGTGCCGCCGATATCGAGTTTTTGGATGATCCCGCACTCGGACATGATCTCCAGGTTCCGGTAGACCGTGCCCAAGCTGATTTTGGGCAACCGCTTGCGCACCATCTGGTAGAGCACGTCGGCCGTGGGGTGTGAGGTGACGCTGCACAACTCATCCAGAATGATCTGGCGTTGCTTGGTTATCCGAAGGCTGTGATTGTTGAGCTGCGACATATTGTCCTCCTTGTTTGATAATAATTCTTATTACAGGAGGATCAAGGGATCCGCAAGATTTTTTTGCTTGGCATGGCGCAGAGCCATGCAATAATGATGCTGTGTCCGGAATGCGTCAGGCAGCCATGGAAAAACGCTGCCTGCCGGCACGAAGGTTTCGGGCCGTCCCTTTGGGGAAGCGAAGGCTTTTCCTCTGGCGGAGCGGGGATGTTTTTTTGTCGTAGGGTTGTTTGTGGCTGCGGGCACGCTTCCAGCCCGGAGAAACTGTCTGTTTGCAGGGGGTGTTTCATATGCCTTGTACGCCACGCTATCTTGCCCTTCACGCCTCCGGCGAACTGCTTCGCCGGAGGGATGCGGCCTGTGAACAGCTCTCCTGCTGCCACCTCTGCCCAAGGCGTTGCGGAGTGAACCGCTTGGCCGGGGAAAAGGGCTTCTGCCGCACCGGCAGGCAGGCTGTGGTGGCGGCCCATCATCCCCATTTCGGAGAGGAAGCCCCCCTGGTCGGACAAGGCGGCTCGGGCGCGATCTTTTTCGCCGGCTGCACCCTCGGTTGCGTTTTCTGTCAAAACTACGAAATAAGCCATCAAGGGGAAGGGGAGGAGGTCACTGCCCCGCAACTGGCGGAAATGATGGTGCACCTTGCTCGACAGGGCTGCCACAACATCAATCTGGTCACGCCCAGCCATGTGGTGGCGCAGATATTGGAGGCATTGCCCCTGGCCGTCGAGGGCGGGCTTTCGGTGCCCCTGGTCTACAATACCAGCGGGTATGACGAGGTGGAGACCCTTCGGTTGTTGGAAGGGATAATCGACATCTACATGCCGGATTTCAAGTTTTGGTCAGGGGAAAGCTCCCGCCGCTTTGCCGAGGCAGAGGATTACCCGGAAAAGGCCAGGCTGGCCATCGGCGAGATGCACCGCCAGGTGGGGGATCTGGTGATCAATGACCAGAGGCTTGCCGAGCATGGCCTTCTGGTGCGTCATTTGATCATGCCGGAGGGCTTGGCTGAAACCCGGGAGATCTTCGGCTTTCTGGCCAGGGAGATCTCGCCTGCCACCTGTGTCAACGTGATGGATCAGTACCGGCCCTGCGGCCGGGCCATGAGTTTTCCGCCCCTTGACCGCATGCTGCTGCCCCAGGAGTACCGCCAGGCGCTGGAGCTGGCCGGTCAGGCAGGGCTGGCCCGGCTTGCGCAGCGGGATTTTCTCGCCATGCTTCGCGCCTTGGGCGTGGTCTGAGCCCCGGGCCTGGTCCAGCGTTTTCGGGGTGGCTAGAAGGTGCCCACCACCGCGGCATCCGTGGCAAGGTCCGCGGGCTCCTGGAGGGGGCCGAGGGGGTTCTTTTTGTACACCTCCCCTTGGATGCGGGGTTGTCCGTCCCAGAGTTTGTACACCACCAGGTCGTTCACCAGGACAATGAAGGCGGAAAAGCGCCAGCCGGTCTGGTGGGCCTGGCGTTTGAAGCGCAGGAGATCAAGAAAAAGATTGCCCTCCCGCTGGCTTTTAAGATTTTGGGTCTTCAGTTCATAGGCGATACAGGAATCCGTTGCCTCCACGCAGCCCTGAAGCCCTTGGGGCAGATCAGCCTTGGTGATATTGGTGTTGGGCATGAATTTGGCGATGATGGCCAGATAGTTGAGAATCTGGATATTGGCGGTTTGGTAGGGGTCGAAGCCAAGCTTTTGCAGGTCGTTTTTTGTGGTTGAGAAGGGAACGATCAGGTCAAAGGACGCCTTGACCTGATCAAAGCTGTCCCAGCGGGATTCGTCCGTGGTTTTGGCCACCGGCAGCATGCCCGAGCAGCCCGAATTCAGGGAGAGGACAAGGGCGAGCAGGATGGCGGTGGGCAAACGCATGGAGGTCTCCTTTGGGAAGGCTGGCAGCAAAGAGAGGGTCAGGCGTCGAGATTGAGGATCACCCGTCCCTTCTGTTTTCCTTGTAGAATATGTTCGATATGTTGGTCAAGCTCCTTGAGCGAAATTTCCGTGGTAACCCGTTCCAGATTGGGTAGCCGCCAGCAGGTGGCGATCTTCTGCCAGATGGGGATGCGGACCGCCATGGGGCATTCGGCGCTGTCGATGCCGATGAGGCTTATCCCCCGCAGGATAAAGGGGTAGACGTTCAGGGGCAGGTCCGGGGAGGCGACATTGCCGCAGCAGGTGACTGCCCCGCCGTAGCGGGTGGACTTGATGGCCGTGGCCAGGATATCGCCCCCCACCGTGTCGATCACCCCTGCCCATTTTTCCTTGAGCAGCATCCGGGCGCTACGGTCGATGCTCTTTTCCCGCAGGACAATCTCTTGGGCACCCAGGTCGCGCAAGAATGGTTCCTGCTCCGGTTTCCCGGTTACGGCGGCAACGGTAAAGCCACTTAAGGCAAGCATGGCCACGGCCATGCTGCCCACGCCGCCGGTGGCGCCGGTGACCAGGACCTTGCCCTGGTCCGGCAACACCGGGTGGCGTTCTAGCCGGTCAACGGATTGGGCCGCGGTAAAACCGGCGGTGCCGTAGATCATGCTTTCCCGCAGGGTGAGCCCCGCGGGCAGCGGCATGACCCATTTGGCCGGAACCCGGATGCACTGGGCAAAGCCGCCCGAGGTGTTCATGCCGAGATCATAACAGGAGACAATGACCGCATCCCCTGGGGAAAAATCTGGGGAAACGCTTTCCAACACCTCGCCGGCCGCGTCAATGCCGGGGGTGTGCGGATAACGGCGGGTTACCCCGCGATTGCCCGAGGCGGAGAGGGCATCCTTGTAGTTGAGCGACGAGTAGCGCACCCGGATCAGCACCTCGCCGGCAGGCAGATCGTCGAGGTTTCTGGTGACGATACCCCGCTGGAACTGGCCGGGCTTGGGTTGGGTGACAACCATGGCTTGGAAGGTGCTGGGCAAGGGGGTACTCCTTTGTTGATGGACTCGACACAACTTGTAATGTGCTGCAAACAGGTGCTTCGACAGGCTCAGCACGAACGGAATATCAATACGTTAAGGTAGTACCGTTCGCCCTGAGCCTGTCGAAGGGCAGTTGTTACGAGTCCATTTTTGTTGGATTGTGCAGGAATAACCGCACTATACCATGATCCAGCGCGGAACGCCAACCTCTGCCAGGCCTGTGAAAAATTGCTCGGCCCCGGGAAAAAAATCTGCTGGACGCTCCTCTTTTTTGCTATCCTGAAAGTAATGCAATCTCCCCCCGGCCCAAGCTGGCAGGATGAAAATCATATTGACCAAAAGAGGTGGCGCCGCATGAAAGTCTATGACGACAAGCACATCAAGAACATCGTCTTACTGGGCAGTGTCAAATCCGGCAAGACAACCCTGGCCGAGACCATGGTTTTCGAGGCAGGGCTCACCAAAAGGCGCGGCACGGTTGAGGACAAGAACACCATCTCCGATTATCACCAGATCGAGCAGGAGCGCGGCAACTCGGTGTACGCCACCTCCCTGCACACCGAATGGCGGGACTACAAGATCAACATCATCGACACCCCTGGGTTGGACGACTTCGTGGGCGAGATCGTCTCCGCCCTGCGGGTGGCCGACACCTGCGTCATGCTGATCAACGCCCAGTACGGGGTGGAGGTGGGCACCGAGCTGGTCTGGAACTCGGTGGAACGATTCGCTAAACCCACCATCTTTGCGATCAATCAGGTGGATCATCCCAAGGCGGACTACGACGAGGCGGTGGGCTCCCTGCAGGAACGCTTCGGCACGGCGGCGGTGCTCATGCAGTATCCGGTCAACCAGGGTCAGGGCTTCAACTCCATCATCGATCTGCTCAAGATGACCATGTACCGCTTCCCCGCCGAGGGCGGCAAACCCGAGAAGCTGCCCATCCCGGAAAGCGAGAAGGAGCGGGCCGACAAGCTCCACAACGAATTGGTGGAAAAGGCGGCGGAAAACGACGAAGCTCTGATGGAGCTCTATTTCGACAAGGGCAGCCTGGATGAGGATGAGATGCGCATGGGGCTCAAGATCGGGATGCGCAACCGGTCGCTCTTTCCGATCTTCTGTCTCTCCGCCAAGCAGAACATGGGCAGCGGGAGGATGATGGGCTTCATCGACAACGTGGCGCCCACGGCCCACGAGATGCTGCCCGAGCACACCCTGGACAACGGGGAGCTGGCCTGCGACCCGGCCGGGCCTCCGGTGCTCTTTGTTTTTAAGACCCTGGTGGAGCCCTATCTCGGCAAGATCACCTTTTTCAAGGTTTGCTCCGGCGAGGTGAGCGAAGGGCAGGATCTGGTCAACTACCAGACCGGCGACACCGAACGGTTGGCCCAGCTTTTTATCATGGACGGCAAGGAGCGCAATCAGGTGAAGAAGCTCTCCGCCGGCGACATCGGCGCGACCTTGAAAATGAAAGGCACAAATACCAACCACACCCTGCACTCCAAGGAGAAACGGGTGGGCATAGCGCCCATCGAATTTCCCGAACCGCGCATCCGTTCGGCCATCGTGGCCAAGGAGAAAAAGGACGATGAGAAGTTGGGCGAGGCGCTGCGCGATATGCAGACCGAGGACCAGACCCTCAAGGCCGAATTTGCCTCGGAGGTGAAGCAGTTGATCCTCTGGGGCCAGGGCGAGCTGCACCTGCAGGTGGCCCGCTGGCGTTTGGAGCATGTGTACGGGATCAAGACGGAGTTTGTGGAGCCGAAGATCCCCTATCGGGAGACGATCCAGAGGCCGGCCACCGCCATGTACCGCCACAAGAAACAGTCCGGCGGCTCGGGCCAGTTCGCCGAGGTGCACTTGCGCATCGAGCCCCATGTGGAAGGTGCGCCCGACCCCACCGACCTCAACGTGCGGGGCAAGGAGGAGATCGACCTGCCCTGGGGCGGCAAACTGGTATTTTACAACTGCATCGTGGGCGGGGTCATCGACGGCAAGTATCTGCCTTCCATCCAGCGGGGAGTCATGGAGAAGATGCAGGAAGGCCCCATGACCGGCTCCCATGTGCGGGATGTGCGGGTCATGGTTTTCGACGGCAAGATGCACGCGGTGGATTCCAACGACATCTCGTTTAAGATCGCCGGGGCCCAAGCCTTCAAAGAGGCCTTCCAACAGGCCGATCCGCTCATCCTCGAACCCATCTACGAGATGGAGATCATGGTGCCGGAAGAGGTGATGGGCGAGGTGATGGGCGATCTCCAAACGCGGCGGTCGATCATCAGCGGCATGGAAACCCAGGGCCGCTACCAGGTGATCAAGGCCCTGACCCCGCTGGCCGAGCAGTACAAGTACACCACCGCCCTGAAATCCATCACCCAGGGGAGGGCCAGTTTCAAGCGGCGGTTCAAGGAGTATGCGCCGGTGCCTTTTGAGGTGCAGAAGAGTCTGGCCAGACAACACGCGGATTGATCGCGCAGCAAGGCAGCAATAAAAAAAAGCCGCCGGACTTGCGTCCGACGGCTTTTTAAGGGGAGGGGAAGAACATTTGCCTGTTCTGCGCAGGAGCAACTGCGGATGGTGAGTACAGGCGGACAAAGTGTTTAGTAATTTTACTTAATACTTAATATCCCTGTTTTAGATTTTCTGCAACTATTTTTTTTGTACGTATTTCTAGGGGGTTGGCTGCCGGGAGAGTGGCGCTTGGCGCGGGAAGTTGCTGGCGCAGGGCGTTATCCGAGAAGGACAACACCCTGCGGGCAGAAGAAAGGGTCCGTTATTTGGTGATCAGCACGGAACAGGGCGCGGACGCGATCAACTCGGAGCACACGCTCCCCATCAGCAACCGTTGCAGGCCTGTTCTGCCATGGGAGCCCATGATAATCACATCGACCTTTTTCTCCCGTGCCTTGCGCACGATCATGTCACTTGGCGATCCGATCTCGGCCACGGTTTCGATGGTGATTTTTTTGTTTTCTGCCTGTATCCGGGTTTTGATGCGCTGGACGCGTTGTTTGGCCTCATCAAGCTCTGCGGCGGTGGCCGCTGCCGACACTACACAGATGTATTTCAAATAGTCGCAGCGCGACACCATGTTGATGGCTTCTTTTTCCGCATTTTCGCTGAACGATGAGCCATCGGTGGCAAGCAGGACGCCATCGCCTTCAATGACAAAATCTTTGGGAACAATGAGGGTTTTGCAGGGTACCATGGAGGCGACCTTTTCCGTCACCACTCCCATCAGGATTTTCTTGATGCCCCGTCTCCCCCTCCGCCCTGTTATGACGATGTCTATGTTTCTTGTGAGGACCTCCTCGTTGATAACTTCCACCGGGTCGTCCGAATGGCGGATCACGATTTCCGCCTTGATTTCTTCGTTTGTTGCCATCCTGTGAATCTTTTCAAGATGGTCCCTGGCCGATTCTTCCATCTCCAGTGCGGTTTCATGGCCGATGGTGGAAAATTCCGGATTGGCCTCAATGACATGCAGGATTGTCAAAACCGCCCCGCAGGCCTGGGCAAAGAAAATAGCCTCCTGTTCGGCGCCTTCGCTGAACGGGGAGCAATCGGTGGCGAGAAGAATCCTTTCGACAAAAGATACCATCTGTGTCTGCGCGGTTTCCATAGTTGTCCGTCTCCTTTGTGTCCGTCTTGTTGATGGGTTGGTAGGCCATACGATTGGCGGGCTTGAACGGAAACCTCTTCTCGCACAGGGCGTTTGCCGCGGAGGACAACGCCCTGCGGTTCCTGGGGGTGTTTAGATCACTTTCATAGTCACCAGCTTTAAGGCGTGGGTGGTGCATTTGGTTACACAGGCGGGTTGCAGCCCCGCATCCAAACGGTCCATGCAGTAATCGCATTTCACCGCCTTGTTGGTCTCGGGATTATGCTGGGGGATGCCCCAGGGGCAGGCGCCGGCGCAGGCCATACAGCCGATGCATTTAGGCACATCCACATAGACGATGCCGTCTTCGCGCTTTTTCATCGCCCCGGTGGGGCAGATGGTGACACAGAACGGGTCCTCGCAGTGGTAGCAGGAGCGGAACTTGAACTCGGTTTTCGGGACCCCACGCACCGATTTGAGCGGTTCATGGCTTATCTCGCAGAGAATCGGCCCCACCGGCAATCCCTTGTTGGCCTTGCAATGGACCACGCAGCCGTGGCAGCCTATGCACCGTTTGCTGTTGAGATACAAGGTGTAGGTGTTCATAGTTCCACCTTCCGTTGATGGTTTTTGGAGCTTTTCCGTACGGTGACAAAGGTCTCGCAGAGGTTGAGGCCGCCGCCCACCGGGTCCATGTTCTGCAACTGGCCCTTCATGAGCTTCTGATCGCTCATGCCCGCATGGTAGGCCCTGGTTTGGAGGGGAATCTGGCGGCCAAACCCGTGCACGGTGTAGACCGCCTCGGGATGAATGAAATCCGTCAGCTTGGCGGTGATCACGCTGGTTATATCACCGGAGATGACATCGACGAAATCCCCTTCGGCAACCCCCATCTTGCCCGCTTCCCTGGTGTTGATCCACAGGGTGTTCTCCGGCATCATCTCATTGAGCAGCGGGTTGTTGACGGTGTGGCTGTGGGCATGCAGAGGCGAGCGGCCGAACACCAACCGATACTGGCCCTTAGGCGGCTTGGCTGGGCTCTCGTAGGGCTTCCAGGAGGGAAATCCCCATTCGCTGAGCTTCTGGCTGATGATCTCGATCTTGCCCGAAGGGGTCTTGAACTTGCCTTCCAGCTTCTCCCGGTCGTACAGCACCGGTTTGTCCGCGTATTCGACAAACCCTTTCTTCTCGAAGTCGGCGAGGGTAAAGCCGGTGGGTTCCAGTTGCCACTCCCATAATTCCCGCACGGTGTTAAAGGGGAAATACTGGTCCAGCCCGAGCCGGGTGGCCAACCCCTTGATGATGCTGTAGAGGTCGCGGGTGTCGGCCTGGGGTTCGATGGCTTTGTTGCGCATGATCATTCTGGGCTTCATCCCCTTTTGCAGGGCGATCATGCTGTCGCGTTCAAGATACGTCGATTCGGGCAGGATCACATCGGCATACCAGCCGAACTCGCTGTAATGGGTGTCGACGGAAACGATCAGGTCGCAGTTGTCCAGCGCCTCCTTTTGGGCCTGCGGGTCGGGGAAGCAGGCAAAGGGGTCGTGGCGGACGCAGATAATGCCCTTGATCGGATACGGGTTGCCCGTGGCCATGGCCTTGTAGAAAAGGTGGAAGAGGCCCGGTCCTTTTTCGAACTGTTTGTACACGTCTCCCACCCCGTCGGCCCGTTTGGCGGTCGGCTTGGGCGAGAGTTCGTTGAGCGCGCGTGGCCCCTTGCCGCCGCAGTCTCCGGCGCCCTTGGCAAAGATGAGGCCGCCCTCGACCTCGATGTTGCCCATCAGGGCGTTGAGGCAGTTCAAGGCCCTGCTGGCGTAAAAGGAGTCGTTGTAGCGGGAGAGCATCCAGCCCGGATGGAAGACAACCTTGGGGCGGTCGGCGATGAGCTGGCCGACCAGTTCATGGATATCCTTGGCCTTGATGCCGCATTCCTTGGCCGCCCATTCGGCGGAGTAGTTTTCCACGAAATAGGCCAACTCGTCAAAGCCGGTGGTGTACCGCTCCACAAAGTCCGCGTCATACCCCTCGGCCTTGATGATCTCGTGAATCAGGGCCAGGGCCAGGGCGTAATCCGTGCCGGGTCGGACCTGGAAGAAGTTGGTGGCCTTGATCCCGGTCAGGGTCTGACGGACGTCCACATAGGTGAGCCTGCCGCCTTTGTCCAGCATGTCCATGACCTGGTTGACCTCGGCGGGCCGCAGGGAGGCGAGAATGTTGCGGCCGAACAGCACCAGATGCTTGGCGTTTTTAATGTCGTAGATAAAGCCTTTTCGGCCCAGGCCGAAGAGCGAGATGCTGGCGTGGTGGACGTTCCGACCGCAGGCGCTGTCGTGGTTGCTGTAGTTGGGCGAGCCCAGGGCATGGGTAAAGGCCTTGACCAGGTCCTGGAATGGGCCGCCCCTGGAGCTGGCCATGATCGCCTCCGGGCCATGGCGGTCGATGATGGTTTTCAGCTTGTCCGCAATGTAGTCAAGGGCGAACTCCCAGCTCACCGCCTCCCAGCGTCCTGCTCCCCGGCCGCCGCGTCTGATCAGCGGCTGCTGGGGGCGCTCCTTGTCGGCCACCAGGGAAGGACCGGCCGATCCCTTGGCGCACAGAGCGCCTTTCAGGATGTGCTGGTTGCCTTCGAGCCAGGTCACGTTGTTGTCTTCGACCTCGACCCGGATGGGGCAGCGAACGGTACACATGCCGCACATGCTCCAGACTGATTTCTTCATGATTACGACTCCTGTTTCTGTGGCTTGCCGTTCGCGGCTCAATTGGCCAGCGCGGCGGAGACCTTCTGTTCCAGTTCGCTTTTATCCACGGGCTTTACGCAGTAATCCGCCGCGCCAAGGCGCAGGGCTTGGCGGGCTGTTTCAATGGTCGGATATCCGGTGAGCATAATGACCCGGATCATCGGGTCCGCGCGCTTGAGTTCTTCCAGCACACTGATCCCGTTGGTTTTTTTCAGATTGATGTCCAGGATGGCCAGATCCACATGGTTTTTCCTGGCATACTGCACAGCTTCCCGTTCCTCGGTGAAAATCTCCACCTGATGCCCTTTTTTGGTCAGAATTCTCTGGGTCAGTACGGCGGCATCCAGGACATCATCCAAGACGAAAATGTGAGCCATACTGGACCCTCTTTTTGGATCGTAGGGTGATTGGCCCAAGGTTCATTCCCCAGGCCGGAGCCAGGTCCGGCTCCACGGCGAGTAAGGGAGGGGGCGCCGCGGAACCGGACCTGGACGGATGGTTTTTTAATACAGGCCCAGCAGCTTAAGGCCGAGCAGCACCAGGCCCACGCAGGCAACACGTTTCACCACCACCGGGCTTAAGCGTTTGGCGATCTGCGGGCCGAAATAGCCGCCCAGCAGGGCAGCCGGAAACATGGCCAGAAAGAGCAGCAGGTCGAAGTTGCCGAACTGCATGTGTCGGACAGTGCCCATGGCCGTGTTGAAAAAGATGGCCAAGAGCGAGCTGCCGACTACGATGTACATGGGCAGCCCAAGGGCGACGGTCATCAGCGGCACCATGAACGGACCGCCGCCGAAACCGAACATCGAGGACATAATGGCGATGAGAAAGCCGCCCAGGCAGCCGACCCACATGTTGACTTCAAATTCATGACCCCAGAAATCTACTTTCATAACGGATTCCTCCTGATGGTATTATTGGTTGCCTTTGGCTGCTTCTTCCGCCCGCTTCTTGAACTCCTTGAGGATGGCCTGCTCCTTCTTGTTCTTCTCAAGATAGCCGGGGGTGGTCTGCCAGAACATCAGGCCGGCCAAGACCAACAGGATCCAGCCAAAGGCAAACTTGAACTGGTCCAGGGTGATCAATTCGGTGAGTTTGGGGCCGATGAATCCGCCCACCAGCATGGCGCAACCGACGCCGATGCCGAGCTTCCAGTTGATGAACTTGATCTTTGAGTAGTTGTAAATGCCGGAACCCTGGGAAAAGAGCACGGTGGGCATTACTGTGCCTGCCACGATGGTGTGGGGCAGGGCCGGAAAAATGGAGACCAGGATGGGGTTGAGGATGAAGCCGCCGCCCGCGCCCATGAGCACGCCGAAGATCGAGATGACCAGGGTCAGGAGGAAGGGCCAGAGGAGGTTGATGCTGGTGCCTGCGTTGCCGAGGTAGACGGTGGGGAATGTTTGTTTGTTCTCGAAGCTCGCCACCTCGCTTTTGACCTTCTTGACCGTTTCCTTGTCACCGTCCATGGTCCGCGCGGTGACAGCGGTGACGATGACGTTATATTTGCCTGGGGCCAGCCCCTTGCGCAGCTTCATTTTGGCAGTGTAAGCGCCCTCGGGCGTGGTCTCGACACTGGCTCCCAACAGGTTGTTAACTGAGCGGAAACGGCCTTTCACCAGCTTCATGGATTCGCTTTTGGTCGCCTTTTCGTCCATGGGGTCCAGCAGAGTGCCTCGGGAACCGAGGATGCTGGCCATGATGGTGGCCTGATAGCTGTCGACTTTGATCTTGGCTGGTTCGCTGTATGCGGCGTTGGCGCCGGTTTTCTTCAGCACCTCGGAATACTTCCAGCCCCCGCCCGCAGCCTTGGCCTTGTCCAGTTCCGGCTGCATGTCCTTGGGCACGAAAATTTTGTAGAAGGCGGGCATCTCATGGGTCAGGTAAAACTTGTAGGGAATCTTGCCGGTCTTTGGGTCCTTCTTGCCGTCGAAGCGGTTGGCCCGCACCTTTTTATCCGCGGCATAGACCTCGACATACACCTGGGCGCCAGCCGGTGCCTGGCCGCTGACGGTGATCTCGCCGCCGTTGGCAAGCGAAGTCTTATCGAGCGTTATGGTTGGGGCAGAGGCCGTTTCCTGGGCCTGTGCCTGCGGGATGATGGGCAAAACCATCATCACCAGGGCGAGTAACGGCAACACACTGAACTTGACTTTCATACCATCCACCTCCTGTCTGAGATAAAATGTCTTAAAAGACGGCTTGTTCCCTAGGTCCCCCCTCTTGTGCCGTTGCACCTCCTTTGTCTTGTTCACAGGTTGAGAGGCGCGGACGGTTGTTGGGCAAAACGTTCGCGCCTGATGCGTAGTGGGTGATTTCGAGGAGGGTCGCAGATCTCTCCCCTTCATTATGCTACAGCAATAACAGTGCCAATTCGGGAAAGAGTCGGGTTGTTCTTGGTATCTCTTTGATTATGCGTGGATGTTGCTGTTTTTTGGCGGGTGGGTCAAGACGGGAAATGGCTGGAAAACGGGCTGGAAAGTGCCGCAAAAAATATGCACCGCATATTTTTTGCGGCACTTATTTTTTGTCGGAGGATGGCGGGGATTGCTGGAGAGTTATCGGAAGGCTTTGGCCGCGAGGCCAAAGCGGTGCAGTAGTTTTTGAAAGGCCTGGCGGTTCATGCCGCTGGCCTGGGCAGCGGCCGTGACATTGCCGCTGTTTTGTTGCAGGGCCTCGGCCAGGTAAGCGGCGGAGAAATCCTCCACCAAGCGCTGTTTGGCGAGATTGTAGGGCAAGCCGTGCAGGTTTTCTGGCAGTCCCTGGGGAGAGGGAATCTCCACCCCGGGTTCCGTAAGGGATCGGGCGGAGATGGGGGTGTCATCGGCAAGCAGCACCGCCCGTTTAACAACATTCTGGAGTTCGCGAACATTGCCTTTCCAGGATCGTTTCACCAGGGCGGGGAGTGCGTCCGGCGCAAAGACAAGGGACGGCCGGTCGTATTCCTCTCCAAAGGTCGCGAGGAAATGCTGGGCAAGGGGAGGGATGTCTTCCTGCCTGTTTCTGAGGGGCGGCATGGTGATAGTCACCACGTTGAGACGGTAGAAAAGATCCTCACGGAAAAGGCCATGGCGGATTTTTTCCTCCAGATCCTGGTTGGTCGAGGCCAGCACCCGGACATCCACCCGGATGGTCTTGGTCTGGCCCAGGGGCATGATCTCCTTTTCCTGGAGAACCCGGAGCAGCTTGGTCTGGAGGGCAATGGGGAGGTCGCCGATTTCGTCCAGCAGAATGGTGGAGGTGTTGGCTTCGAGAAACAGTCCTTTTTTGTCGTGGGTCGCCCCGGAAAAGGCGCCCCTGGCATAGCCGAAGAGTTCGCTTTCCAGGATCTGCTCCGGCAGGGCCGGGCAGTTCACCGTGACCATCGGGCGCGAATGCCGGCCGCTCAACCCATGCAGGGCGCGGGCGGCCAGCTCCTTGCCCGTGCCGGATTCTCCCCGGATCAGCACGGTGACATCGGTATCGGCAAGCCTGCTGATCAGTCCGGAAACCTCTTTGATCGCCGGAGAGGTGCCGATGAAGCCGGGGCAGGCTTCCTGCTCGGCGAGCCGGCTCTGAAGCCGCCGGTTATTTTCAAGCAGGCAGAGGCGTTCCAGGCAGCGCCGCAGGGTGTGGAGCAGGTGCTCGTTGTCAAAGGGTTTCTGGATAAAGTCGTAGGCCCCGTTTTTCAGGGCGGCGATGGCCGACTCCACCGTGCCGTGGCCGGTCATCATAATTACGGCAATGACCGGATACGCTTCCTTGATCTTGGCAAGGAGCGCCAGCCCGTCCATCCCCGGCATCTTGACATCCGTCAGCACCATGTCCGGCCGCCAGTCCGCGATGATCTGCCAGGCAGCCTCCGCGGATGGCGCGGTTTTCACCTCGCAGCGGAATTTCTTGCGGATGAGCCGTTCCAGCATGGAGAGCATGTCGCGGTCATCGTCGACAAGGAGAACCGAGGCGGAAAAATCCGCGTCGGGGCAGGGAGAAAGAGGCTGATCAGAGGTCACGGACATGTCTCCGGAAAGCGCGGGCGTTTGGCGGATTTTTTCCAATAACTCCCCATTGATGCACCATTTCCGAAAAACAAGCAACATCTTCTTGGCGGGAATCCGAACACGGATATGGCTTGCGTCCCTGCAGGCAACCTGCTATTTCTGGAAAAGGCACAATTTTTCCGGCGCGGATTGCGGGGGGAACGGATGAAGAAATACGGTGTTCTGCTGGGTTGTGTTCTCCCGTTTGTGTGGGGCTGCCCGGCTTGGGCGGTGCAGGGGCACGGGGTGGCGGAAGGCCCGGTGGTCCATTTGATGGCCCATCTCCTGCTTGGGGTGGCCTTGCTGCTCTTCCTCTATGTTTTGCACACCAAACCGCCGGATACCGGGTATTCCTGGCGATCACTCAAGCTCTCCCTGCTGTTTTTCCTCCTCTGGGATATGGACCATCTGTTTGTGCACTGGTTTGCCGACCAGATGTATGCCGATATCAGGGATTCCGGCGCCCGGCTGGTGGAGGATTATTTTACCGGGCCGCGCACCCTGCTCAGCGGCGTCTATTATCTGGGCCGTTTTGATCATCTGCTCTGCGTTCCGGCCCTCTGGTTTTTCACCACCGCCTTGCGGGGCTTCTGCGAGACCATTGCTGCACGGCGACAGGGCTCAAGCGGGCAGGGGGAGTGATGGAAGAGAGCGTTGTCCTGCCCCTGTTTCCCGTCTATCTGGTGGATTATCTCGGCGCCGCCGTGATGGTCATTCTTGCCTTTTTTGCGTTTTCCTATGCCCGGCGTCTCACAAAGCTTGAACCCAAGAATATCCTCTGGGCGTATTTTTTCTGGTTTTCCCTGGTCATGGTGGTGTTTTCGCTTTCCCGGGGCGTGGGGCATCTTTTGCCCTATGTTCTCAGGCTTGCCGGGATGCCGCAGCTCTGGAACGAACTTGATCCGTACAGCGGGGGGCTCAACACCATCGCGCTCTGCGGGGTGGCCATCCTCACCCTCCACTACCACAATACAGCGGTGCTTATCGAACGAGCCAAGGGCGATGCGCTCTCGCTGGAATTGGCCAACGAACGGCTTAAAGTAGCGCATGCGGATCTGTCCCGGTTGAATCAGACCCTGGAACAGCAGGTGGAGGAACAGACCCGCGACCTGCGGTTGTCCGAAGAGAAATTCCGCGGCTTCTTCGAAGGCTCCAAGGATATGATCTATTTTTGCGATGCGGAAGGCAAAATCTGCGACATCAACGAGAGCGGCTTGCAGTTGCTCGGGGTTGGCCAAAGGCTGGATGTTCTCGGCCAGCCCCTGGCCGAGTTTTTTTCCGACCCGGAGCGATGTGCCCAATACCGCGCGCAGCTTGGTTCGGACGGCCAGGTCAAGGATTTCGAGGCGGAGTTTGTCGGCAGGGAGGACGGCCCGTTGTATCTGATGATCACCGCCTCGGCCATTACGGACCGGGATGGCGCGCCCCAGGGGTACCAAGGGATTGCCAAGGATCTCACCCATTTCAAGAAGATGATGGAGCAGTTGGTGCACTCTGAAAAGATGACCTCGGTGGGCCAGCTCGCCGCCGGCGTTGCCCACGAAATCAATACCCCGCTGGGCATCATCCTTGGATATGCCCAGTTGCTGGAGGAGGATTTTCCGGAACAAAGCGAGGTGCATGAAACCCTGGGGATCATCGAGAAACAGGCGAAGATCTGCCGGCGCATCGTTGCCGATCTGCTCAATTTCTCGCGGCAGACCCAGGAGCATAATAGATTGTGCGGCGATCTCAACCAGTGCCTGGAAGAGGTGCTGGCCATTGTCAACCACACCCTGAACATGGACCATATCTTCATCCATCGCTGCCTGGCCGAGAACCTGCCCAGCACCTGCTTTGACAACGAGCGGATGCGCCAGGTTTTTGTCAACCTTTTGACCAACGCCCACCATGCCATCGGCAGCGAAGGGATTATCGGGGTGTGGAGCCGCTGGCATGAGGAGAGCGGGCAGATCGAAATCATCATCGGCGATTCCGGGTCCGGCATTCCCCCGGAGCAAATGGGCCGCATCTTCGACCCCTTTTACACCACCAAGGGGGTCGGCAAGGGCACCGGACTCGGATTGTCCGTTTCCTTCGGCATCATCCAAGACCACAACGGCAGGATCGAGGTCAAATCCCCGCCGGTGGAGCCGGAGCTTGTCGCCCTGGACATGCATACGACCTTTCATCTTTTCCTGCCGGTTATTGCCGCAGGTCAGGAAGAGGAGCAATAGGGGGATGGCGCAGATTCTGGTCTTGGACGATGTGTTGGACGCGGGGATTCTGATCCGGAGGATTCTGCAGAGGAAGGGGCATGTGGTGCATGTGTTCCACGATGAGGACGAGGCCCTCCGGTTTACGGAAAAAAATCAGGTGGACCTGGCAATCCTCGACATGAACCTGCGCAAGATGGACGGCCTAGCCGTACTCTCCGAGATGCAGAAGTTGCTGCCGCATTTGCCGGCCATCATGCTGACCGGGCTGCCCGATGTCGATATAGCCCGACAGGCGTTTGCCCTTGGAGCGGTGGCCTATTGCGCCAAGCCCATCGACAAGGATCGGCTGGAAGAACGGGTGGCCGAGGCCCTGTTGGGGGGGGAGGATCTGCCGGAGCAGTAAGATTCACGCCCCAGGCGGGGTGGAGCTGGCAAGCTCCCGCAGGGGGATGCGTGTGGTCGGGTCCAGATTCTGCTTGCTACACCAGGCCTGATTGAGTGCGGCAAGGCGGACGTTGAACGGGTCCAAGAACAGGAGGTCTTCCGGGGCAAAGACATGGTCGTCCGGAAAATTTAGGCCGCAGGCCGAAACCTCGATGGCCTGGCGCTCTTCATCTACATAGGCCAGGGGCAGCCCCTGGGTCCGGCAGATGACAGGGCGGGCCGCGTAGATAGCGCAGAGATCATCAATAAGCAGGGGACAGCACGCATCGCCTTTCGCAAGGGTGCGGTCAAGTTGCTCCCGGCTGGCTCTATCCAGTGAGGCAATGGCTTCCCGCACGCAGGCCGCCTCAATGGGCAGCACACTGAAGGGACGGCAGCAGGAGGCGCAGCCTGGCCCGCAGGAAATGGCCGCGGCATGGAACTGTGCGATGCGGGCGATCTCCGCGTCGAGGTCGGCAATAAGCTGGTGGTAGTCGTGGATGCAGGTCATGGTGCTGTCATGATACAAAAAAAACGGTGATCGGGTGAACGCCACGCAGTTTATTCTTACCTGAACAACTGCAAGTAGGCGTCAAACAGATACATTTTCCCACGCTTGCCGCCCGTGATTTCCTTCAGTATCCCGAACTGCTCCAAATCGGCAACCAGCTTGTACGCGGAGGCCGGAGATATTTCCGCCACCTTGCCTGTTTTGGCAGCATCAATCATGGGATGTTGATATAGGTAACGAAGAACCTTTTGGGCATTGGCTGTTCTGCTGCCCAACGTCTGTATCTGGCCATCCACCTGCTTTTGCAGTTTGAGGATGTTGTCAAAAGTCGCAATGCTGCTTTTTGCCGTTTCTATGACGCCCACCAGGAAAAACTTGAACCATTGCAGCAGATCGTTTTTTTCTCTCACCCGCATTAAGTTATCGTAATAATGCGCGCGGTTGCGCTCAAAGAAGTCCGACAGGTACAACACCGGCTGTTTCAATATCCCTTTGTTGACCAGATACAAGGTAATCAGCAGCCGTCCCACCCGGCCGTTACCGTCCAAAAAAGGATGGATAGTTTCAAACTGGTAATGCACCAAGGCGATTTTCAATAGCTCCGGGAAATACTGGGTGTCGTTGTGGGCAAACAGCTCAATATCGCCCATCAGCTCGGCGATAGTGGTATGAACGGGCGGGACAAAAACCGCATCGTTGATGGTTGCCCCGCCAATCCAGTTCTGGCTGTGTCTGAATGCGCCCGGCTGCTTGTGTTTGCCGCGCACCCCTTGCAACAGGGTTTTATGGGTTTCACGCATCAGCCGGGCGGAAAAAGGCAATTTTTTTAATCGCGCAACCGCCTGGTTCATTGCCGCCACATAGTTTTGCACCTCTTCCCAGTCGTCTCTTTTGTCCAGGGCAACATCTTCCCTTTCGAGAAGCGCATCCTCCATGTTCGTTTGTGTGCCTTCAATTTTGCTCGATTGGGTGGCTTCTTTCAGGACATGCATCCGGATGAACAGATCGATATTGGGGATGTAGTCCGAATACATGTCCAGCCTGCCCAGTTCCCGATCCGCCTGCCCAAGTAGCTGGATCAACGCCATGTTGTCCAGCACCCAGGCGCGGTTGATTGGATTGGGCTGAAAACTCCGGTAATGGTCTTGTTGCACATAGTGGCCAGACTGGAAGGTTCTCATTGGCGCGGGCTCATCGTGGAATTAAAATAACCGTGCTTGTTATTATAGATTTTATGATAAAATTAAAATAATGCCAAGTGTTATTCTTGGCTGCTGGAGAATTTGGCGTACCACATGTTATGTGGTGAGATCCGGCACAAGGAGTAGCTATGATTTCCTGGCCGGGATACCGGTGATGGAGCCAAATAAAAAAAGGGAACCAACTGAAAGCAGTTGATTCCCTTTAGAAAAAGCTGGCGTCCCCAACGAGATTTGAACTCGTGTCGCCGGCGTGAAAGGCCGGTGTCCTGGACCGGGCTAGACGATGGGGACTAATATCCTTACAGTAAATGGTGGGTCGTGCGCGATTCGAACGCGCGACTCTCTGCTTAAAAGGCAGATACTCTACCGGCTGAGTTAACGACCCACCCTGTAGGAAAAGGCACTTTTACAACAGTCGGTTTTCCGTGTCAAGTCTTTGCTTTCTTCTTTTCCCTTTTTTTTGCCTAGGATTCATCCTTGCCGGTCTGTTGGATAACGGACTGAGCTTGTGTAATTATTAGGGTTTTCCGGAGGGAGAGGCTCCGCTTAAATAGCTTGTGACCGTCGGCCGGGTCTGCTATATCTTCTGATTTGTTCCGGAGTTTCTGCGCCAGGCAGGACTTTTTTTCTGACTATCTACTTTTGGGTGCGGTATGGGATTGTTGGCCAGATCGGCAAGTTTTGTCCGTTATGCGGTGGAAGGTGAGCTGCCCGCGAATTTCTGGGAGTTCGCTGCCGAGCGGATAGCCCGCCATTCCTTCCGGGATATCGACGAGAGCTACGAAGAGCGCTCCGTGGGCTGGGTTTCCGTGCTCAATATGTTTGACAGCGAGTTTGCCTATGCCTCGTACGCGGCGGCGGATCATGTCGTACTCTCCCTGCGCATGGACGAGCGCCGGGTCTCGCCCAAAGTGCTCAATAAGTTCTGCCTCAAGGAAGAAGAGCGGCTCAAGAAAGCGCGGCAGATTCCCAAGCTGGCCCGGGCGCATAGGGTGGAGATCAAGGAGAGCGTCAAGCTGATGCTGATGAAAAAGGCGGCGCCGACTCCGGCGGTCTATGATCTCTGCTGGAACCTGGCCGAGGGCACGGTGCTGTTTTTTTCCACCAGCCAGAAGGCCCAGGAGCTGCTGGAGGAGTTCTTTAAGGAGACCTTTGACCTCAGCCTGATGCTGCAGGTGCCGTATCTCACCGCCGAGCACCTGCTCGACGCTCCGAGCCGCGAGGCTCTGGCCGACATCACCCCCGCAATCTTCATTTGAATTTCAGAGGCCTGAACGCATGGATTTAGTTGATCTTATTGACGAAAAACGATTTGTAGGCCAGGAATTTCTCACCTGGCTCTGGTTCAAGAGCGAGGAGCGGGGAGGCACCATCTTTCTCCCCGAGGCTGGGGAGGATATCCAGCTCGTTTTTGAAAAGCACATGATGCTTGAGTACGGCGAAGGCGAGAACCGCGAAAAGCTGATCTGCCGGGGGCTGATGACCGAGCTCCAGGAGGCGCGCACCGGCCTGGCCATGGGCAAGAAGCTGGAGCAGGCCCGGATGCTGCTGACCAGGGGGGAGTATGAGTGGAACCTTTCTTTTAAGGCCACCCTCATGGAGTTTCGCAACGTGAAGCCGCCCAAGACCATGGGCTCGGCCGAAGAGGGCAACGACCCCGAGGCGGTGGAAGGCAGGCTGCTTGAGCATGTCAGCCTGCACGAGATGGTGGTGCGCACCGTGGATCAGTTGTTCCGGATGTTCCTCGATCTGCGCATCGGCTCCGGCTGGGCGCAGGAACTGACCCGGATGCAAGCCTGGGTGCACAAAGCAAAAGCGTAACCGCACAGCAGCACCGCATCTGCTTTGTCATCGACCTGTCCGCATACCGTGTGTATGGCGCAGGCCTCTTCCGCGCATCTGCGGCACTGCTGCGCGGTTACTGCTCCGGGGGCTAGAAGTTTTGCTGCCTCTGGGGAATGATTACGCAAAAGAGAAGTACTGATCGGCGGTTTTGTCCGGCCGCCGGGCAAGGATAAGGGAGAGAACACCATGGAATTTGAAACCGTTATCGGCCTTGAGGTCCATGCCCAGCTCAAAACCAAGAGCAAGATTTTTTGCGGCTGCACCACCGCCTTCGGCAACCCGCCCAACACCAATACCTGCCCGGTGTGCCTCGGCATGCCAGGCGTTTTGCCGGTGCTGAACAAAACAGTGGTGGAGTACGCCATGAAGATGGCCTTGGCAACCAACTGCGCCATCGGCCCCATGAACCAGTTCGCCCGCAAGAACTACTTCTACCCCGATCTGCCCAAGGGCTACCAGATCTCCCAGTTCGACCTGCCCATTGCCGAGCACGGCTGGGTGGAGGTGGAGGCGGGCGGGAAAACCAGACGGATCGGCCTCACCCGCATCCACATGGAGGAAGACGCGGGCAAGCTGATCCACGACGAGCGCGAGCCCAAGAGCTACGTGGACCTCAACCGCACCGGGGTCCCGCTCATCGAGATCGTCAGCGAGCCGGATATCCGCTCGCCGGAGGAGGCTGCGGCCTATCTCAGGAAGCTGCACGCCATCCTCCGCTATCTGGATATCTGCGACGGCAACATGCAGGAGGGCAGCTTCCGCTGCGATGCCAATATCTCGCTCAGACCCGTGGGCCAGAAGGAGTTCGGCACCCGCACCGAGCTCAAGAACATGAACTCCTTCAAGAACGTGCAAAAAGCCCTGGAGTTCGAGGTGCGCCGCCAGCGCGACCGCTTGCTGGACGGCGAGAAGATCACCCAGGAGACCCTGCTCTGGGATGCGGACCGCAACGTGACCAATGCCATGCGCTCCAAGGAAGAGGCCCACGATTACCGCTACTTCCCGGACCCGGATCTGGTGCCGGTGGTGATCACTGAGGCGTGGATCGAGGCAATCCGCGCCACCCTGCCCGAGCTGCCCGATGACCGGAAACGCCGTTTTGTCCAGCAACTGGGGCTGCCGGAAGACGACGCCGCAGTGCTCACCTCTTCCCGCGAGCTGGCCGATTATTTCGAGGCGGCGTATGCCCGCTATCCCAATGCCAAGAAACTCGGCAACTGGCTGATGACCGAGTTGATGCGGCTGATGAAGGGCGAAGAAGCCTTGGATATCAGCCAATGCCCGGTCACGCCCGAAAACCTGGCCGCGCTCCTGGCCATGATCGACGCAGGCACCATCAGCGGCAAGATCGCCAAGACCGTGTTCGAGGAGATGATGGTCTCCGGTAAGGATCCGGAAACCGTGGTCAAGGAGAAGGGTCTGGTCCAGATGAGCGACCAGGGCGAGATTATGGCCATCGTCAAGGAGATCATCGCGGCCAATCCCGAGCAGGCGCAGCAGTTCCGCGAGGGCAAGACCAAGGTCATGGGATTTTTCGTGGGCCAGCTCATGAAGCAGACCGGGGGCAAGGCCAATCCGGGGCTGGCCAACGAGTTGTTTGTGAAGGCGCTGGGGGAGTAGGATTGTTCTTTTTCTTTGCGTGCCCAAAGAAAAAGAACCAAAAAGAAAGGGCACCCCGGCACTTGTCCCGCCGGAGGCGGGATGCCCTGTGCTCCTCGAAACCGCCGGGGGTTTGCAAACTCGCTGCGCTCAAACAGTGCAAACCCCTTTTCGGCGATTTCTCCGGTGCTCGGCTGCGTACCAATGGGGTTTTGTGGCCAATTATGGATAAAACGGACTGGCAGAAAAAAGGCGACGGCCATAGGCAACGGCTGCGGGACAGGTTTCTGGACCACGGTCTGGAAGGCTTCACCGACGTCGAGGTCTTGGAGCTGCTCCTTTCCCTGGGCACCCCGCGCAAGGATTGCAAAGAAACCGCCCGCCTCCTGCTCAAGCGATTCACCACCCTGCCCCACGCCTTGGATGCCAGTCAGGCCGAGCTTGAGCTGATCGATGGCATCGGGCCGAAAAACGGTTTCGCCCTGCATTTTGTGCAATCCGTGGCCCGGCGGTATCTCAAGCAGCGGCTGGTGGCTAAGGAATACCTCCGCTCCTCCCGCGAGGTGGGGGAGTATCTGGTTCATTCCATGCGTGGGCTCAAGCGCGAGGTGCTGATGGCGGTTTTTCTCGACGCCTCCTTGGGGATCATCGATACCCAACTGGTGGCGGAGGGAACCCTGGCCAGCAATACCGTGCATCCCAGGGAGTTGATTAAGCTGGCCCTTTCGCATCACGCCGCCTCGGTGGTCATCGCCCACAACCATCCCTCCGGCAGCCTGACCCCTTCGGCGGAGGATAAAAAACTCACCCGCCATCTCTTCATTGCCCTGGGCTTTGCCGGGATTCAGCTCCTCGACCATCTCATCGTGGGGGAGGATGCGCAGCCGTTCAGCTTCGCCGATCACGGTCTGCTGGAGGATATCCGTCGCCAGTCCCGTGCGGTGATTTCCGGAGAGTGATGTCGCCCGAATCCCTACCCACCGGGTTTACTCCCGCCAGCGGCGAAGAATCGCCCGGTCTTTATCTGCACATCCCCTTTTGCAAAAGCCGGTGTGCATACTGTTCCTTCAATTCCTACGCCTGTCAATCCCCTCCCGCCGCTTACCTGACGGCCCTTGCCAGCCAGATCCGCCACTGGGCTGATCAGCAGTGGTGCCGGGAGCGGACCTTCGCCACCCTGTTCATCGGCGGCGGCACCCCGACCATTTATGGCGGCAACGAGCTGGCCGAGCTGGTCGGTCTGTGCCTCGCCTCGTTCAACTTCACGGAAGATGCCGAGATCACGGTGGAGGCCAACCCCAATACCGTCACGATGCCGATGCTGACCAGCCTGCGCCGGACAGGGGTCAACCGGTTGAGCCTCGGGGTGCAGGCCTTTTCCGACCGGCTGCTGGGTGCGCTTGGCCGGAGCCATACGAAGGGTGAGGCCTGCGCTGCCATCAAGGCGGCGCGAAAGGGTGGTTTTACCAACATCAACCTGGATCTGATGTACGGCCTGCCCGGCCAGCGCGCAACGGACTGGCGGGAGAGCCTGGACCAAGCTCTTGCCTTCGGGCCGGAGCATCTTGCCTGCTACGAGCTGACCATTGAGGAGGAAACCCCCTTTGCCCGGCTGGTGGAAAAGGGAGCGTTGACCCTGCCCGGAGAGGAGGAGGTTCTGGCCATGGCCGCGCTCACCCACGATCTTTTGGCCCAGGCCGGTTTGCCGCGTTACGAAATTTCCAACTACGCAGCATCGGGCAACCAATGCCGCCACAATCTCAACTACTGGCGAAACGGCTCGTATCTCGGGCTGGGGGCTGGGGCGGTCTCCTGCCTCTCCGGTTTTCGGTTCAGCACGGTGGAGGAGCCCGAAGCGTTTGCCGCGCTGGTCCAGAAAGGGGAACTCCCGTTGTCCGAGGGGGAATGTCTGTCGCTTGCGGCCCGGTTCCGGGAAAGCGTGGTCATGGGGCTGAGGATGATCGAAGGGATTTCGCTGGCCCGGCTGCAGCGCCGGTTTGGTTTGACGCCTGCGGGCTATTATGGGAAGATGCTTGAGGAATTGCAGGAGCAGGGGCTGATCGTGCTTGCCTCGGACAGCCTGCGTCTCACCGAGGCCGGTCTGCCCGTGGCCAATCAAGTCTTGTCCAGGCTTGTGTGAACGGATTTTCAGGGAGAGCTTCACAGTCAATGATCATGCCCGCTCACAGCATAGCCAGGAGATTGCTGGTCACCATGTCGCTCATGGTCGCCTGCCTGACCCTGGGGCTTGGCACTCTCCATATTTTTCAGGAATATTCCCGCTACCGGAGCGAGGTTGATGCGCTCTGGGGGAAACAGGTCGAAACGCGCAAGCAGCAGCTTGTGCGGCAGGTTGATGAGGTGGTCGGGTACATCCATTTCAAGCGTTCGCAGATCACCGACCGGGCAAAGGGCGTTGTTGCGGGCAGGGTCCGGGATGCCCAGGTCGTCGCCTCCCATCTCTACCAGATCAGCAAGGGATCGCACAGCAGGAAAGAGCTGGAGTCTTTGGTGCGTGAGAGTCTGCGGACGCAGCGTTTTAACAACGGCAGAGGGTATTTCTTCATCTTTGCCATGGACGGGACGGTGCAGCTCCATGCCGCCCAGCCGGAGCTTGAGCAGAAAAATCTTTTGGCCATGCAGGACAACGAGGGTGCTTTTGTCATCCGCAAGATGGTCGAGCTTGCCCGGAGCAAGGGCGAGGGGTTTGTCTCCTACCGCTGGCCCAAGCCTGGTGTGCCGTCCGGTCAGGAGTTTGAGAAAGTCTCCTTTATCAAATACCTGCCCGAGCTTGATTGGCTGATCGGTGCGGGCGAATATCTGGACGACATGGAAGCGGAGATCCAGGCCGAGGTGCTGGCGCGGATTGAAAAGATGCGGTTCGAGCAGGATGGCTATGTTTTTGCCGGCCAGTGGGACGGGGTGTCCTTGACTTATCCGGCCAAGGGAGAAAACGCGCTGGAGCAGGTCGATGCCAACGGTCTGAAAATTGTACGGGAACTGATCGCCCTGGCCCGGGAAGACGGCGGTTTTCTTCGGTATGTGATGCCGAAGCTGGGCGAAGAGCGCAACTCCCTGAAGCTCAGCTATGTGCGGGGCGTCAAGGAGTGGCAGTGGTATATCGGCGCGGGCATATACCTGAACGACATCCAGGCGGCCATTGCGGAGGCCCGGCAGCAGTTGCGGCGCGAGATTGTCAAGATCGTCGGGCTGGCGCTATTGCTGCTGCTTGCCGCGCTTTTGGGCGGGTTGCTCTTTGTCAGAAAGACGGCGGGGCGCATCCAGGAGGCCTTTGCCTCCTTTGAGGATTTTTTTGACAAAGCGGCCCGGGAAAAAGAGGAAATGCAGCTTTCCGGCCTCCATTTTGCGGAGTTTCGTTCCCTGGCCGGGGCGCTAAACCGGATGTTGGCCGAAAAACGGGCCATGGAAGAGGGGCTGCGCAAAAGCGAGGAGAAATACCGGGTTTTGATCGAAACCACCGGCATCGGTTTTGTGCGGATCGATGGCGAAGGAAAAGTGCTGGACGCCAATCAGGAGTATGTTCGCTTGAGCGGGCGCACCGATTTGGCCGAGATTATGGAGCACCGGGTGACCGAGTGGACGGCGGAACAGGATCTGGCCAGGAACCGCCAGGCGTTGCGGGAATGCGTCAAGCAGGGTTATATCCGCCATCTGCAGGTCGATTATGTCGATGGCCGGGGCGGCATCACCCCGGTGGAGATCAATGCCACGGTGGTGCAAGGCGAGGGGCAGCCGGAAATTCTCTGCATCTGCCATGACATCAGTATCCGGAAGGGGCTGGAAGAGCGATTGCGCCAGGCCCAGAAGATGGAGGCCATCGGCACCCTGGCAGGGGGAATCGCCCATGATTTCAATAATATCCTTGCCGCCATCCTCGGCTATGCCGAGATGGCCAAACGCAGCCTGCCGGAAGCGGCAGGCAGTGCCAGGGACGATATCCAGGAGGTACTCCGGGCCGGTCTGCGGGCCCGGGATCTGGTGAAGCAGATTCTCACTTTTAGCCGGAAAGGCGGGGAGGAGCGGGCTCCGCTCTCGCCCAAACCCATTATCAAGGAGGCGCTCAAGTTTCTGCGCGCCTCGATTCCGGCGAACATCGAAATCCGCGAGGATATCGACCCGGATTGCGGTTTCATCCTGGCCGACCCCACGAATATCCACCAGATCGTGGTGAATCTCTGCACCAACGCTTTCCATGCCATGGAGGCGGCAGGGGGCGCTCTGACCGTGGTTTTGAAAAACGTGGAGCTTGGCGAAAGCGATCTCGCCGGGCAAGACGAGCTGCTGCCCGGGCAGTATGTGTTGCTCAGCGTGCGCGATACCGGCCCTGGGATCGCGCCGGAGATCCTGGCCCGGATCTTTGACCCGTATTTCACCACCAAAATGGTGGGCAAGGGCTCGGGCATGGGGCTGGCGGTGGTGCATGGCATCGTCAAAAGCTATGGGGGCATGGTGCAGGTGGAAAGCGCTTTGGGCGCGGGCACGGTTTTTCGCGTCTATCTGCCAAGGGTCGGCCAGGGGATGGTTGTGCTGGAAAGTCCCCAGGAGTGGGCGCTTCCTTCCGGCCAGGAGCGGATTCTCTATGTGGATGACGAGACCAGCATCGCCGAGCTGGGCAAGGCCATGCTCTCCGGGCTCGGCTATCGGGTGACGGCCAGAACCAAGCCGCTTGAGGCGTTGGAAGAGTTTCGCAGCCGCCCCGACGATTTTGATCTGCTGATCACCGACCAGACCATGCCCAAGATGTCCGGGGTGCAGTTGGCGCAGGAGATTCGCAAAATCAGGCCCACCTTGCCGGTGATCCTCTGCACCGGGTATAGCGCGACAATCGGTGAAGAATCCGCCGTGGCCCAGGGCATCGGCCATTTTCTCATGAAGCCCCTGACCATGCGGGTGTTGACTGAAACGGTGCGGAAGGCTTTGGAAGGAAAAGGTGCAAGGTGAAAGGTAAAAGGCGTAAAGGGCAGGGGGGAAATGGCTAAAGAGAAGATTTCGTATGTCTGTCGCACTTGCAACGGGGTGTTCAGCAAATGGGGTGGTCAGTGCGAAGGCTGCGGCGCCTGGGATACCCTGGCCGAGCAACAGCCGGCCTCCGCTGCCGCAGGCCGTTTCCAGGGGTATTCCGGCAGCTTGGCCCAGGTGCAGACCATGGCCGAGGTGGGCAAAGACGAGCTGGTCCGTTTTTCCACCACCATGGGCGAGCTGGACCGGGTGCTGGGTGGCGGGTTGGTGCCGGGCTCGGTGGTGCTCATCGGCGGCGATCCGGGGGTGGGCAAATCCACCGGCTTGCTCCAGGTTTGCTGCAACTTAAGCCTTACGCGCAAATGCCTCTATGTCACCGGCGAGGAGTCGCTCCAGCAGATAGCCATGCGGGCCAGGCGGCTTGGGCTTCCGGATCAGGCGTTGCTCCTGCTGGCCGAGACCAGGGTGGAGGATATCTGCGCCACCGCGCTCAAGGAAAAGCCCGAGGTCATGGTGATCGACTCGATCCAGACCATGCAGGTGGCGGACAGCCAGTCCGCGCCGGGCAGTGTCAGCCAGGTGCGGGAGTCCGCCGCCCTCCTTACCCAGTTTGCCAAGCAGACCGGGGTGGCCATCTTCCTGGTGGGCCATGTCACCAAGAGCGGCGACCTGGCCGGGCCCAGGGTACTGGAGCACATCATCGACGTGGTCTGCTACATCGAAGGCAGCGGCGACAGCCGCTTCCGGGTGATGCGGGCGGTGAAGAACCGCTACGGCGCGGTGAACGAGCTGGGGGTTTTCGCCATGACCGACAAGGGGCTGCGCGAGATCTCCAACCCCTCGGCCATCTTTCTCTCCCGCAACGCCGAAGCCATGCCCGGCAGCGTGGTCATGGCGATCTGGGAAGGCAGCCGCCCCCTGCTTGTTGAGATGCAGGCCCTGGTGGACGACAGCCACAGCGAGAACCCCCGGAGGGTCACGGTGGGGCTGGAGCAGAACCGGCTGGCCATGCTCCTGGCCGTGCTGCACCGCCACGGCTCCATCGCCACCTATGGCCAGGATGTGTTCATCAACGTGGCGGGCGGGGTGCGGGTCAGCGAAACCAGCGCCGATTTGGCTCTGCTCCTAGCGGTTTTCTCCAGTCTGAAAAACAAGCCCCTGGCCGTGGATCTGGTTGTTTTCGGCGAGGTGGGCCTCTCCGGCGAGATCCGGCCCGTGCCCAGCGGCCAGGAACGCTTGCGGGAGGCGGCCAAGCACGGCTTTACAAAGGCGATTGTCCCCCTGGCCAACGTGCCCAAGGGCGGGGTCAAGGGCATGGAGATCGTCGGGGTGAAAAAGCTGGCCGAGGCTATCGAGGCGGTTCGCTAAATAAAAAAACAGATTGCCGTAACCTATGGTAAGCGTTCAGCAGTGCCGCAGATGCGCGAAAGAGGCCTGTCCGCCATACATCAGGTATGCGGGCCAGGCCGATGACAAAGCAGATGTGGTGCTGCTGAACGCTTACCATTGACAGCCCATTTTTGAAATGGTACATAACTGACGGACTTGAGGGAGGAATGGCCGAGTGGTTTAAGGCGGCGGTCTTGAAAACCGTTGTGCGAAAGTACCGTGGGTTCGAATCCTACTTCCTCCGCCAACAAACAAGTAAATACGAAATGTGGAGAGCTGACCGAGTAGGCCGAAGGTGCTCGCCTGCTAAGCGAGTGTAGGATCAAAAGTTCTACCGAGGGTTCGAATCCCTCGCTCTCCGCCATTTATTTTGCGGAGCAATCCGTTTTGTCTGACAACAAAAAAACCCGCGCCGGAAATGGTCGCGGGTTTTTTTGTGCCTGTGCCGAAGTGGCGGGATGGGGTGGGCAGGCAAATCAAGACCGTCCTGTTCAACCAAAAATGTGGTAGACTACCCAAAAGTAAGTTTTTTCCCGGTGCGGAAAAAAGCAATTTTTTGGTAGAGGCGCCGGTTTCACTAACCATTACACCTTGAAGGAGGAAAGTATGAAACGGTTTGTTCTTCTTTGTCTGGCAGGGATGTTTGTTTTCTCTGGTTGCGTTCCTCAAACCAAGACCCAGGCCGGAGGAGCTTACGGCGCGGCCGGAGGGGCTGCGGCCGGGGCCATCCTCGGCCAGGTGATTGGCCACGATACCAAATCGACCCTGATCGGGGCTGCGATCGGCGCTGCGGTCGGCGGCGCTGCTGGAGCCGGAGTTGGCCATATGATGGATCAGCAGGAGCAGGAGATGCGCCAGACCCTGGCTGCCTCTGATGCGGCGGCAGTGCAGCGGGAAGGCAATCTGCTCTCCGTGACCCTGAAAGGGGATGTGAGCTTTGATACCAACTCCTCTGTGGTGCGGCCGGGACTCTATGGCGAGCTTGACCGGATCGCCTCGGTGCTGGTGCAATACCCGCAGACCGTGATCAGGGTTGAGGGCCATACCGACAGCGTTGGCTCGGAAGCGTACAATATGGATCTTTCCCAGCGCCGTGCTGAGGCGGTGAGAAATCTGCTCGTGCAGCGGGGGGTTGCCGGTTCCAGGCTGGAGGTTGTTGCCTTTGGCGAATCACTCCCGGTCGCCACCAACGAAACCGAGGCTGGGCGACAGAGAAACCGCCGGGTCGAGCTTAAGATTGCCCCGAGGCCCAATTAGTCGGCCAGCGTTGTTTTTTCTCCCGTCATGAGTTTCCCCAGATATTCGGCAGGGGGCTCCTCTTGGAGCTCCCGGCTTCTCCCCCCCCCATACCTGCTTCTGTATTGTGAAAAAATGAGCGAATGTCTTTTTCAGCTCAACGGTCTTCCACCAATGGTGGTTGTTCCGCCGCGGTCTCCAGGCCGGTGGCGACTTCCTGGATAATTCCCATGCGCAGGTAGATGGGACGCACTTTTTCCCTGATCTTCGGGAGGTTCCGGGCAAAAATCGCCGCTCCGGCCAGGCAGCCGAGGCCGCCCAGGAGCAGGGTGTCGCGCGGGCCGATGATGCCGGCCATGGCGCCGGCGCCGAGAGAGCCGAAGGGCGCCACCCCGATGAAGGCCATGGTGAAAAAGCTCATGACCCTTCCGCGTTTGTCTTCGTCCAGAATGGTTTGCAGCACCGTGTTGCAGGAGGCGACGATGGTCATGCCCCCGAATCCCGCCAGGGCCAGGGCGGCCAGCGAGAGGAGGAAATTGCGGGACAGGGCAAAGATGGCGATGCCCACCGCGAACAGGATCGTCGCCCGGACAATCACCAGGCCGAGGCCGCGGACGCTCCGGCGGGAGGCGAGATACAGGGTGCCGACCAAGGCGCCGCTGCCCGCACCGGTCATCAAAAAACCGAAGGTATGCGCGCCGCCGTGCAGGATTTCCTTGGCAAAGACCGGCGCCAATACCGAATAGGGCATCCCCATGAGGCTGACCAGGGCAAGGAGGAGCAGGATGCTGCGGATCGGGCCAAAGCGGTAGGCGTAAAGGAACCCCTCCTGGAGTTCATGCAGGATTGGGCGTCTGGCCTGGCTGGGTTTGGCGGCGGGTGGAATCCGCATGGCCGCAAGGGCCAGGATGACCGCCAGGTAGCTGAGCGCGTTGAGAACAAAACAGATCCCTTCTCCCACCGAGGCCACGAGCAACCCGGCAATGGCCGGGCCGACGAGGCGGGCGGTGTTGACCATGGAGGAGTTGAGGGCAATGGCGTTTCCCAGGTTTTCCCGTTCTTCCACCATCTCGACGACAAAGGATTGGCGGATCGGGATGTCACAGGCGTTGACGATGCCCAGGATCAGGCTCAGCAGGATGATCTGCCAGACCTGCACGACCCCGGTCAGCACGACAACGGCAAGAAATACCGCCTGCAGCATGGCGAGTGTTTGGGTGACAAGCAGGAGGCGGCGTCGGTCCCAGCGGTCGGCGAGCACCCCGGCCATCGGGGAGATGAAGAGGGTCGGGATCTGGCTGGTGAAACCGACAATCCCCAACAGCATGGCGGAGCCGGTCAAGCGGTAGACAAGCCAGCTCATGGCCACATGCTGCATCCAGGTCCCGACCAGGGAGACGCCTTGCCCGGCGAGGAAAAGGCGGTAGTTCCGCGAGCGGAGCGCGCGGACAAGATGGCGGAGCGTGCTCCCCTGCGTGGCCTTTTCTTCGATTGCATCCATGGAAATGTTCCTTGTTTTTTGCATCATACTACAGTGCTAAGCCCCGCAGGGCCAGGACTGGCTGGGGTGCCTTTTTCTTGTTTCTTCTTTTGGGCACGCAAAAGAAAAAAGAGAGAACAGCAAAAAGGCCTCGCCATTTTCCCCGAAATTTCCGGATGAACCAAAAAAAAGTATCACGTCTGACATATCAGGAGATTCCTGATATGTCAGACAATCGGCTGTTGGCACAGTATTCACCCCCTCTCGCAGTATTCACTTAATTTCTTATTATTCTAGCATGGTGCGAGCGTATGTCCCGGCAACAATATGCCTGGCACACATTCTGCTATTCAAGAATAGGAGCACACCTCAAGGCATGTTTGCTTGCGAGGCGATCGGTGCGATCCAATTCTATTCGAAATCCTAAAGGAGGAATACCATGAAATCCGGCACGAAGGACCAGGCGGAAGGCACGTTTCATCAACTGAAGGGGAAGGTCAAGGAGATCGCCGGGAAACTCAGCGATAACCCAAAGTTGGCGGATGAAGGCACCGGTGAAAAGATAGCCGGCAAGGTGCAGGAAAAAATCGGTCAGATCAAGAAGGTTTTCGAGAAATAGTATGCGCGGCTTACCACACACCGGCGGGTCCTTGCCCTCCGGCCGCGGGTGCACAGAATACCCCACAACAACAAGAAAAGGAGAATGTGTCATGAAAACACTATTAAAACTGGCAGCAGTAGTTCTGTTGACGTTGAGCGTGCCAATGCCCGCATTTTCCCAGATGATGGACATGCCCATGCGGCAGCAGGGGGGCGGGCCTGGGCCGATGATGATGGGAATGGGCAATATGGACATGATGGGCGAGATGATGGGGATGTGCCTCATTCAGGCGGAAAAAATGGGGCTTACCGATGACCAGATCATGAAAATGAAGCCCGGGCACAGCGAAATGCAAAAAAAACAGGCCCGATTCAAGGCGGACCTGAAGATTGCCGAGATCGAACTGCGGGATATCCTGGAAGTGAAAGATTTTGACCTTGAGAAGGCCAGCGCTGCAGCGAGAAAAATTGGCGAGATACAAGTAGCCCATCATTTGGAAATGCTACAAGCCATGAAAGCGATGCGGGCTATCATTACGGATGAACAGTTTAAGAACATGAAAAAGATGATGCCCGTGAAGACGGGTGCGAAAAAACCGGCAAAGACGATAAAGAAATAATACTCAAGACACGAAGGAGATTCCATGAAAGCAATACATTCCATTACTATGTTGGTAGCAGCGGTGGCGCTGCTGGTGCTCAACACGCCGGTGCAGGCTGAAAATATGGACAGCCGCATCGAATCTTCCGCCAGGCAGTCGTATGTGTTCAAAACATATCTTCAGGGTGATGATATTAAAATCGAGTCCAAGAATGGCGCCGTCATCTTGACCGGGTTGGTCGCTGAAAATTTCCACAAATCCTTGGCCCAGGAGACCGTTGCAGGCCTCCCCGGGGTCAAGAGCGTGGACAACAGGCTGGAAGTGAAAGGCGCATTCCCCACCGCAAATTCCGATGCCTGGCTCCGGGAAAAAGTGAGAGTCACGCTCTTGTTTCATCGCAGCGTGAGCGCCGCCACAACCGAGGTGGATGTTACAGACGGCATCGTTACCCTGCGCGGCGAGGCCGGCAGTCAGGCACAAAAGGAATTGACCACGGAATACGCCAAGGATGTGGAAGGGGTTAAAGAAGTAAAAAATGAGATGAGCGTGGCAAAGACTCCGAAGAAAGAGAGAACGGTGGGCGAGAAGATTGATGACGCTTCCATCACCGCCCAGGTCAAGATGACCTTGTTGTCCCACCATTCGACCAGTGCCATTAATACCAAGGTCGAAACGAAGCGCGGCAAGGTCACCTTGTATGGCAAGGCCCGCAACGCAGCGGAAATGAAACTGGCCACCAAACTCGCCAGCGACGTCAATGGGGTGACTGCGGTAAAGAACCGGATGGTCATCGAGTAGCCCGAGCCTAAGGTCCAAACACTGTGTGGGGGTGGGGTAGCTCCGGGTGCCCCGCCTTGCCTCCTGCGACATCTTGCCTCACTGACAATTGCCATTTTTTATGGATAATCCCGCCGTGCTTTTGTATTTTGATATTGTCAGGTATGCGGGGAAACCTTCACCCCAACCAGCAGCAACCCATAAGGAGGGCGATTATGGCAGGGCAAATGGAAAAGGGACAATGGAACCCCTATGTGGCAGGGGCCTTGAGCGGACTGGTCATCGTCGGCTCGGTCTGGCTCACCGGCAAATATGCCGGAGCCTCGACCACCTTCGTGCGGGGCGCCGGGATGATCGAGCAGCTCTTCAGCCCGGAACGGGTCAGTCAGATGGAGTATTTCTTGAAAGAGAAACCCATTATTGACTGGCAGTGGATGTTTGTGATCGGCATTCTGATCGGTTCATTTATCGCGGCGTTGAGTTCGGGTAGCTTCAAATTCCAGGGAGTGCCGGACATGTGGCGGGCCAGGTTCGGCCCCTCGACCATCAAGCGGGGCATGGCCGCCTTTGCCGGCGGGACGATCGCCATGTACGGCGCTCGCCTGGCCGACGGCTGACCCAGCGGTCACGGGCTGAGCGGTTCGCTCCAGCTAGCAGTAAGCGGTCTGATCGCGTTGATCTGCTTTTTTATCGGCGGCATTCTCATGGCGCGTCTTGTGTACGGTAAGGGAGGGCAATCATGAACCAACTCCTGGCAGGTCTTATTACCGGCGTGCTCTTCGGATTTTTCCTGCAGAAAGGGAGGGTGCTGCGCTACGACAAGCAACTGGGCGCCCTGCGTCTTCAGGACATGACCATCATTAAGTTCATGTTTTCCAGCGTGCTGGTGGGAATGATCGGGGTCTACCTGCTCCATGATCTGGGGCTCGCGAAACTTTCCATCAAAGCGACTATTCTTGGCGGTACCATTCTCGGCGGCTTGACCTTCGGGCTGGGCTGGGGGCTGATCGGCTACTGCCCGGGCACCTCCGCCGGGGCTTTGGGCGAAGGCCGTTGGGATGCGGTCTGGGGTATTGCCGGGATGGTGGTTGGGGCGGCGCTCTATGCCGAGTCTTTCCCCTTCATCAAAGAAACGGTGCTCACCTGGGGCAATTTGGGCAAAATCACCATCCCCCAACTCCTCGGCATCAACCATTGGCCGGTGATCGGCGTTTTTGTCGCGGGCGGGGTCCTGATTTTGCGCTGGTTCGAAAAGAAGGGGCTGTAAGCCGCGCGGCATCGGCGCAGGCAAGCGGCCGCGCCTCGCAAGCATTCTCTCTCTCGCCGTAATCCGTCTGGGTCCAGGGGACACCTGCCTAATGAGCCATTAAGCAGGGTGTCCCCCGGATCCCTTGTCGAAACAAGCAACTATCCGAAACGCGCGCTCGTGTTTCTCGTCTGGCAAAAAAACAAACGGGCAACAGCGAGCCGAAAAAACGCGTTATTTTTTGGCCATCGGCGGCGTGGGCACGTTGTTGCCATGGCATTCCATGCAGTTGAACTGCCCGGTGATGCCAAAGTCCTTGACCGGGGAATGGGTGCTCTTGGCCGCATACTTGCCGTCCTTCCAGTCGTTCAGCATCGTCACCAGATTAAAGGCCACGCTGGCCGCCACCCGCGCGCAGCGATCCTTGCGCTCAGGGCTGCCGATCGGCTTGCCTGCCGCTTTCATCCACTTGCCCACCGAAACATGACAGAGGGGAGATTCGCTGGTGGTCTTGACGATCTCGCCGGTCTGCTTGGGTTTTTTGGGGACGTAAACCGGCAAGGCGGTGTCCGAATACCACTGCATGACGTCCTCGCTCATCAGGTGCCCCTCCGTGGCCCCGGCAATCCGGGGGCCGACGATGAGATTGGCCACCATATTGGCGCCGGCGTTCGAGCCGCAGATGGTGCCCCACCCCACTTGACCGCCCTCGAGAAAGACAAAGGCATCGACCGGGAACGAGTTGTACGGCTCGCCGACCTTTTCGCGCAACTGACTGAAGACGCTGCTGACCACGGCCGCTCCGCAGAATACCCGATACCACTCCTCGTAGGCGAGGTCAGCGGTTTTTGCCGGATCGAGTTTGACATAGGGCCACGGCCACTGTGTCGCGGCCGCCTTGGCCTTGGCCAGCTTGGGCAGGGTGAAGCTCCCCGCCGAAACAAGCGCGGCGCCGGCGGCGATCTTGCCGGCCCCGATCAAAAGAGAACGGCGTTCCTGGTTACATTGGCTTTTCTTCCTCTCTGTCATGCGTGTGCCTCCCATGGCGATTTCTTTCAACGTGCACGGGCCATGCCCGCTCGTGCACGCGTTGTGCGGGCGCGGTCCACGTGCGCCCGCCGACAACCACAATGTGACATGTTACATTGTGGTACCACCGGGGAAACGGTTTGGGAATGTGACAAAAAGTCGCAGGGGAAAACAAGGCAGGGCTGGATTTTTAGAGAGAATGCGGGATGGGGAGCAGCGCCTTCAGGTGTGCATACAGCGATTGGAGCAGCAGCCGGAGGCGCGTCAGGATGGCGGCGATGGTGTGGCCGGTTTTCGCCGGGGCTGCCGGTTCTTTTTCCAGCCGGTCGGCCCGAACACCTGGGGCAGGATGGCTGGCTAGAAAGGAGTGGTTGTTGCCCAGGGTGGCAAGTTTCCGCAGGGCCGAGATCGCTGGTTTCCGGTCGTATCCCTGGCGTTCCAGGAAACCGGCGCCGTAGTCATCCGCCTCCCGCTCCTCCTGTTGGGAGAACTGGGCGTTCACCAGGAGTTCCGTAAACCCTCCAAGCTGGGAGGCGGCGATGGCGCCGGCTGTGCCGGCCTGGGAGGCGATGCCTTTGCGCAGGGCGCTGGCCGCATAGGCAAGCTGCAGTTTTTTGCGGATATGGTTTCGCACCACATGGCCCATCTCATGGCCGATGACAAAGCGTAGCTCCCCGTCGTCCATCATCTCCATGAGGCCGCTGTAGAGCCGGATGGTCCCGTCCGCCATGGCAAAGGCGTTGATCTCCGGGGAAAGATAGACCTTGCAGGTGAAGCGAAAGCCATCCGCGTCAAGGTGCTGGCCAGTAAGACGTGCGAGCCTCCGGGCATAGCGGGAGTCGGGAGGGGCCAGATGATTTTTGCCGTCGCTCTGGAGGGATGCCTGCTGGGCAAGATGCTGCACGTCGCGGTCGGAGAGAGTGACGGCCTGCACGGCCTCAAGGCCGGCCTCCGTGGCCAGTTGCAGGTCGGTGTTTTCGCAGCCGGAAAGTGCCAGCAGGCAGAAAGCAAGGAGGCAGACGCGAGAGAGCCTGGAGCGAGTCGGGCATCCGGAGGCAATCAACTGTCTTGACCTCTCAGTTTGCTGTGGCGGATCGAATAGGTGAAATAGATCACTACTCCGATTGCCAGCCAGATTGCGAAACGCAGCCAGGTAACCCAGGGTAAAAATGCCATGAGCGCAGCGCAGGAGAAAGCGCCGAGCAGCGGGAACACCGGGTTGAGCGGGTTTTTGAAGGGCCGGTGCAGGTGCGGCTGCTTGATGCGCAAAACGACCACCCCCAGGCAGACCAAGACAAAGGCGGCCAGGGTGCCGATATTCACCAATTCGGCCAGCTCGCCCAAGGGGATGAAGCCGGCGATCAGGGCGATGATCAGGCCGCAGAGTCCGATGACCCGCACCGGGGTTTTGGTTTTGGGATGCACCTGGGCGAAAAACGGCGGCATCAGGCCGTCGCGGGACATGGCGAAGAAGACCCTGGTCAGCCCGTAATAGAGGACGAGCATCACCGTGGTCAATCCGGCGATAACCCCGGTGGCGACCAGGGCCGAGGCCCAGTTGATCCCCAGCAGGTGGAGGGAGTGGGCCACGGGCGAAGGCACGTTGAGCTGGGTGTAGGGCACCACTCCGGTGAGCAATCCGGCGACCGCGATATAGATGACGGTGCAGAAAACCAGGGAAAAGATGATGCCGAAGGGCACGTCGCGCTGCGGGTTCTTTGCCTCTTCCGCTGCGGTGGAAACCGCGTCGAAGCCCACATAGGCAAAAAACACCATGGCCGCGCCGGCCAGCACCCCGACGGGTTTGCCTTCCGGGCTCTCGCCGCTCCAGCCATAGGGCATGAACGGGCTCCAGTTTTCCGGATTGACGTGGAAGATGGCCACGCCGATGAACACCGCAATGGTCAGCAGCTTGACAAAGACCATCACCATGTTGGTGCGGGCGCTCTCCCGCATGCCCAGCATGAGCAGAACCATGAGGATCAGGACGATGCCCGCGGCCGGCAGGTTGATGATGCCGCCCAGGATGGGGGCCTTGGTCAGGGCGTCCGGCAGGGCGAGGCCCACGGCGGTGAGGGCGTTGTTGAAGTAGCCGGCCCAGCCGTTGGCCACGGCGGCGGTGGCCACCCCGTATTCAAGAATCAAATCCCAACCGATGATCCAGGCGATCAGCTCGCCGAAGGCTGCGTAACTGTACCCGTAGGCGCTGCCGCAGCCTCCCACGGCGGCGGCAAGTTCGGCATAGGCCAGGGCCGCGAAGGCGCAGGCGATTCCGGCGATGACAAAGGAGAGGATCACCGCGGGCCCGGCCTGGGTGGCGGCGGCGATGCCGGTGAGCACGAAGATGCCGGTGCCGATGATCGCTCCGATCCCCAGCAGAGTGAGATCAAAGGCGGTGAGGCATTTGTGGAGGCCGGTATGGTCGAAATCGTCCGGGGTCGTGGTCTTGGTGCGGAATATTTTCATGGTTCTGCCTGGATGCGCGGAGTGATAAAGACGGGCTTGAGAAGCAGGTCTATTACATGAAAGAAGGGCTCACCACCCCCAGAGCGTATCGCGTTGAATCCAGCCGACGAGGCCGGATTCGTGCTTGATCTGGACCCAGCCCTTTTGATGTTTGAGAGTCCGCAACACCACGCCGCGTTTGGCATTGCCCACAACGCGCTGGTTTGTTCCGGGGCCGGTCCGGATGACGGCCTTTTCCGTTTTGACAATCAAATGGGGGATTTTGCTTACCAGCGTTTTACTGATCCAGCCCGTGTCCGATTCATAGTCGGTCACCTTGAGCCACTTGCCCTTGCGGCTCACCACCCTCAAGGGATACCCCGTGCCCAGTTCAAACTTGATCGGATGGTTCACTCCCGGCCCGGAACGTATCCGTGCCTTGGGCGTTTTGATGCTCACCATTTCCGCGTGGGCCAGCGAGGTGAAAAACAATAGGAAAACGATTCCGAAACAGAGTCGCCGGATCATACAAACCTCCTTGCGCTATGTGGTGTTACGGTTTACTGGCAGGGGACAGTCCCTTGTCCGGAACGGCCAAGGGAATACCGCCTATTTCCAGAGAGATGGCGTCGAACTGGCAGGCCTTGTTCATGCAGGCCAGGCAGGTGATGCACTCGGGGTCATTGGGGGATTCATTGAATTTGACCCCCATGGGGCAGACATGGTGGCAGGCTTTGCAATTGGTGCATTTGGCTTCATCGAGGTGCAGCTTGATCAAGCGGACCTTGCTGAAGAGCGCGTAAAAAGCGCCCAGGGGGCAGGCGGTTCGGCAAAAGGGCCGGCTGGAAAAGACGGCCCAGGTCAGAAAAAGGAGCATGATCACGAACTTGTTGAGAAAAAGCAGGCCGATGGTGCTGCGCAGATTGGGCTGGAGCAGGAGCATGGGGATGCCTGCTTCCAGGGTGCCGGCCGGGCAGACGAACTTGCAGAACCAGGGGCTGCCGGTGCCGAACTCGTCAACAAGCACCAGCGGCAGCACCACGACAAAGAGGAGCAGGAAGACGTATTTGCCGTGGGAGAGGATGCGCGGGATTCTGAATTTCCGCGAGGGGATCTTGTGCAGCAGTTCCTGGATAAAGCCGAAGGGACAGGCCCAACCGCAGATCATCCTGCCGAGCAACCCGCCGAGCACGCCGATGGAGCCGAGCACCGAAAAGCCGAAATAGTACTGGCCGTTTTCCAGGGCGAAGCGCAACCCGCCCAGCAGTTGCTGGATCGAGCCCATGGGGCAGTAAGTGGTGGCCGCCGGGCAGGAGTAGCAGTTCAAGCCGGGTGCGCAGATGACCTTGAGCGGACCCTGGTAGAGGGTTTTAGTGAAGGGGAAGGACCAGGAGCCGTTGGTGAGAATTGCGACGATCACCTGAATCCATTTGCGGGCGGCTTCCATTTCAGCCTATCCCTATGCAGCTCAGGCAGACCTGGAGGGCCTGCTCCAGAACCCGGGCCGGTTCCCCGGTGGCGACGCCGATCAGCCAGAGGAGGAGAAAGGCGGTGATCACCACAAAGGGCGCCTTGCGGAGGGTTCTTTTTGTACGGGGTTCGCGGGTAGCCTGGCTCATGGTTGTTTCATCCGGAATTTTTTTTAGGCGAGGCGGGCTTGGACCGCGGCGGTTTTATCGCCCAGCGTCACATCCTTGTCGCGCCGTTCGTCGAGCACCAGTTGGGTTACGACCCGTTGCACTCCGCTGGTGAAGGGCAGTTCATGCAACCGGGCGGCAAGGGCAAAAAGCGCCTGGGGCTCGCCCTCGATGATCGTTCCCATGTCGGTCAGTTTGTGGGGGACGCCTTCCCTGCGCAACACCTCCTGGATATCGGCCACATATTGCCCCACGCTTGGGGTTTGGGTGCCCAGGGGGATGATGTTCAACTGCATGATCGCCATGGTTCATTCCGCTGCAAGGGTTGTGTTCGTAAAGATGGAAAATAACGCAGAGCGGCACCCGGCGCAAAGTAAAAAGGGATTCAGCGCCGGGATAGAGCAAAAAAATGACGATTGACCGTCATTGCGTGTCTTGGAAATTCTCGATTTGCGTGGAAAGCTCCTCGTCCAGCACGTCCGGATCTTCGCTGTTGTAGTAGAGGATGTTTTTGAGGTGAAAGAAGCTGTCCAGGTCCATCTCGTAAAAGTGCAGGGCCAGCCCATCTTCTTCCACCCGCACAACCGTGCCCTTCATTTTCAGGGTCAGGTGGCTGGTTGAGCCCACCAGCCGCAAGGAAACCAGACAGTTTTCGCCGAGCTTGTGCCCGGTAACGCCGAGCACGAAGACTCCTTTGAGGCTCAGGTCCGCGGTTTCGCACTCCGCATGGCTTCGATCCGGAAAGTCCAGACCGATGATGACCTGAAACGGCACCCGAGTGTTTTTGCGTTTGTTTTTCATGGTTGCATCCTCTTGTCCTGCGGTCTGGCCGCCTGTTACACCGGCATGAAGAGAAAACCCTCCCGTTCGAGCAACTGGCTGATGTTCAGCAGTTGCAACTCCCGGTCTTCGCCAAGTCGGGCCGGGCCGACAATGTCGCCGTTTTTTGCCCGCGTCAGGGAGAGCAGCGGGGTTGCTTGCGGTTCAATGGAGCGGCAGAGGATAACCCCGTGCCAGTTGCCGTTGCTCACCACCACCAGCATGGCGGCTTCTTCGTCGGGGATATCCGCAAGGGTCATGCCCCTGGGGACCATGAGGGGGAGAATAAGCTTTTTCAGCTTGTTGTTTTTGAGCAGGGCGAGGGAGCCTTGCATCTGGCCGGAGAGGCGGCCAAACCAGCCTCCCAGATCCTTCAGGGGAATCTGGCTGCTGTGGATGTATTTTTTTCTCTTTTTTGGGGAGAGGGGCTTGATGATGGCGATGTGTTCCTCGGCAATGGCCAAGGACATCCTGCCGACGGTGATGGGGCGGATCATGTCCCCGGGCTGGATCGGCAGGGGTTTCGGCTCCGCAACCTTGGGCGCGGATTTGCCGGGGACCATGCCTGCTGGGTTGTGTCCGGTTTTCTGCCGGGCAGGAGGAGGTGCGACGTCCTCCAGGGAGATCGGCTCTTCCCAAGGCTCCAAGTCGGCGGGCGGTCCCGCCGGCGGGACCGCCGGTGCGGGCTCCCCGCTCTTTTCGGCGGCCACCTTTTCCTTGAGCTTGGCAAACTTGCCATACACCCGCTTGAACACCTCGGCATCCCTGTCCGGATCGAATTTGGTGTCCTCATACATGTTGACCACATGGGCCATGGTTTCCTTGAGGAAATCGATAAACTCAGGGGGTATCCGGCCTTGCCGCTTCTGGGCGTAAAGCAGAATGCTGTCCGCCATGGTCAGGATGGCCAGGGCGTTTTTCCGGGTATTGAAGCGGTTTTTCAGGCAGGTAAAGGCCGCCTGCAGGGGCTCTATTTTTTTTGGGGATAGGCTCCAGTCCTGGGAGAGAATCTCTGTTTTTAGTTTCTGGATGGATTCGTCGAGGGAAAGAATCACCGGTAATACTCCACGGCCATGGGCTTTAAATAAGGGAGGGAGAAGGGCCTGCGCGGTTTTGTGCCGCGCAGGCCTTTTCTCGTGCTATTGCATCCATTCCTGTCAGGGGCGGGATGATCTTTTCAGGTCAAGCTGGGGTAATGCCCTATTGTGACTGGAAATTTTCTAGGGTACTATAGCAGAAATTTTCGTGGTTTGGCAACAGGCAGTTACGGGGCGGCTTCCTCCCAAGCCGTTGACGCAAGGAAACACGACGCATGGTTGAACATATGCTTTCTTTTTTTGTCGCCCTGTTCGGGGCGTTGGTCGGCAGCTTTCTCAATGTGGTCATTGTGCGGCTGCCCGAGGAAGGGGGGTCCGTGGTTTTTCCCCCCTCCCATTGCCCGGTCTGCAAAAAATCCATCGCCTGGTACGACAACATCCCCTTGCTGAGTTTTCTGCTGCTGCGCGGCAGATGTCGGCAGTGCGGGGTGCGGATCTCCTGGCGCTACCCCCTGGTGGAGGGAGCCACGGCGCTCATGGCCTTGGCGCTGTATCTCCATTTCGGCCCCACCATTCTTTTCCCCATCTATTTTCTTTTTTGCGCCGCCCTGATTGCGGTCATTTTCATCGATTTTCAGCACCAGATCATTCCCGATGTGATCAGCCTGCCCGGCATCGTTCTCGGGTTTGGCCTCTCCTTTGTTAATCCGTTCGTCGCCTGGCAGGACGCCGGGTTGGGGGTTCTCTTCGGCGGCGGGAGCTTTTATCTGGTCGCCCTGGTCTATTATCTGCTCACCAAACGGGAAGGCATGGGCGGCGGCGATATCAAGCTGCTGGCCATGATCGGCGCGTTTTTGGGCTGGCAAGCGCTGCCCTTTGTGGTGTTCGGCAGTTCGTTGCTGGGCACGGTGGCGGGCGTCGGAGCCATGATCAAACAGCGCAAGGGCGGCAAGACCGTGATCCCCTATGGGCCATTCCTGGCCATCGCGGCCATGCTCTATCTTTTTTTCCGGCAGGAGATTCTTTTGCTGTTTGTCCGGTTTGTGCTCCATCGTTAACCCTGGCCGTTTCCCCGCAGCAGCCTTCTTTGGCGGGTGCCCGCCGCTTGCCTGAGTTTTCCCTCCTCTGTGCGAACCACCCCATCTTTACCGAATATTTACCGTCATTAACACCACCTTTACGGGCATTGGTAGTATCATCTACAGATGAACGCGAGGGGAGACGGGAAGCAGGAAAAATACCCCCGTCTGTCAACGCCGTTGCAGGAGCATGAACATCATAATGCGTTCCAGCTTTGCCCCGCTGGAATAAGAGCAACAATTACAAGTCAACAAAAAGGAGGATGCATGCAACTTCTGAAACCCAGAAAACACGTCGGGGCGCTTCTTGCGGCAGGCCTGGGCGGATTGGCGATTCTGGTCTTCCTGATGGTCGGCCCGCCACGCCTTCTGGCCAAATCGGAATCTCCGGCATTTTGCGCCGGATGTCATGTGATGGAGGAACAGCACACCGCGTGGAGCCATGCCGGCGCCCACCGGAGGATTCGCTGCGTGGACTGCCATCTGCCCAACGGCGGACCCATCGGCCACTATTTCTGGAAGTCCATCGACGGCATGAAGGATGTCCTGTTCTTTCACTCGGGCCAGGTTCCCGAAAGAATCGTCCTGAGCGGCCACGGCAGCAAGGTAGTGCAGGCAAACTGTCTCCGCTGCCATGAAGAAACCGTATCCCGCATGGACACCACCCGGCAGTGCTGGAACTGTCACCGCCAATTACAACACCGATTGACCGGAACCATTTAATCGATCAAGGGAGGAGAAGAACCAATGAAGAAGACCACAAAAAAGAGGATGAAGCAAAGCGCGGTGCTGGCATTGATGGCGACCCTGGCACTTGGCGTGGGATGCGCCCCGGAAAAAGCAACCCCGGTGAAAACCGTGCAAATTGCCGACGGCGTGATCGACCCGGCCCAGTGGGGCAAGGCCTGGCCGGTGGAATACGATATGTGGAAAAAAACCGGCGAGCCGACGCCTGCAGGAAAAAGCAAGTATAAAAAAGGCAATGACGGCGGCGTTACCTATGACAAGCTTTCCGAGTTCCCCTTCCTGGCCCTGCTTTTTAACGGCTGGGGCTTTGGCGTTGAGTACAACGAACCCCGGGGCCATCTCAACATGCGCAAGGATCAATCCCTGGCAGATCCTTCCCGGGTCAAGTCCGGCGGGGTCTGTCTGACCTGCAAGACTCCGTATGCCGTTCAGCTCGAACAGAAAATGGGCAAGGATTATTATGCCAAGCCCTACGATGCGGTGTTGGCCGAGATTCCCAAGGAGCATCAGGACCTCGGCGTGGCCTGTATCGATTGCCACGACAACAAGGACATGTCGCTCAAGATCTCCCGCGGCTTCACCCTGAGCAAGGCCCTGAAGACCATGGGCGTGGATGAGGCCAAGCTGACCCATCAGGACAAACGCTCCCTGGTCTGCGCCCAGTGCCATGTGACCTACAACATCCCCAAGGACGCAGACATGAAATCCGTGGATGTGTTCTTCCCCTGGGAAGGAAGCACGTGGGGACAGATGCCCGTGGAAAACATCATCAAAAAGATTCGCAGCGACGCGTCCTACGGCGAATGGAAACAGAGCGTCACCGGCTTCAAGATGGCGTTTATCCGCCATCCCGAGTTTGAGATGTACTCCAACAACAGTGTCCACTGGCAGGCCGGCGTTTCCTGCGCCGACTGCCATATGCCGTACACCAAGGTGGGTAGCCAGAAAGCCTCGGATCATCGGGTCATGAGCCCCTTGAAAAATGACATGAAGGCGTGTCAGCAATGCCACACCGAGACTCCGGAATGGCTGAAAGAGCAGGTCTTCGCCATTCAGGATCGGGCTGTCTCCATCTTTATCCGTTCCGGGTATGCCACGGCCACGGTGGCCAAACTCTTTGAGATGGCCCACAAGGCCCAGGCCGAAGGCAAGGAAATCAACAAGGATCTGTACGCCCAGGCCAAGGATCACTACGAAGAGGCATTTTACCGGGTGATTTACTTCGGGGCGGAAAACTCCGTTGGGTTCCATAACCCCACCGAGGCCATGCGGATTTTGGGCGATGCCGCTCTCCGCGCCGGACAGGCGGAAGCGCTGCTCCGTCAAGGCTTGACTGCCGCGGGTGTCGTCGTGCCGGCCAAGATCGACCTGGAGTTGCCCAAATATCTGAACAACCGGGGCGTGAAGAAGCTCATGTTCAATCAGGAACAGGAGTTTAAAGACCCCTTCGCCGCAAAATAAGCGCACCCTGTTCCCGGCGCGGGATTTTCCCGTGCCGGGATTTTCCCATCCGTATCGGTTTTACGCCCCCGCCTCCCACTGGGAATCGGGGGCTTTTTTGGGTGGCGGGTGCGCGCATCGCGTGTCCGCAAACCTTGAAGTCCATCCGTCTATCCCCGGCCCTCTGCCAATTCCCCCCTGTGTTCCAAGACCGGCAAGTTGCTTTGCAACCGGACCATCTTTACCGATTCTTTACCGCCATTAACAACACCTTTACGGGCACTTGCTATATGCTGAACACTATCGGAGGCGTGAGAACTTAGCTGCGGGCACGCACAGCAAGATCAACGGCGCGGGCCGCCACAGCGTCCTGCCCGACATCTCGCGGCCCGGTGCTTTTTTTTCGGGGGCATTCCCCGAGCAACTGTGACCGTCGTCGCTGCCGCGCTCGATGGGAAGGAGGGATCATGAAGCGATTGCTCGTACTGATTGGCTTGTGTCTGCTCATGCAGCCGCAGGTGGTGCTGGGAGCCGCGGGGAAACATCCGGCCATTCCGGGGAACCAGGAATGCGGCGAATGCCACGGAGACCAGGAAAAGGCCTGGTTTGACGGAAAACACGGGTTGATGAACGTCAAATGCATCGTCTGCCACGGCTCGACGGAGAAAAATTTCACGGCCAGCCCCGGCCTTGGAGCCTGTCGCGGCTGCCATGCAGAGCAGGTTGCCCAGGCGCAAAAGAGCAAAGGAAAAGAGGGAAAGAGCTGCTTTCCCTGTCATGATCCCCATGCCGTCACGGTTCAGGGTGGGGCGGCCACGCCGTATCACACACAGGGAGGCAAATAACCATGAAACTGACACGAAGAGAACTCATGAAATATTCGGCCGCCCTGGCCGCCGCTTCGGCCATCGGTCTTGATCTGCCTATGCCCAAGGGCGTGCTGGCTGCGGCCGGTGAGCCGGACCATTGGGTGAAGGGCGTCTGCCGCTACTGCGGGGCCGGCTGCGGCGTTTACACCGGGGTCAGGGGCGGCAGGGTCGTGGCGGTGAAGGGCGACAAGGACAACTGGAACAAGGGGTTTCTTTGCCTCAAGGGCAATTTTCTTCCCGCCATCCTCTACGCCTCCGACCGTCTGCAGTATCCCCTGCTCCGCAAGGGCAACAAATTCGTCCGCATCTCCTGGGATCAGGCCATGGGAGTCATGGTCGATAAATTCCATGACTCCATCCGCAAAAACGGTCCCAACTCGGTGGCCTTCTACGGCTCCGGCCAGTCGTACACCGAGGAATCCTATTTCATCAACAAGCTGTTCAAGGGCGGGCTGGGCACCAACAACATCGACGGCAACCCCAGGCTGTGCATGGCCTCCGCCGCGGTCGGCTACGTCTCGACCTTCGGCAAGGACGAGCCCATGGGCGCCTATGACGACATCAACCATGCCGATTGTTTTTTCATCATCGGCTCCAACATGGCCGAGGCCCATCCGGTCATTTTCCGGATGCTGAACGAGCGCAAGCAAAAGGGCAAGGACGTGAAGATCATCATGGCCGACCCCCGAAAAACCCTGTCCGCCAGGATCGCGGACCTGCACATGAGCTTCACCCCCGGCACCGACCTGGCGATTTTGAATGCCATGGCCCATGTGATCATCAAGGAAAAGCTCCACAACAAGGATTTTGTCGATAAGCACACGATCTTTAAAACCATGGTCGATCCGGGGCCGCCGCCCAAGATCGCCAAGGTGACCTGGGACGATTATGTCAAATTCCTTGCGGACTACACCCCGGAAGCCGCCGAGAAGATCTCCGGCTGTCCGGCGGCGGAGATCGTCAAGGCAGCGCGCTGGTTCGCGACCTCCAAGGCAACCATGAGCTTCTGGTGCATGGGCTTGAACCAGCGGACCCGCGGCGTTTGGGCCAACAACATGGTGCACAACCTGCATCTGCTCACCGGCCAGATCTGCCGGCCCGGCGCCACCACCTTTTCCCTTACCGGTCAGCCCAATGCCTGCGGCGGTGTGCGCGACGGCGGGTTGTTGAGCCATCTGCTGCCCTACGGACGGTTGGTGGCCAACGAAAAGGACCGGGCGGAGATGGAGAAGTTCTGGGGGGTGCCCGCAGGCAGAATCCAGCCCAAGCCGGGGCTCACGGCCATGGAGATGTTCCAGGCGGTGAACAGCGGCGCCACCCGCTGTCTCTGGGTCGCCTGCACCAATCCCGGCCAGAGCCTGCCCAACGTGGATATCTACCGTAAGGGCATGGCCGCGACGGATTCTTTTTTGGTGGTGTCCGAGGCCTACCACCCGACGAGAACCTCGGAGCTTGCCGATCTGGTGCTGCCTGCAGCCCTCTGGGTGGAAAAAGACGGCACCTACGGGCAATCCGAGCGGCGCTACCAGTACGTCGAAAAGGCCATAAACCCGCCGGGCGAAGCGCGGCCGGATCTTTCGGTGATGATCGACTTCGCCAACCGGCTTATGGCTAAGCTGGGCCGGGGGGATGAGGGGAAGAGGCTCTTTGGCTACAAAAATTCCGAGGAGGTCTGGAACGAGATCCGCCTCTGCTCCAAGGGCACGGCCTATGATTTCATGGGCATGACCCGGGCCAGGATGAAAAAGGAGCACGGCCTGCAGTGGCCCTGTCCCACCGAAGACCATCCCGGCACGGTAAGGCGCTACACCTCGGAATACGACGTGCTGGTCAAGCAGCAGGATCCCAAGGCCGAGGGGGTGCTGTTTTACAGCGCCAAGGCGGACAACAACCGGGTAACCATCTGGCTCAGGCCCCACAAGGGACCGGCCGAGCCGCCCGATGCCGAATACCCCTTCGCCCTGACCACCGGCCGCCAGATCGAGCATTGGCACACCGGAACCATGACCCTCAAGGTGCCGGAGCTCAAGCGGTCCGCCCCGGACGCCTATGTGGAGATCAACCCTAGGGATGCCGCCAAGGTCGGGGTCAAAAACAAGGACAAGGTCAAGGTGACCTCCAGAAGGGGTTCCATTGTCCTGGAGGCCAAGGTGGTGGATGTGCCCCGGGACGGGTTGGTGTTCATGCCCATGCACTACCCGGACCGGATGATCAACTCGCTGACCACTGATGCCTACGACGCCATGTCCAAGCAGCCGGAATTCAAGATATGCGCCGTAAAACTGGAAAAAGTGTAACTGCCCAGCAGCACCGCATCTGCTTTGTCATCGGCCGGCTCGTGTGCGCCAGCACACTTCGCAGACCTCTTTCGCGCATTTGCGGCACTGCTGAACAGTTACGTAAGGGGCGTTTAGGCGGTAAGCTCCCCCTCCCTTGACGGGAGGGGGCTGGGGGGTGGGTGAGGGGGCCGACTGTCTCGTATCTGCCAGCTTCCCCCCCACCCTAACCCTCCCCGCAGGTAAGCGCAGACTCCGAGGGGGGGAGGGCACTTTAACAAAAAACGGTGAAAAAAATGGCGATTGCAAGCGTGGTGGTGGCAACGGAGGCAGGGGCGGCCGAGGCAGTGCTGGCCGATCTGACCCGGTTGCCCAATACCGAGGTGTACGGCAGCAAGGAAAACGAGATCGTCACGGTCATCGAGGCCGAATCGGTGGCAGCCCTGACCGAGGGGTTGCAGCGGCTGGCTGGGGTGGCACAGGTGGTCGGGGTCTATCCCGTCTACGCAGGCGCTGATGAGTAAGCATTTTTTACGACCGCCGGGCGCGGTGGCGGAAGCGGATTTCCTCGGCCGCTGCATCCGCTGCGGCAAATGCGCGTTAGCCTGCCCCTACCGGGCGATCCGGATCGCCGGGCTGCTCGACGGCTTGACGGTCATGGGCACGCCGGTCATCCTGGCTCGGAAATCCCCCTGCTATCTCTGCATGAAGTGTCTGCCGGTATGCCCGTCCGGCGCCTTGGACAGCAGGGTGAAAAAACGGGAACAGGTCCGGATGGGGATTGCGCGGCTCAATAAAAAGGAGTGCCTGAACTGGCAGGGAACCTTCTGCCGGAGCTGTTACGACCATTGCCCCCTTTTCAATGAGGCGATCACCATGGACAGCGAGCTGCGGCCGGTGGTGAACGAGAAAAAATGCGTGGGCTGCGGGATCTGCGAGCATGTCTGTCCCGCCGATCCCGCGGCCATTATCGTAACCCCCAGGGGGGAAGGATGAAGATTACCCCGATCCGGAGAACCGTCCAGATTCTTTCCCTCGCCGGTATGGTGGCCGTGCCGCTGCTCAACAGCCGAGGGATCAGCGCGGTGAGCGGCAGCTTCTATTCCATGGAAATCGGCCCGCTGCTGCTGACCGATCCGCTCATCGCCCTCCAGCCCCTGCTTGCCACCATGACCATCGACCCCACGCTTCTGGACTCGGCCCTGATCCCGATCGGCCTCGCCCTGGTCCTGGGGAGGGTCTTTTGCAGTTGGGTGTGCCCCCAGAATACCCTGTCCGAGCTGTTCGACGCAGTGGGCGCCAGGCTGGGGCTTACCCGGCTGTGGACGCCCGTCCCGAGGCCGATAACCCGCTACGCGGTGCTGGCCCTGATCCTTGCCGCCACCCTGCTTTTCGGATTCCCCCTGGCCAGCCTGCTCTCGGCTCCGGGGATCATTTCGGTTCAGACCGCCCGGCTCATTTACGAAGGAACCGTGGGGCTGGAGCTGGCGCTCATCGGGACCATCATCCTGGCCGAACTCTTCCTGGTCCGCAGGGTTTGGTGCAACCACCTCTGCCCGGTGGGCAGCATGCTCAGCCTGTTTCGGCTCAGGAAAACCATGCGGGTCGTCATGGCCGAGGAGGGGGAAAACACCTGTCTCCATTGCCGGGAATGCGCCAAGGCGTGCCAGCTCGACCTCAATCCCATGGCTGGCAATATTGCTCCCCAGTGCCATAACTGCGGCGCCTGCATCGACGCCTGCCAGGAAATGACCGGGGAACGCAGACCGCTTTCCTTCCGCTTTTAGATACGGTGGCCCGTCCTGAGGGGCCCGCTACTCCTCAAACCGATAACCGTTTTCCCGGGTTGACAAGCAGCCGAGCAGTATGGGATGCTCCTTGAAACTGTTTGGATGGTAGATTTCTATGCGAGGGAGTTCGATAATAATATTGTTATAAAATCGGAGTCATCATGGTATCCCCACGATTAGTAGCAAAAATTGAGTCCGAAGAACCTACCCTTCGATTGGCAGTTTTAATTGACGCTGACAATGCTCAAGCGACTGTTATTGAAGGGCTTCTTGCCGAAATTGCAAGATTTGGAGAGGCAACCGTGCGGCGCATTTATGGAGATTTCACCGCTCCAACGAGCGCTTCATGGAAAAAGGTATTGCAGAGATACGCCATTAAGCCGGTTCAACAATTTGCATATACAACCGGAAAGAACGCTACGGATAGTACTCTGATTATCGATGCGATGGATTTGCTATACACCCGGAAATTTGATGGTTTCTGCCTAATCACAAGCGACAGTGATTTTACAGGTCTTGCGATGCGATTGCGTGAAGAGGGACTCACTGTTCTTGGGTTTGGTGAAAAGAAAACACCGGAGGCGTTCCGCAATGCCTGCCACAAATTTGTGTTTACTGAAGTCCTTCGTCCAGAGACCGCGGTCAAGTCAGTCAGTCTGCCGTCAAAAGTTGAGAGTGGGAAGAAGTCTGTGTCATCTCAGACACCTGCCGAAGCAGCAGAGCTGGCGCATGAATTTCCAAAAGAATTCGTCCTAACTGCTCTTGAGCAGTCAACCGATGATGCTGGGTGGGCGCAGCTTGGGACCTTCGGGAGTTACCTTACAAAATTACAACCCGACTTCGATTCTAGGCTATACGGGTACAAGAAGCTTTCTGATCTCGTTAAAGCAAAGACAGAGCTCTTTGTGACTGAAGAACGGCAAGCACCAGGATCAAATCAGAAAGTTTTGTATCTGCGTGCGAAATAGTTTTCTAACCTTTCATTCCAGTCTGTAGGTCGGGTAGAGCAAAGCGAAACCCGACACGATAGCCTTGCGCAACACCTTGAATATCTTCATTGCAACCCGGTCAAACACGGCTTGGCAAATTCGCCAACAGCTTTACCGCCTTCCGCTGTCCATCGTTTTGTGAAGCAGGAGATTTATCCTGGTGATTGGGGCGTTGGCAAAAAAAATGTCGGGTTTCGCTTTGCTCTACCCGACCTACCGACCAGCAACATCACGCTTCCGGCTTTGCCGGCGGGGCTGACTTTTCATTACTCAGGAGGGAATATCATGGCAAAACCGGAAGAGATGTATCAGTGCCAAACTTCGAATTGTGGTTATGTCTACGACCCCGACCGTGGCGACCGGAAAGGAAAAATTCCCCCGGGAACTCGTTTTGACGACTTACCCGAGGAATGGCGGTGTCCGGTCTGCGGCGGGTCCAAGAAATGCTTTCGCCCACTGGCTGGCCCAGGCTCCACCAAGGAAGTCAACTGTGAATTGCCAACCAAATAACGGTTTCCCTTGATGGGCTGCTTGCGCGCCCCCTACCCCTCAAACCGATACCCTCGCCTCGGCACCGTGACGATATAGTCAGTAGCTCGGGTAGAGCAAAGCGAAACCCGACACGATAGCCTCGCGCAATACCTTGAATTTGTTCATTGCAGTCAGGTCAAGCACGGCTCGGCAAATTCGTTAACAGCGTTACCATATTCCCCTGTCCATCGTTTTGTGAAGCAGGGGTTTTATCCTGGTTATTCGGGAGTGGGCAAGGAACTGTCGGGTTTCGTTTTGCTCTACCCGACTACCGGCTAGCGTTGTATGCCCAAAAAAACATACACTTGCTCACACCATACAATGTACGCTATAATGTACTTAAATTTACCGGAGGTACATTATGCAACGATTAAAAATAGATCAAGACATTCGCTCCATGTCGGAGTTCAGAATTGGTATCGCCTCGTTTTTAAAACAGGTACACGACACCAAAAGGCCGCTCATAATCACCCAGCATGGCAAGGGTGCCGCTGTGTTGCTTGATGTCGGCGAATATGAAGCGATGCAGGAAAAAATCGAAATCTTGCAAGATATTCACACCTCTATTTCCCAGATGGAAAATGGTCTGGGTGTGACTCATAATGACGCAAAAGAGATGATCTTGCAGAGCCTAGCCAAATGAAGATTATTTGGTCGCCGCTGGCAATCGAAAGAGTAACGGAAATTGCCCGGTACATTGCCCAAGACAACCCCACTGCCGCACGAAAATGGCTGGAATCCATCTTTGTCAGAGTGGAACAGGTGCAAGCAGCGCCGACAAGTGGACGCATCGTGCCGGAAGTAAATCGAAAGGAAATCAGGGAAATACTTTTTGGGAATTATCGAATCGTGTATCGCGCAGAGCCAAAACACATCTCAATTCTTACCGTACGACACGGAAGGCAAATACTTCCTGTCGATGAAATCGTAGCCTAACACCCCTCCACCCCCCTACTCCTCAAACCGATACCCTCGCCCCGGCACCGTGACGATATAGCGCGGTTCCGTGGGGTTGGCCTCGATCTTCTGGCGGAGGTGCTGGATGTGCACGTCGATGACCCGGCTCCAGGAATAGAGCTTGGCGTCGCTCCAGAGGCATTGCCGGATCTCTTCCCTGGTCACCAGATTGTTGCGATTTTCCACCAGGCAGGCGAGAACCTGGAACTCCTTGGGGGTGAGGGCTACGACCGTGCCCCGCACCGTTACCACCTGATTGCGCAGGTCGATGGCAAGGTCTCCGGCGTTGATGAGGCTGGGTTGCGGGGGCAGGGCGGTCGGCCGCAGCCTGGCCCGGATGCGCGCTAGAAGTTCGCGGGTTTCAAAGGGCTTGACCATGTAGTCGTCCGCCCCAAGTTCCAGGCCGATGACCTTGTCGGAAACCTTGTCCTTGGCGCTGAGCATAATAACCGGCAGGGTGGGATGCAGCGATTTCAGGGCGCAGCAGAATTCCAACCCGTCGCCGTCGGGCAGCATCAGGTCGAGAAGCACCAGATCGGGTAGTCGCTCAGCGAGGATGGCCCGGGCTGCGGCCAGGGAGTCGGCGGTGAGCAGGGTAAAGCCGTGCAGCTCAAGATTCGCCTTGAGGACCTTGAGAATATCCTGGTCATCGTCGATGGCCAGCAAGGTGGCCGATGGTGCTCTGGGTTCCATTATTCTCCCCCGGCAGGCAGCCAGAAATAGAGGCAGGCCCCGGGTTCCTTGTCCGCCACGCCGATGACCCCGCCGTGGGCCGCAACGATACTCCGGCAGATGGTGAGTCCCAGGCCGCTTCCCTCTTTATTGCCCAATTTGTAGAACTTGTCAAAAACCTTTTCCCGCTCCGCTTTGGCAATGCCCGGCCCCTGGTCCTGGACCTCAACCACGGCGAAGCCCTCCTCCTGGAAACCGTGGATGGTGACGGTTGACTGCTCGGGGGTGAACTTGATCGCATTGGCCAGCAGATTGGTGAGCACCTGCCTGATCTTGTCCTCGTCTGCCCGCAGGGGCAGGGTCTCCGGCAGCAGGGCGGCGAGCCGGATTCCTTTTTCATCGGCAAGGCAGGCAAGGCCGGTGATTGTTTCGCGGATCACCGGCGTCAGATCAAATGCACCGCTATGCAGGGCCGTGGTGTCGCCCATCTCGATCCGCTCGATATCGAGCATGGTGTTGACCAACCGGATGAGGCGATTGGTGTTTTTGTTGATGAGCTGGAAAAAATCGCAGAGTTCATTTTGCGGGCAGTTGCCTGCCTCCTGGGGGGGAAGGCAGGCCAGCTTGGCGGTGACGTATTCCATGGAGCCTTTGATGGAGGTCAAGGGGGTGCGCAATTCGTGGGAGGCGCGGGCGATGAAGTCCGATTTGCGTTCGCTGGCCGCGTTGAGCAGCCGGTTGGTTTCCAGAAGCTTCCGGTTGGATTCGGCAAGATCCTTGGTCGCCTCCCGGATGCGGTCCTGGAGATCGCCGTGGTATCCGGTGAGCTGGGCGGTCATGTCGGCAAAGGCGCGGGAGAGATCCTCGAATTCATCCCCGGTTCGCAGGATCTCTCCAGCCTCGTAATTGCCCCGGGAAAATTCCCGGATGGAGGTGGAAAGCCGCTTCATCGGATGCAGCACCAGATGCCGCATCATGAAGATCATCGCGCCGCTCAGGGCGCCCACCACCAGGAGCATGGAGGCGAACATCCGCCGCCGGTTCTGCCTCGCCTCGGTAAAGGTCTTGTCCATGGGCAGGGCAACGCTGATGGCGCCGCGGACATCGCCCACCTTGTAGCCCTGTTCAAGGTGGCATTTCAAGCAGGCTTCTTCGACGTACAGGGGCGAGATGTAGCGGAGGTACGCCTGGCGATCGATGGTTTCGACGGAGACGAGCTCCCGCAGATTTTCCTGTTCAAAGGCCAGCAGGGCGCGGCGCTCGAAGGGGTCTGGCGCATTTTCCGGATTGGTCAGCTTGAGGCTGGTGATGTGGAACCAGAACAACCCCTCTTCTTTGGAGTACTTGGCCAGCTCCTTGGTGACCATGGCCGGGGTTTCCTTGGTGTAGCGACGGCCCTGGCGATCGCGAATCTCGGACTCGGCAAGGTAGGGGGAGGGCTGGGAGCGCGGCAGCTTTTCCACGAAGACCCCGCCGTGGTCGGCGATCCATTTGCGCATCAGAACGATCTGCCGGAAAACCGCGCGGGCCTCATTTTCCGCCTGGCGGACGATGAGTTGCTCCTGGCGCTCGTTGAACACATAGAAGGTGGCGCCAAGGGTGACCAGCAGGGTAAGGCTGCAGCCAACAATGAATTTGAAGCTGAGACTGAATTTCATGGCCTCGCCGAACTGCCTGAGCCATGTGTCAATGCTCGTCAAAGGAGGTTCTCCTTTTTTAGATGCACCTGGAGGATGGAGATGGCGGCCGGAGTGATCCCGGAGATTCGTGCCGCCTGGCCCAGGGTCCGGGGCTGGATCTTGGAAAGTTTCTCCACCACCTCCCGGGAAAGGCCCGCCATGGTCCGGTAGGGAAGATCCTCGGGCAGGAGCACCGATTCCATGCGGCGGAAGCGGTCCACCTGCTCGCTCTGCCGCTCGATGTAGCCGTGGTATTTGATGGCCAGCTCGACCTCACGGGTCACCTCTTCCTCGGGGCGCGGCAGGGTGAGGCCGGTGAGCTGGGCCACGGTGGCAAGATCCATCTCCGGCCGGCGCAGAAGATCGGCGGCGCTCACCGCGGTTTTGAGGGTGGCGCTGCCCATGGCCACCAACCGGTCGTTGAGCTCCTGCTTGGGCCGGATCTGGGTGGTGTTGAACAGGGCCAGGGATTCCTCGATGGCCTGTTTCTTGGCCTGAAACAAGCGGTAGGTGTCATCCTGCACCAAACCCAGGTCCCGGCCGATCTCCCCCAATCGCAGGTCGGCGTTGTCTTCCCGCAAGAGCAGCCGGTATTCGGCCCTGGAGGTGAAGAGCCGGTAAGGCTCCTTGGTGCCCCTGGTGACCAGATCGTCGATCAGCACCCCGGTGTAGGCCTGGGAGCGGTCCAGGATCAACGGGGCCTCCTCGCGCGCATACTTGACCGCGTTGATTCCGGCCATCAGCCCCTGGGCCGCGGCCTCCTCGTAGCCGGAGGTGCCGTTGATCTGCCCGGCCAGAAAGAGCCCCCGGAGCCGTTTTGTTTCCAGGGAGGGGTGCAGCTCCAGCGGATCGACATAATCGTATTCAATGGCATAGCCGGGCCGGATGATGGCGACGTTCTCCAGCCCCTTGATGCTGCGGAGCATGGCGGTCTGCACATCCATGGGCAGGCTGGTGGGCAAGCCGTTGGGGTAGATCTCCACCGTGTCCAGCCCTTCGGGCTCCAGAAAGATCTGGTGGCGCTCCTTTTCCGGAAAGCGCATGACCTTGTCTTCCACCGACGGGCAATAGCGGGCGCCCACCCCTTCGATGATCCCGGTGTACATGGGAGAGCGATCGGTGCCCGCCCGGATGATCGCGTGGGTGAAGGGGTTGGTGTAGGTGATGTGGCAGGGGCGCTGGGGGAGCACCGGCCGCTTGCCCCGGTTGCTGAAGGAAAAAAGATTGGGCGGCTCGTCGCTGTGCTGGGCTTCGAGTTCGGAGTAATCGATGGTGGTTCCGTCCAGGCGCGGGGTGGTGCCGGTCTTCATCCTGCCCATGGCAAAGCCCAGCTCCTTGAGGTGCAGGGGCAGCGAAAGCGAGGGCACATCGCCCATGCGGCCGGCCGGGAAGTTTTTCAGGCCGATGTGGATCAGGCCGTTTAAAAAGGTGCCGGTGGCGATGACCACGGCCCGGGCGGTGAGTTCCTCTTCCAGGGAGGTGATGACCCCCGCGATGATCCCGTTTTTGATGAGCAGCCGGTCGGCGGTGGTCTGCCGGATATGGAGATTTGCCTGCTGCTCCAGCACCGATTTCATCCGCAGCCGGTAGAGGAGGCGGTCGGCCTGGGCCCGGGAGGACCAGACCGCCGGGCCCTTGCGCGTGTTGAGGCGGCGGAACTGGATGCCGGTGGCGTCGATGTTTTTCGCCATCTCGCCGCCCAGGGCGTCGATCTCCTTGACCAGATGCCCCTTGGCCAAGCCGCCGATGGCCGGGTTGCAGCTCATGGCGCCGATGGTGTCAACGTTGACCACCAGCACCGCGGTGCGGCAGCCCATCCGGGCTGCCGCCAGTGCGGCTTCGCAGCCGGCATGGCCGGCGCCGATCACGATAACGTCGTATTGCGTGGAGTGTGACATGGCTATAATCTGTAAGGGGTGGAACTGCTTGGGGAGGGAGCCTTGGCCATCTGCCAGCGCCAGACGGGTTTTCGCGCCATCTGCCAGAAATCCGGAGTGAGCAGCACCGCCACGGTGTAGAGCTCAAGGCGGCCGGCCAGCATGCAGAAGCTTAAGACCCCCTTGGCCAAGGGCGGCAGATGCCCGAAGTGCTGGGTCGGACCGACCAGATTGAGCCCCGGGCCGATGTTATTCAAGGTGGCAATCACCGCCGTGGTGCCGGTGACGATGTCTACCCCCAGGGCGGTAACCACCAGGCTGGCAAAAAGAAAAACCCCGATATGCAGGGCGAGGAATCCCAGAATAGCGACCATGACTTCCTGCGGCACCTTGACCTTGCCGAACTTCAGGGTGCCGATCGTGCGGGGGTGCACCAGGTTTCGGAGCTGCAGACGGGCGAACTTGAAGAAGAGCAGGATCCGCACCATCTTGATGCCGCCTCCGGTGGAGCCGGCGCAGCCGCCGACAAACATCAGGGAGACCAGGAGGATTTTCAGCGCCGGGGGCCATTGGTCGAAATCCGCGGTGCCGAAGCCGGTGGTGGTGACGACGGAGATCACCTGGAAGACCGCGGTGCGCAGGGTTTGGCCAAAGGTGGCATACACCTGATGATAGGAGTTCACCGCCACGATGAACAGGGTGGCCAGGGTGCAGAGAGTGAGATAAAAGCGGAACTCTTCATTGCGCCAGTAAACGGAGAGCTTGCCTTTAATGCCGAGGTGGTGCAGGGAAAAGTTGGTGCCGGCCAGAAACATGAAAATGATGATGACGGTTTCGATGTAAACCGAGTCAAAGTGGCCGACGCTGGCGGTATGGGTGGAAAATCCGCCGGTGGCCAGGGTGGCGAAGGAGTGGCAGATGGCGTCGAAAAAGCTCATGCCGCCCCAGAGGAGAAGGACGGTTTGCACGGCGGTGAAGAGAAAGTACACGCCCCAGAGGATGCGGGCCGTGTCCTGGATGCGGGGAGCGAGCCGGTCCTTGGTGGGGCCGGGCATCTCGGCCTGAAAGAGCTGCATCCCGCCCACGCCCAGGAGCGGGAGAATGGCCAGGGAGAGGACGATGATGCCCATGCCGCCCAGCCAGTGGGTCATGGCCCGCCAGAAGAGGATGCTGTGCGGGAGAATCTCAACCTGGGTGAGGACCGTGGAGCCGGTGGTGGTAAAGCCGGACATCGACTCGAAAAAACAATCGACGAACAGGGGCATCTTGCCGGAGAAATAAAAGGGCAGGGCGCCGAGAAAGGCTAATCCCAGCCAGCTTAAAACCACCACCGCAAAGCCGTCCCGGTAGCCGAGGTCCTTTTCCGGCGCAAAGAGGGCGAGCAGCAGCAGTCCGAGGATCGACCCGAGGCCGGCGGAAAGGAGAAAGGTTGCGATCATGCCGTCTTTAAAATAGAGGCTGAAGGGGATCGGCGTCAAAAGGCAGAGGGAAATCAGGATCAGCAGTTTGCCGAGGATATTGAGAACGCCGCCGGTGCGCATGGCTCACTCCTGCTCTACGCGTCAAAAAGGCTTTCCAGATCGGAAAGCGCCTGTTGGGTAAAGAAGACCACCAGATTGTCCCCCGGCTGCAGCTTGGTGTCGCCGGAGGGGATGATCACCTGGTTGTGGCGGATGATGGCGCCGACAATGGAGCCTTGCGGAAAATCAAGGAGCTTGAGGGGAAGGTCGATAAAATGTTCCCGGGAGGGAACCTTGATCTCGATGACCTCGGCATTGCTGCCCATCAGGGTGGCGACGTTGACGATCTTGCCGCCGCCGCGGACAAAGCGGAGGATCATGTTGGCTGCAACCTGCCGAGGGCTTAGCGGGACATCGATCCCCAGCTTGCCGAGCATGGGGATGAACCCCGGGCTGTTGATATGGGTGATGCATTTTTTCGCGCCATGGTGTTTGGCCAGCAGACTGGAAAGAATATTGGTGGTGTCGCTGTTGGTGACGGAGATGACCAGATCCGCCTGGTCGATGCCTTCGTCGAGCAGGTCCTGGGGTTCCAGGCCGTCGCAATTGAGGACCACGGTCTGCTCAAGCTGTTCGGAAAGAAATTCGCAGCGGTTCGTGTCCTGTTCCACCAGCCGGACATTGATCTTTTTCTGCTCCAGTTGCCGGGCAACCATATAGCCGATGGTGCTGCCGCCCACGATGAAAACATTCTTCGGCACCTGGCTTTCGGTATTGAAAAGCAAGCGCTCCACCGCCGACACATCGCTTTTGCGCATGACCAGATAGATCTTGTCGCCGGCCTCGATCTTGTCTTGCCCGTGGGGAATGATGGTCTGCCCGTCCCGGGTGATGGCGACGATGACAAAATCATAGATTCCTTGCAGGTCCCGGAGTTGCAGCAGGGTGGAGCCGACGCAGGGACGGCCTGCCTGGACGAGGTAGCCGAGCAACTCCACCTGGCCCCGGGCAAATTCCGCCACCTCAAAGGCGGCGGAAACATTGATGAGGTGCATGATCTCTTCGGCCATGGCCAGGTCGGGGCTGATCAACAGGTCGATGCCCAGGGATTTTTCGGCCTGGGAGGTGCCCTGGAGGTAAAAATCGTCGTTGCGCACCCGGGCGATGCGGGTTTTGACATTGTAATTTTTTGAGATGATGCAGGCAATGAGGTTGACCTCGTCGCTGTCGGTGACGGCGATAAAGAGGTCTGTTTTGGCGATGCCCGCCTCCTCAAGGATGCGGGCCGAGGCGCCGCTGCCCCGCACGGTGAGAATGTTGAGGTCCCGTTCGATGCGGCGGAGTTTGGATTCATCCTGGTCGATGAGGACAACCTCCTGCCCCTCCACCGAGAGTTTTTCGCTCAGGTGGTAACCGACCATGCCTGCGCCGACGATCATGATACGCATGGAGCCCTCGTTTTAAAAAAAACCGGTGGTTTTTTGCCGGAGGAAAGAGACGTCTCGTCCCGGTATCCTGTGTACGCAAAAACAGGAAAGACATTTGAAAAAAGAACCAGATAGGCCGATCTTCCACAAAAAAACGGCATTATAGCCGCTCTGCCGGGAATATGCAAATCAGCTCTCTTTCCGCCACCAGATCAAGGCCCATTGCGGAGCGGTCTGCCGGGAGAATTGCCAGGTGTTTTCGTCGAGTTGACTGAGGCGCGCATCCACATAGGCGGTAAGCTGAGCTTCTTCCGCACGGGTCAAATTGTCCACCATCCACCGGTATGATTGCAAGGCCTCTTCCCGTGAGCCGTAGGTGCGCTGCTGATCAAGGGTGATGAAGTCGACATGGGCATGGATGCCGAGGGTGTAGAGGATGTTGACCGTGAAGATATAATCCGGACCGGGCTGAAAATTTCGACCAATGGCGGCGAAGAGGTTCGGGTCAAAGGGGCCGGCCCCGACCCGGTCAGCCAGGTAGACCCCTTTGTTTGCCCAGTCGTTGAGTTTGCGCAGCGCATCGGCGAGGTTGTCCACGGAGAGCGAGCGGGAGGCAATGGCAATGTCGTGCCGGGCAATGCCGAGTTTCTGCCAGTCATCGTCCCAAGAACCCTGAATGGTCCGGATATTTGTAAGGGATTCCTGCCTGGCCCGTTTGCCGAGTTCGTCCAGCATGGCGGCGGAATAGTCGAGGGCCGTGATCCGACGCACCTGACGGGCCAAGGGGATCGCCAGGGTGCCGGGGCCGCAGCCCACATCCAGCACACTCCACTCAGGTTCTACCTGGAGACGGGAGAGAAATTGCGCCACAAAGGGCGAGTCGAGGTTGCGCTCGGCAAATCCGGCGGCCCGCTGATCCCAGTCGCTGCTCTTTTTCTTTTTCCAGGACTTGTGGGCTCTGGATTCCCGCCACATCGTGTCCCAGTCGATATCCTGATAGCGCATTGCGGTGTTCTTGCCGTGAGGGTTTTTTTTGCCACGAAATCCACGAAACGACACGAAAGTTTTCAAAACGAACCCGGCTGGCGAGGATGCGGTGGAAAACCGACTGTGGCGGTTGCCTTTTTATATTTTCGTGTCGTTTCGTGGATTTCGTGGCAAAAATTTTACCGGCGGGTGAGCCGGTTGACGATGATGGTCAGCTCCTTGTCATCGCTGCGCATCTTGCGGGTGGACACCGCGATCTCATATTCCTTTTCCGCCAGCAGGAGGAATTTAGGCAGGCTTTTGCGGCGGACATCGTGGGCCAGGTAGATGACCCCTTGGTCCGCCAGCAGCGAGCGGAAGATGTTTAAAAGCGGGGCGAAAAACTCTTCTCTAAAGAGGATCTCCGCGCCGATGATGGTGTCGAAACGGGGCAGGTCGGGCGGTTTCAGCCAGTCGAGCAACCGGCACTCCACCCCTTTGAGGCCGGTGGCCGCGGCGCTGACCCGTTGAAAATCGAGGATATGCGGCTCGTAATCGGTCAGGGTCACCTTGTAACCGGCCAGGGCGGCGGCAAGGCCCGGCGCGCCCAGACCGGCGCCGAGTTCGAGCAGGGTATGATCTTCTTGTGTCGGGGGGGTGGTGAGCATGAGGTCCGCCAGAACCATGGCGGCTTCCCAGAGCTTTACCCAGAAGGGAAAGTCCTGCACATCCTTGAAGGGATCTTTCCCGGCCAAAAGCGGTTCGAGGTCGGTGACTTGCAGCAGTTGGATTTCCTTGCCGCGCAACCGCAGCGGCTCGAAGTCCACCTTGTATGTCTTGCGGATTTCCCGGAGACGGGCGTACTGTTTTTCAGGAAGCTGGGCAGGATCCATGGGGGTCTCCATGGCGGCGGAGGATGCCGCGTAGCTGTAATATTATCGTTGCAGGAAAAGGGCGACTACGACCAAGGCCGCCAGCAGGAAGCGGTAGTAAGCGAAAATGGCGAAACTTCTGGCCCGGATGTATTGCATGATAAAGGAGATGAACAGGTAGCCGGAGACGGCGGAGGCGAAAAAGCCGGTAAGGTACAGGGAGCTTTGCTCGCCCAGCAACCCCTGGGTAATGATCTCCGGGAGCTTGTAGACTCCGGCGCCGAAGATGATGGGGGCGGAAAGCAGGAAAGAGAAGCGGACCGCCGCCTGCCGGGTGAGCCCCAGGGCAAGGCCGCAGGTGATGGTGCTGCCGCTCCGCGATACCCCGGGGATGATGGCGCAGGCCTGGGCAAGGCCGATGAGCAGTGCATCGGGCAGGGTTATTTTCCCAAAATCACGGGCGCGCTTGCCTGCCTGGTCGGCCAGGAGGAGGAGCAACCCGGCTCCGGCCAGGGCTGCTGCCACCATGGCGGGATGGCGGAAGTATTGTTCCGCGGTGTCTCCCAGAAACAGTCCGGCCAGGACCCCGGGAATGGTGGCAAGGCAGATAAAAAAAGCCATGCCGCGCAGTTTTTTTGCTTCTTCCCCATTATGATTGAGGCCGAGCACAGCCTTGCCCATCTGCAGGAAATCATCGCGAAAATAAATAAGGATGGCCAGGAGGGTGCCGAGATGCAGGGCCACGTCAAAGGCCAGGCTGGCTTCTTCGCCCCCGAAAAAATAATGGGCCAGGGCCAGGTGGCCGGAACTGGAGATGGGCAGAAATTCCGTGGCGCCCTGGATGATGCCGAGTATGGCTGCGGTGAAGATATTCATGGTCTGGCACTATACGAAAGGGAAGGGGAAAAGTAAATACCGATGGGAGATGTTATGCGTCTGGATAAAAAAAAGCCCGGCCTGAGGCCGGGCTTTTGTTGACCGGAAATCCGGTTCAACGGTTCAACAAGGGATTAGCAACCCTCGATGGCTTTTTTCTTCTTGGCGGCCTGGATCTTGCCGTCTTTTACTGTAACCTTGTCGCCAACCTTGGCGGTGCCTTCAACGGTGGATACAGCGCCGCCGCAATCTACGGTTACCTTGGTGCCGTCAACTGCGGTTACTTTGCAGTCAGCAGCGAAAGAAACCGCTGCGGTGCTTACTACGAAAGCCAAAGCCATTGCCAGGGAAATCATCTTCTTGCTCATGTTCATCTCCTCTAAGTGTTATTTGGGAATATCCTGTTTACGGAAAACAGGAAATAATGAATTGCCGTTCAGTAAGTATACGACAGGAGCTCAGGATGTCAACCGGAAAGTCTTTCTTTTTATTTCAGGATGGCATTGAGATCATTCACCAGGGTCTGGTGGCCGACGTAGCCGTCGTAGCGCTTGACCACATTGCCCTCCCGGTTGACCAAAAACGAGGTGGGAATGCCGAGAATGCCGCCAAAGGCCGCCGGAGTTTGCGAGTCGCTCAGCAATACGGGATAGTTGATCTCCATCTTCTGGGCGAATTTGTCAACCAGCGCGGCGCCGCCCTGATCGGTGGAGATGCCGATTACGGTAAAACCCTTTGGCCCGTATTCATTCTGGAGCTGGATGAGTGAAGGGATTTCCTTGCGGCAGGGCGGGCACCAGGTGGCGAAGAAATTGATCAGCATGGCCTTGCCCTGGTAGCCGCTGGCCTTGACCACGGAGCCATCCTTCACGGAAGGCAGGGCAAAGGAGGGCATCTTGGTGGCGGCCTGAGCCCCGCCCGCCATCAGGGTGAAAAGGACAAGGGCGAGGGTGAGAAGGCGGGCTGTCGCCGCCATGGATTTTCTGCGTTGCATGTGCTTCTCCTGGGTTAAGGTCTGCAGCCGACACGGTCTGTAATCGTTTACCGAAATAGCATCAATCTACCCTCTTTTTCAGGGAAACAAAAGAGGAATTATCGGGCCGGCGGCTCGTGGGGATCAAGAGGGCATATCCCCTTGCCGGAGAAGCTCCCCGCGGGCGGAGATCACCACCTCCCGCACCGGGATGGCCGTGCCGGAGCGGGAAAGGGCTTGGGAAACAATGTGGCGCATGTTGGCGCAACAGGGCACCTCCATGATGGCCATGGTGATGCTTTTGATTCCGGACGAGGCGAAGATTTCCGCGAATTTAGCGATGGCGCTTTCCGCCTCGTCGAATTTCGGGCAGCCCACCATGACCACCTTGCCGCTGAGCAGATTGCGGTGAAAATCAGGATAGGCCACGGGCACGCAGTCGGCCGCGATCAGGAGGTCGGCGCCCTTGAGAAATGGTGCGCTGGGCGGCACCAGCCGGATCTGCACCGGCCAGTGGCTTAAGGCCGAGCCGCTGGCCGGTCCGAGTTGAACCGGGGCGTTGGCCGCCTGGCAGGGGGTGGCCGGGGCAAAGGTCTGCAATCTCGCCGAGGGGCAGCCGCCCACCGGCTGGGCAGGTTGGGCGTGCGGCGTGTTCCGGTTTTTGAGCAGCTCTTCCACCGCCTCTTCGTCAAAATCCTCCGCTTCCCGCTCGATGATGCGCAGGGCGCCGGTGGGGCAATGGCCCAGGCAGGCGCCCAGGCCGTCGCAGTATTTTTCCGCCAGCATCCGCGCCTTGCCGTCCACGATCTGTAGCGCCCCTTCCGCGCAGTTGATAATACAATCGCCGCAGCCGGTGCAGAGGTTTTCGTCTATCTCGATTATTTTTCGCAGTATCTTCATGGCTATTCTCCGTTATTCCTTGAGCAGCACTTTGGCTGCCAGGGCGGCCCCTGCCCTGGTGAGGAAGGAGCGGTCGATGATCTTGTGCAGATGCTCCGGCGGGGACGGGACATCCTTCTGTTTTTCTTCCAGGTTGGCGATCAGGTCCGCATCGTAGAGCACCTTGAAGTTCATGGTCTCCTCGGGCCTCGGCACATGGTGGTGGCCGATGATGTCGCAGACCTCGTCGATGAGCGGCTGCGGCGCGCCGAGTCCGGTGAGAATCTCCCTGGCCACCGGCGGCCCCTCGATATGCTGGTATTTGGGCGACGAGCTGTTGTACTTGCGTTCCGATTCCCTGATGCCGATGTCGTGGAGATAGGCGGTGATTTCCACCACCGCCGGGTTGCATTCCTCCTGGGCCGCGATATCCAGGGCATGGCGGGCCACCCGGCCGGCGTGGCCGATGCGGCGAAAATCGTCGCCAAAGTAGCGTTTCATCTCCACCGCCACCCGCTCCTTGAGTGCTTCCTGCTTCTTGGCCAGCAGCTCCGGGGGCAGGGAGCCCAGGCATTGCGCGGCATAGGGACAGTACGAGGCGCAACCGAAGTCGTTGTTGGGGTTGAGCATCCTGGTCCCGCAGGTGCTGCACTTGCGGCTCACGTCATCCTTGAAAAATTCGACACTGTTGCCGCATTTCGGGCAGGTCGCCTCGAAGACGGCGTTGGCATCCCAGTAGCGGCTGTCCTGGCCGGGGCATTGCATGGCAAGCTCCTTCGTAACTGCCCAGCAACACCACATCTGCTTCGCAGTCTCGCGGTGCTCGCTTAGCTGTCAGCGGCCTGCTCATGTGCAATAGCACACTTCGCAGGCCTCTTCCGCGCATCTATGGCGCTGCTGAACAGTTACTCTCTTTCTGTCGCTAGGATCAGGCGGCGGAGGGAGGGCCGCTGTCTGATCCGTTGTGTTATCCGAGAATGGCTTTGAGATCCTCGGCCGGGGTGGTTACCGGCTTGATGGCAAAATTCTTTACCAGCACATCCAGCACGTTGGGGGTGATGAAGGCGGGCAGGGAGGGTCCGAGCCGGATGTCCTTGATTCCCAAGCTCAACAGGGTCAGGAGGATGACCACCGCTTTCTGCTCATACCAGGAAAGCACCAGGGAGAGCGGCAGGTCGTTGACCCCGCACTCGAAGGCGCCGGCAAGGGCCACGGCGATCTGGATGGCCGAGTAGGCATCGTTGCACTGCCCCACATCAAGCAGGCGCGGGATGCCGCCGATATCGCCCAGTTTCTTGTCAAAGAAACGGAACTTGCCGCAGGCCAGGGTCAGCACCATGCAGTCCGTTGGAATCTGTTCCACCAGCTCGGTATAGTAGTTGCGCCCGGGCTTGGCGCCGTCGCAGCCGCCGACCAAAAAGAAGTGGCGGATGGCCTTGGACTTGACCGCGGCGATGACCTTGTCCGCCACACCCAAAACGGTGTTCCGGGCAAAGCCAACGAGGACCGAGCCGTTGTCCACGGTATCGGTGAAACCGGGCAGGGCCAGGGCGCGGTTGATCACCGGGCTGAAGTCCTTGTTCTCGCCGATGTGCGCTACATCGGGCCAGCCGACCAGGCCGGTGGTGAAGACGTTGGCCTTGTAAGCGTCGCTGGGCTTCTGGATGCAGTTGGTGGTAAAGAGGATGGCCCCGGGAAATTGCGGCATCTCCTTCTGCTGGTTCTGCCAGGCGGTGCCGAAATGCCCGTAAAAATGGGGGTATTTTTTCAGCTCGGGATAGCCGTGGCAGGGAAGCATTTCGCCATGGGTGTAGATGTTGATCCCCTTGCCCTTGGTCTGCTCAAGGAGCATGGCCAGATCCTTGAGGTCATGGCCGGTGACCAGGATGCACTTGCCGGGGATATGCCCCAGCGGCACCGGGGTGGGGACCGGATGGCCGTAGGTGCCGGTGTTGCCGGCATCGAGCAGCTCCATGGCCTTGAGATTGACCTCGCCGCACTTCAGGGCAAGTCCCACCAGTTGGTCAAGCCCCAGATCCTTGCGGGTCAGCACGCCCATGGCCTCATGGATGTAGGCATAGACCGTTTCGTCTTCCTTGCCGAGGATGGCGGCGTGGTCGGTGTAGGCGGCAAGGCCGCGCAACCCGTACATGGTGATCTGCTTCAAGGATTGCAGGTCCGGATTGGCGTCCAGGGTATTGATGAAGTTCAGGGCCGCGCCCTGCGCTTCCAAGCCGGCCAGGGTGTCGGCCGGGGTAAAGGTGGCGGCCGGAACGGTGAAATCAACCACGCCCCCCGCAGCCTTGACCTTGGTCTTCAAGCCTTCCCGCAGGGCAACGGTTTTGCGGATCAGGGTTTCAAAGCGGCTGGGGTCGAAATCCACATTGGTGAGGCAGGAAAAAATCGCCTCGCAGGTGAAGCGGTCAACACCGCGGTCAACTACGCCTACCTTGCGGCCGGCGGCGGCTACGAGGCACAAGCCTTGGACTGCATGGGTCAGCAGGTCTTCCAGTCCGGCTACGGCTTCGTTTTTTCCACAGACACCCATGACGGTGCATCCGGTTCCCTTGGCGGTCTGTTCACATTGGTTGCAAAACATGGCGATTCTCCTTTGTTGTGATGTAAAGGTGGTGTAACCCGTGTTGGTGCGGTTGTTAAGGAGACTATAGCGGTAATTATCCCCCCGGGCGTTGACTTAAATCAAGAACAAAGATATTTTTGGTCCGGATTGGTTTTTTTTGCAAAACTGTGTTGATGGCTGCGGTCTGACGGCTGAAAACAGAAAATTAAGCATGAAAAATGTCGTCTTGCGGTTTAGAGTGACTGGCGCGGAAGACGTTTTTTATCCATACTCTGGCAGGGGCGGCATGGAATATATCCTGGTTCTCGGCTCATATCTCATAGGCTCAATACCCTTTGGTCTGGTGTTGGGAAAACTTGCGGGTATTGACGTGCGCGGTGCGGGCAGCGGCAATATCGGCGCCACCAATGTTGCCCGGCTGGCCGGCAAAAAGCTTGGGGTGCTCACCCTGGCCTGCGATGCGCTCAAGGCCATTCTGCCGATGCTTGCCGCGGCCTGGTTGCTGGAGAATAGCGGCCAGCGGGAGCTGTGGGTAGCGCTCTGCGGCGGCGCGGCCTTTCTGGGCCATCTCTATCCGCTGTATTTGCGGTTTAAGGGCGGCAAGGGCGTGGCCACGGCGCTGGGCATCTTTCTCTATCTTGAGCCGGCCGCGGCGCTCATCGGCATGTTTCTCTTTGTCGGGGTGGTCTACAACTGGGGCTATGTTTCCCTGGGTTCGCTCACCGTGGCCCTGCTGATGCCGGGTTTGGTCTGGCTGCTCTCCGGTTCGGTGAGTAATTCCCTCCTGGCGTTCGGGATAGGGGCGTTGATCTGGCTCAAGCATCGGGACAACATCGAGCGTCTCATGAAGCATGAGGAAAAGAGCTGGAGAAAAAAAGACTCCGGCTCGAACAGCGCATGACCAACGATGAATGGAAAAAGATCGTGGAGGCCAAGACTCTCTTGGGTTTGCCGGACCAGGCAAGCCTGGCCGAGATAAAAAAAGCCTACCGACGGCTCTCCAAGGAGCATCATCCCGATCTTGCCCGGCACAAGGAGGCGGGGCCGGAAGTGCAGAGGCTGGAAATGCACCGGCTCACCGAGGCGTGCCAGATTCTTTTGGAATATGGGAAAAAGTACAAAATCCCCCTGGTGCCGGGGGAGGATCAGCCCCTTGACGGGGAAGACTGGTGGATGGAGCGTTTTGGGGATGATCCCCTTTGGAGCCCGGGCCGCGGCAAATAATCGCCAGCGGCCACAGGGCGGCCATCGGCTTCACAGTCTCGCTACGTTTGCCGCGTGGCGAGACTGGACTGCTTACTCCAAAAACTTCTTATCGGTGGTGATTGTGGCCCGGCTCTGGAGATACGCGAGCCAAGAGCCCATGACCTGCATCTGTTTTTCCTGGGTCAGCATTTTTCGCAGCGCTTCTTTCCGGCCGGCAAATACATCCTCGCTTGCCGGTTTGTCTTCCTTGAAATGGAGGACATAAAAAGTGGTGCCGTTTTCCGCGATCTCCTCAGGGTACGGTGAAGCACCGCTGAGTTTCAAGCCCTGCGCGGCGACGGGCGCGGGCAAGCCGCTGGCTGCCTGCTGGCTTCTCGTGAAAAAAGAGGTTTCCTGAATCCGGCTCTTGGTCTTTTCCGCCCCGGCAACAAGGGAGCCTTCCTTTTTGGCCTGAGCCAGCAAGGCTACGGCTGCATCCTTGGCCTTTGCCTGGGCCTGCTCGTCAAGAAAATCCTTTTCCACCCTGGCGCGGACCTCGGACAGCGCCGGAACCTGGGGTTCCTTCACTTCGTCCACATAGAGAATGGCGTAGCCGCCGTTGATCTCGAGCAATGAACTCAACTCGCCCTTTTTCAGGGCGAAGATGGTTTTGACAAGCGCGGGCGGCCCTGCCAGCGGTGCGGGAAGGTTGCTCTGGGTAAAATAATCGGTTGTCTGCACCGGCGCCGACGCCTCGGTCGCATACTTGTCCAGGCTGCCGGCCTGGATGATTCCTTCGTAGGCCTGGTTTGCCAGTTGGAAGGTAAGGTCCTTGCCGCGCTGGGCCTTGAGTTCATTGGCGATCTGTTCCCGCGCCGCGGCAAGGGTGGTCACCTGCGCCGGCTTGATCTGCTCAAGCTTGATGAGATGGAGGCCGAATTGCGTCTCCACGACGCCGCTGATCTCTCCTTCCTTGAGAGCAAAGGCCGCCTCGGCAAAGGGCTGAACCATCTGCTCCTTGCGGAAAAAGCCGAGGTTGCCGCCTTTTTCCCCGGATGAGTCCTCGGAGTGTTCCCTGGCCAGTTGAGCAAAATCCTTGCCCGTCTTGGCCAGCGCCAGGATGGCCTCCAGTTTTTTGCGCTTGGCGTCTCGCAGCTCCGGGCTCTCCTTGGCATCGGAGCGAAGCAGGATGTGCCGGGCCTGGCGCTGCTCGGGGGCGGAAAATTTGTCCGGGTTTAAGGTGTAGTACTGTTCGATCTCCTGATCGCTTACCTGGATGGCGGCCAGCCCCTGTTCATTGCGAAAGGTGATGTATCGGAGCTTGACCTGCGGTTCGGTCAGGTAGGCTTGCTTGCGTTCCGCAAAAAAGGTGTTCAGCTCCTGATCGGCCACCGGGCCCGCAGTCCGGAAATCATCCGCGTTGAAGGCGACATATTCGAGCTTGAGTTGATCGTTGTCAAAGGCGAACCGGTCTTTGATCTCGCTGTCGGAGACTCGGCCGAACCGGGAAAGGTGGGCAAGAATCTTGGCGTGGAGCAGATCGTTGCGCACGTTGTTTTCAAAATCAGCCGTGGTCATTTTTGAGGAGGCAAGGAGCGTTTTGTAGCGGTCGAGTTTGAAGATCCCTTCTTCCCGGAAGGCATCCATGCCATGGATAACCTTGCGCACCTCCTCATTGCCGACAATCAACCCCGCTTCTTTGGCGCCCTGTTGCATGAGCAGTTCCTGGATGATCTGGTTCAGCACCTGCTGCTTCAGGTTCAAGACCTCAAGCAGCTCCGGAGGCAGGGTGCCGCCGAACTGCTCCTGATACCTGTTGACCGTCTGTTCGTGGGCCTGCTGGTATTGCCGCAAGGAGATTTTCTGGCCATTGACTGTGGCAATGGCGTCGGGGCCGCCTTGCTGGGAAGAGTTCACCCCCCAGAAGACAAAAACCAGAATGATGATGAGGATGATCGCCTGAATATAGGTCGATTTGGCCTTGCGGCGCATGAAGTCGAGCATGTGTCACCCACAGGTAATGATGAGAAGGCTGTTTTGTTTGAAATTCAGGACGTTATCCTAATTTTTTTCCCGGAGACAGTCAATGGATTTAAGCAGCCCCAGGGGGATGTCCCTTACACCTTGGCCAGGTTTTCCCCCACCACCGTGTTCACCACCAGGGGGACGTCAAGCTGCATGACCCCTTCCATGGCCTCCTTGACCACGGCTGCGGTTTTTTCTATTTCCGCGGCCGGAACCTCGAAGACCAGCTCGTCGTGGATCTGGAGCAGGAGCTTGGCGCTCAGTCCCTGTTCGCTGATCCGGCGGGTGGCGGCAATGGTGGCCAGCTTGATGATGTCCGCGGCCGTGCCCTGGATCGGGGTGTTGATTGCGGTGCGCTCGGCGAATTCACGGCTGGCCTTGTTGGAGCTGTTGATGTCGGGCAGCAACCTGCGCCGGTTGAGCAGGGTGGTGACAAAGCCGTCCTGCCGGGCCTTTTCGACGATCTCTTCCATGAAGCGCTTCACTCCGGCGTAGTGGGCGAAGTAGCGCTCGATGAAGGTGGCTGCCTCCTTGCGGCTCAGGTTGAGCTGGGCGGCCAGGCCGAAGGCGCTGATCCCGTAAATGATCCCGAAGTTGATGGTCTTTGCCACCCGCCGCATCTCCGGCGAGATAAAGGCGGCATTGACCCGGAAGATCTCGGCCGCGGTCTGGCTGTGCACGTCCTGGCCCGCGCGGAAGGCGGCCAGCAGGGCCGGATCCTGGGCATAATGGGCCATGACCCGCAGGTCGATCTGGGAATAATCCGCCGACAAAAAGAGCTGGCCCGGCGCGGCAACGAAAGCGGCCCGGATCTTCTGCCCCTCGGGGGTGCGGATCGGGATGTTCTGCAGATTCGGGTTGCTGCTGCTCAAGCGGCCGGTGGCGGTGACCGTCTGGTTGAACGAGGTGTGGACCCGCCCGGTTGTGGGGTGGATGAGCTCCGGCAGCCTGTCCACATAGGTGTTCTTGAGCTTGCTTAAGCTGCGGTGGGCCAGGATCGCCGCGGGCAGGTCGTGCTGCCGGGCCAGGCTTTCCAGCACCTTGACATCGGTGGAATAGCCGGTCTTGGTTTTCCGCCCCTGGGGCAACCCCAGCTTGGCAAAGAGGATCTCGCCGAGCTGGCGGGTGGAGTTGATGTTGAACTCCTCTCCGGCCATGGCATAGATGGTCTTTTCCAAATCCTCCAGTTGGCGGCCGAAATCCTCGGACAACCGCTGCAGTTGGTTCTGGTCCACGGTGATGCCGGTTTGTTCCATGTGGACCAGAATGGGGACCAGCGCCATCTCCAGGTCGGAGAAAAGCTCCCAGAGGCCAAACGCTTCGAGCTGCGGCCGGAACCGCTGCCAGAGCAGAAAGGCGCCGACCACATCCTCGCAGGAATAGTCCTTGGCCGCTTCCGGGGCCACGTAAGCAAAGCTGTCCGGCCGCTTGTCCCCTGCGGTGACCTCGCCGAAGCTGGTCAGCCGCTTGCCGAGCATCTCCAGGCACAGGTCGTCGAGCTTCTGGGAACGGCGGGAAGGGTCGAGGAGGTAGGAGGCGATCATGGTGTCCCACAGGGGGGTATTGAGCGGCAGGCCATGATTTTCCAGAATGGGCAGATCGAATTTGAGGTTGTGGCCGAGCTTGGGCAGGTTGGGGTCGGAAAAAAAAGGGCCCAGGTTTTTCTGGACCAGGGCCAGGGGTAATTGGCCGGCCACCGGGTTTCCGTCGCTGTCCCGGTGGCCGATGGGCAGATAATAGGCCTCCTCGGCTGAGCCGCACAGGGAGATGCCAACCAGCTCGGCCACCAGCGGGTCCAGGGAGGTTGTTTCCGTGTCCAGCACCAGCAAGGGAACCTCGGCCAACTGGCGGCAGATATCCCGGAGCTGGCTTTCCGTGGTGACGAGCTGGAACCCCTTGGTCTCAAGGGCAACAGCGGTAGTGGTCTGGGTTTTGAGCAAACGGCTGAAGTCGAGGAAGGCGTAAAGCTCCTGGAGTTTTTCTTCGTTGGGTGCGGGGATTTCATATTCCGCAAGTTCCGGCGAGGCAAGATCATCTTTGAGGGCGATGAGCCGACGGGAGAGAAAGGCGTTTTCCCTGTTGGCCAGGAGTTTTTCCTTGAGCTTTGCCTGGGAGATGGTCTCGATATTCTGGTAGAGCCCTTCCAGCGATCCGCATTGATTGATTAATTTTTCCGCGGTTTTCGGGCCGATGCCGGCCACCCCGGGCACGTTGTCCGAGCTGTCGCCCATCAGGGCGAAAAAATCGAGGAGACGGTCCACCGGGATATTGTATTTTTTTTGCACCGCCGCCGGGTCCATGAATACGTCCCGCATGGGGTCCCAGACGGTGATGGATTCGGAAACGAGCTGCAGGAGATCCTTGTCCCCGGAGACCACGATCACCGGATGCCCTTGGGCCGCCAGTTTTTTGGCCGCCGAGGCGATCAGGTCGTCGGCCTCGAAGCCCTGGCGCTCCAGGCAGGCGATGTTGTGGGCGGCGACGATCTCCTTGATGTAGGGGATCTGGCAGGCAAGGTCGTCGGGCATGGCCGGACGGTTTGCCTTGTAAGGTTGGTACATCTCGTGGCGGAAGTTCGGCCCCCGCACATCAAAGGCGATGCCGAGAAACCTGGGCGCCTTTTCCCGCAGAACCCGGAGCAGGATGTTGGTGAACCCATACACCGCATGGGTGGGCAGGCCGCTCTTGTTGGTGAGCGGGGCAATGGCATGGTAGGCCCTGTAGATGTAGGCGCTTCCGTCGATGAGATACACAGGGTCGAGATTTTTCATGGGCAGATACTACCAGCAGCATACCTGTTTGGCAACACCGGCCCGCGTCTTCTTGTTGGGCAACAGAGAGGAGCGCCGGGACGGTATAGCCTTATGAATGGTCTGCAAGGGAGGGGGCAGATTTTCGTTGGGGGAGAAGAAATGGCGTGGTAAATTGTAATAAAGTCAATAAGATAGTGCGATTTAGGCGTGATTTAGCAAACCGGCATGAATTTATTTATTAAGTTTGTCGTTGAATAGCCGATATGATAAGTAAGATATTGTAGGTGCATGGCTTGGGCAAGGGTCCAGGACTATGCGTTGAAGGTTAAGGATGGCGGTGCACCCGCATGGACGCCAGGAGTTGGTCATGAAACTGACAGGTATTTTTCCGCAGGTTAAGACGGAGAAGGTTCAGCTCAAAAGATCCGAGGAGGCGGCTGCCTCTAAGGCGAATCCGGGCAAAGCTGTCCCTGCCGATACAGTGGAGCTTTCCGCCGGTTCTCAGGATGTGCAGAAAGCCAAGGCTATTCTTGCGCAAACCCCTGATGTGCGGGCCGATAAGGTGCAGGCCCTTAAGGAAAAGATCGCCGCCGGCGATTATACCGTTGATCCACACAGGATTGCAGATAATATGTTGACCAGCCTGCTTTCTGAGTCTGTGGTGAATTAGTCTTTTCCGCATTTTTTCTTCGCTTAATTTTTTTTCTCTTAATGGGGTGCTTGCTGCCGGCAGGCGCCCCATTCTTGTTTTATTTCCCATCATCGGTAAAGACCGGCCAGCGAGGATCCCATTTGTTCGGGTCCAAAATAATCTGTTTTGCTAACCGTTGCTCCGGATTGATCATCAGTGGACCAAGCAGATTGGCGGTCATCTTTTGCGGATTGTTATGCGGAATGGTCAGCAGCAGAAGGATGTTGAGTTCGTCCTCCTCTCCTGCTTTCAGCTCCTGCCTGGCTTGGGCCGGGAGAGCCGGGTTATAGTCCGGGACAAGGATCAAGGCCGGAATAACCACAAAGGCAAGCTGCGGATCATCCAAGGACTGCAGCCACATGAAAGGCGTGTTCTCGCCATGGGGAATGAGCATGAAGCGTTTGGATTCCGGGAATCCCAAAAAAGGCGAGGTCATGGTGATGATCTTGTCCGGGTCTGCCTGGATCTCGCCAAACCGCGAGCTGGAAACGGTGAGCATCGTATGTTCCTCCGGCGGCAAGGCATGATTGAGATTCTGGGCCATGGTCTTCTCCGTGTGGGCTTGAGTGGTATCTGCTTGCATCGTCGCGACCTTTTATTTTTCTCGCCCTGGATGGGGGCTCGTTGTGCCTTTGCCCTGCGCAAAGGCGGTGGCGAGAGAGGAGAAGTCGGCTTGGGTGTCCAGGGCCGCTCTTTGGTTCTCCTCTAAAATTTTGAGGTAGATTTCCTCTCGGTGCACGGTGATCTCCGGGGGCGCTTCGATCCCGATTTTGACTTGTCCCCCCTTTATTTCAAGGATTCGAATCGTAATATCGTTTCCGATTGAAATACCTTCCTCGTGTTTTCTTGATAAGATCAGCATTCCCTTCGCCCTCCCTGGCTTGGTGTGTGACGCCTTTTTTAGGAGTTCCGGTCTTCCCTGAACGTATTCTCCCCTTTTCGCAAGGCCAAGACAAGGGCGAATTTAGATATAGTTCACCAAGCTGAGCTTCATGGTCTGTGCGGCGGCAGACAGGGCCGCTTCATAGGCTGTTTTCTTGCCATTCAGTTCCATGATCGCCTTGAGTAAATCGGTATCTTCTTTTCCGGAAAGATTTTCCTGTGCCGCCAGCTCCAGGTTCATGTAGAGCGAACTCTGTACTTCGATGCGGTTGGCGCGGGCTCCGAAGTCGGATACCTGGTTGCTCAAGTTGTCCAGCAAGGTTCCGAGTTCGTCGATGGACTTCTGGGTCGCTTGCGACTGCAACGCATCCTGGGTGATCCCGTTCATTGCCATGAAATTACTGGAATCCGTGTAGTTAAAGGTATAACGGTCCGGATCGCTGCTTGCCACGGTGAGATGGCCATCGGTTGACCAGGAGGCATTCATGCCGGGAATCTCGTTAATCCGGGAAGCGATGGTCTCGGGGGTATCCTGGGTAATATCAACCGCAAGGTTGATGGTCTTGGTCCGTGGCGGGTAGAAGGATTGATCGGTCACGGTAAAGGCGAGGGTTCCATCGACAAAGGCCAGGCCAGCCTGTGCCAGGCCTGTGGTGCCGCTGCCGAGGGTAGCCGTCTTGTTGATGACCTCGTTTGCGCCGGTCACGGTGGTGTATTTTTCACCGAGCAGGGCATTCTCCAGCCCCTTGAGTGCGGAAAATACGCCGGTGCTCATTATCGCGTCCATCCCGTTCTTGGTAACCTCAAGGCTGCTCGTGGCCCCCACCTTGACGGCGATGTTGTTGTCGCGATCACCGGCATAGCGGACGTTTCCCTTTTGTTGCTGGATGGTGGTGATCATGAGCAGGCCGTCGCCGGCAACATCATTTGCCTCGTTGGTGGCCGCAGAACCTCCGCTCAGGCCCAGGGCAACCAGGCCCTGTTCCGGGGGTCCGGGATCGGTTTGCAGGGTAATGGGCAGGTCCGATTTGAGCTGGACGGCGCCGAAGTAAACGGAATCCGATGCTGTGCCGGTTAAATTGTTGAGCTTGGAAATCGTTTCCCCATTGGCAGTCGTGGTGATCTGGATATTTCTTCCGTCCACCGCGGTAAGGGACAGATTGCCACTGCTGTCGCGGGAGGCGATGACCCCGGTGGTTGCAGAGTGGGCGTTGATGGCGTTTGTTAGAGCATTGTCGGAATCCTGGGCAAGGATGGCCGATGGGTCTGGGTTGATGACTCCGTCAAAGATATTTTGCCCGTTGATGAGCAGATCGCCCGAATTCATGGTTCCGAGCGCCACAGTCCCGCCAGTTTTGCTGGCTGCGGTGAAATCGGCGGTCACCCCGGTTTCGGCGCTCTTGGCATTGATGGCCGCCATTTTGGCCGTAGCCGAGGCATCGGCATGGGCCGTGGAAAGAGGGTCGAGTCCCGTTGTCGCACCGATGGCAACGCCGTTGATGGTGAGATCCCCGGGGTTGGGGAGGCTGTATGCGACCGGATCGGCAGCAAGAAGCGGAGCCAGGCTGTTTCCGTTGACGATATACCCATCCACCATATCCGCGATAAAGGGGGCAGGTTCTGCTTCGGAGTACCCGGCGGTGCGGTAGCCGCCGAAGACATATTTGCCCGCGACCTGTGAATTTGCCAGAAAGATCGCCTCTTCCCAGAGGTGGCTTACCTCCATGGCGGCGCTATCCCGGTTTTCCTGGGTCATGGTGCCGTTGGCCATCTGGATGGCCAGCTCCTTGCCGCGGATCGCCATCTCCTTCATGCTGTTCAGCGCGGATTCCGACGCGGTGATCATGCTGTTGCCGAAATTGAGATTACTCTGGTAAGAGGTGATCTGGGTGAGATTGGTTCTGATCCCAAGGGCGGTCACGAGATTGACCGGATCATCGGAGACCTTGGACATCTGCTTTCCCGAGGATATTTGGGAATTGAGCCGAGCCATGTCCGTGGTGATCTTGTTGAGATTTTTCAGGATATCGTTATGGATGGACTGCATGGTAAGTCGCATGGTTTTTCTCCTATCTCACTGAGTCAAGCAGAGTCTGCAGCATCTCGTCAGACATGGTGATGAGCCGGGCCGCGGCGGTGTAAGCGTGTTGGTACTTGACCAGATTCGCCATTTCTTCGTCCAGGGAAACGCCGGAGACCGAATCGCGCATGGCGGTTACCTGGTTGTTCACCAGTATCGTGGAGTCGTAGGATTGACTGATGGTGCGGGTGGTGTTGGCCACCTGGCCGACCAGGGTGTTGTAAAAGCCATCCAGGGTGTTTATGGCGCCGCCGGTGAAGGAAATATATTCAGCGTTCTGGATGCTTGTGATCTTGAGGGAATTGGTGTTGTCCCCGCGGAATATTTGCCCCTGGGGGCCAACGGTGGCAGCGGCGAGATTGTTGAGGTTGCCGGTAATCGCGCTGTTTACGCCGATAGTTGCCGCATCGCTGCCGGAGAAAAAGGTGTTGAGCCCGGCAACCTGGAGGAAGTTCGAGGTGTCGTTGGCAAAGGCGAACTGGCGGCCGGAGCTTGGGGTGAGACGCAGGCTGTTGTCGGAGATTGAGGCATTCACCCAGGGGGTTTGGGCAGGAGGAACGCCGCTCGCTGCCCCGGCGTTCGTCATGGCGGTATTGATGGCGTTGGCCACATCGTTCAGCGCGTAGGTTCCTTTTAAGGAGACGGTGACGGGCTGGGGGATGGCCAGCGAGCCGTCATCGTTGTAAACCCAGATATCGAAGCTGCCGGAGGTGTCAAGTTCGTCAAAATAGTCGTAGCCGGAGAGCAGGGTGTCTACGGTTGCATTTGTGCTGAGCGGCCCGTAGGTGATGGAGCCGTCGTCTTTTTGGGCGTCAAAAGTGAATGCCGGATCGGTCAGGCCAAGTTGGGCCAGGGTGTAGTCGTTTGCTCCGGCATTGAGGGTGAAGGTGCTGGTGGAAAACAGGGTGATTTCCCCGGTGTTGTGGGTGGCGTCGGCGCTTTGCGTCCCAATCGAGAAATTGATATTTGTCCCTGCTGTTGTGCCTATGTCGAAGGCGGTGATGTCAATGGTTGCACTGTCGCCATTTTCGGTGTTCTGTAAAATAAGGGTGTCAGCGGGCGCGCCGTTACTGCCGGTTCCAATTACGGCTGAGACACCGGTTTGGTCTTTCACCGCGTTCACGGCGGCAAGAAAGTTCGCATTGACGGCGGCGGCTGAGTCGCCTGCCGCCACTGCCACGCTAATATCGACCCCGTTCAAGGTCATGGAGATAGTGCCTCCTGCCGTGGCCGCAGCGGTTGCGGCAGAGGAAGAGGTGAGCGTGGTGAGCCGCGCCTCGACTCCTGCCTCGGCCGCATTGATGGCGTTCACGGAATTATATGCCTTGGTCATGGCCAGGCCATTCACCGCATTGCCGCCGAGGATTTCGCCGACCGGCCGGTTGTTGATGGTGATGGTGCCTGCCGGGATGGTCACATTTGCTGCGTCTGCGGCTGGGTCCACGGTGGAGGTGAGGATGGCGACATTGCTCACCTGAGCACCGGTCAGGGTGTCTCCGAACATGGTCAGCCCTGCCCCTTGGGAGTGCTGCTGATTGACCTCCCGGATCAGGGCGTTGGCGAAGGCGTCCAGCCGGCCAAGGAAATTGTTTGGGTCTCCTTCGATCAGGTTGCCGCGCACCTCAAGCCAGCCCCCGATCTTGCCGCCCAACTCAGCCCCGTCGCCGATTGCTCGGCGCGTTTCCCCGCCATCGGCATCCTTGTTTACCCAAATAAGCTCGTTGTTTTCCCAGTCCACTTGCCAGGATTCGTTGCTTTCCACCAGGGTATGGCCGTCAGCCATAAGAACGGTGTAGGCGCCGTTTTTATCCTCGAAAAAGGAGATGTCAAGGAGCGTGGAAAGCTCGTTGATCAGGGTGTCCCTTTTGTCCCGCATGTCGTTGGCCTGCCCTGCCGCGGATTCCGCCCCGGAGATCTGCACATTGAGATTGGCGATCTGGCTGACGATGGAATTGACGTCGCCGATGGCCGTGTCGAGGCTGACTCCGATATCGAATTTGGTCTGGGCCATTTCGGTGGTCATGGAATGCAACTGGTCGATGATCAGTTCGGAAGATTGGACCACCGCTTGTCTGGTCGCGGATATCTCCGGATTGTCGGCCAGGTCCTGCCAACTGCTCCAGAATTTGTTCATCAGATCGTTGATGGCCATGCCCGGCGCTTCATTGAACACGGTTTCCACCAGCCGCATGGATTCCTGCTGCGCCTGGAGATTGCCCAGGGTTGATTCCTGTTTGGCAAGCCGCTGCACCATGAACTGGTCGTAGTTCCGCAGGATGGTCGTGCCTTTCACCCCGCCGCCCAGCATGCCGGAGCTGATCGGGGTTGCGGTGTTGGACTCCAGTTGCAGCGATTGCCGGGTGTAGCCGGGGGTGTCGACGTTGGCGATATTGTGCGACGCCACCTGGATGGAAAGCTGGTGGGTGAGGAGCGCCTCCTTGGCAATGCTGAGCACATGGGAAATGCCGGCCATGGCCTAGACCTCCCTGCTGATTAAAGAGGGTTGGTTCAGCGAAGGCTTTTTGCTGAGGCCGGTGAGGCCGTACATGGGCCGGTCCGCAATGCCGCTGGTGATCAAGGTAATGGCGTCGTTCAGATATGTTTTTACATCCGCGGCAAAATGACCGTTGGTCTGGTTGCGACTGAGGATTTCCTCCCGCAGCCGGGACAGGTTCTTCCTGTATTGGCCGAGCTTTTTTCCTTCTTCCGGAGCAAGCAGGGGAATGAGGGCGGAAAGTTTTGCCGTTTTCTCCTCTGCTTCCGGGCGGAACTCCTTGGTCATCTCGGCGAGCAGGGTGTCCAGGGCCTGGATGCGGCTCAATCTGTTTTCTTTCTTGGCGCTCAGGCGGATGAGCCCCTGCATGTCCATGGCTGTCAGGGCTTTTTGCTCTTCGCTCAAGATGGCGAGCATGTCTTCGGAAAGCTGGACTTGTTGCTCCAACACTTCGTAGAACCGTGCGGGCAGGGAGCGTTGTTCCGTCGTCTGTGTCTGCTGCATGGTCTATTTCTCCTTGTTTGGCGGAACATGTGCTTGCGACAGTTGCCGGTACAGCATGTCGCCGAAACCGATCCCGGAGCTTCCGGCCAATTTTTGGGTCAGTTGGTCATCCTGGATGGATTGAAACATTTCCTCGCCATAACCGCCGTCAAGCAAGCCGCTTTTGGGAATACCCTGGCGCGCCTGGCTCAGAATCTGCTTGAGCATCAGGGCTTCAAATCCGGCGCAGGCCTCGCGGAGTTTCCTCTCCTTGAGCGTATCGGCAGAATTGCTGTTTCCCTTAAGTCCGGCTGTTGCTTCGCTGATGATATCCATGGCGTTTCCTCATCCCGATAACGGGGTAAGTGCGTTAACGAAAGTATTTCCCGCCGGAAAATACTTTCTGACGTGCTAAATAATCTCCAGTTCCGCCTGCAATGCGCCCGCGGCCTTGATGGCCTGAAAGATGGCGATGAGTTCGCGGGGGGCCACGCCCACCGAGTTCAGGGCCCGCACCACCTCGCCCAGGGTTACGCCCGGTTGCAGGGTCACCACCTTCTGGCCGACCCTGATGGGGTCCGCCGGGGAGTTGACCTGAACGCCCGGCGGGGGCGGGGGCTTGACTTGCAGGCTCAGGTTCCCATGGGAAAGGGCCATCTGGTTGATGGTGACATTGGCGCCCATGACCACCGTGCCGGTCCGTTCGTTCAGGACCACCCTGGCCCGCTGTTCCGGGTTGATTTCGATGTTTTCCAGGGCTGCCAGCAGGGCAATTTCCTGGGCCCGGTATTTGGGGGGAACAGTCACGTCCACCGAGGCGCCGTCGCGGGCGGTGGCGTAGGGGCCGCCCAGATAGGTGTCGATGGCGGTTTTCATCAGGGAGATGGTGGTGAAATCCGGCGAGGACAGGCTGATGGTGATGCTTTCCTTATTGGCAAAGGTCATGGGCACTTCCCGTTCCACCGAGGCGCCGTTGCTGATCCGGGCCACGGTCAGGTGGTTTGTCTGCCGCGCCGCGGGCCGGCCGTCCGGGCCGCCCCCGGTGCTGATGGGGCCCTGGGCCATGGCATAGACGTTGTTGTCCAACCCTTTGAGCGGGGTGACAAGCAGGGTGCCGCCTTGCAGAGAGGTGGCGTCGCCCACCGAGGAAATGGTGACATCAAGGCTTTGCCCCACCTTGGAAAAGGGCGGCAGGGTGGCGGTCACCATGACCGAGGCGATATTTTTCACCTTGGTGGCTTCCGGGTCCACCTTGACCCCGAGATTATTGAGCATATTGTTGAGGCTCTGGCCGGTAAAGGCGGCCTTGTTGCCGTCGCCGGTGCCGTTCAGGCCGACCACGATGCCATAGCCCACCAGTTGGTTGTTCCGCACCCCTTTGACCGAGGCCAAGTCTTTTAAGCGAACGGCGTGGGCAATCCCGGTGCTGAGGAGAAGCCCGAGCAGCAGCGCGGCGGAAAAGAGCAGCGTGGTGCTCGAAAAAATCCGCCCGGGATTGGTTTCTGGTTGTGTGTGGGTCGTCTGCATGGAGCTGTCCTCGGCCTGTGTTCTGCGGAGCCTGTATCTTGATAGTTTAGCAAGCAGCGTGCCACGGGAGAGGCAGGTGTTGTAATGCGCCATTTTTAAAGGAAATATTCTTTTTTTCATGGAGTCTCCCTCGGGGGGTACGGAATATTTTGCCTAGTCAACAGGAGCAAGGCGTAAGGTTAAAGGGGTAAAGGTCGCTTCTTTTACCTTTAGCCTTTATCCTCAAAACGGCCAGACACTGTCCAGGGCCCTGGCCAGCCAGCCCGGCTGCTGTTTGTCGCCGAGAACCCCCTGTCCGCTGTATTCGATCCGGGCGTCGGCAACATGGGTCGAAAGGACCGAGTTGTCTTGGGCGACATCCTGCGGCCGGATGATGCCGGAAAGGATGATGTGCTGGGTTTCGTCGTTGACCTTCACCTCCTGGTAGCCGCGGATGTTCAGATTGCCGTCGGTGGTGATGTCGATCACCCTGGCGGAGATGGTGGCGGTTACGTTGCTCTTTCGGTCGGTCTTGCCCTTGCCCTCGAAATCATTGGTCAGCCTGGCCTGCAGCTCGGTGAGCGAGGGGGAAAAACGGCTGTTTTTGTCCGCCAGCCAGGTCTCCAGGCCAAAAAGGCTGGAAACGCCGCCGGTGACCGTTGACTCGCGTTCGGTCTTGGTGTTGGCCTCCTTGTTGCCCTTGGAGGTTTCCACGATGCGGACCAGAACGATATCGCCGATCCGTTTCGCCCGGCTGTCGGAGTAAAGGTCGAGGCTGTTGCCGGACGCATAAATTGTGCCCTCGGGCCGGCTTTGCGCCGCCTTTGCCGGGGCGGGCAGGGTGTAGCGTTCCGGCAACTGCTGGGCCTGCTGGCTGCCCGCGGCGGCGCAGCCGGAAAGTCCTGCCAGCAGGAGGATGAGGCTGGTGGTGTGCAGTGTGGTGCGCATACTCTTCTCCTTATGATGGATGGGGCGGCTGTTTCAGAACTCGGCCTCCACGAGGCCTGCGCCCGTAACGCGGGCATGGATCTCGCGGCGGCTGGTGAGGTTCTTGACCCGGATCATTTCGCCGAGCGCCCCGGAATTTCTGGCTTCGCCAGGTGCGGTTATCTTGATTGCCTGCGATTTGGCCATGATGGTCACCCGCTCGCCCCGGTGTATCAGGGTCGGGGCCTCAAGGGCTTGGGCATACAGAATGGCCCCGGCCGGCAGCGAGGTTTTGAGCTTTTTTCCGACCGCCTCTTTCGGATCTTGGATGAGGCCCGCGTCCAGCATGGAGATGTCCTGCCGCTTCGCAGTGACGTCGCTCTCGCCCACGATCTCGTTTCGGTTCAACCTTTTCAGCGTGCTGACCACCGTGCCGAACAGCCTGAGGTCGCCGCTCATCCTCACTTGCCCGTGCTCCTTCCCCTCCTGCATGACCGCGGCGGTGACATATTTTTTGCCGGGCCGGGTGTCGTTGGGCTTCTGGGTGATCCGGTAGTCAAAGCCGCCCTCCGGCAGGGTCATGGCCAGCGGGCGGACGCTGAAGTTGGCAATCTCCACATCCTCCTTGGGCCAGGGGGAATCCTTGAGCACCACCTCGCTGAAGATATTCTCCAACGCCGTGAGGTCCGGGGTCGCAATGGGGTCCGCCGCCTGTCCTGGCAGGGGACAGGCAAGGCAGAGCAGCAGGGCAATCGTGCACAGGCGCAACAGCATTTTAGTCATTCCTTTTAACGGACCAGGGTGTTCGCCACTTCCAGCAGCTTGTCCGCGGTGGTGACCGATTTGGAGTTTACCTCGTAGGCCCGCTGGGTGATGATCATGTTGACCAGCTCCTCGGTGACATCCACGTTGGAAACCTCGATGAAGCGCTGCTGGATGGTGCCCATTCCCTCGGTTCCGGGGTTGGCTTCGGTGGGGGCGCCGGAGGCCTCGGTTTCCAGGAAAAGATTGGCCCCGATGCTGCGCAGGCCGCCGGGATTGACAAAACTGTGCAGGGTGAGCTGGACCGTGGCCAACACCTGCTGCTGGGCATCCTTGGCTTCGAGCAACCCATTGTTGTTGATGGCGATGGAGGTTGTGCCCTGGGGCACGGTGAATTCGGGCTGGAGCCGGTCGCCGTTCTGGGTGACCACGTTGCCGTCTCCATCAAGGCTGAAGGCGCCGGCCCTGGTATAGTAATCCTCGCCGTCGCGCACCACCTTGAAAAAGCCGGTGCCTTCGATGGCAAAATCCAGATCGTTGCCGGTTTCGGTGAGGCTGCCCTGGGTGAAGATCTTCTGCACCGAGGTGGGGCGGACACCCAGACCCACCTGGATGCCGGAGGGGACCCTGCCGCCATCGGCGGTTTCCGTGCCCATGGCCCGGAGTTCCTGGTAGTAGAGATCCTCGAACTGGGCCCGGCTTTTCTTGAAGCCGGCGGTGTTGACGTTGGCCAGGTTGTTGGCGATGGTGTCCAGTTGCAACTGCTGCCCGGTCATGCCGGTGCGGCCTGAGAATAATGAGCGGATCATGCTGGTCCCCTTGTGGTGGATGTTGAGGAGCTGTTCGGCTCCTTACGCCGCTAAACGGTTGTTACCCTGCCAGGGCGCCGACCCTGCGCACGGCAAGGTCGTCCAGGTCGTCCACGGCCTGGATCATTTTCTGCTGCCCTTCGTAGGCGCGGTACAGATCGATCATCTCCGTCATTTCCGTGACGGTATTGACGTTTGATTTTTCCAGATGTCCTTGCAGGATTTGCAGGTTCTGCGGGGCTTCCGCCACCGCGCCTTCCGCAAGGCGGAAAAGGTTTTCCCCTTCCTTTTTGAGATCCTGGGGGTCCGCGGTGGCCACCGCCAGACGATCAACCGGAAGGCCATCGACAAACAGACGCCCGTCGCGGGCCACATCGACCTTGTTGCCGGTGATGGTGATCGGCCCGGTCTCGCCAAGCACCGGATAGCCGTTGGCCGTGACCAGCACCCCTTCGTTGTTGCGCTGGAAATTTCCGGCCCTGGTCAAGCGCTCCCCGGCCGGAGTCTGGATCCGGAAAAAGCCGTCCCCGGAAATGGCCAGATCAAAGGGTGCGTCAGTTTTTTGAACCACCCCCTGCTGGTGAACCGTGTTGATGCGCAAGCCCTTGCCGACCCTCTGGCGATACTGGTTGGCCTGGTAGAGCATCTCGTCGAAGGTGACGGTTTCTTTTTTGAACCCCGGCGTATCGACATTCGCCAGGTTGTTTGCCACCTGGTTGAGCCGCTGCTCCTGGTTGATCAGGGTTTCAACGCTTTCCAGCAATCCGAGTCTGTTATGGACGAACATGGCATACCTCTCGTGTGTTTGTGGTTTATCTTTGCAAAAGGCGTGCCGGGGTGTTGTGCGGGGAGAGGCGTGGTGCTGCTTGCTTTGAAAGTGTAGTAAATACAGGTGGTTGTTGGGTTATTTGCGAGCTGCGGGGCCGGGGCGGGGAGCGTCAAAAAAATGGATGCTTGAGCAGGAGGGTCGGTATATTTTGCCTAGCGCACAGGGCTGGAGTGTGGGCCAATGCGAGGTGAGAACGTGGATTGTTTACGAAGGCGTCATCTTGGTGTTGGCCCGGTAAATAAAGGCGAGGATCTCCGCCACCACCAGATAGGTGTCCGGGGGGATGTCGGCATTGAGGTCCAGCTTGGCTAAGATTTCCACCAGGTCGGCGTCCTCTTGGATAGGGATGCCATGTTCCTTGGCCAGGGCGATGATTTTTTCCGCCAGCTCCCCCGCGCCCTTGGCGACCACCTTGGGCGCGGCATCCTGGCTTGTGTCGTAGCGGAGGGCAACAGCCTTTTTTTTTGCTGGGGTATCTGGCATTATGGGCGCTGCTTGTATGGTTGGGTTTGTGTGTGGTCAAGGGAGCATGTGCGGTTCATTATACCCGACAACAATGGACGCGGAGGAAAAAAATGGAGTTCGGTCAGACCCTGCGGCCGGGAAGGCTGGTTGTGCGGTACAAGCGATTCCTCGCCGACGTGGAAATGGACGACGGCCGGTTGCTCACCGTGCATTGCCCGAATTCCGGCAGCATGCTGGGCTGCAAGGAGCCTGGCAGCCCGGTGCTCGTCTCCCTGGCGGACAACCCCAAGCGCAAGTATGGTCACACCCTGGAGATGGTGCGGGTGGGTACAACCTGGGTGGGGATCAACACCGCCCGCACCAACGGTCTGGTCGCCGAGGCCATCAGCTCCGGGATGGTGGCGGAGCTGGCCGGGATCGAGACGATCCGGCCAGAGGTCAAGGTGTCGGACAAAAGCCGGTTGGACTTTCTCCTCACCCGGGGGGAGGAGCAGATCTATGTGGAGGTAAAGAACTGCAGCCTGGCTCTGGACCGGGCGGCCATGTTCCCCGATGCCGTCACCGTAAGGGGCGCGAAGCATCTGGATGAGCTGCTGACCCTGCGCCGCCAGGGCTACCGGGCCGTGGTTTTTTTCTGCGTCCAGCGCGAGGATGTGGACTATTTCTCCCCGGCCGGACACATCGATCCGGGGTATGCCATAGCGTTGCGGGAGGTGGCGGCCCAAGGGGTGGAGGTGCTGGCCTATGGCGCGGTCTTGAGCCAGGAGGCGATCACTGTTGCGCGAAAGCTGCCGGTGCGATTGGGCTAAGGGGGCGGGAAAGGGGTTGCTACCAGGCTTTTGCTTCCCCTCCCTTGACGGGAGGGGACTGAGGGGTGGGTGAAGCTGCCGATGGCTAGGATGTGGCAAGCACCCCCGCCCCCTAACCCCCCCCCCGCCAGGGGCGGGGGGACTGTATCGCAAAATGCAGGCGCTGATTTTCTCAGCTTGCTTCGCCGCAACCCTTGCAATAAAGTAACGAGAACAGAAAACGGCCGCCTGATGCGGCCAGGAGATATATGATGCGAAAAAAACCAAAAGCCGTGGTCTTACTCAGCGGCGGGCTCGATTCTGCCACGGTCCTGGCCATGGCCATGGCCGAAGGCTACGAGTGCTGCTGCCTCAGCTTTGCCTACGGCCAGCGCCAGCAAGTGGAGCTGGAGCGGGCCAAGGCCAATGTCGCTCGCAGGGGGATCAAAAAACACCTCATCCTCCGCCTGGACCTCGACGCCATCGGCGGCTCGGCCCTGACCACGGATGTAGCGGTGCCCAAGGGCCGCAGCCAGGCGGAGATGAATTCGTCCATCCCCATCACCTATGTGCCGGGCCGCAACACCATCTTTCTCTCCTATGCCATGGCCTGGGCCGAGGTGCTGGGCGCGGGCGACGTGTTTCTCGGGGTCAATGTCATGGATTACAGCGGCTATCCCGACTGCCGCCCGGAGTTTCTCGAAGCCTTTGAGCGCATGGCCAATCTGGCCACCAGGACCGGGGTGGAAGGGGAAACCCGGTTCCGGGTCCATGCCCCGCTCCTCAAGCTGACCAAGAGAGAGATCATCGAAAAGGGGTTCGAGCTTGGGGTGGATTATGGCCTGACCCATAGCTGTTATGACCCGGACCAAAAGGGTCGGGCCTGCGGGAGTTGCGATAGCTGCCTGTTGCGGCTGAAAGGATTTGCCGAGGCCGGCCGGGTTGATCCGGTGGAGTATCAGTGAATATGCAGAGCAGAGAGGGCACTATGAAAAATGCATTGGGCGGGTTGTTCATGGTCGGCCTGCCAGGCACGGAGCTGGATGATTCCACCCGCGACCTTATTAACAGGTGTGGGATTAATAATTTTATTCTCTTTAAAAGAAACGCCGAGAATCCGGAGCAGATCCGCACCCTCTGCCAGGGGCTGGCCGATGCCTGCCGGGCGGCCGGGCTGGGTGCGCCGCTGATCTCCATTGATCAGGAGGGCGGCACCGTGGCCCGGCTCAAGGGGCCGGATTTCACCGAGTTTCCGGATGCCAGGGCGCTGGCGGAGAGTGAGCAGGGTGAGGAATTGTTGGCTGACTATGCCCGCACCTGCGCCAGGGAGCTGCTGGCGGTGGGGATCAATATGAATCTGGCCCCGGTGCTGGATGTGAGTCCTGCCGGGTTGGGGTTGTTCATGGAAAGGCGAAGTTTGGGCGGGACGCCGGAGCAGGTGGCCCGCTTGGGTGCGCTGGTGATTACGACCATGCAGGAGAACGGGTTGGCTGCCTGCGCCAAGCATTTTCCCGGCCTGGGCGGCGCAACCCTGGACCCCCATAAGGTGCTGCCTGTGGTGGATCGTTCGCTGGAGGAGCTGCGCGGGTGCGATCTGGTGCCGTTTGGTGCCGCGATCCGGGCGGGGGTGGCTGGAGTGATGACCTCGCACACTGTGTACCCGCAGCTTGATTCCGAGTTTCCCGCCACCCTGTCGCCGAGGATTCTGGGCGGAGTGCTCCGGGAGGAGCTGGGGTATGATGGGATGGTGGTTACCGATGATCTGGAGATGGGGGCAATTGAGAATGAAGGGACCGTGGCGGATGCGGCGCTCACCTCATTTTTGTCCGGGGCGGATATGCTGTTGATCTGCCAAGAGCACGCGAAGATTATTGCGGCGTATGAGTTATTGAGTAGGGCTGTGGGCGGGGAGATTTCCGAGGAGAGGGTGCGGAGGTCGCTGGAGAGGATTGGGGGGGTGCGCAGCCGGTTTGCTGGGGAGTGATGGCACGGGTTTTTTTTGTATATTCCCGGCTAGCAAGTTTTTTAGCATGATAGCCATATCCGTAGAATAACTTGTTGGGTCAATAAAGGAGAGCACATGTCAGACATCAATAATTCAGCGTACACCCACCGTTGGGTCCGGGCAAAGATGGCGGACATCAAAGAGAAAAAGAATGTCAAACATCAAATTGGGACAAAGAAAGTAACGAAAACTAGGGGACTGTTTAAGAAGGAGGACTTTGAGGTAGAGGAGCCAGTGTATGAAGTCCGCGAAGAATGGGTGTCGACAGGCAAAAAATCAGATACCTGCATAGACATCGAAGATTTTTCAAAAAGAATCACTGATGCCTGCAATAGTCTTGATGCGGAGGGGTACGATGTTTTGTCAATAATTTCCACTGTTGATGGTCGGTACAGTTTTAATACCAATGCTGGGGTAATGGGTCAAGGGGGTTATGGATGGGGATATGGTTACGGCTATAGTGTAACTGATGGTGTGGTAATTATTGCAAGATTACGAAGATCAAATCTCGGGGGAAACTGATGACAACTACTCGATCAAACGCGGGCGAGAAAGGTCGGTTGACCGTATATCGGTTTGAAAACATTGATGATGAAGGAAATGTAATCAATGTGTGGTTTGAGGTGTGGCACGGTAACATCAAAATAAATGGAAATTTTTCATCCTGTAATGATGCTTTCCAATTTGTTGAAGCCACTTTGGCCACCGAGCAAAATTCAAAGCCAATTTCCTCTCCTCCAAGGTCCAGGTGTGGCATGTGAGAAGTGGGGGTGGTGATGTTGCTTGCTATCGATGGGCCTATCCCTTGTCGGGAACAATGGCGAGTTTAAGCCCGAGGCCATGGATGATGTTGTGGAAGGTGCGCAGTTCCGGGTTGCCTTTTCTGGACAGGGTGCGGTAGAGGTTTTCCCGTTTGATGTGCGCCCGTTCGGCAACGGCGGTCATGCCTCCCATGGCCTGGGCCACCCGGCGCATGGCCAACAAGAGCGCGTCGCGGTCGTCTTCGTCGATGGCGGCGGTGAGGTATCCGGCGGCAAACTCAGGGTCTTTGAGCAGTTCGTCCAGGTCTTTTTCGTAATCGGTCATGGTGCGCATCGCTGTCTCTCCTGATGATCTTTCCAGTACGCCTTGGCGGTTTCTATGTCTCGTTCCTGCGTGCTCTTGTCTCCGCCGACCAACAACAGCACCACCCGGTCGCCGTCGTGGGCATAGTACACACGATAGCCAGGACCATGGGTGATGCGCAATTCCATCACGCCGGAGCCAACCCCCTTGTGGTCGCCAAGATTGCCGACGGCAACCCGGTCAAGCCTGGCGGCGATGCGCTGCATGGCGGCACGGTCGCGCAGGGAGAGAAACCAGTCCCGGAAAGGCTTTTTTCCGTGCGGATCGGTGTAGTAGGTGAGCTGGCGCGGAATGGCTTGCATGTTTTGAGTGTATCATATACGATACAACGCATCAAGAGGAAAGATGGCCGCTCTTTGGAAACAAGGGTGTGGTCATGATCTTATTTCTATAAATAGTGAGTGCACACATGGAACTTTCCCCTTTCCTGCAAGACCTTTCCCAACAACCCATTATCCAGCGGCTTATGATAATCGCGGTCTACGCCTTGCTGGCTAAGGCGGTGGATATCTTTGTCAACCGAATTTTCAAGCGGATGGCCGCCGCCTATACCACCACCGATATCGACGACAAGGTTATCGATATCCTGCATACCCCCATTGTTTTCAGCGTTTTCTTTTTCGGGGTTTTTCATGCCGTGACCATGGAGCCGGTTCTTGCCCAGCCGTGGGAGAAGTTTGTGCCTGCCCTGGCGCAGAGCGTTGCTCTTATCGTCTGGACCCTGGCCGCGTTGCGCCTCTTTATGGTGGTGGGCGAGCATTATCTGAAGTCCATTGCCGGGCGGGGCAAGATCGGGGCTGATCTCTTTTTGCTGCTCAAAAACGTGGTCCGGGTGATTGTCATTGTTTCCGCCCTGATCTGGCTGCTGTCCATCTGGAACGTCAATCTGGCCCCCCTCTTCGCCTCCGCCGGCATCGCCGGTATTGCCGTGGCCCTGGCGGCCAAGGACAGTCTGGCCAATTTTTTCGGCGGAATCAGCATCTTTGCCGACAAAACCTTTAAGGTGGGTGATTACATCATCATTGACGATGCCCAGCGGGGCGAGGTGGTGGAGATCGGCGTCCGCTCCACCCGGATCATGACCCGGGACGATGTGCTGATCACCATTCCCAACTCCATTCTGGCCAACAGCAAGATCATCAACGAGAGCGCGCCCATTCCCCGTTTCCGGATCCGGGTGCCGGTGGGGGTTGCCTACGGCAGCGACCTGGAGCAGGTCGAGGCGGTGCTCCTGGCGGTGGCCGTCGAAAATCCCGCGGTGGTCAAGGACCCCGAGGCCAGGGTGCGGCTGCGCGGTTTCGGGAGTTCGTCCGTTGATTTCGAGCTGCTTTGCTGGGTCGCGGAGCCCCGATTCAAGGGGTTGGAGATCCACAACCTTTTGAAGGGCATCTACGCGGCCTTTGCCGCGCACTCCATCGCCATCCCTTTTCCGCAGCAGGATGTGCATATCAAGGAGCTGCCGGAGCGGGCTGAAAAAGAGCGCAGTCCCGGGGGGTGACTCCCCCTCTTCGGCACCGGTTTTTTTCTTGCAACCCCCACGAAGAGAAGCTGTTTTTTGCCCGCCATCGTGGTAGAATACTATCGAAAGCTCTCCAGTCGGCTGCCCCATGCGGGCGGCAATTTAATCACTTGTGATGGAGGAACTGCATGGAACTACAAGTTGAAGGACGTAACCTGGAAATTCGCAAGGCTTGGCAGGAAAAAATCGAAGAGGAGAAAGGGCGCCTTGATCGCCACCATCCCGGGCTTGTTCATCATCTCCGTGTCTCCATTGAGGAGACCGCCGGGCATAAAGCGGGCGGGCATGAGGTTCGCGTGGTTGCTTCCGTTCCCAATGACACCGTGGTTGTAAAAAGAAAAGGGGAGACGGTGCGGCCCCTGCTGGTGGAGGCATTCGACACCCTTGGCCTTCAGTTGAAGGAGCTGCAGCGCAAGCGGCGGCAGACCACCAAAGAGCCGGAGGCTGCGGCAGCCGGCCCGGCCATGGGCACCATCAAGAGCCTGTTCCCCTATGAGTCCTACGGGTTTCTCATGACCCTGGACGGCCAGGAAGTGTATTTTCATGAGAACGCCCTCAAGGATGTGACCATGGCCCAGTTGGCCGAAGGCGACGAGGTTCGCTTTGGCGAGGGCGAAGGCGACAAGGGGCCGACCGCGGCTTGGGTGAAGCTGGTTAAATAAAAGCAGCGTAAAAAAACAAACGCAAGGTCGCAGAGGCGCAAAGATGCCAGGGAAAGAGGTCTTTGCGCCTTGGCATATTCGCAGCACATACGTGGTTCGACAGGCTCACCACGAGCGGAAAGATCAATGAATTAAAGAAAGACTACCGTTCGCCCTGAGCCTGTCGAAGGGTGTTGTTTAGATTATCCGGGAGTGAAGGACAGAGAGATGACCGTGTTGCAGCAGGTTGAGCTTGGCTCGGAATACCTGCAGGAAAATGAAGACGTAATCTGCCAAAAGATTGCCGCCCGCAAGAAAGAGTTGGGCGGCAATCTTTTGATTTTGGGGCATCACTACCAGCAGGAGGCGACCTTCCGGTTCGCCGACCTGACCGGGGATTCCCTCAAGCTTGCCCGCAATGCCGCCGAGGCCAAGGACAGCAAGTACATCGTTTTTTGCGGCGTGCATTTCATGGCCGAATCCGCCGACATCCTCACCGCGCCGGATCAGGTGGTGATCTTGCCCGATCTCCGGGCCGGCTGCCCCATGGCCGACATGGCCACCAGCGAAGCGGTGGCCTGGGCCTGGGAGGATCTGGCCAAGGTGACCACCGGCCGGGTTATTCCCGTGACCTATGTGAATTCCTCCGCTCTGCTCAAAGCGTTTGTCGGCAGGAACGGCGGCTCGGTCTGCACCTCATCGAACGCCGAGCGGGTGCTGACCTGGGCTCTGTCCGAAGGCGACAAGGTCTTCTTTTTCCCGGACGAGCATCTGGGCCGCAACTCGGCCAGTGCCCTGGGCATCCCCGAGGATGAGGTGGTGCTCTGGCAACGAAATAAACCCCTGGGCGGCAATACTCCGGCCCAGTTGCAGAAGGCCAGGGTAATCCTCTGGGACGGCTACTGCACGGTGCACATGCAGTTCACCGCCGACCATGTGGCTGCCTGGCGGGCGCGCGACCCGGAGGTGCGGATCATCGTCCATCCCGAGTGCCGCCACGAGGTGGTGAGCCGGGCGGACCAGTACGGCTCCACCGAGGCGATCATCACCGCAGTGCGCGATTCCCCGGTGGGCAGCAAGTGGGCCATCGGCACCGAGGTCAATCTGGTGAACCGGCTCAAAAGCCAGTTTCCGGACCGGGAAATCCATTCCCTCTCGCCCTTCCAGTGCCTCTGTTCCACCATGTACCGGATCAAGCCCGGGTACCTGCTGTGGGTGCTTGACAACCTGGCCCAGGGGCGGGTGGTCAACCGGATCACCGTGGAGCCCGCAGTGGCGGCCGAGGCCAAACTCTCTCTCGATAGAATGCTGCGGATCTGACCATGCAATCCATCTACTTCGACAACAACGCTTCCACCCCGCTGGCCCCTGAGGTGCGTGAGGGTATGGCCCCTTACCTGGCCGAATGGTTCGGCAACCCGGCCAGCTCCCACCGTTTCGGCGAAGCGGCCCGGCGGGGTCTGGATCTGGCCCGGGAGCAGGTGGCCGGCTTGCTCGGCTGCCATCCGGGCCGGATCGTTCTGAACAGCGGCGGCACCGAAGGCAACAACACCGCCATCTTGAGCGCGGTTTGGGCCAATCCCGCGAAAAAGCACATCATTTCCTCGCAGGTCGAGCACGGCTCGGTGCTGGCGCCGCTGGAGTTTCTCGCCAGCCAGGGCTACGAGGTGGAGCTGCTGGGGGTGGACGAAAACGGGGCGCTGGATCTGGAGACGCTCAAGTCCGCGATCCGGCCGGACACCGCCCTGGTCTCCCTCATGGGGGCGAACAACGAAACCGGGGTGATCTGGCCCATTGGGGAGATCGCGGATATCTGTAGGGAGCGGGGCGTGCTCTTCCACTGCGACGCCATCCAGTTGGCGGGCAAGGCGATTTTTTCGGCGGAAGCGCTGGGGGTGGATTACCTCACCATCGCCGGACACAAGCTGCACGGGCCCAAAGGGGCAGGGGCGCTCTATGTCCGCCGCACCGCGCCCTACACCCCGCTGATCATGGGCTCCGGCCAGGAACATGGCCGCAGATCCGGGACCGAGAACGTGCCCGGCCTGGTTGGCCTGGGTGCTGCCTGTGCGCTGGCCATGGGGATGGACGAGGCGGCGCATCAGTGGCTGGCCGCGCTGCGGGATAGCCTGGAGGCAGGGATTATCGCCGCGATCCCCGAGGTGCGGATCAACGGGGCTGCCTCGCCCAGGCTGGTCAACACCACCAACGTCAGTTTTCGACATGCTGCCTCGGCCGGGCTGATCCAGGATCTCGATGCGGGCGGCATAGCCGTTTCGGCCCATGCCGCCTGCGAGAGCGGCGACGTGAACCCCTCGCATGTGCTGCGGGCCATGCGGGTGCCCGAGCCTTTTCTGCACGGCACCCTGCGCATCAGCCTCAGCCGGTACAATACCGAGACGGAAGTTGCGGCCCTGTTGGCCCTGTTGCCGCAAGCGGTTGCGAGATCACGACAGGGTTTCGCCCTGTAGTAAACGTTCAGCAGCACCGCATCTGCTTTGTCATAGGCCTGCTCATGTGCAATAGCACACTTCGCAGACCTCTTCCGCGCATCTGCGGCACTGCTGAGCGTTTACAGTTTAGAGATTGAGCCACGTTTTTTCGTTCCAGATGAACGACACGTTGCTCCCCAGAAAAAAGAAAACGGAGCGGAATATGTGCGGAATAGTCGGTTATGTGGGGCAGCGGCATGTGCTGCCCATTCTTCTCGAAGGCTTGAAGCGTCTGGAGTACCGGGGCTATGATTCCGCCGGGGTGGTGTATGTCCATGGCGGCAAGCTCCAGAAGCACCGGGCAGCGGGCAAGTTGGGCAAGCTCGAAGAGCTGCTGGAAACGGTGCGCGACCGCGACAGCCATATCGGCTTGGGCCATACCCGTTGGGCCACGCACGGGGCGCCCTCCGAGCTTAATGCCCACCCGCATTGCGACTGCAGCGGCGATTTGGTTGTGGTCCACAACGGCATCATCGAGAATTACCATACCCTTCGGGAAGAGCTGAAGGGGCGCGGGCATGTCTTTTGTTCGGAAACCGACACCGAGGTTCTCGCCCATCTCATTGAGGAGCATCTCCCTGGCGGCGATCTGGTCAAGGCGGTGCGCCAGGCCCTGAAAAAGGTGGAAGGCTCCTACGCCATCGGGGTTTTGTGGGCCGGCCAGCCGGACCGGTTGGTGGCGGTGAGGCATCAGAGCCCCCTGGTTCTGGGGATTGCCGAGGGGGGCGGTTGCCTGATGGCCTCGGATATCCCGGCCCTGCTTCCCTACACCAATCAGGTGGTTTTTTTGGAGGATGGGGAATTGGCCGTCCTGAAACAGGGGGAATGGCAGGTGATGGGGTTGGCCAATGGCCGGAAAGTGGCCAAGGAGATCAAGACCATCGAGTGGAATGCGGCCATGGCCGAGAAAGCCGGGTATCGCCATTTCATGCTCAAGGAGATCTTCGAGCAGCCCCAGGCCATCCTCAACACCTTCCGGGGGCGGCTCGATCCGGAAACCGGCAAGGTGCAGTTGCCGGAGATCGGCCTGAGCGCAACGGAGCTCAAAAAGATCAGCCGCATCTCCCTGGTGGCCTGCGGCACCTCCTGGCACGCGGCCCTGGTGGCCAAATACTGGCTGGAAAAATGGGTGGGCATTCCGGTGGAGGTGGATATCGCCTCGGAGTTCCGCTACCGGCGGTTGCTGCTGGACGACACCGTGATGGTGGTGCCCATTTCCCAATCCGGGGAAACCGCCGACACCTTGGCAGGCCTCAGGCTGGCCAAGAAGATGGGGGCCAAGGTCATCGCCATCTGCAATGTTTTGGGCAGCACCATCACCCGGGAGTCCCACGGCACCATCTACACCCATGCCGGGCCGGAGATCGGGGTGGCTTCCACCAAGGCCTTTACCTGCCAGCTCACCGCCCTGTTGCTGCTCACCCTCTTCTTAGGCGAGACCCGCAAGACCATTGCCCCCAAGGAGCGCAAGTCCATCGGCCAGGCCCTCCTCGATTTGCCAGGGCTCATGGAGCAGGAGCTGCCCCGCTTGCAGGAGGAAACCGCCCGCATCGCTGAAACCTTTGCCCAGAGCCGGGATTTCCTCTATTTGGGTCGGGGGAGCAATTTCCCCATAGCCCTGGAAGGGGCTTTGAAGCTGAAAGAAATATCCTATATCCATGCCGAAGGGTATGCGGCAGGCGAACTCAAGCACGGCCCCATCGCCCTCATCGACCGGGATATGCCGGTTCTGGCCCTGGCCCCCAAGGACAGCGTCTACGAAAAGCTCATCTCCAACGTGGAAGAGGTCAAGGCCAGGAGCGGCCGGATCATCCTCGTTGCCCATGCGGGCGACAAAAACTGCAAGCGCATCGCCGAGCAGGTGATCACGGTGCCGGTCTGCCATGAGGAGCTGAACCCGATCCTCTTTGTCCTGCCCCTGCAGTTGCTGGCCTACGAAATTGCCATTCTGCGCGGCTGCGACGTGGACCAGCCCCGCAACCTGGCCAAGAGCGTCACCGTGGAGTAGCGGCTTTTCGCATTCTTGGCAGCTGTTCCTGAATAATAAAGTTGGTAAACGGATAATAAAGTTGGGAAATGAAAAATAAAGTTGGCAAATAGCAAATAAAGTTGGGAAATGGTGGGTGATTAGGAGAGCATCACAAAAAACTTTGAAGAGCCATTTTCGGGGACAACTTTAGCGATCTATTGTTAGACCGTTGACGATTATATCGCCATGAAAATAGCCCCTACCTGTTTGTTATTCGTATTGACAGCCCGTTCGGGAGTGATCTATAAAAAAAGATTATGTCCTGAGGACTGGTCAGGATATTCGGGAGATTCTCCGTTGTCGCCTTGGTTTTTTTGAGCTAACCGAAAAAGCGATTTCTTAGCACTTACCCTATAAAAAGAATATTCTATTGTCCTGGCAAGAATGGACGATAAAGAGGAACAATGGCGAAGCCTTATGCGACCGAGATGTCCAAGTTGGCCGAAACGTTCACATGGGCGGCAACGGTTGATATCACACCATTGCGGCAAGCCGTGCGCACGGCCGGATTATCGCCCCTGCTAGCAATCGGGTCGGGTGGATCGCTGACCTCCGCGCATGCGCTGGCTGGGCTCCATCAGCATTTTACAGGTCGTATCGCTACGGTGGCGACCCCACTCGAAGCAGCTAGCGAGTTGATCGAAACGAACGTGACAATGTGGCTATTAAGCGCAGGTGGCGGCAACGTCGATATTCTTAGGGCTGCTAATGCACTTGTCGCACGCGAACCACGCCAAGTCGCCGTGCTCTGCGGACGAGAGGACAGTGCTCTTGCGGACTTCTGTCGCGTCCATCCCTTCGTGGACTTGCTGCTATACAAATTGCCAGCCGGCAAAGACGGCTTTCTTGCCACGAATTCTCTTTTCGGCTTTACCGCACTGCTTGCCCGCGCATACGCTGTCGAATTCGATGAGGAGAGCGACTGGATTTTAGCTGTGAAGACTCTTGAGGAACTGCTCTCGAACGATTCCGAGCAAATCTCCGTTTGGGAGCGACTAACCACGCCGCTCTGGAGTCGGCCAACGACTCTTGTATTGTATGGTCCGTCAACACGTTTCGGAGCGATTGACCTCGAATCGAAGTTTACCGAGGCAGCCCTCGGCAATCTTCAGTTGGCCGATTACCGCAATTTCGCGCATGGACGGCACCATTGGTTGGCCAAGCGCGGCGCAGAGAGTGCAGTGCTCGCCTTCGTGGCGGATGAAGATCGCAGCTTGGCTGACCGTACACTACGCCTAATCCCCCCTGAGATTCCTCTTGCGCGGCTGGAGATACCGGGTTCCAAGCCTGGAGTAGCTCTGGCTGCGCTCGTGGCGGCCCTTAAAATTACTGGTTGGGCTGGCACGGCGAGAGGTATCGACCCTGGCCGCCCCGGTGTGCCTGAGTTCGGGCGTAAACTGTATAAACTCCCTCTACCTCGATCCAAGCGCATTGTCGAGGTTGATGGCTTATCCGAGCGCGATTCTGCGGCGATTGCACGCAAAACAGGAGCGTCACCAAAACGTCTCGCGGCGCTGGGGGAGCTTGATCGTTGGCGGGTTGCCCTCAACGTATTCCACAAACGGCTTCTGGATGCTTCGTTCGCTGGCGTAGTTCTTGACTACGATGGCACCATAGTCGACGCACGACATCGGTTCTTGCTTGCAAGAGAAGACATGTTGGGTCAGCTAAAAAAAATTGTCGACTCGGGGGCTTGGTTGGCAATTGCCACCGGCCGTGGGGCTTCGGTACGCCGAGATTTGCGGGCGGGGCTGCCTGAGGCGATGTGGGCGCGCGTGCTCGTAGGCTATTACAACGGGGCTGAGATCGCCACCTTAGACGACGATGGGGCGCCCGACGGGACTGAAGGAACAAGCGAGGCCTTGAGGCCTCTCGCCAGCGCCCTGCGTGCACAGCCAGAACTGGCACGTGCCGCAGTCCAGACTGACCGGCGTTTTCAAATTACGCTAGAAGCTAAACGTGCGATGCAGGAAAATCGGCTATGGGATCTTTCCCATCAAGTTCTCTTGACCGCAGGCTACCGAGATGCAGTTATCACGCGTTCGAGTCATTCGATCGACATCGTCGCACCAGGTGTTTCCAAGCTAAATGTACTGAAAAAGATTCGTGAGTGTACCGGCTCGGCACCAATATTGGCAATAGGAGACCGTGGCCGCTGGCCGGGTAATGACTACGAGTTGCTGTGCGAAACTTTCGCCCTTAGCGTCGACGAGATCAGCGTCGATCCGGAGACATGCTGGAACTTGGCACCTCCCGGTCAGCGAGGAGTCGCCGCTACACTTGATTATCTGGCAAAGCTCCAGGGGAGTGGAGGCACCTTGAAATTTATGCGTGGTGCATTTAAATGAACCAGGATCTGGCGCTCAGAGTTCTTGGTGAAATTATGGCATGGTCTGATGACCAAGCGCGTGAAGAGTTTAAGTGGCTGCGATTGATGGCACGACTTAAATACGACGGTTACCGTGACTTTCAAGCAGGTATGCGTTTCGTCGAAAGTCTTGCTACCTGGCTTCAGCAATTCACGTCGGAAGAGCGGAAAACTGCTTATGGATTCGTTCGACGGCGGTTAGTCTATATCGGCCCCGGCGAAATGCAGCGTCTTGTTGAGCAATTCCACCCAAAGATCGTCCGTGATCGCCTAGTCCAAATCATCGCGGCTAAACGGAGTATTCCAGCCTATCGTGTGCTTGCTGACTCGGAAGCACGAGCCGATGAAGAGCGGCTCCGCCGTCAAACACTGTTTATGGGTTTAAGTGACGGTGCCCGGATCGACATCGTCCGGCATTCGAACACAGGGTTTCTGACTAATGAACAGCTCGTGTTGGCCACCCAACTCGATAAGGAAAAGTGGCAGGATCTCTTGCAGAACTTGCGCAGCGACCTGAAAGACCAGAATGCGTGCTTCCGACTCGTTTACCTAATCGATGATTTTGCGGGGACGGGCACATCCTTTCTCCGATACGATAAGGAGAAAGCTAAGTGGAAGGGAAAGCTGATACGGTTTTTTGAGTCGGTCACTAGTGCTGTTGGAGCGTTGAGTGGAGACCACATCTTCACGCCGGATTGGGAGTTGTGCGTCCACCATTATGTGGCGTCCGCTGCGGCAGTACGTTCCATTGACGTAAGTCAAAAGGCGGCTCAAACAGCGTTGGCACACAAGGAGTGGGCGAAGAACGTATACTTCTCCTTCGGGACGGTGCTGCCGGAGGAACTTCCCCTCAATGCGGCCTCGGATTGCGATAAAGCCTTTGTCCGCCTGACGGAGAAGTACTATGATCCGATCATTAGAACGAAACATACTGACGTCGGCGGGGTGCCTCATATGGGGTTGGGTTATGGCGGGGGCGCATTGCCGCTCGTATTCGAACACAATACACCAAACAATTCTGTGGCGTTGCTCTGGGCCGAAACGAATGGTGGTGACCGGCAGGAAATTTCTGCTCCCCCAATGCGTCCGTTGTTCCGCCGCCGCCAAAGACACGCCTGAGAGAGGCCATGACTACCAACCCTTTCGAAAAACGTGCTACTGAGTACTTGCGAGATGACGAGGCTTTCCTTGCCTACGTTACCCCAGAACCGTTAGTCACTTTCTTCCAGAAGCCCGCTAAAGAAGGGCGGCTCTATGATCGGCTGACTATGATTATAGGAACACCGGGAAGCGGAAAGACAACGCTCGCGAGACTGTTCCAGTTCTCGACGCTACGGACGTTGTTGCGTAACAAAGCCCTCACAACCTACAAACCCCTGCTTGATTCACTTACGGTTTGTGGTGCGATCACCAATGAACGTCCGACCTTAATTGGCTGCCGGTTGCCACTTGAAGCCGAATATCGTGAGTTCTGGGAATTTTCTTACGACGAGGAACTCAAAACCGGGCTGATGATAGCACTGCTTCAGGCACGGACAGTACTTGCTTGGCTTCGTAATTTAGAGACGGCCAACATATCGTTGACTCAAGTGGAAATCGTGCCGCGGGCTGGCGCCGACGCAGCACTCACTGCCATAGGAGGGACTGCGGGGCCGATGTTGCTTAAGCGAGCCCGCGAGGTCGAACTCGCCATTTACACGATTTCCGCCGCTTTGCTGCCACCAGATGTCGAGGATATCGATAGCGAGGCCGTTGCAGCCTACCGACCTTTCGACGTTATCGAGTCGTTTAGTATCAAGGATGGTGAGGATATTTTGACTTTGTGCCCGCTGGTGATTTTTGACGATGCACATAGTCTGCACCCAGCACAATTTACCGCCATGCGGCATTGGCTTGCACGCCGAGAACTCAAGGTCGCCCGTTGGATACTGACGCGTTTTGATGCGTTGAATCCCTCCGATGTTCTGCTGGATCACGAAGTAGCGGAGAACGCGGTAGAGACGGAGCCCCTCGGAATCAAGCGTACTCGCGAAATAACAATCATCAGGTTACAAAGCGGAGAGGATCGTGCTAATCAGCGTCGCGCATTTCGCAGGATGGCCAAAGATATGGCGGGCCGATACTTAGGCCAGATGGAGGTCTTTAGCCGTCGACGTCTTAATAGTCTCGGCGACTTACTCACAACCGCGCCGGAGATGATAGCGAAGGGAAACCGTAATAAACTTGCTAACTCCGTAGCAATACTCCAGGAGCGGAATAGAGTTTTGCCCCAGCGCCGTAGCGCGCTTGAAAGGGAGATAGCAAATTATCTTGGTACTACTGGGGAGGATGGCGAAGATTTGGGACTCGCTATGCTGGCGATTCTCTTTGAACGTTACGCTAAGCGGACCCCGCCGCAACGAGGGCTTTTCGAGGCGTACATCGGGGATACTGAGCCTAGCCGACCTCTGGTCGCTGACGCCGGGATTGCTGATGGCGCCAAAATTCATCTTCTACACAAATATGACCGGCCTTACTATTTTGGGATCGACGATCTATGCGACTCCAGTTCGGAAAATGCGGAGCAATTTTTGCAACTGGCCGCGCGACTTGTTTCGCAATCGGAGACACAACTGGTCAGGGGCAAAGGAGCCACGTTGGGAAGCGGAGTCCAGCATAAATTATTACGAGACCAAGCGACGTCAATGGTACGCGAATGGGACTTCCCTCATCATCAGTTAGTGCGTCGTCTCGCAAGTGGCATCGCGAAAGAGTGCCTAAACAAAAGCCTTGAGGGTAATGCTTCGCTCGGCGGTGGGGCGACGGCGTTCGGCATCCTGCAGGATGATTTTGATGCTATTCCCAAGAACTATCCTGAGCTCGCCCGGGTGTTGCAGTTTGGCGTTGCCTACAATGCGTTCATGCTCGCACCCAACTATGGTACGAAGAAGCGGCTCTGGTGCCTCATCGAACTTGGTGGCATCCTCTTACTCCACCACGGATTGACCCTGAAACGCGGCGGATTTTTGGAGCGCCGCCCCATCGACTTGGTTCGATTGTTGGAGGAGGTCTAGGAAATGATGCATGCCCGTCGATGGGATCCGTGTATTGCCCATCGTGGCCAAGAAGTGGACAAATTCATTGTCGACTATTTTTCCAGCCCTGATCGACACGTGCTTCTCGTTGCCGGGGCAGGATTCGATCCGCGATCAACGGCAGTGGCGACGCGTCTCGCCTTGACCCCAGCATCAATATCCGCTGTTCTATTCCAAGAAAACCGTCCTAAACCAGCTCAAGGGCTGCTCGAACGAGCGACTTGCAATGCAGTCACTCTAGCAGGCTGTTGAAAAACTCAT
>DDWZ01000025.1 GCA_002347095.1 Desulfobulbaceae bacterium UBA2273 | reverse complement strand
TCACTATTTATTGGCCGGAGCAATAGCAAGATTAATGCCATGGTGTGTCAGAAAAAAATGGACGCATAAACAGGACGATGCGCAACACGGCGCGGAGGGGGAAGAGGGGAATCTGGTGATTTGACCAGATTCCCCTGGCTAAATCACCAGATCAATCCAGCCGATAAGACGCACGCGATATCTGGGCCAGAGGCCTTCTTAAGCGATGGCGTTTTCTCCCGGGCAGACTTGCGTTCTCTCCCTTTCGCCCATCGCCCCCAAATTCCCCCTTGCCGCCGCAAGTAGCTGCGTACCACCCAACACAACAGTGTTGTAAAACAAACAGGCTCTCCATTTCATGCAGATTTAAAATCGTGGTTGAAATTTACATAAAATTAGGAGCTTCTTGCAAAATGTCGTCACCCCGGCGAAAGCCAGGGTCCAGGAGTCATCAATGGCTTAAAATGTCGGCTTTCTCCGGAATAACGGCAGAAAGAAAAGGGCAGGGAGATAAGTCCATATCTCCCTGCCCTTCCTCTCATGAATTGCCATGTTGGCGCTGACCTCCATGCCCCCTACATCTTTAGCTCCCGCAGAAAATTCAACGCCCTCCGGATGGGGATATCGCCAGCCATACGTTCCTGGCGAAGGTGGCGCACCACCTGCACCGCCGGGAAGCCGTATTTTTCATGGAAATAGCGAAGCGATGGGGCCAGGTCACTTTCGCTGAGCTTTGCCTCGATGATGAAAGTTGGCTGGTCCTCCAGCGCCAAGGCAAAATCCACCTCTTTCTTTTCCTTGGTTCGCAGATAATGGAGCGCTGCCCGCTTCCCCTCGTAATCCTCAATGGCGTTGACGTGCTTCAGCAGGCTCACCGCCATCATGTTTTCAAAACGCAGGCCATCGTCGCCCTTGACCATGCCGGTGTCGTAGAAATAAAGCTTCGGCTCCTTCAGGAGCGAACGGGCAATATTGTGGTGATAAGGCGTCACCCGGAAAACGATAAAAAGCGCTTCGAATATATCCAGGTACTTCTTGATGGTGTTGGGAGAGCAGGCAACATCTTGGGCCAGCGAGGTGATGGAAATCGGCGAGCCGACCCGACGACGCAGGAGCTCCATGGTGAGCTGCACGGCCTTGAGGTCGTGGATGCGCTCGAAGTCAAGGATATCGGTGCGGACAAGACCATCGACATACTGCATGCGCCAGCGGTCGGCATCCTGATCGGTTTCCGCCAGAAACGGCTCTGGGAATCCGCCACGGGTCATAAGCGCGTCAAGGGTGCTTTCCGAGGCTTGGGCAACCTCAACCACGGACAAGGGGTTGAGCCGGTGCCGGAAATAACGGCCCGCAAGGGAGTCGCCGCTGCTTCGGAAGGTGTCCAGTCGGGCGCTGCCGGTCACGAGAATCCGAAGCTGGGCGGGTTTGGTGTCGAAAACTCCCTTGAGATAATTTTTCCACCCTGCCATCTTGTGCAGTTCATCCAGAACCAGGAGTTCGGTGGCGGGCAGCCAGGCAGACCTGTGGATGATGGCCCGGTCTTCCAGGTTATCGTAATTGAGGTAGACCCCGTTGGCGGATTTCTTGAGCAGGTCAAGGGCGAGGTGGGTTTTACCAACCTGCCGGGGGCCGGTGAGAAAAACCAATTTCTGGCGCAGGTCTTTTTCAATCAGGGAGAGTTGAGAGCGTTCCATGCAGACTATTGTGCACGAATTTGCAGAATGGTCAAGACTATTGTGCATTAACGTGAGGAAAAGTCATGATCGCCGAGACGTTCGCCACGTGTCGCCGGAAGTAACTGCGTGCGAATGCGCCGAATTTTTCCCTTGACAGCAACCGGGCTTGGGGGTAAAAGTGCCTGTTCTGAAAAAGACTGTTCATTCGGCCCTCGAAACGCGAAACGGGCCGTTTTTTTTAATGCCGGTTTCCCAAGGTATGGTGCCTTGACCGGCGCCAGGCGTAACCGCGCAACTGCATAAATGGAGTGGAAGACTTACCATGAAAGACCTTTCGAAAGTCCGCAATATTGGAATCAGCGCCCATATCGACTCAGGCAAAACCACCCTGACCGAGCGCATCCTTTTTTATACCCAGCGTATTCATGCCATCCATGAAGTGCGCGGCAAGGACGGCGTCGGCGCCAAGATGGACTCCATGGAGCTGGAGCGGGAACGGGGCATCACCATCTGTTCCGCCGCCACCTACTGCGACTGGAAGGACCATTCCATCAACATCATCGACACCCCCGGCCATGTGGATTTCACCATCGAGGTTGAACGGGCCCTGCGCGTACTCGACGGCGCGGTGCTGATCCTCTGCTCCGTGGGCGGCGTACAGTCACAAAGCATCACGGTCAACCGGCAGATGACCCGCTACCGGGTTCCCCGCGTCGCCTTCATCAACAAATGCGACCGCACCGGCGCCAACCCGGACAAGGTCATCAAGCAACTCCGCGAGAAGCTGGGCCTCAACGCGGTGCCCATCCAGGTGCCCATGGGCCTTGAGGGCGACATGCAAGGGCTCATCGATCTGGTCAAGATGAAGGCCGTGTATTTCGACGGCGAAAACGGCGACAAGATCCGGGTGGAAGAGATTCCCGCCCAGTACAAGGATGAATGCGACGCCAAGCGGGAAGAGCTGCTGGACGCGGTTTCCATGTTCTCCGACGAATTGATGGAGGCCGTGCTCGAAGGCACCCCCACCGAGGAGATGATCATGGCTGCGATCCGCAAGGGCACCCTGTCCCTGGAATTTAGCCCGGTCATGATGGGCTCCGCCTACAAGAACAAAGGCGTGCAGCTCCTGCTCGACGCGGTCAACGACTACCTGCCGTGTCCCACCGATGTTGACAACTTCGCCCTGGATCTGGATCACGACGAGGCCGAGGTCAAGGTCTCCAACCTGCCGACCGACCCCCTGCTGGCCCTGGCCTTCAAACTTGAGGACGGCCGCTACGGACAGCTCACCTACGTGCGCACCTACCAGGGCACCCTGAAGAAGGGCGACTCCATCGTCAATGTCCGCACCGGCAAGAAGGCCAAGGTCGGCCGTCTGGTGCGGATGCATTCCGACGAGATGGAGGAGATCGAGGAGTCCGGCTCCGGCGACATCGTGGCCCTGTTCGGCATCGACTGCGCCTCCGGCGACACCTTTACCCGCGGCGACTACAACTTCTCCATGAGCTCCATGCATGTGCCGGAGCCGGTTATCTCCCTGTCCATCACCCCGATCGACAACAAGGCCCAGGACAACATGTCCAAGGCCCTGAACCGCTTCACCAAGGAAGACCCCACCTTCAAGACCTATGTGGATGCCGAGACCATGGAAACCATCATCTCCGGCATGGGCGAGCTGCATCTCGACGTCTACGTCGAGCGGATGAAGCGCGAATACAAGGCCGAGGTAACCGTGGGCGCACCCCAGGTCGCCTACCGCGAGACCATCACCCAGCGGGCCGACTTCAACTACACCCACAAGAAGCAGACCGGCGGCTCCGGTCAGTTCGGCCGCGTTGCCGGCTACATCGAGCCCCTGGAAGAGGGTGAATACGAGTTTGTCGACCAGATCGTCGGCGGCTCAGTGCCCCGGGAATACATCCCCTCCTGCGACAAGGGCTTCCAAAAATGTCTGGAAAAGGGCTCGCTCGTGGGCGCCCATGTTACCGGCGTGCGTTGCGCCATCAACGACGGCGCCTCCCATGCCGTGGACTCCTCGGATATCGCCTTCCAGCTTGCTGCCATGGGCGGCTTCAAGGAGGCATACGCCAAGGCCAAGCCGGTGATCATGGAACCGATCATGAAGGTCGCGGTCGAGGGCCCCACCGAGTTCCAGGGCTCGATCATGGGCAGCCTGAACCAGCGGCGCGGCATGATCATCGGCACCAACGAAGAAGACGCCTATACGGTCATCGAGGCCGAGGTGCCGCTTTCCGAGATGTTCGGCTACTCAACCGATCTTCGCTCCTTGACCCAGGGCAAAGCGGAGTTTACCATGGAATTTGCCACCTACCGTCCGGTGCCCAAGAGCGTTGCCGAAGAGTTGATCGCCAAGGCCCAGAAAAAAGACAAAAAATAGTAACTGCCCAGCAGCACCGCATCTGCTTTGTCATCGGTCGGTTCGCATACTGGAGTATAGCGAATCGACCTCTTTCGCGCATCTGCACCACTGCTGAACAGTTACTTTCTGGATTTTGTTCAATGTCGGCGTCAAGCTGAATAATTACAAAAAATAGGATACCGCCATGCTGAAACAAGAGCTGATTGAAAAGAATCCCATCCGCCACCTGAAGGGTGAAAGCGACGCCAAGGAATCCAGCAGGATGGGGTTGGTCATGGCGCGGGCCGGCGTGGGCAAAACCGCGCTGCTGGTGCAGATCGCCCTGGACTCCCTGTTGAACGACAAGCAGGTGGTCCACGTCAGCGTTGGCCAGAGCTTGGACAAGACCAAGCTCTGGTACGACGACATGTTCAAGGATATCGCCGAGTTCTGCAAGCTTGAGAACGCTGGGGAAATCCATGATTCGATCATGCATAACCGCATGATCATCACCTTCAACGAGTCCAAGTTCAGCCGGGCCAAGTTGGAAGAGCGGCTGCACGACCTGATGCAGCAGAACGTCATCAAGCCGAGCTGCATGGTGGTTGACGGCTTTGATTTTGCCAAAACCGACCGCGCGGTGCTGGAAGGAATGCGGGATATGGCCTCGGCCATGAACCTGCAGATCTGGTTTTCCGCCGTGTGCGACGAGGAGGCCGATTGCCAGTGCGCAACCGGGATTCCTTCCCCCTGCAAAGGGCTGGAAGATCTTTTCAATACCATTGTCCTGCTTCAGCCGGTATCGCAAAGCGACTGCATCGACCTGAAGATCCTCAAGGGATCGGCAGCGGTCAGCAAATGCGGCAAGCTCCTCAAGCTTGACACCAAAAGCTTCATGATCAGGGAAAACTGCAAATAAGCTTTTGCGGTAAAAAAAAACGATGCAACACAAGGTGGACGGCGCAAGCTGTCCACCTTTTTTATTGTTGAAATCGCAGATCCGCGCAGGCTCGCCTACCTGACAGTACGAACCAGCACCCTTTTCTCGCTTTTGGCGAGTTCATCTCTCTTGACCTTTTGCCGGAGAAAAGGCTACTCTTGCCAGAAAAATAGCCTCTTTTTCAAGGACAGACGATTAGCCCATGAAATTCAGACCGTGCATCGACCTCCACCATGGCAGGGTAAAACAGATTGTCGGCTCCACGCTCTCCGACGGCGAGCAGGGGAGCCTGACCACCAACTTCGCCTCGGACCTGCCCGCCTCCCACTATGCCGCCATGTACAAGCACGACGAGCTGTTCGGCGGCCATGTGATCATGCTGGGGCAAGGCAACGAAACGGCCGCGGCCGAGGCCCTGCAAGCCTTTCCCCAAGGATTGCAGGTGGGCGGCGGAATCACGGCGGACAACGCCGCGTATTGGCTGGATCAGGGGGCCAGCGCGGTGATTGTCACCTCGGCGGTGTTCAAGGACGGGGTGGTGCATGAGGACCGCCTTGCCGAACTGGTCCGGAGGGTGGGCAAGGACCGGCTGGTCCTTGACCTGAGCTGCCGGAAAAAAGGGGACGCCTACTATATCGTTACCGACCGCTGGCAGAAGTTCACCCGGGTAACGGTTTCCGAACAATCCCTTGCGTATTTCGCCAGCCACTGCGCTGAATTCCTGATCCACGCCGTTGACGTGGAGGGCAAATGCGGAGGCATCGAAGAAGAACTCACCGCGCTGCTCGGCCGCTTCAGCCCCATCCCCACCACCTATGCCGGCGGGGTGAAGAATCTTGCCGATCTCTACCGGGTCAAGGAGCTGGGGCTGAATCGCCTGGACGCCACCATCGGCAGCGCGCTGGACATCTTCGGCGGCCACGGCATCACCTATGCCGAGGCCGTGGCCTTTAACCGACGGGAAGAATGCCAAGCATGACCCAGGACACCGCCTCCCCGCACCCGGCCGCCGACAACGGCGGGGAAACCGAAATCCTCACCCTCCAGGTGGACCGCGACCTTTTCCGCGCCTTTCAACGCTGCACCTGGATCATTGTCCATGAAACCGACAGATCCAGGCTGGAGATCATGAACGAGATGGTCCGCGATTTTCTGATAAAGCACGGCTGTTGAGCAACCCCTCCTTGACCACAGGGTCAGCCTCAGCTACTATGGACTAGGCCGTTATAGCAAAAAATATTTCCATCCCGACGAACCCGACGGCAGCAGTACACACAGCGATGGTTGTTTTATGACGGCTCCCAAACGACGAGAATAGGTCCGCCGATGCCCGGGGTTCCCCTGACCAATGAACAGCGCTTCGCGCTGATCCAGAAATATATCGAGCGGATGCCGAGCCTCTCCACCACGGTGACCAAGGTTCTGGAGGTGTGCAATCGCCCCAGCACCTCGGCCAACGATTTGAACCGGGTCATCGCCCTGGACCCGGTCTTGACCGGACAGGTGCTCAAGCTCATCAACTCGGCCTATTATTCGCTGCCCAATCAGATCAGTTCCCTCACCCGGGCGATCATCATGCTCGGGATCAACACCGTGAAAAACCTGGCCTTGAGCACCGCGGTGCTGGGCAGCATGGGCCGGCAAGACTCGTTTCGCTCGCTGTCCATGGATGCCTTCTGGACCCACTCCCTCTGCGTCGGGGTGCTGGCCAAGGCCCTGGCCGGACTCAAGGGAATCCCCGGCATGATGCAGGAAGAATTCTTTGTTGCAGGGCTCCTCCACGATCTGGGGAAAATTCCGCTGAACAACTGTTTTGCCGAGGAATACCGCCAGGCCCTGGAGTTGTCCACCATCGAACAGGGCTCCTTGCCCAAGGCCGAGGAGATAATGCTGGGGTTTGATCATGGCCACGCAGGGAAGATGATCGCCGACAAATGGCAGCTCAGTCAGGCACTCACCGAACTGCTCCGCTTCCACCACACCCCGGAAAATGCCTCCCCAAACAACCGCCAGTTGATCAACGTGGTGGCCCTTGCCAATACCTACGCCAATCTCTTTGACGTCGGCTCAGCCGGGGACCGTTTCCCGGACACCTCCAGGGTCGACGAGCTGCTCCTCCAGGTCGGCCTGAAATGGCATGACCTTTCAAGCCTGCACACGGTTGTGGAACAGGAAATCGAAAAGGCCCAGGTTTTTCTCCAGATCGCCAGGGAGGCAGCATGAGCATGAAGATCAAATTCTGGGGGGTCCGGGGCTCCATCCCCTGTCCCGGGCCCAAAACCATGAAGTATGGCGGAAACACCGCCTGCATCGAACTGCGCTTTCCGGAAATCAACCGGCTCATCATCATCGACGCCGGTTCCGGCATCCGGGAGCTGGGCAATTTCATGATGGCCAACGATTTCAAGAATGGCCCGATCAATACGGATATCTTTCTGACCCACACCCACTGGGATCACATCATGGGGTTTCCCTTCTTCACCCCCATCTATGTGCCGGGCAGCACCCTCAGGGTCCACGGCCCGGTCAGCTTTGAGGGCGACACCCTGGAAAAGATCGTGGGCGGCCAGCTCACCTACCGGTATTTCCCGGTTCGCCAGGCCGAACTTGCCGCCCAGATCGAGTATATCGATCTCAAGGAAGGAAAGCTCGATCTGGGCGACGGCATTACCGTGACCGCGAAATACCTCAACCACCCCCTCCTCTGCCTGGGCTACCGCTTTGCCTACCAGGGGAAGACCTTTTGCACGGCCTATGACACCGAACCGTTCCGCAATGTTTTCTGCACGGATCCCGAAGACCCTTCCTATGACGAAGGCATGGCCGCCGAGGGCGAAATGGTGGCCCAGGAACAGAATGGGATTTTAGAGCAGTTTTTTTCCGGAGTGGACCTCCTGGTGCACGATACCCAGTACACCCAGGAGGAATATCTGGCCAAATTCGTTGGCTGGGGCCACTCCTCATTCGAACATGCCGTTGCCGCGGCCACGCGCGCCGGGGTAAAAGCCCTGGCCCTGTTCCACCACGATCCGGTGCGCACCGATGACCAGATCGACACCCTGTCGGAAAAATATTGCGTCCGGGCGGGGGAGGGCGGGACGGAAATTTTCTTTGCCACGGAAGGAACGGAAAGAGAAATTTAAGGGACCAGACGAAAATGTCGATGGGTAGTGTAACGAAACAACACCGAGAAGCAATACCGCACAACAAGGAAACAACCACCGCAGGGGGAAACAATGGTTATTTCCGAAGAGATCAAATTCCCACGACCGATACGGATCGATCCGTATCGCAGGAAAAAAAAGGTCGAACCCATCGACAACCTTTCCGCTGTGGCGCGGATCGGCGCCTTCACCCGGGACTGGCAGCGCAACCACGAAGACCGCCGCGGCCAGAGTACCGTTTCGCCCACGCCCGAGGAAGCCTCGGTGCGGCATCTGGTGCAACAGGTCAACACCCATCTTGAAAACCAGAACATCCTCATCCATCTCGTGCTCATCAAGAACCAAAACGGCTATTCCCTTGATGTCTATGACTGCACCGGTAATGAGCAATGCGCCATTATCGGCGACGTGGTCATCGACTTAAACGACCTGCCAATGCTCCTGAAAAATCTCCAGCAGGAAGCCGGTATTCTCCTCGACACCATCTCGTAATCCGCCCAATTCTCCTTATATTCTTCTCCAATTCTCCTGATGTTTTTCTTGTTGAAATCTGGATTGAAACATGCTACCAATGCCTTTCATATTCTGAATGGTCATTCAGGATGTAGGTGTTTCCCCCTACAAAATAGGGAAATCGCGAGGTGAAGGATGTTGCTTGCAGAGCTGCTTGTCGACCGAAAAGGCGAGATTCTGGACAGTTGGGTCGATCAGGTTCTGACCACCTACCCGGAGGATGGTTCCCGGTTCTTTAAAAAAGAGAAGGACCAGTTTGCCAACCCGGTGGGGTATGCGGTGAAGAGCAGCCTGTGGGCGGTGTATGCCCTGCTCTTCGAAAAAAACGAGCCGGAAGGGATCGTCGCCTGCCTTGATCAGATGGTCCGGATCCGGGCGGTGCAGACATTTAATCCTTCCGAAGCGGTTTCCATGGCATACATCTTGAAGAGGGTCGTAAAGGATTTCTGCAGGAAGGACAATGTCGCCGACCTTGAAGGCTGGCATGCCTTTGAAGAAAAGGCCGACATCCTGGCCTACACCATGTTCGACCTGTATGTCGCCAGCCGGGAAAGGCTCTATCAAACCCGGATCGCGGAGATTAAAAGTGGAAATCACATCACCACGGACTCCGGTTGCCCTTCGAAGCTGATGGACGAAATGGCCCCCAAGGCGGAGCTGAAAACCATTAACGTGTAAGCGTTGTAACACAAACTGCCTTGCCGCTTTCCTGGCAAGGCCGGCATAAAGAGCCGTAACGGAATAGCCTAAAACAGCAGGTTAACAACCCGGGTTATTCCGTAACGGCTCCTAAACATGATGCGAGGTAACAGTACATGAGAATCCTGAATCCATTCATCGCAGTGTTGGCGCTTATCGCGGTTGGCCTGGTGGCCGCCCAGGTGCCGGGTGGGCAGGCTTTGATGGGGATCGTCTTGCCCTATCTCGCCTTTGCCCTCTTCTTGGGAGGGTTTGCCTATCGCGTAATGCAATGGGCCAAATCTCCCGTTCCCTTCCGGATTCCGACCACCTGTGGCCAGGCCAACTCCCTGCCCTGGATCAAGCAGAACAAGATCGACTGCCCCTCCACCAAACTCGGAGTCATCGCCAGAATGATCCTGGAGGTCTTTCTGTTCCGCTCCCTGTTCCGCAACACCAAGGCGGAGATGCATGAGGGCCCCAAGCTGGTCTACGGCTCCAGCAAGTTTCTCTGGCTGTTCGCCCTGCTGTTCCACTACTGTTTCCTGGTCATCGTGCTCCGCCATATGCGGCTGTTTATAGACCCGGTCCCCGGCTTTGTCGCCGCCCTTGAGTTCGGCGACGGCTTTTTGCAGATCGGCGCCCCGGTATTCTACCAGACCGACGCCATCTTCCTCGGCGCCATCGCCTTTTTGTTCCTCCGCAGGGTGATGCTTTCCAACATCCGCTACATCTCGCTGCCCGCCGATTACTTCCCCCTGTTCCTGATCTTCGGCATCGCCGTCACCGGCATCCTGATGCGCTATGTCTTTCGGGCCGATGTGGTGGCGATCAAACAGTTGACCCACGGCCTGACCACCTTTGCTCCGGCCATTGCCGCCGGGCAGATCAGCCCGATCTTTTTCATCCATGTCTTCCTGGTCTGCGCCCTGCTGATCTACTTTCCCTTCAGCAAGCTGATGCACATGGCCGGTGTCTTCATGAGCCCCACCCGGAACATGATCAACAACAGCCGGATGGTCCGGCACATCAATCCGTGGAATGACCCCAACATCAAGCCGCACTCCTACGCTGGATACGAGGACGAGTTCAGGGAGTTCATGAAGGAAGGCGGAATACCCGTTGAGAAGGAATAAGAACAATGGCGATCATAAAAGCAGACAAACTCGGTGTAAGCGTTGCGAAGGGTCCATCCCTCATGACAGGGGCTGTTCCGAAAAATGATTGGTGGGATGTCCCGGCCACATTCAAACCTGGGAACTATGCCTACCCCGCAAAAAAGGAAATCATTGAATACCACACGCAAAAGACCTTCCCCAGCCATCCTGGGCTGTTTGGTCAACCGCGCGACTGGGATCCTGAGAGCGACGACTGGAACCTGCCCGAGGGCTGGGAAAAGATCATTCTCAATGGCCTGAAGGAGCGTCTCGATAAATTCCGTTCCTTGAAAATCTTCATGGATTGCTGTGTCCGTTGCGGCGCCTGCGCGGATAAGTGCCACTTCTTCCTGGGCACCGGCGATCCCAAGAACATGCCGGTTCTCCGGGCCGAGCTTCTGCGTTCCGTATACCGCAACGACTTCACCCTGGGCGGCAAGATCCTGGGCAAAATGGCCGGTGGCCGGCCCATGACCTTCGGGGTGCTGAAGGAATGGTTCATGTACTACTACCAATGCACCGAGTGCCGCCGTTGCTCGGTGTTCTGCCCCTACGGTATCGATACCGCCGAAATAACCATGCTCGGCCGCGAACTGCTGCATCTGGTGGGCGTGAATATCAACTGGATCATGGAGCCGGCAGCCAACTCCAACCGCACCGGCAACCACATGGGGCTCCAGCCCCACACCTTTAAAGACAACATCGTGTATCTCTGCGACGATATCGAGGAAATCACCGGTATCCGCGTCGAGCCGACCTTCAACCGCAAGGGCGCCGAAGTGCTGTTCATCACCCCGTCCGCGGATGTCTTCGCCGAGCCCGGCATCTACACGGCCATGGGCTACCTGCTGCTCTTCCACCACATCGGCCTGGACTACACCTGGTCCACCTATGCTTCGGAGGGCGGCAACTTCGGCCTCTTCACCAACAACGAAATGATGAAGAAGCTCAACGGCAAGATGTACGCCGAAGCCAAGCGTCTGGGAGTCAAGTGGATCCTCGGCGGCGAATGCGGCCACATGTGGCGGGTGCTCCATCAGTACATGGACACCATGAACGGCCCGGCCGACTTCCTGCAAGTGCCCACCTCGCCGATCACCGGAACCCGCTTCGACAACGCGGCCTCCACCAAGATGGTCCATATCAGCGAGTTCACCGCCGACCTGATCAAGCACGGCAAGCTGAAGCTTGACCCGAAGCGCAATGATCACCGGATCGCAACCTACCATGACTCCTGCAACCCGGCTCGCGCCATGGGCTTGCTCGAGGAGCCGCGGTATGTCTTGAAGAATGTGTGCAATAATTTCCATGAGATGCCGGAAAACACCATCCGTGAATCAACCTTCTGCTGCGGCAGCGGCACCGGTTTGAACACCGATGAGATCATGGAGCTGAGAATGCGGGCAGGGTTGCCGAGGGCCAACGCGGTCAAATATGTGCGCGAGAAGCATGAGGTCAATATGCTCTCCTGTGTCTGCGCCATCGACCGCGCCACCTTGACGAGCCTGAACAACTACTGGAATCCCGATGTGGAGGTCTGCGGCGTGTCCGAACTGGTCGGCAACGCCCTGGTCATGGAGGGAGAAAAAGAGCGTGAAACGGGTCTCCGTTTTGAGCCACTTGCAGGAATGGAGGGCTGATAGCCATGTACGGGAAAGGAAGAATCATACCTGCGTTGATACTGTTCTTGGGCCTCATGACATCCCCGATCTGGTATAAATCCGGGGAAGCGAGCAAAATGCCCAAGCCTGAAAAACCAAAGGACTACACGGAGTGTGTTGCGCCGACTCAGGAGATGCGCACCTCGCACATGGTGCTGCTCAACCAGTGGCGCGATGACATCCTGCGTGAAGGCGGCGCCCGCACCGGGAAAACCCCCAACGGCACCGAATATGTACGGAGCCTGCAGAATGGCTGCATGAAATGTCACAGCGACAAGAAGAAGTTCTGTGACGCGTGCCACAACTATACCTCCGTGAAACCGTATTGTTGGGATTGTCATCTCCAGCCGAAGGAGGCGATGTAACATGGACAGCAAAAGAAGAGATTTTTTGAAAATTGCCGGGCTCACCGCCATTGCCGGCATTGCCGCACCCTCGGCTTTTAATACCCTGCTCAAAGGCGAGGCCATCGCCTCCGCCGGGCAAGCCGCCGCAGGCGGGCATGGGGCCGCGGCCCCAACCGGCAAGCGCTATGGCATGGTCATTGATGTCAAGAAATTCACCGAAAATCCCGGACTGGCGGAACAATGCGTCTCTGCCTGCCACACCATCCACAATGTGCCGGATTTCGGGAACAGGAAGGATGAGATCAAGTGGATCTGGATCGAATCCTACGAGCACACCTTTCCGACGGAGAGCCAATACAAACGGCCGGATGCGCTCAAGGACATGCCCATCCTGACCCTGTGCAACCACTGCGACAACCCGCCCTGCGTCCGGGCCTGCCCCACCAAGGCCACCTATAAGAAAAAGGACGGCATCGTCGGCATGGACTACCACCGCTGCATCGGCTGCCGGTTCTGCATGGCGGCCTGCCCCTATGGCGCCCGGAGCTTCAACTGGCGCGACCCCCGGGGCAAGGATGCCAATGGCCAGCCCTTTATCAAGGCGGAAAACCCCAAATACCCCACCCGGATGCGCGGGGTTGTGGAAAAATGCAATTTCTGCACCGAGCGGCTGGCCATCGGCCAGATTCCTGCCTGTGTTGAAGTCGCAGCCCAAACCAAGGCCCTTGTCTTCGGCGACATGAATGATCCCAACTCCGAGATCAGCCAGGTGTTGAAGACTTCCTTTACCATCCAGCGGAATCCTGCAATAGGGACACATCCATCCCTCTTCTATATTATTTGAGGTGAAAGATCATGATTGAAAAAGCATTTAAAGGAAGCACGGGGTACTGGGTATGGATGCTCTTCCTGCTCTCCATAATGGGTGTGGGCGGTCTCTGCTATGTCCAGCAATTCAACTACGGCCTTGGCATCACCGGCATGAGCCGGGATGTGACCTGGGGGGTGTACATCTCCCAGTTCACCTTTCTGGTCGGTGTGGCAGCCGGCGGCCTGATGCTGGTGCTGCCGTATTACATCCATAACTACAAGGCCTTCGGCCGCATCGTCATCCTCGGCGAGTTCATGGCCATTGCCGCCATCGCCATGTGCCTGATGTTCATTATCGCCGACCTGGGCCAGCCCATGCGCGCCTTGAACGTTCTGCTTCATCCCACCCCCAACTCCATGCTGTTCTGGGATATGATCGTCTTGAACGGCTATCTGTTCCTCAACATCCTCTGCGGCTGGGTGGTATTGCAGTCCGAATACAAGGGAATCAAATATCCCAAGTGGATCAAGCCCTTTATCTACCTCTCCATCCCCTGGGCGATCAGCATCCACACCGTTACCGCTTTTCTGTACTGCGGTCTGCCGGGCCGACATTTCTGGCTCACCGCCATTCTCGCCCCGCGTTTTCTGGCCTCCGCCTTTGCCGCCGGCCCGGCTCTGCTGATGGTCATCGCCATGATCCTCAAAAAGACCACCAAATTCGACGTGGGCCGCGAGGCGCAGGACAAGCTGGTGACCATCATCGGCTATGCCGCCATGCTCAACTTTTTCTTCCTGGGCTGTGAATTTTTTGTTGCCTATTACAGCCAGATCCCCGGCCACATGCATACCCTGGACTACCTCTTCTGGGGCCTTGGCCATGGCGACCAGGTATACAACAATCTGGTTCCCTTCATGCGCGCCTCGGTGATCATGGGTCTGGCCGGCATCGCGTTGATCTTTGTTTCCAGGGCCAAGCAATCCGATGGGCTGCTGGTGATTTCCTGCCTCCTCATCTTCATCGCCTTCTGGATCGACAAGGGCCTCGGCTTGGTTCTCGGCGGCTTTGTCCCCAGCCCGCTTGAGTACGTAACCGAGTATGTTCCCAGCGTCCAGGAACTCGGCATCACCGCCGCCATCTGGGCCACGGGCTTCTTCATTCTCTCCATCCTCTACAAGGTGGCGATCAGCGTCAAGCTGGAAAAGGAAGCCTAAAACCGTTTTTTCCTGCGGCATGGTTGATTCAAGGCAAGCTCCTTCCGGGGCTTGCCTTTTTTTATGCCTTTCGGGCAGCACCTCAGGGCGTCGCGGCCGATAATTTGGGTGGTTTGCCCGGGGGTTATGTTGTATTCTACCGATATCGTTGAAAATTGACCCTGCTGTTTTCCCGTTTTTCGGGATGATGACCCACACAACCGAGTCCCTGCCATGACGCCATCACACACCCCCAAAAAACCGGCAACACACTCCATCCTCGACAAGATCGGCAACACCCCGCTGGTGCCGATCAAACGGTTGAATCCCTTGAAGAAGGTGGCGATCTACGCCAAGCTTGAGGCCTTCAATCCCGGCGGCTCGGTCAAGGACCGGGTGGCCCTGAACATGATTGAAACCGCCGAGGCCGAGGGCGAACTGACCCCGGATAAGATCGTGCTGGAGGCGACCAGCGGCAACACCGGCATCGGGCTGGCCATGGTCTGCGCGGTCAAGGGCTATAAATGCCAGTTGATCATGCCGGAATCAGCATCCATCGAACGGCGCAAGATCATGGAGGCCTTTGGCGCCGAGATCCTGCTCACCCCCGGCAAACGCGGCACCGATGGGGCCATCGAGCAGGCCTATGCCCTGGCCCGCCAGTATCCGGATCGCTATTTCCTCACCGACCAGTTCAACAATGCGGCCAACTGGCTGACCCACTACAAGACAACCGGCCCGGAGATCTGGGAGCAGACCGGGGGCAGGGTGACGGATATCGTCGCCACCCTGGGCACCTCCGGCACGGTCATGGGGCTGTGCCGGTATTTCAGCGAGCACCATCCCGAGGTGCGCATTACCGCGGTGGAGCCCTTTCTCGGCCACAAATTGCAAGGGCTCAAGAACATGAAGGAGTCCTACACGCCAGGGATCTTTGACAAAAAACTCCCCTTCCAGATCATCAACATCCCGGATGAGGAGGCGTTCACTTCCGTTCGTCTCCTGGCCCGCAAAGAGGGGATTTTCGCCGGCATGAGCTCCGGCGCCGCCATGTCCGCGGCCCTGACCCGCGCCGCCCAGTTGAAGGAAGGCGTGCTCGTGGCCATCTTCCCCGATGGCGGCGAGAAGTATCTGTCCACCGAGCTTTTCACCAAGCAGGAAACGGAGGAGTCCCAGCAGGCGGAGCTGCGTTTTTTCAATACCCTCTCCCGGAAAAAAGAGGTGTTTCGGCCCATTGTCCCGGATACCGTGACTTTTTACGCCTGCGGCCCCACGGCCCACGAACTGGCCCACCTGGCCCATTGCCGCCGCTTCATGGTTGCCGATCTCGTGCATCGAGTGCTGGTGCTGAAAGGGTATCAGGTGAAATTCTATATGAATTTCACCGACCTGGACGACAACACCATCCAGGGCGCGGGCAACAATAAAGAGAGCCTCGCCGCATTCACCGGCAGATATATCCAGGACTTCAAACAGGACATGGCTGCGCTGGAGATGCTCGAAGCCGCCGGATACCCTCGGGCCTCCGAGCATGTCCCGGGCATGATCGCTCTGGCCCAAAAACTGGTGGACAAGGGGTATGCCTACGAAAAACACGGCTCCATCTATTTTGACATCTCCAAATTCGCTAAATACGGCAGGCTGTCCGGCGTGGATCTGAGCAAGATCCAGGTGGGGAAAACCGTTGATCTGGACGACTATGAAAAGGAAAACCCGGTTGACTTCACCCTGCTCAAGCGTTCGACCTTGAGCGAGCTGAAAAGCGGCATCTTTTTTCAGACCGAGTGGGGCAACATGCGCCCCGGCTGGCATATCGAATGCGCGGCCATGACCCTTGACCTGCTCGGGGAAACCATGGATATCCATACCAGCGGCCGCGATCTGCTCTTCCCCCACCACGAGAACGAAAACGCCATCGCCGAGGCGCTCACCGGCAAGCCCCTGGCCAATTTCTGGCTGCACAGCGAACTGCTGCTGGTGGATGGCAAGAAGATGTCCGCGGACAACCGGAACCTCATCACCTTGCGCGATGTCCTGGACAAGGGCTACACCGGCAGGGAGATGCGCTATTTCCTGATCCGGACCCATTACCGCAAGCCGATCAATTTCTCCTTCCGCAGCCTGGACGCGGCCCGCAAGAACCTGCGGCGCTTGGACGGCTTTGTCGGCAAGCTGCTCTGCCTGCCGCCGGGGCTGCCCCACGCCGAGGTCGCCGCCTATCTCTCCGACATGGAGGACCGCTTTTTCAAAGCCCTGGACGATGATCTCAATGTTTCCAAAGCCTTTGCCGCGCTGTTCGATTTTATTAAAAAGACCAACCCGATCCTGAGCCAGGGGCTCCTTGACCGCGAGCAGAAGGATTATATCCTGGAGGCCCTGCGCCGGATCAATTCCGTGCTGGGAATCATGCGGCTTGAGGAATGTCCCCTGGCCCCGGAGATCGACAAGCTGATCCGCGACCGGGAAGAGGCGAGGAAACAAAAAGATTGGCACAAGGCGGACGGGGTGCGCCAGGAATTGGCGAAAAAGGGCATCGAAGTGGTCGACACCGCCAAGGGGCCGGTCTGGAAAGAGGTGGAGAAGCAAGAGTAGGCAGCGGCCCACAATGCCGGGTGAAAACGGTATTGCTTTCTTGGCCCGATCGTTCTAATATCTGTCGCACATGGGCGCCCGTAGCTCAGCCGGATAGAGCACCGGCCTTCTAAGCCGTAGGTCAGAGGTTCGAATCCTCTCGGGCGCACCACACTGCACACATCGGCTTGAAAAGCCCTCCCGCTAGGTGTCCATCATCTCCCAGAGCGTCTGCGCCAAGGCAAAAAGCGGCGCGACAAACAGGGTGACAATAAGCAGCGCCTGCCGCTGCAGCCAGGAATTTGTGAGCAGTTCGATCATCCCGCCGGAGTCGCCACCCAGCCAGAAGGCCAGAAGGGGAAAGAGCAAGGCCCCCAGCCCCAGCAAAGCCATCTCGGTGATGAGCAATTTACGGCCAAAGAGCTTTGCTCCGTCACAGACAATTCGTACCCAGGCCATCCTCGCGGCAAGCGGCTTCAAAGCGTCGCAACTCTCCCGGACCTGCACCAGCCTTTCCTGAATAGTCTGGTACAGTTGGCCATGCATGTTCTGCTTGGCCAACCCTTCTATTTCATTGAGCTTTTTTCTGCCGTCCTCGAGTATTCCCTGGAAATTCACGAAAAAAGATTGGTAGGGATACTCCTGCCAGTAGCGCCGGAAGGAGTCCCAGGTGGCCGCCATTCCGGCAATATCGGCTTGCAAGGCGTCAAGGGTATTTTCCTGGAGGCGGTAGCTGGCGCGCAACAATGCCTGTGCCTTATGCGCCACTTCCAGCAGGTCGTAGTAGCTTCCCTGGGCAAACTGCTTTTCCAGGTCGGAGAGATCGGCAAACAGGGTTGCCGGGCTTGCCTCCTCGGCAAACCAGGTCTGGAGATCCTGACACACCTCCTGCGCCTTCACCAGGTTTTCTTCGGCCTCCTGCCGCTGGACCTGCAGCCGAACGGAAAGGAGATCCTCAACCGGCCCGGCAACAGCAAGCAGTTGCGGATCCATGAGCGCGGCAATGAACAGCTCTTTGCGATCGACAACCAGGGCTCGGAGCTGCCGGAGGCTTTTTTCCAACATATCGCCCTGAACCATGAGCTGAACCTGGCGATACAGAGCCTCGGACAGATCACGGCGCACACTGAAAACAGTGTCCAGGGCATGACCCGCCTTCCAGTGGTCCTTGCGAAGGGCATAGTATCTGGACTGCAACAGGGCGATATAGATCTTTTCCTTGTCCGAGTTGGCCATGATCGCGGCATGTTCCAGAAAATGTTCCAGATCATTGTCGCGTTCGAGCTCCAGGGCGATAAAGGCGCGGCCGATTGTGGCATAAAAATTCTTTCCCTTGGGCCGCCTGCTTTCCTCGACAAAGAGATCCTCGGCCTGGGCGTGCTGGCCCACCCGCAGACAATCAAGACCCAGATGCAGGCTGTGACTGTCCACCGAAACCATGTCCGGCTTGGTCAATTCCTCCCATTTGGAACTGCTGTTAAAGGCTATGTTCCACAAAAACCGGGGCTGATAGACCAGATTCAGGTCAAAATAGGCCAGATACACCTGAAGAATGGGGCTCTGCCTGACCTGGGACACGGTGAGACCGGCCGCCATGGTATTGGCCAACTTCTCTTGGGCGGACATGGCCTTGCCAAAGAGTTCGCTCAACTTTTCAAGAGGCAGATAGCCGGCCAGGGAGATTCCCTGCGTGGCCATGGTCAGCATCTTTCCAGGGCAGTCCGCCGGACGGTGGGTGGTCATCCCGCAGTAGAAACAGGGCGAAAAGGAGCCGGCAAGGGGAAGCGCGCGATGGGGAAAAATCTCGATCCGGGGAATTTCCGGAATGGACAAGGAGAGCAGATATAAGTTGTTGCCAGCCTCGGCAAAGGTGTGGGACAACGAATTTTCCCCGGCCTGGCCCTCGGCCCACTGCTGTTTCAAGGAGGAGGTGGCATAGGGCTGCTCGTAGTGGAGAAGATCCCAGAAGGTCGCCGCCGGGTCATGCACCGGGCCGGGCGGTTCGCCCTCTTTTTCAAGGTGCAGGACAATGTGCAGGGGCAGAGGGCCGAAGTTCTCCTTCCACTCGTACACCTTTTTCAGCCTGCCCAGATTTTCCAAAAGCGCGATACAGGCGACATCCGGCTGCGGGAAGGAGAAAAGGAGCAGGGATTCCGTGCTGGCGGGATCTTCCGTCCCTTTTACGGCGAGAGACTGGCGCAGATCCAAAAGAAAATCCGCCCAGTTTTCTCCCAGGATATTCTGGCCCTGGTAGTTCAGAGCCTGAAGGGCGAGGACAGTGGTGAATTCTGCTGCCATTGGATTAATCAGCCTGTTTCTTGTCGGAGAACGCCCAACCCTGGCTCACAGACATTTATCCAGGATGGAGCGGGCTTCCTTATGGCCGGGATCGATCCGGAGAACCTTCGAGACCCATTGGTCGGCCCGAACCAGTTGCTTCAGGGCATAATAGGCCTTGCCCAGGACCAGGAACAACTCGATGTCGTCGGAGGTCTTCTCCGCCGCCTTTTCAAGCACCTTGACTGCTTCGTTGGCATCGCCCGCGGTAAACAGGGCCATGCCGATTTTTTTATTCAGATAGATACGCTCCGGGTCCGCCTTGAGCACCTCGCGATAGCATTTGACCGCCAGATCCCCCAGGCCGCAGCCGATACAGGTCTCGGCAATATCCTCCTTGAAGTCGATATCGTTGCTCTTTGTTTTCAGGACCAACCGCAGAACCTTTTCCGCCTCGGGCAACTGATTTTTCTTGATGAGCAGCTTGGCGAAATTCATGGCCCGGTCCGCATGCCTGGGGCTGATCTCCATGGCCCGGTTGAAATTTTCCATGGCCATTTCCATCTTGCCCTGACGGTAGTAAATCTGGCCCAGGGCATGGTAGGAACTGACATCGAGCCGGTTGATCTCCACCGCTTTTTCAAAGCAGAGCTGGGCTTTTTTCAGATCGCCCTTTTTCCCGAAGAGACGCCCCAACTCCCGGTAGGGCTTGGAGGAGCGGTCATTGATCTTGGCCGCCTCCGTGGCCTTGGCAATGGCGCCGTCAAGATCGCCCTTTTCATCAAGGGTGCGCGCCTGGAGCAACAACTGGTTGAAGGGCGAGGGGTTGTTGATCTGGCCCAACAGCTCCATAACCTTCTGCTCCAGGGTCGCGGTGACAAACGGCTTGGTCATGTAGGCATCAACATCATGCTCCGCCGCTTCGGCGACAATATCCATGTTGGCTTCCGCGGTGACCATGAGAAAGGGGATGTCGCGCCATTTTTTGGTGGAACGGATCAACCCCAGCAGTTCTGTGCCCGACATATAGGGCATGTTGTAATCACAGATGATGAAATCGATGACGATATTCTCGGTCTGCAGAAGCTTCCAGGCATCCCTCCCATTGGCCGCCTCGTAAAACTCCTTGCCGAAATGGACCAGCTTCAGCATGGCCTTGACCGAACGGCGCATGTTGTCGATGTCGTCCACGACAAGAAAAACCATGTCTTTTGGCGCTTTAAGCTTCATCCGACTTCTTTCCCTTTGCTGAAAACCGTCAGCTCTCCGTTACAGGGGCAACCTGACATAAAAACGAGACCCTTTCCCCGGTTCGCTCTCGACTCCGATGCGGCCCCGGTGAATCTCCACGGCCAAACGGCAGAAATAGAGGCCAAGGCCGGTGCCGACCAGGGCATCCTGCTTGTCGGAGATTCTGGCGTATTTCTCAAAAATGGTGCGGTGCTTGGCGGCGGGGATGCCAGGGCCTTGGTCCTGCACATAAAATTCAAGCTGCTTTTTCCCCGGGACCAGCCGACAGCCGAAACGGATGGTGGTGTTGCTCGAGCAATACCCCAAGGCATTGGTGAGCAGGTTCTGCAACACCCGCAGGATGAGGATCCGGTCCAGGGCAATCCGCGGCAAATCCTCGTCTGCCTCAAGGATCAGTTCAATATCCTTGATCCTGGCCATGCCCTTGATGCTGCACAGGCATTCGGCCAGCATGGGACGGACCGCGACCACCTCCTTGATGGGCGTGAGCTTGCCGTCTTCAATCTTGCCGATGCTCACCAGGTTCGAGACCATGCGCACCGCCCGGTCGCACCCCATTTGGGCGGACTCCAGAAACTCGCGGTTTTCCTCGGAAACGGTGTAGGAGAGGATGTCGAGATTGGCCACCACCTCGGAAAGCGGGCCCTTGAGGTCATGGATCAGCATGCGGGAGAGGTCGGCCCGCAAGGTCTCCTGATGCCGCAGCTCCTTGTTGCGCTCCCGGAGAATGCGCTGCTGCCTCCGGAGATCTTGCTGCAGGTTTTCCTGGACAAGCAGGGAGAGGATGACGCTGCTGAAGTCAAAAAGACGGGTGATGTCCTCCTTGAGCAGATCCTTGTCCCCGATCTTGTCGGTCACATTGATGACGCCCAACACCTTGCCCTTATGGAGGATCGGCATGGAGAGCAGGGAATTGCGCCGGTATTTGCCGCGGCATTGCCCGCCAAAGCGTTTGTCTTTGCAAATATCCTTGATAAACAGAGGCTCCTGGTGCCTGGCGACCCAGGAGGCCACGGAACGTTCATCTGCAATGGTCTGCTCGTACCCGATGAGCTCGGCGCGGCTTGCCGCCCGGACCACCAGATATTTCTTGCGCTCAAGCACCATGAGGGAGCCTTGCTCCACTCCCAGATACTCCAGAATAACCTCAAGAATCCGGCCCAGACGCCTTGGGTAATCAAGGCGGGGCGCATTGATCACCCCGGCAATCCGGGAAAAACTGTCCAAAAGCCGGTTGGCCAGCTCCAGATCCCGCATATTTTTCTCTCCACCCTTCACGGCAGCCCCTTTCCCCATAGGATTTGTCGGCAACAATCCGGTGCCCCTCAAAAAATCATTCCGCCCCCATGGTATCACAAAAAAAACGGCGTGGTAAAGCGGCAACTGAGACTATTCCCACTCATGACCATCTCGCTTGGCAGACCCTGCTAAAGGAGCTGTTCAGCCGTGCCGCAGATGCGCGGAAGAGGTCGGCGAAGTGGCTGCTGCACATGAGCCGACCGATGACAATGCAGATGCTGTGCTGCTGGACAGTTACTCCCATTCGATGGTTCCCGGCGGCTTACCGGTGATATCGTAGACCACCCGGGAGACGCCGCGCACCTCGTTGCAGATGCGCCGGGTGACGTGGTCGAGGAATTCGTAGGGCAGATGGGCCCAGCGGGCGGTCATGAAATCCACGGTCTCCACGGCGCGCAAGGCTATGACATGCGCGTACTGGCGGTTGTCGCCCACCACGCCCACCGAGCGCACGGGCAGAAAGACGGTGAAGGCCTGGGAGACCTTGTCGTAGAGTTCGTTCTTACGCAGCTCCGCGATGAAGATGTCGTCGGCCAAACGCAGGGTGTCGGCGTAGTCCTTGCGCACCTCGCCCAGGATGCGCACTCCGAGGCCAGGGCCTGGGAAGGGATGGCGGTAGACCATCTCCGATGGCAGCCCCAGTTCCACACCGATGACGCGCACCTCGTCCTTGAACAGCTCGCGCAGCGGCTCCACCAGCCCCAGTTTCATATGCTCGGGCAGACCTCCCACGTTGTGATGGCTCTTGATCACCTTGGCCTTGCCGGTTTTTGCCCCGGCCGACTCGATAACGTCCGGGTAGATGGTGCCCTGGGCCAGCCACTTGACGTTGCTGAGCTTGGCCGCCTCCTCCTCGAAGACCTCGATGAAGGTGTTGCCGATGATCTTGCGTTTCTGCTCCGGGTCTTCCACGCCTGTGAGCTTGTTCAAAAACCGCTCCTCAGCGTTGACCCGGATCACCTTGACCCCCATGTGCTTGGCAAAGGTGGCCATCACCTGTTCGCCTTCGTCCAACCGCAGAAGCCCGTTGTCCACGAAGACGCAGGTGAGCTGGGTGCCGATGGCGCGGTGCAGCAGGGCGGCGACCACCGAGGAATCAACGCCGCCGGAAAGCCCCAGCAGCACCTCGTCGCTGCCCACCTTGGCGCGGACCTGCGCAAGGGAATCGTTGATGATGTTGTCCGGGGTCCAGAGGCGGCCGCAGCCGCAGATGTCGTGGACAAAACGCTCGATGATCCGTTTGCCCTGACGGGTGTGGGTCACTTCCGGGTGAAACTGCAGACCATAGAAGCGGCGGGACTCGTCGGCCATGCCGGCCAGGGGGGCGCTGTCGGTCTCGCAGATGGCCACGAAGCCTTGGGGCAGCTTGTTGACCCGGTCGCCGTGGCTCATCCAGACATCGAGCAGCCCAAACCCTTCGGGGCTGGCGTGGTCCTCGATGTCGGCCAGCAGCTTGGAGTGGTTGCGGGCCCGCACCTGGGCATAGCCGTATTCGCGGTGAGCGGAAGGCTCCACCTCGCCGCCCAACTGGGCCGCCATGGTCTGCTGGCCGTAGCAGATGCCGAGCACCGGCACGCCAAGGGTGAACACCGCCTCGGCGGCGCGGGGGGTCTCGGCCTCATGCACCGATTGCGGCCCGCCCGAGAGGATGATCCCGTTGGGTTTGAAATTCCGGATCTCCTCGGAAGTCATGTCCCAAGGATACAGTTCGCAATACACCCCGGCCTCCCGCACCCGCCGGGCAATGAGCTGGGTGTACTGGGAGCCGAAATCAAGAATCAGTATCTTTTCGCCGTGGATATCCATTTTTTTACCTTTATGCAGGGTCAGGAGGTTCAGCCCAACCGATAATTCGGGGCCTCTTTGGTGATGATCACGTCGTGGACATGGCTTTCCTTGAGGCCCGCGGCGGTGATCTTGACAAACTTCGCCTTCTGGCGCAGCTCCTCGATGGTGGCCGCGCCCAGATAGCCCATGCCGGACCGCAGACCGCCCATGAGCTGATAAATCATATCGGAGAGCGGCCCCCGGTAGGGCACCTTGCCTTCGATGCCCTCGGGCACGAACTTGGCCTGGCTTTCCACCCCTTCTTGGAAGTAGCGGTCGCTGGAGCCCTGCTTCATGGCGCCGAGCGAGCCCATGCCCCGGTAGCCCTTGTAGGTTCGCCCCTGGTACAAAAAGGTCTCGCCGGGGGATTCATCGGTTCCGGCAAAGAGGCTGCCGATCATCACCACCCTGGCGCCGATGCCGATGGCCTTGGCGATCTCGCCGGAGTATTTGATCCCGCCGTCGGCGATCACCGGCACCCCGAATTTCTCCGCCGCCTTGGAGCAGTTGTGGATCGCGGTCATCTGCGGCACTCCGACTCCGGCCACGATGCGGGTGGTGCAGATGGAGCCCGGCCCAACCCCGACCTTGACGCAGTCGGCCCCGGCTCGGATCAGGGCCTCGGCCCCTTCCGCCGTGGCCACGTTGCCGGCAATGACCTGCAGCTCGGGAAAGGCGTCCTTGATCCGGGTCAGGGCATTGAGGATGTTCCGGGAATGGCCGTGGGCGGAATCGAGCACCACCACATCCACCCCCACGCTGATCAACTTTTCCACATGCTCCAAGGTGGAGTTCACGCCGATGGCCGCGCCCACTCGCAGCCGGCCAAGGTCGTCCTTGGCGGCATTGGGGTATTTGCGCACCTTTTCAATATCCTTGATGGTGATCAGACCCTGGAGATTGCCCTCGTCGTCCACCACCAGAAGTTTTTCGATCCGGTGCTCGTGGAGCAGCGCCTTGGATTGCTCCAAAGTGATGCCGACCTTGGCGGTCACCAGGTTCTTGCTGGTCATGACCTCCCGGACCAGCAGATCCTCGTCGGAAACAAAGCGCAGGTCGCGGTTGGTGACGATGCCCACCAGCTTGGTGCCCTGCAGGACGGGTACCCCGGAGATCCGGTAGGTGCGCATGATCTCGTTGACCTCGCGCACGGTCTGGCCGTCGTTCACCGTGATCGGGTCGATGACCATGCCCGACTCGGATTTCTTGACCTTGCGCACCTCGCGGACCTGCTCATCCACGCCCATGTTCTTGTGGATGATCCCGATTCCGCCTTCCCTGGCCATGGTGATGGCGGCCCGGTGCTCGGTGACCGTGTCCATGGCCGCGCTGACCAGGGGGATATTCAGGGTAATGGACTTGGTCAGCATCGTGGCCAGGCTCACCTCGTTGGGCAGTACCTCCGATGCGGCAGGCACCAGGAGCAGGTCGTCAAAGGTATAGGCGTGTTCGATTGTCTGGAGTGACATCAGCGGACTCCCTCAAGAAAAATTATGACAGGTGATGCGCCTCGCTTGCCAAGGCGACCTGGAATACTCAGCAACAGCCCGAAAACAGGGGGCAAAAAAACATGGTGTGTTCACTATAAAAAACTTTCAATCCGGAGGTCAATGGCGAGTTTTCAGAGGAATGCTTCTGCCACCGGACCATTGCCTGCGGGCTCAGCCCCCGGAGGCTGCGCTCAGGAGAATACCCTCCAGCAGCCCGGCATCGCTCACAAGCACTGGCTGTGCCAACTCCTGCTGCAACTCCTGCAGGATCAGCGCTCCGGCCAGGATAATCTCCCCGCGCCCATCTTCCAGGCCGGGCAGACCATTGCGTTCCTCCGGCGAAAGAGCGGCCAGACCGGCAACCAGACGGGGCAACGCACCCTGGCTCAACTGGTAATTCTGGACCCGCTGGGCATCATACCGCGTCAATCCCAAGGCGAGGGCGGCCAGGGCTGTCGCTGTCCCGCCCGAAGCCATGAACAGGGAAACGTGCCCGCGCTGTTCGCCCCCGAGGATCACGCGGAGAGCCGGGGCGAGAATCGCCCGGATCTTCTGGCGCATGGCAGGAAGATCGCCAGCGAATTCCTCGGTCAAACCGACCGCGCCCAAGGGCAGGCTTCTCATCTGGGGCTCGCTCTCCGCCGTGGCTTGGAGGATGATCTCGGAGCTGCCTCCGCCCACATCCGCCAGCAAGAGAGGGTAGCGCCGCTGTTGGGCAGGCAGGGCGGAAAGTGTTCCCCGCATGGCAAGACAGGCCTCCTCTTCGCCGGAAAGCACCTCGACCCGCACCCCGAGCAAGGCCTTGCCCCGCTGGAGAAACTCTTCTCGATTGGCGGCTTTTCGCACGGCATGGGTGGCGCAAGCCCGGACGCGGCGAACAGGGTAGGGGGCCATCAGCGCCGCAAACCGGGAGAGCGCCGCCTCGGCCCGCATCAAGGCCGGGGGGGAAAGCGTGCCGGTGGTGGTCAGCCCCTCGCCAAGCCGGACCGTGACCAGATCGTGGGCCAGAGGACGCAGACGCCCATCCTCCACCTCCGCCACCAGGAGACGAAAGCTGTTGGTCCCGATATCAATGCCGCAGGCTATGTTCATACCGTTTCGCTGTCACCGCTTCGCTGTCACCGCTTCGCTGTTGCCTTTTGTTGGGGGGTGCCGTACAATATGGGGAAAGAATCCCAATACTCATAAGGGGTTAGCGTGAGCCAACCCACATCCCAGCAACAAGGATCGCCCCGTGATACTTGCCATCAATCCGGACAACCCCCAGCCCCGCCTGATCCAGCAGGCAGCGGAGGCTTTGCGCAAGGGAGCGGTGATCTGCTACCCCACCGACACCGTCTACGGCATCGGCTGCGACATGTTCAACCAGAAGGCGATCAAGCGGATCCATCAAATAAAAAAGAGGCCGATACACCAGCCTTTCAGCTTCATGTGCTCAAGCCTCAAAAACGTCAGCACCTATTGCCATGTGTCCAACATGAGCTACAGGATCATGAAAAAAGATCTGCCCGGTCCCTACACCTTTATCCTGCAGGCGGCAAAGCTGGTGCCCAAAATCATGCTCAGCCGGCAGAAAACCGTGGGGATCAGGGTGCCGGACAACCGTATCTGCCTGGCGCTCATCGAGGCGCTCGGGAACCCGATGCTCAACACCAGCGCCATCCTGAACCCGGATGATCCGCCCATCTGCGAGGCCTTCGAGATCGAGGAGCGATTCGGCAACCAGGTGGATATCATCATCGACGGCGGCACGGTATACCCGGAGCCGTCATCGGTGGTGTCCCTGATCGGCGACACCCCGGAGGTGCTGCGGCAGGGCAAGGGCGACACCAGCCATTTTTGATCCCAGAACTAAGCGCTCACAGGGTGCCGCAGATGCGCGTGTCAATTGTCGGCAGAAGTGTCCGACCAAGAGGCCTGTTCGCTATACATTTGGTATGCGGGCAGGCCGATGACAGCAGGGCAGCGGCGAAGCAGATGCGGTGCCATGTGAGCGCTTACCCGCGCTTACTTCCCGTTCTGGATCAGAGCGTCTTTCAGCGATTTGCTCATGGTGAAGTGCAGATTCTTGCGGGAGGTGATCTTCATGACCTTGCCGGTCCTGGGGTTCTTGGTGGTCCGCGCCTTGCGCTGACGCACGGAAAAACTGCCAAAACCGCGGATCTCGACGCGCCGGTCCTCGGCCAGGGCCTCCACTATGGTGTCCAGCATGATATCAACGGCCTGGCTCACATCCTTTTTCAGATACGCGCCCATCTCTTCGGCCACCGCATTTACCAAATCCCGTTTCAACATCGTTTCATACACTCCTATCGCAAGGTCCCTGTCCATTCATAGGCCAGAAGGGGACCAGATAAACCTGTCTGCTGTAACAGCGATTCACTATTTTTACCGGTCATCAAGCGCAGGAAGGAAAAATCGTCTTCCTGGGGATAGATGAGTTCCGGCATCTTGTCGCTCTTGATCCCGGCCAGCTCGGCGGCCAGCATGACCGCATCGCTGAAATTGCCCAACTGATCGACCAAGCCGTATTCCTTGGCCTGCTGCCCGGAGAAAATACGCCCATCGGCGATTTTTCTCACCTCGGCCACCGGCAAGGAGCGGCTCTCCGACACGGCCTGGACAAACTGCTCCTGGACGTTATCGATCATGCCCTGGAGCATCTGCCTCTCTTCCTCGGTCATGGGCCGGGAAGGAGAACCGATATCCTTCAGCCTGCCGCTTTTAACCACCTCGTTTTTGTAGCCGATCTTGTCAAACAACCCTTCCAGATTGGCAAACTTGAGGATCACCCCCATGGAGCCGGTCAGGGTGCCTGGGTTGGCGACAATCTTGCCTGCGCCCAGGGAAACATACAGGCCGCCCGAGGCTGCCACCGAACCCATGGAGGCGACCACCGGCTTGACCTTGCTGGTCCGCCGGACCTCGTCATAGATTTCCTGGGAAGCGCCCACGGCCCCGCCGGGGCTGTCGATCCGCAACACAATGCCCTTGATCTTGGGCTCCTCCCGAAAGGCCACCAGATTCGCGAGAATCTCCTCGGATTCGAGGATAACGCCCTTGACATCAATGACCCCGAGCCCCTCCTGCAGGAAGAGCTCGGACTTGGACGGGCCGGTGAGGCTGGTAACAAAAAAGGTTATTCCGCCCCAAAAGAACAGCATGATACCTCCCAGGATCAATAATCCCGTGAGAACCGGATGCCTGTGGCGGAATAACCCTTGTGACATGACAAACTCTGAATAAAAAGTTAGAGCCGAAACGAAACAACCTGCATACTCTTGCTCTTTCGCCTCGGCTCTTTTAAGCCGACGGTGGACAACGACTCCGGCCCTGGTTACTCCTGGGCCTTATTATCCATCTCTTCCTTCAACAGGTCGCCGATGGTGGACGGGCCGCCACTCTTGGCCTGCTTCTGCTTGAACTCCTCGTAGTTGCCTTCGCCGGAGTCATCGGTCAGCGCCTTGATGGAGAGGCCGATCTTCCGGTCCTTGGCGGAAACGTTGATCACCTTGGCTTCCACGGAATCACCGGCATTGTACAGACCAACCGGGGTGGCAACCTTGTCCTTGCTGATCTCGGAAACATGGATCAGACCTTCGATGCCCTCTTCCACTTCCACGAAGATGCCGAACTCGGTCACATTGGTGATCTTGCCCTGCACGGTGGCGCCCACCGGATACTTCTCGATGGCTGCCTGCCAGGGATCCGGCTCCAACTGCTTGACGCCCAAGGAGAACCGCTCGTTCTCGCGGTCGATTTTCAGCACCACGGCCTGGATGGTTTCACCCTTGGCGTACTTCTCGGAAGGATGCTTGATCCGCTCGGTCCAGGAAAGGTCGGAGACATGGATCAGACCGTCGATGCCTTCCTCGATGCCGATGAAGACGCCGAAGTCGGTGATGTTCTTGATCTTGCCCTCGATGATGGAGCCAACCGGATAATTCTCGCTGACCAGATCCCAAGGATTGGGCTGCAACTGCTTCATACCGAGAGAGATGCGCTTGGCATCCACGTCGATGTTGAGGATGACCACCTCGGCAGCCTCGCCGACCCCGACGATCTTGGAGGGATGCCGGGTCTTCTTGGACCAGGACATCTCGGAAACATGGATCAGACCCTCAACGCCTTCTTCCAACTCGGCAAAGACGCCGTAATCGGTGATGGAGACCACCTTACCCATGGCCTTGGCGCCGATGGGGTAGCGCTCCTGCACGGTGGCCCAAGGATCTTCCTTGAGCTGCTTGACGCCAAGGGAAACCTTGTCGTTCTCGCGGTCGTACTTGAGGATCTTGACCTGGATATCCTCGCCCACCTTGAACAGCTTGGAGGGATGGGAAACACGGCCCCAGGAAAGATCGGTGATGTGGCAAAGACCGTCCATGCCGCCCAGGTCGATGAACACACCGTAATCGGTGATATTGGTGATGGTGCCGGTAACCACCTGGCCTTCGACCAGGTTGGACTGCATATCTTCCCGCAGCTTCTTGCGCTCGTCCTCGAGGATGGCGCGGCGGGAGATAACCACGTTGTTGCGCTTGCGGTTATATTTAAGAACCTTGAACTCAAAGGTCTGGCCGATGAGGCTGTCCAGATCCTTGACAGGACGGAGATCGATCTGCGAGTAGGGCAGGAAGGCGGGAACGCCGATATCGACGGAAAGTCCACCCTTGACCCGGTTGTCGATGCGGCCCGAGATGGTGCCGTCCGCTTCCTGGATCTTGGCGATGTCTTCCCAAACCTTGATGCCGATGGCTTTTTCGCGGGAAAGTTTCAGGCCGCCTTCGGCCTCGCGCTTCTCCACGAAGACGTCAAAGATGTCGCCCACCTTGACGTCGATTTCGCCATTTTCGTTTTTGAACTCGGAGCAGTGGATCTCACTTTCCGACTTGTCGCCGATATCGACCACGATAAAATCGTTGGCCAGGGCGATGACGGTGCCGGGCACGACTTCACCCACCTCCGCCACCTTGAGGCTTTCCTCGAAAAGCTGAGCAAAGCTCATTTCCCCTACATTGTCATCGGACTTCGTTTTGGTTGCTGTTGTGCTAGTTGCCATGGAAACAATCCTCCTTTGATAGATCGAGCCTATATACCAGAGAATATGACCAAATACAAACTTTTTATCGGCGGAGGAAGGACGAGGAGCTCCGGGGAAAAACACCGCCTAACTATTTAAAATAAAAGGGGGATACAGCGGAGACAGGGCAGGAGAGAGGAGGGGATGCGAGAGAAACTGTTTCCCGCGCCCCTATTTTTTGGGAATTTCGGCATCTGTTCCGGAGGGCAATTCGCCGGAACCCGGCGGGGAGGAGTCGACAACCACCTGGTTGCCTCCTTGCGCCTTGCCCGAATAGAGCGCCTTGTCGGCGCGAGCCACCAGCTCGGCGATATCCTCCGCCCAGGTCTGGCCGGGGTGGCGGACAAACTGGGCCAAGCCGACACTGAGGCTGGTCGAGGCGTACCGGGGGTCATGGTTGTACCGCTCCAGGATGCGGCCGGCAACCAGCCCGGCCTGGTCGGCGGTGGCGTACGGAATGATAATGGCGAACTCGTCACCGCCGAACCGGAAACACCAGTCCACATTCTCCCGGGTGCACTGCACGAGGATTCTGCCGATGTCCTGCAAAACCCGGTCTCCGGCCGGATGCCCATACTGGTCGTTGTATTCCTTGAAACGGTCCACATCCAGCAGGGAGAGAAAAACCGGATATCCTTGCCGATGGGCCCGCGGCACCTCTTCGTGCAGCTTCATCTCAAAACAGCGCCGGTTGTAGAGATCGGTGAGCATGTCGCACATGGAGAGATGTTCAAGCTTTCGGATCAGGGTCTGCTCGCGAATGACCCTGCTGACCTTGGCCTCCAGCTCATCCATGCCAAAGGGCTTGATGAGGAAATCGCTGGCGCCGGCCCGGATGACATCGGTATAGCCATAGCGCTCGGCATGACCGGTGATGACGATAACCTCGACGCCGGGATATCCCTCCTTGACATGCTTTAAAAGCTGCATCCCGTCACACCGGGGCATGGTCAAGTCCGTGAGAACCATGGTGAACTCGCTCTGCCGGAGTTTCTCCTTCGCCGCCTCGCCGTCCATGGCCGTGTCAAAGGCGTGCCCCAGGGCGGCCATGGAGACCTTGAGCATCTCAAGGATGAACGGATCATCATCCACCAGCAGGATGCGGGTATTCATTTCAGGCAACTGCTCGTTGTGCGGCAAAATAGTCACCCAGAATCCTTGCGTGGTCAAAGGCCAGAGGCGGCAGCGAGCCTTCGTGAAAGACGGCAACCTCACCCGCATCATCGCCAGCCACGGGCGTCCCCTCCGCCGTGGCAAGAAAAACCGTGCTCACCGTATGCTGGCGGGGGTCGCGATCCGGCTCGGAATAGGTATGGAACTGGCGGCCAAGCCGGATCGACAGCCCGGTTTCCTCACAAGCCTCCCGCACCGCCGCCTGCTCCAGCGACTCGCCGTAATCCACAAAGCCGCCGGGCAAGGCCCAGGCCACCGGCGGATTTTTCCGCTTCACCAGGATAACGCCGGTGCCCATGGCGATGATGATATCCACCGTGGGCACCGGATTTCTATGGGGTGGTATCGCCTGGCCGCAGGCGGGACAATAGCTCACCATCCACCCTCCCCATAACACAGGGCATGAATGGTGCGCCAGCTCTCCACCTCCGGCAGATCATGCTTGCCCTGGTTCCAGGGCTGGCGGTAGACAATGGGCTGAATACCCTCTTCCCGGGCCAGTTGCAGGCAGGTCTGGGCGCGGTCATCCACAAAAAAATCCAAGCCCATCTCCTTGATATGGGCAGCCTTGCTGTCGTGCTCGCCGGTGGCGACCAGGCGCACCCGGCCATAGACCTGCGGGCCCAGTTCTTTTTTCAGCCAGCGGGCAATGGGTTTTTTCTGCGGCCGGGCCGTGATGAAGGTGAGGGGGCCATGCCCAGCGAAGCGGGTCAACACCCGCCGGGCGTTACGCATGAGCCGCAGGCCGCAGGCAATGGGCTCTTCCAGCAGACGCCGGAAAATTTCCTCGATCATGGCCGGGTCGAGGTCGAGGCACTCCTCCACCTGAAATTCGGTGATCTCCTCCGGACGCACCCTGGCCCCATACCCGCTCCGCGCCAGACGGATAAAGGCCTCCATGGTATCGGCGACCACGCCGTCTATGTCAAAGCCGATGCGGCTTGGGTGAATATGCATGCAGCATTCCTTGATCCGCGCATATATATGTTGCGAAGAAGAATCAAAATCGGGTACATCTTCGCGCCACAGCGCAACTATATCGGTTAGTGTAAACCAAAAACCGATGAAAAAGGCAAAAACTCTTCTCTCCGGACGAGAAAAATCGCCTGTTGGCCGGAAGGGTTGCTGACAGAGCAGCACCATGCGATGTCCGCAGAAAGCGAAAGCGACAGGTGGTGCTGCGCTGCTGTGATTTTTTTAATTTTGCGTCACGAACAGGCGACTTTTTTCCTTATTTGTCGGAAGCCATCAGGTTTCCTTGACAAAAAAAACGAAAAAAAGCATAGTTGCTCATTCGTCCTCAAACTAAACGGAGCACCAGAATTTCATGAAGCTACCCCCGCTTACCATCGGCAAGTTCACCGCCCAGGTACCCCTTGTTCAGGGAGGCATGTCCATCCGCGTTTCCACCTCGGCCCTGGCCGTTCCCGTTGCCGAGTGCGGCGGCATCGGCACCATCGGCGGCTCGGCCATTCCGGTGGAAGAACTCCAAGCCGACATCCGCAAGGCCAAGGCCGCGACCAAGGGGATCATCGCGGTGAACATCATGTTCGCCATGAAAAATTTTTACAGCCTGGTTCAGGGCTCCATCGAAGCCGGAGTGGACATGATCGTCACCGGCGCCGGTTTTTCCCGGGATATCTTCAAGATCGGCAAGGAGACCAACACCCCCATCGTTTCCATCGTTTCCTCGCCCTCCTTTGCCATGCTCGCCGAGAAGCTGGGCGCCGCGGCCATCGTGGTCGAGGCCAAGGAAGCAGGCGGCCATCTGGGCACGACGGTGCCCCTGCGCGAGCTTTTTCCCGAGATCCGCAAGGTGGTTAAAAAGGTGCCCCTGATTGCGGCCGGCGGCATTACCAACGGCTTTGAAATGGCGGAAATGATGGACAAGTACGGCGCCGACGGGGTGCAGATCGCCACCCGCTTTGTCCTCACCAAGGAATGCTCGGTGGCGGATAGCTTCAAGCAGGCCATGCTCCACGCCCGCAAGGAAGACATCGCCCTGATCAAGTCCCCGGTAGGCTTGCCGGGCCGGGCCATCAGAACCCCCTTTGTGGAAAAGCTGCTGAGCCAAGCAGACCTCAAGGCCAAGGAATGCAAATACAAATGCCTGAAAAAATGCGACCATGTGTACTGCATCAGCGACCGGCTCACCGCGGCTTGCGAGGGCAATATCGAGGATGGCCTGGTTTTTTCCGGCGAAAACGTCTTTAAGATGAAGGAAATCCTCACTGTCCGCGAGGTTTTCGACCAGTTTGTTTCGCAGGCCGAGTCCATGTACAAGGAACCTGGAGTAACGTATCCGGGCGCCGTTGCGCAATAATTTCTATTTTCATGACCTTTTCGCTACGGCTTATTAGGCCGTTTTGGCTATCCCGATGACCATACTATTTTGTTACAACGGCTGAGGAGGAGTCCTCACACCTTGCGCTCCTGCCCGAAAAATCCCATGGCCCCATCCGCTGACCTGGCTGAACTGCCGGACCCCCTCATCATCCCACGGGCCGAACATCCCATCTCCCGCAAGGATATCGACCGCGAAGCCCTGAAGGTAATGCATCGCCTCCGGGACGCGGGTTTTTCCGCTTATCTGGTGGGCGGCGCGGTGCGCGATCTCTACCTGGGCAAGAAACCCAAGGATTTCGACATCAGCACCAACGCCCGGCCCGGAGAGCTGCGCACCCTGTTTCGCAACAGCCGGATCATCGGCCGCCGGTTCCGGCTGGTGCAGGTCTTTTTCTTTGGCAACAAGATCGTCGAGGTTTCCACCCTGCGCTGCCGCAGCGAGTTTGAAGAGGGCGACCGGGAAGAAGACGAGGTGCTGGCCCACAACAACACCTTCGGCTCCGAGGCGGAAGACGCCTTCCGGCGGGATCTCACCATCAACGCCCTGTTCTACGAGATAGAAAACTTCACCATCATCGATTACACGGGTGGGGTGGCCGACCTCAACAACCGGATTATCCGCATTGTCGGGGAGCCGGACCGGCGGATTGTCCGGGATCCCGTCCGCATGATGCGGGCCATCCGCCACGCGGCCCGAAGCGGTTTTACCATCGAGGCGCGCACCTGGCAGGCCATTATCGCCAACCTGGACACCCTGCGCCTCTGCCCGGATTCCCGGGTGCGGGACGAATTTTTCAAGGATCTGAACAGCGGCGCCTGCGCCCCCTGGTGCCGGCTCGCCGTTGCCAGCGGCATGTTTTTTCTCCTCCTGCCGTGCTATGATGGGATCATCAGCCGGGAGGCGGAAGAGCCCTCGGGCGAAACCAGCCTCCTGTTTGCCCTGTGCCGGGTAATTGACCGCTTGCATGCCAGCGGCAACCCTCTGCCGGAACACCTCCTGCTCGCGGCTCTCCTGCTGCCCTGGGGTCAGGCGCGCTTCGACCTTTTGCATCTGCCGGCCGAAGGCCGAGAAACCTTTGCCTTTTCCCGCACCCTCCGCACCCAGATTGATGCCCAGTTGGAGCACCTCAATGTCAAGCGGGCCTCCAGAGAGGAGATCACCTCCCTGCTGGTCAATCTCCCGGTTTTTGTCCGGCACGGCGCGGAACAGGCCTGGCCCGGCTGGCTGAAACGCAAGAGTTATTTCCCGGACGGGTTGCTCCTTTTTCAACTCTACCAGGAAGCCCTTGGCGGCTCGCCCGCCGATCTTGCGCCACGGCCCGAGTCTGCGGCTCCTCCCAGAAGCACCAAGCCCAGAACCGGCAAGCCCCGTCAGCCCCGGGCAGAAAGCCGCACCCCGGCGTTTTCCGGCAAAAAGGGCGGGATCTTCGGCCTCAAATAGGTTGGCGCCTGCCGCCGCTTGTTTTTTTAGCCACGAACCCCACGAAAGAACACGAAATTTGAAATTTTTATAAACATCCAGCTCAATACCAAGAAAAAGATAACCCTCACCGAACCCGTAACTGTTCAGTAGCGGCGCTTCGCGGCTACTGAACAGTTGTAAATTTTTCGTGTTCTTTCGTGGGTTTCGTGGCCGATTTTTGGGACAATTATCGTGAAAGCCATGCTTCGTCAGCCCCCCGACATCACCGAACTCCAGGCAATGCCCCTGGCCGAGCTCATGCGGCAGGCGTTGGCGACAAAGCTGGCGCGGCGCGGAACCTCCTTTTCCCTGTGCAGCATCATCAACGCCAAATCCGGCAAATGCAGCGAGGATTGCCATTTTTGCGCACAATCCGCCCATTACCGGACCGAGGCGCCGGTGTATCCGCTTTTGGACACCGCCCAGATCATTGCTGCCGCCCGGGAGGCGCAAAAAAACGGGGCCAGCCGCTTTTCCCTGGTGACCAGCGGCAGGGGGTTGGCCGAAGCCGACCTGCCCCGCATGCTCGATATCATCCGCGCCATCCGCGAAGAGGTGGGAATCAATATCTGCGCCTCCCTCGGTATTTTGGGAAAAGATGAACTCCTTGCGCTTAAAGAGGCGGGGGTTTCCCGCTACCACCACAACCTGGAGACCTCCAGAGAGTTTTTCCCGCAGGTCTGCACCACCCACAGTTTTGCTGACCGGATCGCCACCATCAAAGCCGCCCAGGAGGCCGGGCTTTCGGTGTGCAGCGGCGGCATTTTCGGGTTGGGGGAATCGGAAACGGACCGGTTGTCCATGGCCTTGAGCCTTGTCGAATGCGGGATTGACTCGGTGCCCATCAACATCCTCATTCCCCTGCCCGGCACCCCCTGCGCGGGTATTCCCCCCCTGCCCATCGCGGAAATTCTCCGGACCATCGCCCTCTACCGGTTGATTCTGCCCCAGGCCGCCATCCGGTTGGCTGCTGGGCGAGAATCCGCCCTGGCCGATTTCTTAAGCTCCGCGTTCATGGGCGGCGCCGACGGCATGATGATCGGCGGCTATCTCACCCAGCGGGGCCGTTCCCCCCGGGCAGATCGCCATTTTGCCGAAGAGATCAGGCAATTATGGTCGATCTGAAGGCATGGCTCAACGAGCAGCGGGAAAAGGGCAGGCTGCGCAGCCTGCGCCCCGTCATCGCCCGGGAAAAAGGACGGCTCATCCTTGCCGGGGACGACAACCGCACGCTTCTCGATTTTTCCTCCAATGACTACCTGGCCCTTGCCGAACATCCAGCCCTCATCGCGGCCGCCCAAGAGGCACTGAGCCGGTTCGGCGCCGGTTCCGGCGCCTCGCGCTTGATGAGCGGCGACCTTGCGGTGCACCATGATCTGGAGCAAGCCGTGGCCCAGCTCAAGGGCCAGGAAGGAGCCCTCACCTTCGGCTCCGGCTACATGGCCAACACCGGCATCATCCCCGCCCTCATGGGCCGCCACGACCTCATCTTCAGCGACCGGCTGAACCATGCCAGCATCCATGACGGCTGCCGCCTCTCCGGCGCCAAGGTAATACGCTTCCGCCACAACGACCTCAATCATCTCGAAGAGCTGCTTGCCAAAAACCGGGGGACAACCATCCCCTTGATCGTGGTGGAATCCATTTACAGCATGGACGGCGACCGCTGCCCATTGCGCGAACTAGTAGCGCTCAAGGAGCGGTTCGGCTGCCTGCTCATGGTGGACGAAGCCCATGCCACCGGGGTTTTTGGTCCCAACGGCGGCGGGGTGATTGAAGAAGATGGGATGAGCGGAGCGGTGGATCTGGCCGTGGGCACCTTCGGCAAGGGACTTGGCAGCTATGGCGCTTTTGTGGCTGGAAACAGGGAGATGATCGAGTATCTGGTCAACCGGGCCAGAAGCTTTATCTTTTCCACCGCCCTGCCGCCGGCGGTTGCCGCGGCCTCCCTGGCGGCGGTGCGCCTCATCCGGCACGAGCCTGGCCTGCGCCACGAACTGCAAGAAAAAATCGGTTATTTCAAAGGGGTGCTGCGCAAAGGCGGATACGAAGCGGACCTTGGCCCCTCGCAGATCATCCCCATTGTGGTCGGGGAAAGCGAAGCGGCGCTGCACATCGCAGAACTCCTCCGGAAACAGGGGATCTTCGTCACGGCCGTCCGGCCACCCACCGTACCACAGGGCACGGCACGGCTCAGGTTCTCCATCACCCGCCACCACAGCACGACGGATCTTTCCCAGGCAGCCGAAACGCTGCTGGAGATCATGGAGAGATAGCCGGTATTTCCAGGGGGAAAAGAAAGAAAAAAGCAGGAGAGGAAAATTTCCGGGCTGGGACACACCCAGCCCGGAAATGAAACAGCGACTTACTTTGCAGCAGGAGCCTCAGCAGGAGCAGCAGCGTCAGCAGGAGCAGCCTCAGCAGGAGCAGCCTGCTCAGCCGGCGGAACTACTACTACAGTAGAAGCACCCGGCTCGGCCTGCGGAGCAACTACAACCTCAGGAGCGGGAGCAGTCTGCTCGGCCGGCGCGGCTACTTCGGCTTCTTCAGCTTTCTTACAGGCGATCATGCCGGTGGACAGAAGCAGCATCAGGGCAATGGCAACGGTGGTTTTTACTGATTTCATGGTTCTCTTCCTCTCTTTGTGTTTTAATAATTGCGACAATGCGCAGTACACTTTGGTAGTGATCACGCCTGGATCACCCAGACAACTCTTCCCTCGGTCAGGAGTGACAAATATTCGCTTTATACCTCCGCTCCTCGCCCGAGTAAAGAAAAAATATCCGTTCCCCCAAAAAAATCCCCAGCCTTCCCTTATTTTTGACACACGGGACAGCAGAACGTGGCCCGGCCGGCCAAAACGCTGCGCACTACCGGCTGCCCGCAGCGGGGACAGGGCTGGCCCTGCCTGCCGTACACCGCAAGCTCCAACTGAAAATATCCGGCCTCGCCGCTGGCATTCTCGTAATCGGAGATGGTGGAGCCGCCCATGGCAATGGCCTTTTTAAGGATGAGCCGGCTCTGTGTGACAATGCGCTGCCAGTCGAGCATGGACAGCCGGTTGACCGGGGTGTGCGGGTGGGTGCAGGCGGCAAAGAGGGTCTCGTTGGCGTAGATATTGCCCAAGCCCACCACCACCCGGTTGTCCATGAGAAAGCTTTTCACCGGCACCTGCTTGCCCCGGGCTTTATTCAGCAAATAGCCGGCGGAGAAATCCTCGGAAAAAGGCTCCGGACCCAGCCCGGCAAAGGGATCGTTCTCGCGCAGCTCTTTTTCCGAATAGACCTCGACACAGCCGAATCTGCGCACATCGTTGAAGCGCATCTCCTTGCCGTTATCCAGCAAAAAGCGGAGATGATCATGCTTGCGGCGGGGGGAATCGCGGTCAAAGAGACCGATCTTGCCGGTCATGCCCAGGTGGAAGAGCATGACGCTCTTGCCGGTCAACCGCAGCATGATGTATTTGGCGCGGCGCTCCACCCCCAGGATGAAGGAGCCTTCAACCCGGCTGTACATTTTGGCCCTGGGGAAAGGCTTGCGCAGCTTCTTGTTGCTAAAGGACACCGAGAGGATTTTACGCGTGCGCACCAGGGGTCCAAGCCCTTGGCAGACCACTTCCACTTCCGGCAGTTCGGGCATGGCACAACTCCTTTCTCAGCCTGTCCCTTCGGGCTTGAATTTCCGGATCAGCCAGGGGATAAAAAAGGAGCCGACAAAAAGCGCCAGGGAAAAAAGAGCCTTCCAGCTCACCAACTGCCACCAGTCGCCGGATCTCCAGACCTCGGCCAGGGTGGCGAAGAAAAAGGTGAGGACAAAGCCGCCGGCGAGGATGCCGAACAGGGTGCCGAAAAAATACTCCTTAAATGTCACCCTGGTCAAGCCCATGCCGAAATTGAGGGGGGTGAAGGGGAAAAAAATCAGCCGCAGATAGAGCACCGTGGCAAAACCGTTGGCCGCGATCCGGTCATCGTATTTTTTCAGCCGGTCGCCGATCAGCCCCGCGGCAAAATCCCGCCCCAGGTAGCGGCCGATGAAAAAGGCCAGGGAGGCGCCGAGCATGGCACCCAACTCATTGTACAAAAACCCGTACAAGGTGCCGAAGAGCAGGGCGCCGAGCCCGGTGAACAGGGTGGCGGGCAGAAAAAGGCAGATGCCCCCGGCGTAGAGGAGCACAAAGACCAGCGGCCCCCATGGACCGAAAGAGTTCACCAGGGATTGCAGGGAGTCCGGGGAGATATACTCCCGTACCGGGGTGAAGCGAAACAGGACGATCATGGCGGCAAGAAACAGGGCGAAAACAATGGCCTTGCCGATCCCTTTCCCGGGGGTCTTTCCTGGACTCATTGCGCACCGCCAATCCGTGATGCCGCCTTGCTCCACAAGGAACACCGGCTGCCAATGCATTCCCGGTTGGCGGCAAACTGGTTGCAGACAAAATCAGCCTCTGCCTGGAGGGATATCGGCAGCAGATGATGGGAGAGAAGCGCGGCTTCCCGCAGGGCCGTCACCGTTTCCCGCTGGCAGCAGCGCGCCCCTTGGGTCAGGGCAATCTCGCCCAGCACCCGGGAGGTGATCTCCTGCACCTGTTGCCGGGGTTTGGGGGTAAGGGGCGTGGCCTCAAGCAGGACGCTGAAGGCGATGCCCACCCCCACTGCGGCGCCACAGGTGCCCCAGAAGCCGCAGACCCCGCCCGGCACCTTGCTGCCCCGCTCAATGCCGGTGAGGATCGCCTCCCGACTGATCCTGCCGCCCAGGTTCCGGTAGGTAGCCAGGATGATGCCCGGCACCATGGCGTGATGCTCGGGCCCATGCAGGGAGATGGCGGGATGGCGGCGGATGGCGTCGAGAAGGAGCAGCATGTCCTGCTCTTTCGTTTCGGCACAGAGCAGCCGGATGGCGGAAAGGCCGTCCTGTTGGTGGCAGGCGTCGCAGATGTAATGCCCCTCGACGCAGAGTGCATTGGTTTTCTTGATCCCGCCGCAGTAATGGCAGGAAACCTCCCGCTCGCGGGCGAGATAGCCGATCTCCTTGCCGCAGACCATACAGCCCGAGGGATGACGGCCGTTCACCGGCTGGCGCAGGGCGGGGAGGGCGACAATCTTGCCCGTTTCCTCCTTGGGGCCGGTGGCGCAGCAGCCGCTGGACGGGAGAAGTTCGAGCGGAGAGGCGCAGCAACTGTTTTCCTGGGTTAGATTGGAAACCGCCCCGTGCGTATCGAGGACAAACAGGGAATCACCCAGGCTTTCCGCCTCGCTTACGGTAACGGCCGTTCGGCGCCCCTTGAGGAGCATCTCCCCGCTTTCCGTCCATACCGCTCCAAACGGCCCCCGGTAGATGACCTCCACCCGGCGCGGATCTTTCGGCTTATACGCGCGGAAGGTGAGGGAGTAAAACCGGGTTTCCCCTTCAACCCGGTAAGGGAATCGCTTGACCAGGCTGATCCCGGCAAAGCCGGCGGTCCGGAGCATGGCCAGCAGATCCTCCTGCCGCAGCGCCCCGCCCAAACATTCGCCCCGGAACTGCTCGTTGTTCTTGATGGTCACCGGAATGGGATCATCGGTGACAATGTCGGAAACCACCAGCCTGCCGCCGGGCTTGAGAATCCGGAAGATCTCGTGCAGGGTTTGCCGCTTGTCCGGGCTCAGGTTTATCACGCAGTTGGAGATCACCACGTCGGCCGTGGCCTCCTCCAGAGGAAGGTCTTCGAGAAAGCCCTTCTTGAACTCCACATTGTCATAGCCCAGCCGGCTCGCCACCTTGGCTTTGGCCACCGCGGCCAGATGGAGCATCTCATCGGTCATGTCGATGCCGACCACCCTCCCCGCCGGCCCCACCTGGGGGGAGGCCATGAAGCACTCGACCCCGCTGCCGCTGCCCAGATCCACCAGCACCTCTCCGGGTTGCGGCTCGGCATCCTTGACCGGGCTGCCGCAGCCGTAGGATTTTTTCCGGGAGTCGGCCGGGATGAAATTGGCCAGCACCTGCTCCGGGGCAAAGGGGTTGACGATCTCCTCGTTGCAGACCAGCGCGGCCCGGCCGTAAAACTCACGCACCGTGGCGTGCCCCTGGTCTTCGGCCAGGGAAACCACGCAGTTGCAATGGGTGAGAGCCACTTCCCCGCCATCCGGGCAATCGTGGCGCACCTCGCCCATCCGCAGCAGGATTTCCCCCTGCGTCCGGACGGGATATCGGCGGGCCTGGCGGCTGATCAGCCAAAGGGCCAGCCCGTTGTAGAGCTCCACATAGGGATCGTGCCCCACCAGTTCGTTGCCGGCCAGATAGCTGTGGTCAATGTCGCCGCCGCCCACCAGAAAACGCAAGGGGTTGGCCTGATAGGTCTCGCTCGCAGCCAGGGTTGCCCTGCGGATCTTTTCCAGCACCGGGCTCCGGCGCCAGACCGTTTCCAGCCCGTCTGCCAAGGGGCCGCAGGCCAGATCCGCAATGCCGACCAGGGCAGGGGAGGGGTAGATCACCCCGTCCGGCCCCACGGCAAGCGACTCCCATCCCGTGTTGGACAGGTCGTGCCGGGTGCCCGGGGTGCTGAACACCTGGCTGCGCATGGTTTCCACATTGTCGATGCGCACCCCCATCTTCTCTGCCATCTCCTGGGCCCGGATCAGCTCGGGAAGAATCTCGGCAGGCGCAACAAACTGCACGACGCTGCCCTTGCCCCGGACAAAATGCCAGAGCAGGTGGATATTGCCTATCCCCAGACCGGCGGCAAGGGCGACGATCTCGGCCAGTTCCCGCACATTGGCCCGGTTCACCGCCACGGACAGGGTCAGGGGGAAGCCCGCCTCCTTGAGCAATCCCACGCTTTCCAACAGCCCGGCAAAGGTGGTTTTCCCCCGCAAGGCCTCATGCTGCGCCGCCAAGCCATCCAGGCTGAGCTGGAGATGAAACCGGCCCCTGGGCAGGGCTAAAAGCCCGGGCAAATGCTCCTTGATCAACAGGCCGTTGCTGAGCACCACCACATGAATCTTTGGATCACCAAGCAGCTCGGAGACCATGGAGACAAAGCCGGGGTAGACAAAGGGCTCGCCGCCGGTGAAATAAAAGAGGGTGCACCCCAGCCCCCTGGCCTCGGCAATGCCCTGGGCCAGGGCTTCCGGGGCGAGGGTCGCCCCTTGGGCCGGGGAGGAGGCGAAGAGACAGTGCTGGCAGGCCAGATTGCAGCGGTCGGTGAGATGAAACCAGCATTCCTTCAGGCTATGCAAAGAGAGCAGCGGATAGCGGCCCGGGTACGGAGAAACCGGCCCGTCGGCAAGCTGGGAGACAAGGCGTCGGGCCGTCAACGTTCGCCCGTCGAGGTCTTTTTCCAACGGCGCGGTGCCGATACCGCGGCATTGCAACTCCTGCAACAGGCAATCAGCCTCGTGATCCGGCACGAACCAGTCCGGCCTTTCCGGCTGCACATACACCGGGGTTCCATCCTGCTCCAAGCGTTGCCATTCTTCAAGCATGCAATACTCTCCTGACACCTTTTGCAATTTAATGATTTCCTTCAATATACCCCGCCCAGACAAGGAGCGCAATCCCTCACTGGGTGCATCCAGCAAACGGCGCCATGCCTAGCCGTTCCCGCTATTTTTCCTCCTCGCAGGCGACGTCCTCGCCACAGGCCCGCCCCTTGAAGCTGAAGAAAAATTTCAGCCCTTTCCTGACCGTGCTGGAAAATATCTTCGGTGCAAAAACCGAGCCCACTACCTTTTTGTTGATCTCCCCTAAGGTTGGGTAGGGGTGTATGGCCGAGGCGATTTTCGACAACCCGACCCCGCCGTTCATGATCGCCACCCATTCGCTCAAAAGATCGCCGGCATGGGGCCCCAGGATCTGGATGCCCAGGGGCTTTTCCTTTTTGTCCAGCAGCAGTTTGATCCGGCCGGCACTCTCCCCTTCGGCAAGAGCGCGGTCGTTGCCGCTGAATTCTTCTCGCCACACCGAATACTCGATCCCGGCTTTGCGGGCGCTTTTTTCGTTCATGCCGATGCTGGCCAATTCGGGATGGGTATAGGTGCACCAGGGCACATGGGTGTAGTCGGCTTTCCTGGGCAGATGAAAGATGGCGTTGCTCAGAACCACCCCGCCTTCATAGCCGGCCACATGGGTGAACTGGTAGCCGCCGATGACATCTCCCGCCGCATAGATATGTTTGTGGCTGGTTCGGAGATGGCTGTTCACCGATATCCCTTGCTGATCGAAAGGGATATCGATTTTTCCGAGGCCCAGCCCCGCCACATTGGGCGAACGGCCAAGGGCCACCAGCAGCGCCTCGGCCTTAAGGGTTCGGGTTTCGCCTGCCTCATTTTTGATCACCACTTCCCGCTCACGGCCCAGATCGCCGACCCGGACCACCGCAGCGTTCATGGCAAAGGCAACCCCTTCTTTTTCCAGCTCCTGCTGGACAAGGTCCGCCATCTCCTTGTCTTCCTTGCTCAGGATCTGGCCGCTGCGCTGGATCACCGTCACTTGGGAGCCAAGCCGGCAGAAGGCCTGGGCCATTTCGACGGCGATGGGGCCGCCACCCAAGATGATCATGGAGCTGGGGAGTTTCTCCAAAGAAAAGATCTCCCGGTTGGTCAGGTAGGGTGTCTTGTCGAGTCCCTCAATCGGCGGGACCAGGGCAGAGGAGCCGGTGGCGATCACCCAGGCGCGGGCGGAAATTCTCTTGCCGTCCAGGGTAATCGTATGTTCGTCGACGAATTCCGGACTGCCGAATGCAACCTTGGCGCCCAGCGAGCAGAATCGCTCCACCGAGTCATGCTTCTGGATAATGCCGATCACCGCTTTGATCCGGGCGGAAACCTCCCTGAAATCCACCGGCGGCGGGGTTATGGCTGGAAGGCCAAAATGAGGCCCGTTTTTCATGAGATGATAGACATGGGCCGTCTTGATCAGGGTTTTACTCGGCACGCAGCCGAAATGGAGACAATCGCCGCCCAGCGCCGCCTCTTTTTCGATAAGCAGGGTTTTCGCCCCAAGCTGTGCCGCGCCGGAGGCCACGGTGAGCCCTGCCGCGCCGCCCCCGATGATGCCGAGGTCATACTCATAGTTCGCCATGCCGTGCCTCTTTGTTTAGCGCTTGAATTTCGTTTGATGTCGCAGGTGAAGCTGATGTTCATAAAGAAAATCAGCATGGCCATGGGGAAGGGCAAAAACCAGGCTGCTCAAAAAAAGTTTGGCCGCGAGGGGAAGATTTTTGTAAAAGGAGAGCATGGCCTTCCTCTCAAATCATTGCACAGACCGTGCGGCGAAGCCGGTCTCCGCCAGATGTCCGCCCAGGCCTTACAATAATCGCCCGGAGCATTTAAAATATGTACGCCACTCTCGGGTGCCGGTCAATTCTTAAGAAAAACGCTTAGCGTATTGGGGACAGTGCGTTATACCTTCAGCTTGCCCAAAAGCCGGGCAAAAAGGACCAGCAATGCGTGAGACACGAAGCGCCCTGCGCGCCAGAATTATGGCCGCCCGCGATACCCTTTCCCCGGAGGAAAGGCAACAAAAAAGCCTGGCCGTTACCGAACGTCTCCTGGCCCTGCAGGAGTTTGCCGGCGCCCGCCATGTTTTTGCCTATGTCAGCTTCCGCAGCGAGGTGGAGACCCTGAACCTCATCGCGCATTGCCTCGCCAAAGGCGTGACCGTAAGCGTACCGCTGTCCCTGCCCGCGGAGCACCGGCTGCTGCCCTATGCCATCACCGATCCGGGCCGGGATCTTGTTCCGGGCTATTGCTCCATTCCCGAGCCCTTGCAAACTCTGCCCCTGGTGGACCCAGGCGCCATCGAGGTGGTGGTGACGCCGGGCAGCGTCTTTGACGCCCAGGGAGGAAGGCTGGGCTACGGCGGCGGCTATTATGACCGTTTTTTGCACTCCGCGGCGCCGCAAGCCCTGCGGATCGGCCTGGCCTTTGATCTGCAGGTCGTTGAGGCCGTGCCCCTTGAAAGCCACGATGAGCAGCTCGATTATCTTATCACCGAAACCCGCACCATCAGATTTGGCCGTGTAATACAATAAGGTCGTCATCATGATGGCCAAAACAGCATAAGGAGCCGTAACGAAAGGGTCAAGAAAGTACAGATTCTTTCGTAACGGCTCCTAAGGAGAAAAACACCATGCTCCGAAAAACCGCGGTCCTGAAAGACCCGCTCTTTCTGGAACACGATCCGGGCTACGACCATGTGGAAAGCCCGGAGCGCTTGAGCGCCATCTACCAGGCCCTTGCCCGGCCGGAAGAAGCTGAAACCTTTTTCTATCCCGAATGCGAGCCCGCGAGCTACGCGGATCTAGCCGCAAACCACACTGCCGAGCATATCGAACGGGTGGCCGAGACGGCGGGCAAGCAGTTCGACGTGCTTGACCCGGACACCCACACCTCGCCGCGCTCCTACGAGGCGGCGGTTCTCGCCGCGGGCGCGGTTATCACCGGCCTCAAGCTGGTGGCCGCGGGTAAGGCGGACAATGCCGCGGCCCTGGTGCGCCCGCCCGGACACCATGCCGAAGCGGACCGCGCCAAGGGCTTTTGCCTGTTCAACAATATCGCCATCGGCGCCCGCTATGGCCTGAAGCATCTCGGCATGGAGCGGATCTTCATCCTCGACTGGGATCTGCACCACGGCAACGGCACCCAAAACGCCTTTTACGACACCGACCAGGTGTTCTATTGCTCCACCCACCAGTATCCGCATTACCCGGGAACCGGCGCCCTCAAGGAAACCGGCGCGGGCAAGGGCGAGGGGTACACTCTCAACGTCCCGCTGCCAGGCGGCCAGGGAGATCAGGACTTCGCCAGGATCATGACCGAACTGGTTGCTCCGGTCGCCCGCCAGTACAGGCCGGACTGCATCATGGTCTCCGCCGGGTACGACACCCATGTCTCCGATCCCTTGGGCGGTATGGGTGTAACCACCGCCGGGTTTGCCTGTATGACCAAAATTTTGGTCGATCTGGCCACGGAACTCTGCGAAGGACGGCTGGTGCTGGTGCTGGAGGGGGGCTACTTCCTGCAAGGGCTTGCCGATGGCGTGCTGGCGAGCCTCCACGAAATGGCCGGAAAGGGAGGTCTGCCCACCGAGGCATTCACCGCCATAGCCCAGAGCAAAAAACCCCTGCCCGCCCTGGATGCGGCCCTGGCTGCGGCAAAAAAACACTGGACTTTTTAAGGGAAACTCTGTGTTATAAAAGGATAATCATTACTGCCAGCGCGGCCCATGATCACACACACCCTGAAGGATCTTCACATGGCACAGGCAAAAATCCTCATCGCGGACGACGACACCCTGGTTCGGGAAGCCGTCTACAAAATCCTCACCATGTTCGGCCACGCAGTGGTGCCCTGCGCCAGCGGCGAAGAGGCGCTGGCCGCCCTCAATGGGGATTTTGACCTCGTCATCCTCGACATCAACATGCCCGGCCTGGACGGATTTGAAACCCTCAAGCTCATCAACGACCGCAATTACGGAATTCCGGTGATCTTCCTCACCGGCGCAGGCTCCATGGAATACGCGGTCAAGGCCATCAACCTGGGGGCCTACGACTTCATCCCCAAGCCCATCGAAGACCTGGACATCTTCAACATCAAGGTCAAGCGGGCCATCGAGAAGCGGATGTACGTCCTCCAGGAGAAGGCCTACAAGGAAAACCTGGAAGTCGAGGTGCGCAACAAAACCAGGGAGCTGGCGGAAAAAAATCGCTTGCTGGAAGAATACAACGAAAACCTGGAAATCTCCGCCCTGAACACCATGCTCACCCTGCAGACGGCCCTGGAAGAAAAGGACATGTACACCGCGGGCCACACCAACCGGGTCACCTTCCACGCCATGAACATCGGCCGGGCCATGCGGTTGGGCCAGGACGATCTGACCGTGCTGGAGCGGGCCTGCAAGGTGCACGACATCGGCAAGCTGGTGGTGGATGTCAACTACATCCGGAAACCCGGGCCGCTTTCCGATGAGGAATGGATCCTGATGAAAAAGCATCCCGAGGTCGGGGCCAACATCATCAAGCCCCTGGCCTTCATGCAGCAGGAGCTGTTCCTTGTCCGCCACCACCACGAACGCATGGATGGCAAGGGCTATCCTGACGGCCTGGGCGGAAATGACCTCAATCTGCTGACCAAGATCATCACCGCGGCGGACAGCTATGACGCCATGACCTCCAAGCGCAGCTACAGGCAAAACCTGGAGCTCAACGATGCCATTGCCGAACTGCGCCGTTGCGCCGGGAGCCAGTTTGACCCGGAGGTGGTGGAGATATTTGTCGAGGTTCTCGAAACCCAGGCAAAAATGGCGGTAGGCTGACCCCTGCTTTTACCAAGACCATCAGGCATTGACTTGCCCGGCTGAATACGTTACAAAACAAGGCATGAAAATCACCCCGGAAGAAGTACGATATGTCGCCACGCTGGCGAGGCTTTCGCTGTCGGAGGCGGAGGTGGAAAAAACCACCCTCCAACTGGACACCATCCTGAGCTATGTGGAAAAGCTGGATGAGCTGGACACCAGCTCCGTTCAGCCCACGACCCATGCCTTGGCCCTCCGCAATGCCTTCCGCGAAGACGAAACAAAGGCTTCCCTGTCCCAGCGGGAAGCCCTGGCCAACGGCCCGTTGCAAAACGGCGAAGCCTTCGTGGTGCCCAGGGTTATTTAGGATACTAGGAGTTATTGCAAATACGTAGCTGCCTGCCGGTTTCCTTGCGGACCTCCTTTCCGAGGTCCGTTTTTGTTGGCCCTCCCCGCGCCTCCGGCAGACATCTCAGAAAATCAAGCGGTACGGTGCATTATGGAACTCCACGCCTTAACCATTCATGCCTTACAGGATCTCCTGGCCAAGGGGGAGATCTCCTCCCTGGAGCTGACCCGTTCGGTACTCGACCGGATCGACGCGGTGGAGGACAAGGTCCGCGCCTATATCACCCTGGACCGCAACAACGCCCTGGCCCAGGCCGAGGGTGCGGACGAACAGCGCAAAAGGGGCGAGGGCGGCAGCCTCTGCGGCATCCCGCTCTCCATCAAGGATGTCCTCTGCACCAAGGGGCTGCGCACCACGGCCGGCTCCAAGATCCTCGAACCGTTCATCCCCCCCTACGACGCCACGGTAATCGAAAAGCTGCGGGTTGAGGGCGCGGTGATCCTCGGCAAGGCGAGCATGGACGAGTTCGCCATGGGCTCGGCCAATGAAAACTGCGCCTACGGGGTGCCGAAGAACCCCTGGAACCTGGCCCATGTCTGCGGCGGCTCCAGCGGCGGCTCGGCAGCCTCGGTGGCGGCGGACGAATGCATCGCCTCGCTGGGCTCTGACACCGGCGGCTCCATCCGCCAGCCCGCCTCCCACTGCGGCATCGTCGGGATCAAGCCCACCTATGGGCGGGTCTCCCGCTTCGGCCTGCTGGCCTATGCCTCCTCCCTGGATCAGGTCGGACCGCTCACCAAGGATGTGCGCGACGCCGCCATCATGCTCAAGGCCATCAGCGGTTACGACCCGCGGGATTCCACCTCGGTCAACCAGCCGGTGCCGGACTACACCGCCGCCCTTGGAGCGGATCTGAACGGCCTCACCATCGGCATTCCCAAGGAATACTTCGGCGCGGGGCTTGACCCGGAGGTGGAGCAGGCGGTGCGCAAGGGGATCGGGCTGCTCACCGAGGCCGGGGCCAAGACCGTGGAGATCTCCCTGCCCCACACCGAGTACGGGGTGGCGGCCTACTACATCATCGCCCCGGCCGAGGCCAGCTCCAACCTGGCCCGCTACGACGGGGTCCGGTACGGCTTCCGCGACCACGACCAGCACGAACTGCTGGAGATGTACCGCCACAGCCGCTCCCAGGGCTTCGGCGAGGAGGTGAAACGGCGGATCATCATCGGCACCTACGCCCTGTCTTCCGGCTACTACGACGCCTATTACAAGAAGGCCTCCCAGGTCCGCACCCTGATCGTCCAGGATTACGCCAAGGCCTTCAGCCAGTGCGACCTGCTGGTCTCTCCGGTCACCCCCGCCCCGGCCTGGAAGATCGGGGAAAAAATCGACGACCCACTGAGCGTCTATCTCTCCGATATCCTTACCATTTGCACCAATCTGGCAGGCTTGCCGGGCATGTCGGTGCCCTGCGGGATGAGCAGTAGCGGGTTGCCCATCGGCCTCCAGCTCCAGGCCAGCCATTTTGCCGAGGAGAAAATCTTCCGTGCTGCCTATGCCCTGGAACAACGGCTCGACCTGGCAGGCAAAAAGCCAATGTAAGCTGTAAGCTGACAGCTCACGGCTTATAGCTTTATTATAAGGATTTTACGCCCATGAAACTCCCTGTGCGCGACAACATCGCCAGCCTCATTCCCTATCCGCCGGGCAAGCCCCTGGAAGAGCTGGAGCGCGAGTACGGCATCACCGGCTCCATCAAGCTGGCCTCCAACGAAAACGCCTTGGGCCCGTCCCCAAAGGCCGTGGCCGCCGTGGCCGACAGCCTGAAGAACCTGCACCGCTATCCCGACGGCAGTTGCTATTACCTGGCCGAGGCGCTGGCCGAAAAGATCGGCGTCTCCCCGAACCAACTGGTTTTCGGCAACGGCTCCAACGAGGTCATCCAGTTGCTGATCGCCGCCTTTCTCGGGCCTGGCGAAGAAGTGATCACCAGCCAGCCCACCTTTCTCGTCTACCAGAAGGCGGTCCAGGCCCAGGGCGGCGTCAACCGGGTGGTGCCCCTGGTCAACATGCACCACGACCTGGACGCAATCGCCCGGCAGATCACGGAAAAAACCCGGCTCATCTTTCTCGACAACCCCAACAACCCCTGCGGCACGGTGTTCAGCCACGAGACCTTCAGCGCTTTCCTCGACAAGGTGCCGGATCAGGTGATCGTCGCTCTCGACGAGGCGTATGTGGATTTTGTCGAACCGGCTCTGCGGATCGACGCCCGGGATTATCTCAAGCACCGAGTGCCGGTGGTGGCCCTGCGCACCTTTTCCAAGGCCTACGGCCTGGCGGGCTTACGCGTGGGCTACGGCCTGATGCACGCCGATATCGCCGACTACCTGCACCGGGTCCGGCAGCCCTTCAACGTCAATCTGCCCGCCCAGGCTGGCGCCTTGGCCGCCCTGGGCGATGACGAGCATTATGAGAAAACCATCGCCTTTACCCGGGAGGGGATCGCCTGGTTGAGCAGCGAGGTGGAAAAGCTCGGCTGTACACCCTTTCCCACCCAGACCAACTTTTTCCTCATCGATGTCAAGGGTGACGGCAAGAAGCTCTACGAAGCCCTGCTCCACCAGGGGGTCATCGTCCGGCCCATGAACGCGTACGGCTTCCCGACCTATATCCGCATCACCGTGGGGCTGCCCGCGGAAAACCAGCGCTTCGTCAAGGCGCTGGCCGTTGCGCTCACCGAGGTGGACCGTGCTTGACCCCAAGGGGATCGTCACCATCGACGGCCCTTCGGGCGCGGGCAAAAGCACGATCAGCCGGGGATTGGCCGCGAAGCTCCATTTTACCTATCTGGACACCGGCGCCATGTACCGGGCGGTGGGGCTGGCGCTTACACGGCAGGGTATTGATCTGGCCGACACACCCGCGCTCACAAAATCCTTGGCCGCAATCGAACTGACCCTGACCCCCAACACCGATGACGATGTGCGGGTGGTACTCAACGGCGAGGACGTTTCCCAGGCCATCCGCACCCCGGAGATGGGCATGGTCGCCTCGCGGGTTTCCGCCAACCCGCTGGTGCGGGAAAAACTCACCGCTCTCCAGCGGCAACTGGGAGAAAAGGGCGGGATTGTCGCCGAGGGCCGCGACATGGGGACGGTGGTCTTCCCCAAGGCATCCTGCAAATTTTTCCTCAACGCCTCGGCCGAGGAGCGGGCGCGCCGCCGCCAGAAGCAACTGGCGGAAAAAGGGCAGATCGTCGATTTTCAGGAAATTCTGGACCAGATCAGCAAACGTGACTATGATGATTCCAGACGCACGCTTGCCCCGCTCAAAGCCGCGGATGACGCCATTCTTGTCGATTCTTCCAGCATGGGCCCCGAAGCGGTCATTGCCTTCATGCTGGAGCGCATTGCCGAGTCAGCCCGTTGATCCAGCGGCCAACAGGAGAGAAAGTCATGACCGACGAGACCAGAGCCCTGAAACGCAGACACCTTGTCTATTACCTTGAAGTCTACGATGATGAGGCCAACGAACTCCTGGGCCACCTCGTCGATGTAACCACCGGCGGCCTCAAGCTGGTGAGCAAGCAGCGGATTCCCACCAACCGGAACTATCACCTGCGGATGATGCTGCCGGAGGGGTATTTTTCGCAAAAGGATCTCTATTTCGAGGCGCAGAGCATGTGGAGCTCCAACGACATCAACCCTGATTTTTACGACACAGGGTTTGCAGCGCCCAAACTCGATGCGAAGACCCAGGATATCATCCGCGATCTGGTGAACCAGATAAGCTTCAATGACTGAAGCAGGGCTGGGGAATACTATGCATACGGTACTTGATTGCCGGGGACTGGCCTGCCCGCAACCCGTGATCAGGGCCAAGGAATTACTCGACTCCGTGGCCCAAGGCTCGGTGGAGGTGCTGGTCGATAACGAGGCAGCCCAGAGCAATCTGGCCCGCTTCGGCAAGAGCCAGGGCTGCGCAGTGACAATACGCGCCTCCGGCGACACCCGCCACATCACGCTCAGCAAGGACACCTCCGCCAAGGATGCCGGCGCAGTTCCAGCTCCGGAGGAATACCGCTGCGACCTGCCCACCACCGGCATCGTCATGGTCATCCCGGCCGAGACCATGGGCCGCGGCGACGATGCGCTGGGCCGAGTGCTCATGCGGGCCTATGTCAAAACGATCAAGAACCTCAGCCCCCTGCCCGCAAAGATCTTCTTTTACAACGGAGGGGTGAAAATCACCGCCACCGAATCCGACCTGATCGCGCCGTTGCAGGATCTGGCCGCCCAGGGGGTGGAAATCTACTCCTGCGGCACCTGCCTCGATTTCTTCAACCTCAAGGATTCCCTGCTGGTGGGCCAGGTCACCAACATGTTCGAGATCATGGACGCCATGGCCCAGGCCACCACAGTGGTCAGCCCCTACTGAAGGCCCCCTTCGCCCCCCATATGCCCGATTCCTCTTCTCCCATCTATCTCGACAACGCCGCCACCTCCTTTCCCAAGCCGCCGGAGGTGGGTGCGGCCATGCAACGGTTGATCCAAGAGATATCCCTGAGCCCCGGCCGCTCGGCGCACCGCTTTTCCCTGGCTGCCAGCCGGGTGATCTTTGAGGCCCGCGAGCTGGTCGCAGATTTCTTCGGCTGCCCGGATTCGAGCCGGGTAGTATTCACCAGCAATGTCACCGAGGCGCTCAATGTGGGGATTTTCGGCTTGCTCCAACCCGGCGACCAGGTGCTGACCACGGGCATGGAACACAACTCGGTGATGCGCCCCCTGCGGTATCTGGAAAAAACCCGGGGGATTTCCCTGACGATTCTACCAACCGATCCCAGCGGCAATATCGACCCGGATGATATCCCCAGGCAGTTGAACGCAAAGACCCGGCTGATCATTATCAACCATGTCTCCAATGTGACCGGCGCCATGGCCGATCTTGGTGCCATCGGAGCCCGCAAGGGCGGGGCGCTGCTTCTGGTGGACGCGGCCCAGTCCGCCGGGGTTTTCCCCCTGGACATGGAAGCCTTTGGCATCGATTTTCTCGCCTTCACCGGACACAAGGGGCTGTTCGGCCCCACCGGCACCGGCGGCTTCCTGCTCAGGCAAGGGCTCGTAGTCCCGCCGCTGACCATGGGCGGCACGGGCAGCAATTCGGAACTCGAAGAACAGCCGCAGCTCATGCCGGACTGCCATGAAGCGGGAACACCCAACACTGTTGGCATCGGCGGTCTGGCTGCGGGGTTGGAGTATATCAAAAAAACCGGGCGGGAAACGATCCGGCGCCACGAAGCGCGCCTCACCCGGATGCTGCTGGAGGGGTTGAGCCAGATACAGGGCGTCACCGTGTACGGCCCCCCCCCCAGCGACACCAGAGGGGCTGCGGTTTCCCTGACCATGGACGGCAAAAGCGTGGCCGATCTCGCCTTTCTCCTCGACCGCAATTACGGAATCATGTCCAGGGCAGGACTCCACTGCGCGCCCGCCGCCCACCGCAGCATCGGAACCTTTCCCCAGGGCACCCTGCGTCTCTCCCCCGGCTTTTTCAACACCGAAGGGGATATCCGCACCGTGCTCGCCGCCCTGGACCAGATCAACACAACCCGATAACCATTGGAACCCCATGCAACGATACCTGCACCTTATCGCCGCCGTGATGCTGCTCTGTGTCACCGTCGCCTGCTCCGACCCTGAATCCGCGGAAAATGCGCAGCTTTCCGCCGCCGCAGGAACATCTCCTATCTTTCGCTCCCTGCCGCCGCAAGAAGCCAAGGCCCTCATCGACAGCCGCAAAGATTTGGTTCTGGTGGATGTCCGCTCGCCGGAGGAGCTGTACGAAGGGTCCATTCCCGGCTCGCTCCTCATGCCCTTTGGCGAGCTCGCCAAGGGCGCGGCAACCTTGCCCACGGGCCGCCCCCTCCTGTTGATTTGCGCCGTGGGCGGGCGCAGTTATGCGGTGGGCCGCTATTTTTCCGGCAAGGGCTATGGGGAGATCTACAACCTGGATGGCGGCATCAGCGCCTGGAAGGGCGCCGGCCTGCCCCTGGTCCATCCGTAAAAAACTCCCCGCACGCTTTTTGCGAATTATTCCGATTTTGACTTAAGTCATTCTTTTTTCCCACCTGATCGTGATAGTATCATCATAATCCCGTACGCGCATTCCGTGTCGTGCCGGCGCATGTGCCGCCGTCGGCCCATCGCATTTCCGCTCCCAGGAGGGTTCCCCATGTCTTTCTTCCACACGCTTGCCATCAAAAACCAGATGCGGCTTCTGGTTTCCATCCCGGTTTTTTTTCTGGCAGTCATTCTGGTTGCCAACGGGGTGGAACGGTATCAAACCATTGCCCAAGCCACCATGGTCAAGGAGCTTGCCGCCATGGCGGGTTTGATCACCGAGATCGCCCACGAAGCCCAGAAAGAACGGGGGATGACCGCGGGTTTCCTGGGAAGCCAGGGGAAAAAATTCGGTGACCGGCTCCCGGCCCAGCGCGAAGAAACCGACGCGCGGGTCGCCGCCCTTAAAGATTTTCTCAACCATTCCAAGGCCGACAAAACGGACCCGGCCTTGACGCAAGAATTGCAGAGCGCGCTGTCCGGGTTCGGCGCCATCAGCGCGATCCGCCAGCAGGCGGACAGCCTTACCCTCGCCGCCCCCGAGGCCATAGCCTTTTACACCGGGGCAATCGGCCGATTTCTGGGCACGATTCCCCTCATCGCCAGAACCACTCCCAATGCCGGAACCATGCGGGCCCTCACCGCCTACTACAACTTTGTCGAGGCCAAGGAACGCATGGGCATCGAACGGGCGGTGCTGAACAATACCTTTGCCAATGACCGGTTTGCCCCGGGCATGCGGAGAAAGTTCGTGCAAAACCTCTCCGAACAGTCTTCTTTTTTGAATAATTTCAAGCTGTTTTCCGAGCAACAGGGGGCAGCTTTTTATGAAGAAAAGATGAAAACCCCCGTGGTTGCCGAGGTAATGGGCATGGAGCAAACCGTGCTTGGCAAACTCAAGGAGGAGATTGAGGAAGGTTTCGGTGTCAATGCGGAGCGCTGGTTTGATGCCATGACCGGCAAAATCGACTTGATGAAGGAGATCGAAACCCATCTTGCCGATGCGCTTGTGGCCCACGCGGAGAGCGGCATGCGTCAGGCGCGGACCTCGCTGATTGTCACCACGGCCACGGCCCTGCTGGTTATCCTGATCAGCGCCTTGCTGGCTGCGTATCTCTCCTCCCTGATCGGCGGCGCACTGGAAAGGATCAGCCTTGAGCTGGACAGCGGCGCCGAGGAAGTGACCTCGGCGGCCGGCCAGGTTTCCTCGGTGAGCCAGTCCCTGGCGGACGGGGCGAGCAATCAGGCCGCCGCCATTGAGGAAACCTCCGCCTCCCTTGAGGAAATTGCCGCCGTGACCAAACAAAACGCCGACAATGTCGGGCAGGCCGAAGCCCTGACCAGCGAGGCGCGGAGGGTGATCGACACGGCCAATACCTCCATGGGCCAACTCACCCAGTCCATGGCGGAAATCTCGCAGGCCAGCGAGGAAACCTCCAAGATCATCAAGACCATTGACGAGATCGCCTTCCAGACCAATCTGCTGGCCCTGAACGCGGCGGTGGAAGCGGCGCGGGCCGGAGAGGCCGGAGCCGGTTTCGCCGTGGTGGCCGACGAGGTGCGCAACCTGGCCATGCGGGC
>DDWZ01000004.1:56130-78671 GCA_002347095.1 Desulfobulbaceae bacterium UBA2273 | reverse complement strand
CTTTTAGGCGGTGGAGTATTCACTTTTCTTCCAGGGTTCTCCACAGCGGACAAGATTACCGATGTTTCCGGCCGCGGGGTGGGCATGGATGTGGTGAAAAAAGCGGTGGAAAAACTGCGGGGCAAGGTGGAGGTGCAAAGCCAGTCGGGCAAGGGCTCCCTCTTCGTGATCCGTCTGCCCTTGACCCTGGCGATCATCGATGGGATCATTGTCCGGGTCGGCAGTGAGCGGTATATCATTCCCACCATTGCCATTCAGGAGTCCATGCATCCCGAGGAGAAAAACTACAGCACCGTGCATGGCCGAGGAGAGAATCTCTTGGTGCGCGGCGATCTGGTGCCCATTATCAGGTTGTATGAAATTTTTGGCGTAGCCCCTACCTATACCGACCCCTGTGATGCCATTGTCGTTGTGGTGGAGAACGAGGGGCGGCGTCGCGCCTTGATGGTTGATGAACTTCTGGGCAAGGAAGAGGTGGTCATCAAGAACCTCGGCGGCCTTGATGTGCCAGGCGTTGCCGGCGGCACCATTCTTGGCGACGGCAGGGTTGGGCTTATCCTTGACCTGGCTGGAGTCATGGCCAGCAAGGTTGATTGAGTTTTTTCGCAAACAGGCGGAATTGGGGAATGTTTTCATCCCCAGGGGCGGAGCAATCGCCCCGTGGGTCTTTCATGAAAAAGGAGGATGTTGATGGAAGCAGCAAGCGTAGCGCAGAATTTAGGCCCCGGGGCCGAACTGGCAGGGAAATACCTCACCTTTTCCTTGGGAAACGAGGATTACGGGGTGGGCATTCTCAGCGTCAGGGAGATAATCGGGGTCATGGAGATTACGGCTGTGCCGCATACCCCGGCGTATATCAAGGGGGTTATCAATCTGCGGGGCAAGGTCATTCCCGTGCTGGACTTGCGGCTCAAATTCAATATGAACCACAAGGAATATGACGAGAGAACCTGTATCATCGTGGTCGAGGTGCAGGGGCAAACCGCTCCGGTGCAGGTGGGCATGGTTGTGGACTCGGTTTCGGAGGTTTTGAATATCGCCGCCGCTGAAATAGAGCCTCCGCCCTCCCTGGGTTCTTCGTCGGAAACCGAAAATATTCTGGGTATGGCTAAAGTCAAAGGCGAGGTCAAGATCCTGCTCGATGTGGACAGGGTTGTTGGCGAAGGGCTTTTGCAGCAGTTCGCCGCCCAGTAACACCCAGTACAGCGAGCAAGCTTTCCGAAGAGGTGTTGGCGTTGCCTGTGGGGGGCGGGCAGAACCAGTGGGGCTTGGCTGTGGGGATTGTTGTGCGGTAAGCAAACCTAAGTCGCAGGCCGAGAAAGAGTTGTATCTGATTGCAGAGGGGAAGTGAATCTTCTGCAAGGATAACAAGGGAGCGGCTTTGTGGTATTGAACAGTGAAGGACCAAGCAATATTCGTTATCAGCAGCTCAACGACGGGTTGTTTCAGAAATTCAGCGACCTGGTGTATGAAAAAACCGGGATCTTTCTGAAGCCGGAAAAAAAGGAGCTGCTGAACGCCCGCCTCGGCAAGCGGCTGCGAGCCACCGGAATAACGTCGTTTAAGCAATACTATGAGTATGTCATCAACGACAGGTCCGGGGATGAGCTTGTTCATCTCATTGACAACGTTTCCACTAATTTCACCTCTTTTTTCCGGGAAAATTCCCATTTCGAAATCTTGAGCTCCACGGTTTTGCCCGCCTTTGTCAAGGAGGGGCGGGGGAAAAGCAAGGAGATTCTTCTGTGGTCCTCCGCCAGTTCCTCCGGGGAGGAACCATACACCATGGCCATGGTGGTGGAGGACTTTGTCAGCCGCCATCCGGGGATGCGCTACCGCATCATGGCCACGGACATCTCCACCCGGGTTTTGGCCCAGGCGAAGCGAGGCGTGTATGCCGATGAAAGAGTGACCAAGGTTCCCACGCCGTTCTTGAAAAAATATTTCCAGAAAGGGGTGGGAAACTCCGATGGCTATGTGAAGGTGAAGGATGAACTTCGGAGGATGGTGCACTTTGACCGGTTCAATCTCATGGGCGATTTTCCTTGGCGTGCGGCCATTGATGTTATTTTTTGCCGAAACGTCATGATCTATTTCAACCGGGAAACCCAGCAGGAGCTGGTGAGCAAATTCCATGAGGCGCTTACCCCGGGCGGATATCTTTTTATCGGCCACTCCGAAAGCATCAGCGGGTTGAAGCATAATTTCACCCAGGTTGACGCAACCGCGTACATGAAGCGATGAAGGTTGTTGCCTTGGGGGAGACGCCTGAGGCAATGACGGTTACAGGACAGAGAACGCATGAAGATAATCGTTGGCATTTCAGACATGAAAGTCAGCAACAAGCCAGAGGATGTCCTGATCACCTATTCCCTCGGTTCCTGTATCGGCGTGGTGATCTGGGATCCGGTGGCCAAGGTGGGTGGGTTGCTGCATTATATGCTGCCGGATTCTTCCCTTGACAAGGAAAAGGCTGAACTCAAGCCCTTTATGTTTGCGGACACCGGGATACCCAGGTTGTTCAAGGAAACGTACAAGTTCGGAGCCCTGAAAAACCGTTTGATCGTTAAGGTGGTCGGCGGCTCGCAAATCATGGACAGCGCCGGGATCTTTAATATCGGCAAGCGAAATCAGGCGGTTCTGCGCAAGATGTTCTGGAAGAACCAGATCATGCTCGCCAAGGAAGATGTCGGTGGCACGGGGAACCGCACGGTGAGTTTGGAAATCGGAACAGGGATTACCCACTTGAAGGTTTCAGGAAGAGGGGAGTTTGAGTTATGAGCCGTCTGGATGAGATACTTTCCCTGGTCAAGCATGTCCCGCCTTTTCCCAAGGTGGCCCAACGTGTTTCGGAGATGCTGAACGATTCCGAGGTGAGTGCTGCGGCCCTGGCCGAGGTTATCCAATACGATCAGGTGATTACGGCCAATGTGCTAAAAATCTGTAACGCCGCCTATTTCGGTCTCTCCCGCAAGGTTTCTTCCTTGGATGAGGCATTGGTTATCGTGGGCAATGACACCCTCAAGGATATCATCATTACCAGCAGCAGCGCCCGCTTTTATAAGGGCGCCGCCGGAGAGGGGTATAAGCTGGATCAGGGCGAGTTGTGGAAGCATTCCATTGCCGCCGGCATAATGGCCAAGGAGCTGGTCAACTATGTCAAGGGCGTTGAGCCTGGAAGCGCGTATACCGCCGGGCTGTTGCACGACATCGGCAAACGGTTTCTAAGCAGTTTTGTTGCCGATGATTTTAAGAAAATCATGATGAAGGTGGTTCAGGACAACTGCTCTTTTGTCGAGGCGGAGAAGGAGCTCTTGGGAGCCTCCCACGCCGAACTCGGCGGGATGATCATGAGCCAATGGGATTTCCCCAAGGAGATAGAGTTGGCGGTTTTGCAACACCATGAACCCGATGCCTTGGAAAAGGATCCCCTCACCGCCATCGTGGCCCTGGCCAATGCCCTGGTGATCAGCATGGGGATCGGAGTCGGCGCCGATGGCCTGTCCGTGAGAGTGCAGGGGGGAGGGCTGAAAAGATTTGGCATTACGCCAATGCATCTTGAGCTCTGCATGGCGAATCTTCTCACGGAACTCGATCGGGCTCAGGAACTTTTTCATATTTAGAAGGGTTAGGTGAAAAAAAACAGTGCTTGCACGGGAAGTTTTCACGGTTGGGCATGCCAGACAGTATTTCGGCGCCGTTGGCACTGCGGTTGCGTTTTTGTGCAAACAACGGTTCGGCAAAAGTAAATTCATCCCCTGCGTAGGCGCCGGCCTACTGGTCCGGCTGGAGCAGCAGGGGACAGGACAGGCGTAAGACAACGAATGTCCAGAGTGGGATAATTCAAGAAGGCGGGAGAGAGGGCGATGGCTTTCAATATTTTGGTGGCAGATGACTCTGAGACCATGCGGGCCGTGATCAAAAAAACCGTGAGCATGTCCGGAGTGCCTGTCGGTGAGTTCCATGAGGCGTGTAACGGCAAAGAGGCCTTGGCTATTTTGGCTGAAACCTGGATTGATGTTATTTTGTCAGACATCAACATGCCGGAAATGGGCGGGATGGAGCTCTTGAAAAAGGTCAGTGAAGATGAGGATCTGAGGAAAATTCCCCTGATCTTCATTACCACCGAGGCCAGCGATGCCCGGAAGGAAGAGGCGCAAAAGTTCGGGGTTGCCGGTTATGTTAAAAAACCCTTCCAGCCGGAGACCATCAAGGCCATTCTGTACGAAGTGCTGGAAAAGGCTTACGCGCACAGGCTTGAAGAGCAGCCCGGCGCGGAAGATGCCGGCGAGAGTGATTTTTAGAGGAAGATTTTTCTGCGCAGCCATGTGAACAAGGGACGGCATGGGCTTTGCGGCTGACCCGGGGCGCAGGATACGGGTGATCGATTATTGGGGAAAAAGCCGGGAGGATGGCTGACATGGATCAGGATTTGCGGCGGGTTATATTTGAAACGTTTTCAGAGGTGTTTGAGACCATGTTTTTCACTTTTCTGGAGCCGCTTGAAGAGACGCCGGGAAAGGAGGATCTCGGCCAAGGCAGATTTGTTGAAGCAGCGATCAGTTATTCCGGCGGTTGCAATGGCAGATTCCTTTTTTATTTTCCGTGGGAGCTTGGCAAGAATATTACCGTGAATTTTCTCGGGGTTGACGAGGATGAGGTGCAGGAAGGGCAGGTCAAGGATACGGCGGCGGAAACAGCAAACATGGCCATCGGCGGTTTGCTGGGCAAGCTGGATCCTGGCGGCAAGGCTTCGCTGGCTATTCCCCAAGCCCGGGTGCTTGCGGAATTTTCCCCAGAGACCTTGCTTGGCGAGTCGGGCCTGTGCATGTTTAACACCGAATTCGGGATTCTCTGGGTTGTGGGAATACATGCGTAGAATGGGTAAATCCGGAAAATAGCGCGTTGTTTTTTTGAACGAGCAAAAAGACAAGAAGAGATTATGAGAAAAATACGCGTACTTGTGGTGGATGATTCCGCGGTGGTCCGTAAGGTTTTCAGCGAGGAATTGTCACACGAAAAGGACATCGAGGTTGTGGCCACGGCCCCGGACCCCTATGTGGCAAGAGATAAGATCGTTGCTCTCAAGCCTGATGTGGTGACGCTGGATGTGGAAATGCCACGGATGGACGGCATTACCTTTTTGAAAAAGTTGATGCGGTATTTTCCTCTTCCGGTCATCATCGTCAGTTCCCTGACCAAGGCGGGGGGGGCCCTGGCCATGGAGGCCATGGACAGCGGGGCGGTGGATGTCATCTGCAAGCCGGGCGAGGCCTATTCCGTCGGCGACATGAGCGCCCAGCTTGCCGAAAAAATCCGGGCCGCCTCCCATGTCAACATGGCGCAACGGGCCATGCACCTTGCCTCGGTTCGACCCGCCGATGCGCCCAGGCTTTCGCTGACCAAGACGACCAATAAATTGATCGCCATCGGCGCTTCCACCGGCGGCACCGAAGCCCTGAAGGATGTTCTCACCCAGTTTCCTGCGAATACGCCGGGGATCATGATTGTCCAGCACATGCCCGCCAACTTTACCACCAGTTTTGCCGAGAGGCTGAACAGCCTGTGTCAAATCCGGGTAAAAGAGGCGCAGGACGGTGATTCCGTGGTGCCGGGCACCGCATTGCTTGCCCCAGGGAATTTTCATATGGTGCTGCGGCGAAGCGGCGCCCGCTATTATGTGAATATCAAAAGCGGCCCGCTGGTTTGCTATCAGCGCCCGGCCGTGGATGTGTTGTTTAATTCGGTGGCTGCCTACGGCGGGGCCAACGCGGTTGGCGTTATCCTCACCGGCATGGGCAAGGATGGCGCTCAGGGCATGCTGAAGATGAAAGAGGCCGGTGCGCAAACAATCGCCCAGGATGAAAAAACCTGTGTTGTTTTCGGGATGCCCAAGGAGGCCATCGCCGCCGGCGGAGTGGATAAGATTGTGCCGCTGCTCGATATCCCCGCCGAAGTCATGAAGATGCTGTAGCGCTTGTCTATAAAGAAATAGTATGTGCTCGCAGTAACGTCTCCTGTTCCAGAAGAAGCAGTGCTTTTTTCATCGCCTGCCCCCCGGCAAATCCTCCCAGCCCGGAAGAGCCTGTTACCCGATGGCAGGGAACAATAAGGGCGAGCGGATTTGCGTTGCAGGCCTGTCCCACCGCCCGTGCGGCGCCGGGATTTCCCAAGGCCTGCGCCAACTCTTTGTAAGTTTTTGTCTCTCCATATGGGATTTCGGCAATGCGCTCCCATACGGATTTCTGAAACATGGTCCCCTTTTCCACAAATGGCGATCTGGGCAGCGGCGGAAATTTTCGCCGCTGCCCCTCGAAAAATTCGCCAAGCAGTTCGGCAAAACAAGGGGAGCGGGTCGTTGCTGGCATGCCTGTCATCCCGAGGCGGGTGTGCAGCCACTGTTTTGCCATTTCGTGTCTTTCCGGGGAAAAAGTGAGATGGATCGGAAAGCCCTCAAGGCAAATTATCTGGCAGCGTATTTCCCTGAAAGCATAGGGGAAGGCAAGATAGTGAGTCGCGTGGTCCGGCATCGTCGTTCTCCTCAAAATATTGGGATATTGTCTTCATGATAACACGGCTGCGTTCGATAAGAGGGGTACGGAGAAGGCTTCGGCGCGGGTTTGTGAGATTGGCGGCCCCAGGCACCATCTCCGCTTGACACGGGACACCATGTTTCGCCCGGAGTGAACATGTATTTTTTTAAAGGCTGGAAAAACAATAAATCAACAAGATGGGATAAAAACCTCAAAAAAAACTTGATTTTACAGGCAAGTATAAATTATAGCTAAATACAGATCTAGTAATTTGAAATTATACGCTTTTTCCGAATTAACTTTTTTTGCCGGGATGTGGATACGCCATGGGTTCTTTTTTTTGCCGACGCCTTCTCTCTGTTTTCTTGCTTGTTTTTCTGCTCGCTTCTCCGGCAGGTGCGCAAAATGATGTAAAGAAGACCAAGGGGGTATCTCTTAAAACGTCGCACAAGTTTGTGCCGAAGCAGGCCAAGGCAAAGAAAAAACAGTACAAAAAGGCTCGGACAGCCAAGCGTCCTTCCGTGCAAGAATTGAAGCGCAAGGTGGCAGAGCAGTACAATGTCGTAGCCGCCGAGGTTCCCACGGAGCTGCAAGGGAAACTTACCTGCCGCAGCGCATATGTCATGGATGCCAAAACCGGCAAGGTTTTATACGACCTCAGTGCGGATCGGCCTGGTCAGCCGGCCAGCACCATTAAAGTGCTCACCGGACTCATTGCCATTGAAAGTTTTACTGGCAATGAGATGGTGCGCGCCAGCGCCTATGCCGCAAACATGCCGGCCTCGAAGATATATCTGAGAAAAGGCGCTTCCTATCAGGCCAGCGATTTGATTAACGCCGTGCTGCTTGCTTCGGCAAACGATGCCAGCGTGGCCCTGGCGGAAAAGCTTGCCGGTTCCGAGCAGGCCTTTGCCAGATTGATGACCAAAAAGGCCGAGGCGCTCGGCGCGCAGAACACCATCTGTAAAAGTGCCAATGGCTTGACCCGTCCCGGTCAGCAAACCACGGCCCGTGATTTGGCCACGGTATTCAACCGGGCCATGCGCAACCCCGAGTTTGCCGAGCGCATGTCCACCCTCAAGGTGCACACCAGCGACGGCAAGGTGTTGCGGAGCCATAACAAAGCCCTGTGGACTGTGGATGGCGCGGTTGGGGGGAAAACCGGTTATACGGCGGCGGCCGGGAAAACCTATGTCGGTAAGTTCCAGCGGGATGGCCAGGCCATTGTTGTTGCCTTGTTGGGCAGCGCCTCCATGTGGAATGATATCGCCACCCTGGTTGAGCACGGGTTTAGCAAACAGGAAATGATCGCCTCCCGTCACGATGGGGATGCTGTCGCTGGAGTACAGGTCTCGCAGGTCAGCCGGCAGGACCCTGGCGAGAAACATGTGGATTATGCCATGTTGACCCTCTCCGGGCAGAAGAAAAAAATCAAGATGTAGCAGTTTCCCACCAGAACACAAGCAAAGCCGACAGGAATCAGCCTGTCGGCTTTTTTTGTTGAAAGCGACAGCGTGGAATTATGATTACCAAGGAAGCAGTGAGGGCGGATTTTTCGGCTGCGGCGGAAGGGAAGGCCTCGGGCAAGTCCGCGGAGCTGGTGCGGCGTCTTGAGAAATACCGGGAGGCCAAAAGGATATTCGTCGGACCCACCGCACGATTGCAGCAGGTCAGGATCAACGCCCTGACCGACGGCAAGGAGCTGTTGGTGCCCGCGCCGGGCTTGAAGGAAGGGTTTTACCTTCTGGCCCCATACGAAATACCCTTCAAGCACCTGGCCTATGCCGTTGGGTATAAGGGACTTGCCCAATACGGTCGCCGGGTTGCGGTGGAGGAGCTGTGTCAGGGACCTGTCGGTCTGCTGGTCACCGATTGTCTGGCCGTGGATCCGGGGGGATATTTTGTCGGTGATGGCAAGGGGTTTTTCGACCTTGCGGTTGCCATTCTTGCCGAGCTGCGCGGTCTTGCCCCTGAAGCCGAGGCCTATGGCCTGGGAGAGCAGGCACAGATTCTGGACCAGGAAATCGAGCGGGGCGCCTGGGATATCCGCCTCAATGGCTTCATAGCGCCGGAGGGCATTGCCCTGAGCAGCGCGGGCACCCATGTGGACCGGCGGGTCTTGTGGGACGAGCTGGAGCCGAAAAGGGTCCGCAAGATAACCCCGCTGTGGAAATTGAACATGCAAATCAAGGATGCATTGAGCCAGGCGGCGGAAAATCGAGAGTGAAGGGGGCCGGTTAGGTTCAGGCCTTGTTCCATTTGAAGATCGGGGTAAGGCCGCAGAGCTGCGCGTAGGCGCCGATCTCCTCCCGAAGCTCTTGTACATAGGGGCAATCCCATATTGCCAGCAGCTTGCGGCGGGCGATATATGCCGGTCTTTCAACGGTATCATGCTCGGGCAGCCGTTCCAGCGCATAGGGGAAAATCTGTGGCCGTCTGCAGGTGTCAGGTCTGTCCGGATATATCGTGCATCCGCCGCTGGTTCGCTCAAGGTTGGGGCAGGCGCCCTCTTTCGGCAGAATGAGACTCCAGTTTTTCTTCCAGTGGTACAGGGCCGGAGGGGCCTGAAAGAATGGCGCGCCTGCCACCAGCAGCGGCGGCTCGGCATAGGGGTCGGTTTGCCTGCTTTCTTCGGTGTCGATTTTGGGGATGCTGAACAGGGTGGTTTCTTGCTCGTGCAGGGGGATCTCAAAAAAAACCTGATCCATCTCCCCGCTCGGCCCCAGGCAGCAGAGCGTGCAGCCGCACGGCCCGCACAACAGGCTGTTGATTTTTTCCAGCTCACGGGCGAGGATCTGCTGGGTCACCAGAAGTTCAAGGGATTCGAACCGGTCCAGAGGCTTCAGGGTTTCGTCGAGGACCAGCGGGTCCTCTTGCCCGGGATATTTAAGCTGCTCGAACAGTTGCAGGTCTTCAAGATAGGGTAGGAGCAGCGCTTTGGGATCAGGGTAGGTGCTGGCCGCCATCTCCACCGGTTCGTTGAATTCATCGAGAATCGGAGCGATGCGCTCAAAAGGGCCGGTGATATAGAGCATCTGGACAATGCGGACCAACGGGAGGATGGGGTTGGCCAGCATGGCTGCTCCCGTTGCGAATAGTGGGGATTTTTTATCGATCATGGCGCCAAGTAATACCGACTTTTGCCCCCCAATGCAAGAGGGGGATTTTTTCTCCGGCGCTCTTTCTTGACCGGGTTGGGGAGAAGGGGTACTATGGCGGGGCTTGGATTTTATCAACGAAACGGTCTTGGTGGTTGGCATGGATGATTTTCAAAAACAGGCACTTACGGAACATCTGACCGAGCTGCGCACCTGCCTGATCTATTCCCTGCTTGCCACGGTGGCAGGGTTTGCCTTGTGCTATTCCTACAGCAAGGAGCTGGGGCAGTTGCTGTTCAAGCCGCTGTATGCGGCCATGCCGGAAAATTCCAGCCTGATCTTCACCTCGTACCAGGAAGGGTTTTTTTTTATCTAAAGCTTTCCCTGGTTGCGGGGCTTCTCCTGGCCAGCCCGGTGATCTTCTACCAGCTCTGGCGTTTTATCGCCCCAGGACTGTACCAGCATGAAAAACGGGTGATGCTGCCGTTCACCCTGCTCTCCTCGCTGTTCTTTTTCGGCGGCGCCGCCTTTGGCTATTTCGTTGTTTTTCCTCCGGCTTTCAAGTTCCTGCTCGGGTATTCCAATGACTTCTTGAGCCCCATGCCCACGGTAAAGGAATATTTTTCCCTCTGCCTGCGTTTGCTCATTGCCTTTGGGGTTATTTTCGAGCTGCCCGTCTTCATGGTGCTGCTGGCCAAAATGGGCGTGGTGAATGCGGCTTTTCTCAACCGGCATCGCAAGTATGCCATCCTGCTTTCCTTTGTCATCGCCGCGATCCTCACCCCCACCCCGGATGTGATAAACCAGTGCCTCATGGCCCTGCCCTTGATCGTGCTCTATGAGGTGAGTATCGTCGCGGTCTGGTTGCTGGGGAGAAAGCGGTTGGCCGGGTTTGGTGAAACTGGGAAGATTGATTGATGGGATTTGGTGGGCAAAGTGTCAGTCATGAGTGGCTTCGGCGTGCAACTTCAAGCCCAGGGCATGCACGACTTTGAGGATGGTGTCAAAACCTGGGCTGCGCTCCCCGGAAAGTGCTTTGTACAAACTTTCGCGAGACAGGCCTGCATCGCGTGCTACCTGGGTCATGCCCTTTGCGCGAGCAATATCCCCCAGAGCCTTGGCAATAAATGCCGCATCGCCGTTAGCCTCTTCAATGCAAGCCTCTAGGTAAGCTGCCATTTCTTCGGGGGAGCGAAGATGCTCGGCGACATCATAGCGTGTAGTCGTTGTCTTGGTTGTCATTCGGTTTTATCCTTCTGCAAGTTGCAGGCGAGGTGTAAGGCGGTTTTGATGTCGCCGGCTTGTGTGCTCTTGTCGCCACCAGCCAGCAAGATTACCAGCTCGCGCCCGCGCTTTGTGAAATATACCCGGTAACCGGGGCCGTAATTGATCCGTAATTCCGAGACGCCTTCGCCTACCGGTTTGACATCCCCGGCGTTTCCTGCCGCTAAACGCTCAACCCTAGCCTGGATGCGTGCGCGTGCTTTAATGTCGCGCAGCCCATCAAGCCACCGGGCATATTTTTCCGTTTTCCGGATTTCGATCATGCAATAAGTGTAGCCACCAGGATACATAATGTCAATACGGAAAACGGCTGAGTGGGTTTGGCGAGGGCGGGAAAGTAGATGGGGCCGCAGAGTAAACGCGTCGATCTTTTTTATACGAAAAGAACCAGCTCTGAATATTGAATAAGCACTTTGTCGGCTGTCATAAGGTTGAGCGGTTCGCTGACCGCTTGGGCGATCAGCATCCGGTCAAAAGGATCACGGTGGATGTCGGGAAGACGCCGCACTGTGTCGGCATGCTCCCAGGTTACGGGTAATGGCTCGAACCCGGTCGCGGGCAGCGCCTTCATAAAACGGTCTTGATCGATCTTGAGCTTGCCCAGGGCCGCTTTGATGCTGACTTCCCAAATGGACACCGCGCTGGCATACACCACGGTTGCCTTGCTGATTGTCTCTTTTGCCGTCGAAGTCAAGGCGGCATCGTTTGTCATAACCCAAAGCAGGACATGGGTATCGAGCAGTAACCTCATTTGGCGCCCTCAAAGCCAGCCAAAACATCTTCGGGCAGCGGGGCATCAAAATTCTCGGCAATTTCCACCTCGCCTTGCATCAACCCGAATTGAATTTTCCGTACTGCTTCACGCAGGGGAACCAGCCGAGCCGCTGGTTTTCCTGCCTTGGCGATGATGATTTCCTCCCCGTGCATGGCTGTGTCAACCAGTTTTGAAAAATGGGTTTTTGCTTCGTGGATATTGACATTGCGCATGGCGTTCTCCTTGTCCGATAGTGATCCTGGATTCTAGACTTAGTCTAGTCGAGTCCGTCTAAATTTTCAAGCCCTACAAAAAACGCAGGGTTCTGGTTGGTTGCTTGGGCAGTCTTGCTGGTTGGGATGTGGAAAAGGAGGGGGAAATAATGGGGCTCAGGCAACCACATCGATGGCTTTGCCGCGCAATTGCTGCTGGCTGGCCCTGGTCGCCTGCTGTTCATCGGCTTTGGCCGCCCGAACCCTTTCGGCGGCTTGTTGTTCTTCGGTTTTGGCTGTTTGCAGCCTTTCGCGGGCAGCGTCTGCCTGGGCCCTTGCCTTGTCGGTGTCTTGGGCCTTTTGTTGCCGGTAGTCTTGGGCCTCGCGCACCTTCTGCGCTGCTTCCCGGCGGGCCGTGTCGTACAAGGGAGAGCGGTTTGCTGATTGGGGGGGCTGAGTTGATAGCCTGTCAATTGGGGGCGCCATCTTCTTTTCCTCCACTACTCAAGCTATATTCATTCCGCGGGCAGTGCCTCTGGATTGTTTCCTCGAGACTCTTGCGAAACTCTTTCAAATTGACTCCCCCTCCCCTCGACGGGAGGGATTTTTTGAGGAATTTTGCAAGAGCCTTCAATACTATTTCTTATATCATATATAATAAGCTGTAATCAAGAAAATGCCAGGCGTGATTCTGCGCGATGTTTCAGCCGGTTGGGTTGACCCCCCCTGCGGGCTTGATGGTTGGGGGGAAATGTAAAAAGAATGAAAAAGGTTTAAGTTGGCGACGGCGCTATCCGATATGAAAATCATGGGGACAATAAGAACCAAGGAGGTGCCGCCACCGAGAGATAAAAAACTGATTGTTCGATGATCGAGTACTTTGAACTAGCACAAGCTGTATAAAGAAGAAGTTGGTCCAGCAAGGATGCCGGGCCTGCTCGTAACACAACCAAACATGGAGGTTTCATCATGGCTATTGTCGTTAACACAAACATTTCTTCACTCACCGCCCAACGGAATCTTACCGGCTCTGGCAAACTTTTGAGCCAATCTCTGCAACGGCTCTCTTCCGGTCTGCGGATCAACAGTGCCAAGGACGATACCGCAGGTCTGGCCATCTCCACCCGGATGAGCGCCCAGGTTCGTGGTTTGAATCAGGCCGCCCGGAACGCCAATGACGGTATCTCCCTAGCCCAGACCGCTGAGGGTGCCATGGGCGAGATCACCAACAACTTGCAGCGTATCCGTGAGTTGGCCATTCAGTCCGCCAACTCCACCAACACCGCCACGGACCGCGCTTCTCTGGATGCGGAATCGACCCAGCTCATCGCGGAAATCACCCGTGTTGCCACCCAGACCCAGTTCAACGGCCTGGGTTTGTTGGATGGTACCTTCACCAGCAAGGCCTTCCAGGTCGGCGCCAACGCCAACCAGACCATTACGATCGACAGGATTGCCAATGCACAAGCCACCGCATTGGGAAGCAACACCTTGACGGGTGCTGGCACGATCATTGGCGCGGGCGGTGTTGGTGCCACCAAGGCCGCTGCAGCGGACCTCACCGGCGGTAACCTCGTGGCCATAGAGTCTGATCTCACGATCACCACCCTCAACGGCGGCACTACATCTGCTATCAGTTATGCCGCCCTTGCCGATGCCAAGGCCATCGCCACTGCCATCAATAATGCCGGAGCCGGCGTCGGTGTGACCGCCACCGCCACGAACACCGCTAGTATAGGCACCTTGGGCTCAGCCGGCGATATCACCATGACGCTTAACGGGAGTGCCATCTCGGCGACCGTCGCTGATACGACCGACCTTACGGCCTTGATGGGCGCCATCAATGGTGCGCAGGCCGCCACCGGGGTGACCGCCACTTTTACCAGCTCCACCTCGAAGGCCGCGTTGACCCTGACGACGGCCGATGGCCGTGATATCAGTGTTCTGGACTTCACCAACACCGGTGCCACCAAGACCGTTAATTTTTCCGGTGTAGTGTTGACCGGCGGTGCGGCTACCGACTCCTCCATCAAGAGTGGTGTGATTTCGCTTGCAAGCACCAAGGGCGCCATCACCCTGGCCAACGCAAACCTCGATGTGTTTAGTACAGCGACCCAGCAGAGTGCGTTTTCTGCTGTGGCCAACCTTAGCCTGACCACCGACACTGGTGCGCAGGCTGCTATCGCTGTCGTTGATGCCGCGTTGGGTCAGATCAGTAGCTCTCGAGGCAATCTCGGTGCTATCCAGAACCGTTTTGAGTCCACCATTTCTAACCTGATGAACGTATCTGAAAACATTTCTGCCGCGCAGTCTCGGATCGTTGATGCCGACTTTGCGGCGGAAACCGCCAGTTTGACCAAGGCTCAGATTCTGCAGCAGGCTGGTCTGGCCATGCTGAGCCAGGCTAATCAGGTACCGCAGGCAGCTCTGACCTTGCTTCAGGGCTAATTAGGTAGTCGTTCGTAATTATTAAAATCCCCATTGGGGAGGCGGATTTTCGCCTCCCCAATGGGGGATTCCGCAAGGCGGGAGAAAACCATGGCTATCGGTGTAAACGGCTTAATGTCCGGTCTCGATACCGAGTCTATTATCAGCCAAATGATGTCGGTTGAGCGGCGTCCTATTTCGCTCCTCCAACAGCAGGGAGCTGTTTATCAGGCGAAGATTTCCGCCCTGGGAACCCTGAAGGGGGCGTTGGCCGATGTGCAGACTGCGGCGGCTGCCCTGAAGGAGACCAATCTTTTTGCCGGTTTTTTGGCAACCACAGGTGATGCCAATGTGTTGACTGCCTCTGCCTCTGACGCGGCGGTGGCGGGGACCTATCAGGTGACGGTCAGTACCTTGGCCAAGGCTCAACAGGTGAGAGGCTCAGCCTTTACGGCCAGCAGCGAGGTGGTGGGCACCGGCACCCTGACTATTCAGGTGGGGACCAATACCGCGGTTAATGTAACGATTGATGGCACCAATAATACCTTGGCAGGCATTGCCCAGGCCATCAATGATGCAGGCACCGATGTTACGGCCGGGGTGGTCAACGATGGACTCGGCAACTACTATTTGACCTTGGCCAGCAAGGAAACCGGAACCAGCAACACCATCAGCCTGACCATGGCGGATGATGACTTAGTTAATGACGACGCCAACGGGTTATCCAAGCTTTATGACAACCCTGCAGGGCAGAGCATGTTCGAGACTCAGCCTGGGGGCAATGCCGCGCTTAAGGTGAACGGCATTGATGTAGTGCGGGCAAGCAATACCATCGATGACCTGCTGGAAGGCGTCACGCTGACCTTGAAGGCGACGGACCCCGATCCGATTGAGGTGAAAGTTTCAAGGAATGTAACCAGTATTACAAGTAAGATTACGGCCTTTATTGATAAATATAATGCTGCCCTGACCCGCTTGAAAGACTTGCAGGTTTCGGATCCGGAAGGCGGGGTGGTCGGTATCCTGCAAGGGGACGCCACCGCCCGTATTCTTCAGGCCAGGTTGCAGAATTTCCTCTATTCCCCGGTGAGTGGGGTTGACAGTGCGGTCAACACTCTGAGCGCCTTGGGGGTGAGTGCGGACAAGGAGGGCAAGCTGAGTTTGGACTCCGCTGTCTTCAGTGCCGCGTATGAAGAAGATCGAGAAGGTGTGGTGCAGTTTTTCACCCAGACCACTGCGGGTAGTGAAGGGTTTGCAGTCCAGGTGGATTCCTTTTTGGATGGTTATCTGCAAAGCACCAGTGGGTTGTTGTCCGCCAAAGAGGATGGTCTTGAACGTTCCGTTGAGCATATCGAGGACCAGATAGGAAGGATTGAATTGCGGCTGACCAAGCGGGAAGAAGTTTTGCGGCGGCAGTTCGAGTCGCTGGAATTATTGATGGGCCAATTTCAGAATACTTCTGGCGCGTTGAGTCAGCAGTTGGATGCGCTCAGTAACCTGAATGCGCAGATTTCCAAAAAATAAAACTTTAATTGCCAAAAGGGTACTCTCTATGAATGCTTACGCGAAGAACGCTCGTGCCGCCTATGTGAAAAATAACCTGGAGAACCTGAGCCGGGAAGAGATCGTGGTGAAGCTATACGAGGCCTTACGTATCAGGTTGCAGGCGGCCATTGAAGAAATCAATGACGGGAATATCGCGAAAAAGGCGGAACATCTGAGTCGGGCTCTTGCCATCGTTCTTGAGCTGCAAGCTTCGTTGGACATGGAGCAGGGCGGCGAAATCGCCGCAAACCTGAACGATTTGTATGATTATCTGGTGTCCGACTTACTCATGGCTAATTTGAAAAACGACACGCAGAAGATCGAGGAGGCCCTGAAGGTGGTGGAGCCCCTGCTTGAGGCGTGGACCGAGATCGCCAAGGGAAAAAAGTCGGAGGCAAAGTCGGCGGATGATGCAGTTGGCTATGTCGCGGATAATACTGACATGGGCTTTAAGGCGATCAATTATTAAGCCTCGGTTGTTCCGGGGATGATGGGTGGAGCGATGTACAAGTGGATTCTTGAGCTCACCGAGGAGATAGAGACCGTTATCCCCACCGATGACCATGCTCGGTTGGAGGAGCTTCGGGTCCGTCGTGCCGAGGCCTTTGCCGCGATCGAGGCGCAAGGGGAGCAGGCTTCGCAAGAGGCAATTGCGCTCATCGAGAAGATTCAGGAATGCGAAAAGCGTTGCCGGGAGCAGGCGCTCCGCAAGCTGGCTACGCTGAAGAAGGATATGGATGTAATCCGCAAAGGCAAGCGGTTGGAAAAGGCGTATGGCCGGTTCGTCGGCAATGTTTGAAATTGTTTATTGAGCAGGGATTAAATGAGTCATGCCCGAATTTTTTAGTCGGGCATCCACCCCCTGGACTCCCGCCCCGTCTCCGATCTGGCCGAGGGCAGACTCTTCGTGGGAATGACGGTTTACACATTTAATCACCGAGGCAATTTTGAGGAGTGGAGGTTGATTATGGATATCGCAAACGTCAGGCCAGAGATGAGCCGGGAGATTGTGAGTGGAGTTCCCGCGCAGCCGGTGGATCGAGAGGCACAGGTGAAAGCCCAGGTCCGGCCGGTGGAAAGAAGCGCGGAGGCCGCGCGGAATGCTTTGGATGAGAAGCGGTTGCGCCGCGAAGAAGATCGGGGCAAAAGCAAAACTTCCCGTGCCGAGCTGGAGGATGCGCTGAACGAGGTTCAGGCCCGTATGGATCAGATGGGCACCAATCTGCAATTTGCCATGGACAAGGTGGCGGAAGACATCGTTGTCAAGGTTACCGACAAAGAAAGCGGCGATTTGATCCGGCAGATTCCCTCTGAGGATGTGGTCAAGCTCAGAAAGAAGCTGGAAGAACTCTCCGGGCTTTTGTTTGACGAAAAAGCCTGATTGCGCGGTAGAAAGTCCGTATACTTGGGATGTTCGCACCGGCATGCGGCAGGGCTGGCAATCTTTAGTGCCGAGCAACTCTTACCATGGAGGTGGATCATGACGGAGATCGGGAAAACTCCATTGCCGGGCCAGCCTTTCAAGGCGAGGCAGGATAAACTTGTCAAAGAACAGCCTGTCAAGGAAAAACGCGGACAAGCCTCGGGACAGGCTGAGGTTGCGGATGCGTCTCTTGCCATGAAGGCGAAAATTGTCGATTTTCTGCTGGTGGTAAAGAGCAAGGGCGCCGAAGGTTTCGCGATCCAGTCCGGCGTATCGCAGCGGGTTGCCGGAGAGGGGCTTGATCTGGAAAAGCTCCAGTATAATGGTAAGTCCTTGGCTGAATTGAGCCCCACCGAGGCGCAGACCCTGATCGCCGAGGACGGCTACTTTGGCGTGACAAAGACGGCAGAGCGCATCGCCGGTTTTGTTTTGGCCGGAGGCGGCGATAGCCTGGAGAGATTGCAGGCCGGGCGTGAGGGTGTTCAGCAAGGGTTTCAGGATGCGGAACATGCCTGGGGCGGAAAGCTACCCGAGATCAGCTACCAGACCTTGGCCAAGGCCCTGGAGATGATCGATGCCAGGATCAATGAGTTGGGTGGCGCGCTGGTCGATGTGAGAGCCTGAGGGAAGTGATCGAATACAAGCCTTTGTCTCAGCCCCGGTTCCGGGGCTTTTTTTTCTGATAACCATCGAATTTCAGCCAGCACACGGGTTCCATGCCCAACCAGTTGATCGTGCGTGCTTTGAATGCCTTACTTGCGTAACAAGTCATTCCGGCCTCCGCCGGAATGACGAAAAAACTAGCTGAGATTAGCGGAGTAACCAAATTTTTTTGTTGCTAGTCCACCAAGGACTATTGGCCTAGGGCGACAAATCCCAACACTTTTCCGCTTTTTCCCCAAGACTTTTTTCTTGACAATTATTGGGGCCTCTCGTATACCTGATCGTCAAACTGAATCCGTGTTCATTGTGCAATTGTGCATTCTTTCAATATTTTTATCATTTATAACAAGGAGACTCGATCATGTCTAAGTTAGTCGCTCCCCATGGTGGAAAAGGTCTGGTATGTTGTCTGTTGCATGGCAACGAGCGTACCGCTGAGCAGGAAAAGGCCAAAGGCCTGAAGAAAATCAAAATCAGCGCCCGCGCCAAAGGCGACTTGATCATGATGGGCATCGGCGGCTTTTCTCCGCTGAATGGCTTCATGGGCAAGGCTGACTGGAAGGGCGTTGTTGAGAATTTCACCATGGCTGACGGCACCTTCTGGCCCCTGCCCATCACCCTGGATGTTTCCAAGGCCGACGCCGACGCGATCAAGGTTGGCGACGAAGTTGCCCTTGAGGCTGATGGCGAGGTTTACGCCACCATGAAGATCACCGAGAAGTTCGAGATGACCGAGGCGGACAAGAAGTGGGAGTGCGAGAAGGTCTTCAAGGGCGAAGGCGAAGAGTCTGCAGACGACAAGTTCTGGAAGATCGCCATGGAAGATCATCCGGGCGTCAAGATGGTTATGGCTCAGAAGGAAGTAAACCTGGCCGGTCCGGTAAAGGTTCTCTCCGAGGGCGAATATCCCGCCAAGTACAAGGGCGTGTACCTGACCCCCGCTGAAGTTCGCGCCATGTTCGAAGAGCGCGGCTGGTCCGACGTTGCTGCCCTGCAGCTCCGTAACCCCATGCATCGCTCCCATGAGTTCCTGGCCAAGATCGCCATCGAGGTATGCGACGGCGTTCTGATCCACTCTCTGATCGGCAACCTGAAGAAGGGCGATATCCCCGCTGAGGTTCGCGTAAAGGCTATCGACTGTCTGGTTGAGCACTACTTCGTAAAAGACAACGTTATTCAGGCCGGTTACCCCCTGGATATGCGTTACGCCGGTCCCCGTGAGGCTCTGCTCCACGCTACCTTCCGTCAGAACTACGGCATCACCAAGATGATCATCGGTCGTGACCATGCCGGCGTTGGCGACTTCTACGGCTTGTTCGAGGCGCAGACCATTTTCGACAAGATCCCCCAGAACTTGGCCGAAGGCAAGGCTCTGAAGTGCATGCCTCTCAAGATTGACTGGACCTTCTACTGCCACAAGTGCGACGGTATGGCTTCCCTGCGCACCTGCCCGCATTCCAAGGAGGATCGCGTTATCCTCTCCGGCACCAAGCTGCGCAAGGCCCTTTCCGAGGGCGCCGAGATTGTTCCCCATTTCGGCCGCGACGAGGTTCTCGTTATCCTGAAGGAGTACTACCAGGGTCTGACCGAGAAGGTAGAGGTCAAGATGCAGGGTGCTGCTTCCGGCGCTGCAATGTAAGATCGCAGTACTGAATTTTCGTATATGAAAAAAGGAGATGCCGAAAGGCATCTCCTTTTTTTTGTGGATGTTTTGTTGTTGGTCAAGCGGAATCAGAGAACTGAAATCTTGGCGCCGTCCTTGGAGAAGGAGATCTTGGCCTCCCGGGCCAGCCAGCCCAGCGCCGCGCCAAGGAGCGCACTGCTCCCTCGATTTTTCATGGCGCAGGCGATCTTTTCCACCGTGGCCGGGCCGTTTTCGTTCAGGTATTCAAAGATGTCTCCTGCCAGGAAGCCGATCTGGCCTTCCACGGTCATGCCTTTCCCCGGCTTGAACAGAGGGGATTTTTCCGATGTTGTGCAGGCGGGTTTTTTGTGGGTGAGTTCATTCACTTCTTTTTTTACCTTGCCGATGGCGGACTCCACGGTTTTCTCCGTTTTTTTCACTGCTTTTTTAACGATCTTTTCCGCGGCTTTCTTCATCTTGTTGCCGGTTTCTTCCATGGTATGGCCCGATCTGGCCAAGGCCTTTCCCACCTTTTTCCCTGCCTCGGTCAACGCGGATTTGTTTTTTGATGCTGCCATGATGTTGTGCCTCCCGTAACTCGATGTGGTTTGTTGGAACATTCCTTTACTCAGTCTAGTGATACTGCCGGACTTGTCAAGAAGGTTGCAATCTTGCGTGATTTTTTATAGGGTAGTCCGGTTTATTGGGAAGGAAAAAGTCGGATAAGCGAGACGGAGTCGAGACTCCGAAAGGCGGTAGGAGATGCGGACAATTCGGGTGGGTCTGGGCGACAGGGCTTACGATATCGTGATCGAAAACGGCATCCTCGCCTCAATCGGCGCGGATCTCAAGCAGCGCGGGATTGCCAAGCGGTATGTGGTTGTGGCGGATTCCCATGTCGCCGGGATTCTGGGCGGCAGGCTCATGGACTCTTTGGCTGCGGCAGGGATTTCCGCGGAGCTCATCACCTTTCCACAGGGCGAGGCAAGCAAGCATCTGGCCACGGTTGCCGAACTGGCAAGCAGGCTCGCCCAACTGGGGGTGGACCGAAAAGACGCGCTCGTCGCTCTTGGGGGCGGTGTAACCGGGGATATCACCGGATTTCTTGCCGCCATCTACATGCGGGGCATCCCATTTATCCAGATTCCCACCACCCTTCTGGCCCAGGTGGACAGCTCGGTGGGGGGCAAGACCGGGGTCGATATCCCGGAGGGCAAGAATCTGGTGGGCGCTTTCTATCAGCCCCGCTGCGTATACATCGACAGCAGTGTTCTGCTCTCGTTGCCGCCGGCCGAGCTATTGAACGGATTGGCCGAGGTGATCAAGTACGGGGTGATCTATGACGCAGGGTTCTTTCGTTTTCTGGCCGAACAGCGGCAGGCGATTCTGGGCAGGGATCTGCCCGTGCTTGAAGAGGTGATCGCCCGTTGTTGCGAGATCAAGGGGGCGGTGGTGGCGGCGGATGAACGTGAAGCCGACCTGCGGCGCATCTTGAATTTCGGCCATACCCTGGGGCATGCGGTGGAGGCCGCTTCCAACTTTGCCATGGCCCACGGCCTGGCGGTTGGGTTGGGCATGGTGGCGGCCTGCCGTCTGGCGGTGGGCAAGGGTATTTTCCCCCGGGATCAGGCTGATGCCGTGTGCGGACTCATCGCCGACTATGGTCTGCCAACGGAAATTCCCGCAGAATTCTCCCCGCAACATATCAAGGGATTTTTGAAAACAGACAAGAAAACCGTGGGCGGGCGGCCATTTTTCGTGTTGCCCACCGAGATCGGCAAGGTTGTCATCACCGATGCGGTGAGTGAGGAGCTGATTGATGAAATATTAGGTGAAAGGTGAAAGGCTAAAGGCCAAAGGTTAAAGGCGAAAGGAAAAAGTATCACCTCTTCTTCGGACCTTTAACCTTTCGCCTTTAACCTTGCTCCTTCTTTATTATACAGCACACCGGAAGCCGATGGTGTTTGCCCAGTAATTCCCCCGTTCGATCTGGCGCCAGGCTGCGGTCACGATGCTGCCGGTTATCCAGGAACCGCCCTTGAGGATGTATATTTTTTCCGTTGCTCGCCCCTCCGGCGAATCTGCCTGCCCGGCATGGACGGAGGAGGTCCATTCGGCAACGTTGCCCAATAAATCATAGATGCCGTAGGGGCTCATGGCCTTGCGCCCGAAATGCTCGACCGGACTTGTGCCGCCGAGGCAGGCGGCCTCGAAATTGCCAAGATCGGCCAGCCAGGTGTCGCCCCAGGGAAAGAGCTGGCCGCTGGCGCCGCGGGCAGCGGCTTCCCATTCCTCCTCCGTGGGCAATCGTTTTCCCGCCCAGGCGGCAAAGGCCATGGCATCGTGGTGGCTGACCTGCACCACCGGGTGGTTGTGTCTGCCTTCCAGGGAGCTGCCCGGACCGGCAGGATGGCGCCAGGAGGCCCCGCTTACATGGCGGGCAATGGTTCCCCGGGTCAGGCTGAAGATTTCCCTGCCGGTTTCCGGGTCTCTCTTGTTGGTGCAGCGACCCTCGAAGACAATTCCGTAGCCAGCTTCCTCCGCATCGGTGGCATAGCCTGTTTCCCGGACAAACATGTCAAACAGGTCGTTGGTTACGGGCGCTTGGCCAAGGTAGAACTCCTGGAGCATGACCTTGCGCAGGGGAGGTTCCAGCCCTTTGGGACTGGCGCTACCGACCAGATAGTGCCCCGCCGGGATCTTGATGAATTTCGGCATGAAACGCTCCAGGATCTGGTTGATAAACTCCTCCTGGGTTTCCCGGAGCAAGTCCTGCTGGTTCACCGCTTCATCCGCCTCGATGTATTTCGAGAGCACCTCCAGGGGCGTCGGCTGATGGGGCTTTTCCTCCATGGGTTCCGTTGCTTCTTCGATCTCCTCCAGTTCTCCATCCTCGAGGATTTCCACCTCCTCTGCCAAGAGCTCGGTTTCTTCGGGTTCGCCGTCCTCGGCTTCTTCGATCTCATCCTCGTCGAGAA
>DDWZ01000004.1:55969-56103 GCA_002347095.1 Desulfobulbaceae bacterium UBA2273 | reverse complement strand
ATCGGCGGAGACAGCTTCCTCGTCGCGAACCTCCTCCAGCTCCCCGTCTTCGAGGATTTCCACCTCCTCTGCCAAGAGCTCGGTTTCTTCAGGCTCTCCGGCTTCGGTCTCTTCGATCTCATCCTCGTCGAGAA
>DDWZ01000004.1:0-55952 GCA_002347095.1 Desulfobulbaceae bacterium UBA2273 | reverse complement strand
ATCGGCGGAGACAGCTTCCTCGTCGAGAACCTCCTCAAGTTCGCCATCTTCGAGGATTTCCACCTCCTCCTCAAGGTCTTGGTCCACAATCTCTTCGATCTCGTCTTCGTCTAAAACCTCCACCTCTTCGGCAAGGGCTTCCTCTCCCGGTTCGTCTTCTCCCTCGCCTAATCCCTCGGTTCCTGCTGGGCCCCCTTCCTCAAGAACCTCCTCCAAGGTCTCCTCATCGAGGATCTCCACTTCCTCCTCAAGGAATTCGGTTTTTTCCAGGTCCTCGCCCGGGAATTCTTCGACCACCTCGGTCTCGTCCTCGTCGAGAACCTCGATCTCTTCACTTGCCTCAATGACTTCGATCTCATCTCCGTCAAGAAGCTCAATGGTTTCGGCAACGTCATCTTCGGCAGGGTTCTCTTCCGGCTCTACAGGCTCGATGGTCTTTTGTTCGAGGGCAGGTTCCGATTCAAGGCCGGACAGCTCCCGTATTTTTTTTTGGGTTTCTTCAAATTCAGCCAGCAGATCCTTGATCTCCTGGGTGTTGTGGTCCTTGATGTTTTCGGAAAAAAATTTTTTAAAGGCCGCGAACATGTCGTGGAGCAGATGGGGAGAGTTTGGTGAAAGCCCCATCTGCTTAAGCAGGTCATCCTTGCGCTCTTCGGAAACAATAAAGACATTGTCCCTTCCCAGGATGATGCCGGCCTGATTTTTTCCTGCCTTGTCGAGATCCTTGAGGGATTTGTTGAGGGAGGATTTGAGGGAGCTGAAATTTTTCTTTTTGGCCTTGAGTTCCTCGGCCTGGCAAGGCCCCCAGATCTTGAGGACGATATCATCGGTGGGAATGCTGGTGATGGACTGCACGGCATGATCGTCAACGAAATACGACCGGATAACCCTGGCAAGTTCCGCCTTGAGGGTTCCCTGCTTCAACTCCAGGTTGGCCAAGGTTTCATCGATGCCTTGCAGGGTGATCAGGGAAGGCATGGGGGCTCCAAGGGAGAGGGTTGGCGGGTAATTGCTTGAAATCGAAAAGAAAACCTATGAAAAAATGCGGTGTTCCGCCATTCCGGCGAAGACTGGAATCCAGTATTGCCGGAGAGTCGAGGACAGGCTGGACACACGTTTTCCCCGGTGTGACGACTTCTTCCGCTCTGCCTCATAATTGATTGTATAAAGTTGTTGCAGATTATATGCTATTTTTCGTGAAGGAAAGGGAATTCCTTTACTGTTTTTCTGAGAGCTACTCTTTTTGTTGGAAAACCCGAGGGGGAGAAATGCATGGCGAAGTCCGTAGTCATTGTTGAGTCCGCGGCCAAGGCGAAAACCCTGGGAGAGCAGCTTGGCGGAGAAGTGGAAACCATCCTTGTGCAGGCGGCTCCGGCCAAGGCGTCTTATATCCCTCCCAAAGATCATCTGCGTCGGGAACGGCCCCATTTTGATTTTGTTCCGGAAGCCAAGGAAAAGGTATTCTTGGACAGGCTCCTGGCCTGCCAGGGGAAGGAAGTATATCTTGCCCTCGATGGCGATTGGCGGGGGGAATTCTGGGCCTGGCTGATCAGTGGCTACTGGGGGACGGTCGTCCCAGGCAGCAAACAGCCGAAACGGCTCGGTTTGACCGGTCTTGCCGGAGAGGCGCTCCGGGAATCCTTTCGCCGGGTGGAGCCTGTCAGCGAAGAGAAAGGTCCGGCAACCTATGTCAAGATGGTGTTCGAATCCTATCTGGCAAAGCACCTGCAACGCCTTCTCGGGAGCCGTTCTGGCCCCAATGGTCTCCCGCTGACCTATCCGAGTCTCACCGTTCTTTTTCTGCTGGCGGAACGGGAAACCGAGATCCGGATGTATACTCCCCTCGCCAAATGGAAGGTCAAGGTCAAGATCAGCAGCGGGGCGGGGGATTGTATTCTCAGTCTGGAAGAGGCATACGGCATCACGGATGACGGTTTTTTGCGCAACGAAAAAGAAGTTCATACCGCCATTAGCCTGTTTAACGCGGAACTGTTTGAGGTCCGGGAGGTGGTTGCCTCGCCTCTTGCGGTCTCTCCTCCCGGGCCGTACCATTTTATGGAACTCCTGCGGGATGGGGTTGTGCAGGGAGGGCTTTCGCCGCTGGCGGTAATGACCGCGGTGCGCAATCTGTATTACGGCGTGGAGGTGGATGGCCGAAGGCTGGGGCTGATTACGGCATTTTTGCCCCCGGCCATGGCGCAGGAAGCTTTCGGCCTCTTGTTCGGCAAGATTCGGGAGCAGGCCGGTAAAAGGTTGGGAACGGCTTGTCTGGGGCCTGAGATCAGTCAGGAAAATACCAGGGGGGTGATTCTGCCCACGGAGCCTGCGCTTGGTCCGGAGGAGCTTTCTGGGAAACTGGGGCCGGCGGAGGACACGATATACCGGCTGGTTTGGGCCAGAGCCCTGGCCAGCCAGATGAAGGAGGCCAGGGGAGAGCTTCTCGCCGTCACGGTTGCGGCCGGGGAAGATTGCATCTTCCAGGGCAGCGCCAAGGTTTTGACGGATACAGGGTTTCTCGCCATCTATCCCGGCTGTCAGGACCATGAGCTTTTGGCTCCCCCTTCGCCCTTGGCCGGTGTGCAACCGGGCCAGGCCTTGCGGTGCGTGCAGGTCATCCCGGAAAAAAATACCGGAATTCCCCCAGAGTATTACAGCTTTGACGGTTTGGCCGCCGATCTTGCCGATTTCTCCCTGGAAATCGATCCAATGACCGTGGCCATGCTCCAGCAGATGCTTGACAGCAATTATCTCCGCATGATGCCGGACGGATCGTTTCGCTGCGCCGAGAATACCGGCAAGCTTATCAGCGTCATGAACCGTGCTTTCCCGACCATGAAGGGGGTCCATCTTTCCGCCTATCTGGCCCAGACCATCGAAGAGGCGGTGAGCGGAAGAAAGAATCTGGCCGCGGCCTTGCAACAGTTTGATCAGACCATGATGATGCGGGGCGAGGTGCTGGTAAAGATGGCGGTGCCGCTGACCTCCCAGAAGCGGGGGATCAGTTCCCGCAGCGTTATCAGGCTGCCGGAAGAAGGGGTGGCGGAAAAGACCGGGAATTTGGAGGAAGAGGCCGCCCCTGTCCAAACGGAAAAGGCGCCGCCGCCAGCGTCCGAGCCTGCGGAGGCGGCTGCGCTTGTACAGCCGCCGGTGGAACAGAGCCCGGAAGAGGTTGCCGCGCCGGTGGTGGCGGACGCGCCAGCGGTGCAGGCGGAAGAGAGTGCTTCCGTCGGCGGGGAAGAGGAGCAAGGGCCCATCGTGCTGGAGGAGTCCGAGGTTGCGGAAGAGGGTGTCTCGCCCGAGCTTGCCGCGGCAACGGAAAAGATGTTTGCCGAGGCTGAGGCTGTCCTGGATGAGCCCATGGCAACGGCTGTAAAGACGGATGTCCCTCCTGCCGCCGAACCGGCTGCTCCGGCAGTGGCCGCGCCCGGCAAGCCGTGTCCGGATTGCGGCAGGGTGTTGCTCTTGAAGGAAGACCGGTTCGGCAAGTATTGGTACTGTTCCGGGCATCCCGAGTGCCGGCATTCGGAATCCTACGAAGAAGAGGGCGGGCCGTCCCTGCTCTGCCCGGTGTGTCAAACCGGCACCGTGGTGACCAAGCATACCCCCACCGGCAAGATTTTTTATGTCTGCCCCGAACAGGATTGCGAATTCATGGCCTGGTCCAAGCCCCATGCCATTGCCTGCCAGCTCTGCGACTCCCCGTTTTTGGTGGAAAAAAAGAGCCTTGATGGGAGAACCTCCCTGCGATGCCCCAGGGCCGGCTGCACCTTTTCCCGGCCCCTGTCCGGAGGGGGGAGTGCGGAACAGGAGTCTGCCGAAGCGCCCCGGAAAAAGAAGGTGCTGGTGCGCCGCGTTGCCCCGGGAAGCGGGGGGAGCGGGGGAGCAACGAAAAAGGTCCGGATTGTCAGGCGGAAGAAGTGAGAAGTGGCGACTGTCCGCTTAAAGCTGTCAGCTTGCGGCGGGAGGTTATTTGAGGATGGTCTCCAGGTAGGCCAGGATTTCCTCGGCGAGCTGCGGGTTGTCAAGCAGCAGGGAAAGTTCGTGATTGTGCTTGAGGGCCGATTGCGTGAGATTGTGGCTTCCCACCAGGCAGTAGCGGCGATCGATGACCGCCAGCTTGGCATGACTGGTTCGGTTTGGGGAGTCGAAAAAAACCGCGACCCCACCTTTTTTGAGAAGTGCGGCTGTTTCCTGGTTCGCCCGGTTCAGCTTCTGGTCATGGCCGGAATATTCCAGGATCACCCGCACCGCCACCCCCCGTTGTCTCGCCGCCACCAGTTCCCTGACCAACCCTGCCGGCCGGTTGTTGCCGGCCTGGCTGGTTTTGAAAAGAAACATGGCGAGATCGATGCGCCGGGTGGCGCCTGTGATCAGGGCGGCCAGGGTGTCGTAATAGGCGGCATCGGGTACGGCCCGGATTGCTCCGGGTTGGACAAGAGGCCTTGCCTGCGCCTGGGCGGTGGCTGCCCAAGCCACGCTTGCGGCAAGCAGGCAGAACAGGAGGATGGCCGTCACGGAGGTTTGGCCGGCGATCCTCCTCCTGCATTGGAAGTCCGAAGAGCTCAGTTGGGCCACCAGGCCACGCCGATCCGGCGGATGACGTTGAAGCCGCCACCCAGGACCAGATTGTTGCTCAGCCCCAGGAAATCGAGAACGATCTGGATCTCGGAAGAGCGGGTGCCTGCATCGCAGATGATGAGCATGGTTTTGTCTTTCGGCAACTCCTGATACCGGTCCCGGATCTCGATGTAGGGCACGGAGAGCCACTTCTCCTTGCCGTATTTTTCGACAAAATGTCCTGTCTCGTTGGGATGGCGGAGATCGAGGGCCACCCAGTCCGGGTGCGAGGCGAAATCCTCCATCCAGGCGAGAAAGTCCCGGATGCTTACATAGCGGAGGCGGCCGGCGGCCAGGTTGTCCGCCGCGTTTGCCGTGGCATTCAGGGCATCAAGGGCCGTGGCAAAAGGCGGGGCGTAGGCCATTTCCAATTGGCTGAGGTCGTCGATGGTGCCACCCTGGCCGATGATTGCGGCCGCTGCGTCGATGCGGGCCAGCACCGCATCGCCCATGGGGCCGAAACCCTGAACGCCAAGCGCCTTGCGGGTTCGCTTGTCGAAAACCAGCCGGAGCGGGATGATCGCCTCGGTTGGGAAGAAGTGGGCCCGGTCCGATTGGGCGGTGGTCACTGCGGCGGCGTCGAAACCCTCGGCCAGGGCAGATTCCAGGGAGAGGCCGGTGGCGGCGATGCAGCGTTCGAAAGCCTTCATGGTGAAGCTGCCGATCCAGCCCTTGTATTTGGTAGGGATGCCGGCGATGTTGTCGCCGACGATCCTGCCTTCGCGGTTGGCCAGCGAACCCATGGGGGCGATGGAGCTTTTGCCGGAGACCATGTTTTTGACCTCGATGCAGTCGCCAGCCGCGTAGATGCTGGGGTCCGAGGTCTGCAACCGCTCGTTGACCACGATATTGCCCATGGGGGAAACGAGGAGCCCGGCAGCCTGCGCCAGTTCGCTTCTCGCCCGGACGCCCACGGCCATTACCACCAAGTCCGCCTCCAGGGTCCGTTTGGGGGTGACGACCCTGCGCACCTTGCCGTTTTCACCCTCGATGGCGGAGGCTGCCTCGCTGGTAAAGACATCGACCCCGCTTTCCGTAAGATGGGTTTCCAGCATCCGGGCAAATTCCCAATCCACGATGCGGGGCATGATCTGCGGCATGAATTCGAGGATGGTGGTTTTGATGCCCCAGAGGTCGGAAAACGCTTCGGCCATTTCAATGCCGATGGCGCCGCCGCCGATGACCACTGCCTGGCTCACTTCGCCCCTGGCGATGCGTTCCTTGATGGCGATGGCCTTGTGCAGGTCGCTGATGGTGAACACCCCGTCCAAATCGGCGCCGGGAATGGGCAGCATGTTGGGTTTGGTGCCGGTGGCCAGGACCAGATTGTCGTAGGGGATGGATTCCTTGGCGCCGGTGTGCACGTTTTCGATATGCACGACCTTTGCCTTGCGGTCAATGTCCAGGGCGCGGGTGTTGGTTCGGGCCGTAACCCCCTTGGCCTTGAGAAAAAAGGCTTCGTCCCTGGTCATGTGGAAGCTGGTGTTGCGCAATTCCTTCTCGTCGGAGACATCGCCCGAGACATAGTAGGGGATGCCGCAGCCGCCGTAGGAGATCAGGCTGTCCTGATCGATGATGGTCACCTCGGCATCGGGCAGGAGGCGTTTTACCCGGCAGGCGGATTTTGGTCCGGCGGCAACCCCGCCGATGATTACGATTTTTTTTCCCATGGTCGTTTCCTTATGGTTTAACAGGTTGATCAATCTGTCTGGTGTCCTGGAGAATGGCGTAGCGTATCGCGAAAGAATCGGGCTGTCAAACGTTTCAACCCGGCATCTCAATATTTTATTATCTTCTTAAGTTCTCCCTTGACAGGCCTGTCCGCGCTCTTTATAAATGGGTATATGCACAAAACTTATGTTTTCTTCATAGACGGAAAAATACTTTGGTAAGGAGAGCAGCGGCATGAAACGGGACAACCTTTTTGCAACGGAAACCAGTAAGAGCAATACCCAATTTGTCAAGGATCTTGGCGGGGTGGTCAAAAAGTACGGCTTTATCATCCACAACGAGGAAAAAATGGAGATGGCGCATTCCTTTGGCAAGCATGGGGCCGAGGTTGCCGAGGGGTTTGATCTGCACATGATCCAGGTCTGCAAGCCGGAAAAGGCGGCAAAAAGTCTTTCCGCCAATCCCGAGCGGGCGGTGCTGATGCCCAAGTTTATCATGACCTTTACCCAGAACGGCAAAACCCAAATCCGTTTTTTGAGCTTCAGCGCCGACAATATCAGGGCCGTGATCGATGATGAGCAGTTCCCGGCATCCCTGGCGGAGACGTACAATAAAATAATCGAGATGATTGAAGAGGCGAAATAGTCTCGGCCGGCGCACGGAGTGTTCGGGGCACAATACGGAGGGAGATTTGGCATGTGGAATTTTTTGATCAAGATCAACAAGCGGCTGGTGGTGGTCATTCCGGCCATGATGGCGGCGGGCTACCTGTTCGGGATCAGCGCCGGCCCGGCATCCCTGGGCGTTCTTAAGGGGTTGATTCTGCCCCTTACCTTTCTCATGGTCTATCCCATGATGGTGACCCTGAACATCAAGGCCTTGCAGGACGGGATCAAGAATGTCGGGCTGCAACTTTCCGCCCAGTCCATCAACTTTCTCGTGGTCCCTTTTATTGCCTATGGCCTGGGGCTTATCTTCTTCAGGGACCAGCCGTACATGGCCCTGGGGCTTTTGCTTGCCTCCCTGCTGCCCACCAGCGGCATGACCATTTCCTGGACCGGTTTTGCCAAGGGCAATCTGGCCGCCGCCGTCAATATGACCGTCATCGGCCTAACCCTGGGCTCGCTGGTGACCCCGTTCTATGTGCAGGCGCTCATGGGCGCCAGGGTGGATGTCGATCTGCTGCTGGTGGCCAAGCAGATCCTCATTATTGTTTTTCTGCCCATGCTGCTCGGATACCTGACCAGGCAAGTGTTTTTGCAGAAATATGGGCCCCAAGAGTTTAAAAACACCTGGGCGCCCCGTTTTCCCTCCCTGTCCACGGTGGGGGTGCTGGGCATCGTCTTTGTGGCCATTGCCCTGAAGGCCAGGGGAATATCCGAGAACCCGGCCATCCTCGGCGGGATTCTGGCGCCGCTGCTCATCATGTATGGCTTGAATTTTGGCCTGAGCACCGTGGTCGGCAAGCTGTTTTTTGCCCGCGGCGACGCCATCGCCCTGGTCTACGGCACGGTGATGCGCAATCTTTCCATCGCCCTGGCCATCGCCATCAATGCTTTCGGAGAGAAGGGCGCGGATGCCGCGTTGATTATCGCGGTATCCTATATTATCCAGGTGCAGTCCGCGGCCTGGTATGTGAAATTCAGTGACAGGATTTTCGGGCCCGCGCCCAGTGCGAATTAACAATCAAACATATTGTGTAAACGAGAGGAGAAATACCATGGACAAGAAGCGGATAGCAGTGCCTTCAAACAATCCTGGCGGACTTGAGGGCGGACGTTCCGAACATTTCGGGCATTGTGACCTGTTCACCCTGGTCGATCTGGAAAACGGCAACATCGTCGGGGTGGAAACGGTTGCCAGCGTCGCGCATGGCGCCGGCGGCTGCATGGAACCGGTGGGCATGCTCAAGGATCATGGCGTGCAGGCCATTCTCGTGGCGGGCATGGGCGCAAGGCCGCTGCAGGGGTTTGCCCAAGTTGGCATTGACGTTTACTTTGCTGCCCGTCATGCCTTTGAAACGGTGGCCGAGGTTGTTTCCGGCATGCTCGAAAACAAGCTGATTTTGATGGAGCCCACCCAGGCCTGCCAGGGACACGGCAACTGTCATGGCGAGGGGCACTGATTTCATCCCGGTAGTTCTTCCTCGAGGGGGGGGCTGTCTTCGATGATGAGGGCGGCGCCCTCGACCAGCGCTTGGGCGACCTTGCTCCGGGCCGAGGTCAGGATTCTTTGCACCGTTCCCCGTGAAATCCCCATGCTGACTCCGGCCTGCTCCTGGGTCAACCCCTGCAAATCGCAAAGCCGCAAGGTTTCCAGTTCATCCTGGAGCAGGGGGATGTGGGTCAATTCCGTCAAGGGTATCCGGGCGGGTTTGAACGCTTTGCCGCATTTCCTCCCTTCGCAATGGCGTATTTTCTTTGGTCTCGGCACAGGAGCTTCCTCGTGGGGTAGCGTTTGTAACACAATAGTCTTGGTTTTGTCAGCATGACGAACGGTTTGTAAAGAGTGCCTGTACTGTACAGGAAAAAAAAGAGGAGATAAACCCCTTCATGCGACTGTTCGGCCAGAAGAAAAAACCGGACAAAAGAGGAGGATGGTGGTGCTCAATTTTTCTGGGGCAACCGGGTCGGCAACCCCTCTGGGCTGAGGATAATGGGCAGGGAAACGCGGAGATGAAAACACGGGCGGGAGCCTGTCATTTTTTATTGACAAAGAGTGCTCCACTGGCTATGGTCCTCTGACTGAATCACTGTTCAGATTTTACATGGAGTCACAATCGCCCTGCCTCGAAAGCCCCTCCAGTGCTGCGAGTGGGAAATATGGTGCGGGGCGAACTGTTTATTTATTGGAAACCTATTTAATTTACCTTAGTAAGGGAGGAATCGACAATGCCGAAGCATGATACGCCTTTGTTGGACGAGCTCGAAAAAGGCCCGTGGCCGAGTTTCGTCACTGACCTGAAGCGTCAGGCAGAGAAAAAGCCCGAATGTTTTGATATTCTGGGTCAGCTTGAGCTGTCTTTCAGGGACAAGATTACCCATTGGAAACACGGCGGCATCGTTGGTGTTTTCGGTTACGGCGGCGGTATCGTCGGCCGTTATTCCGACGTGCCGGATCGGTTCCCTGGCGTGGCCCACTTCCACACCGTACGTTTGAACCAGCCTTCCAGTAAGTTCTACAGCAGCGCGAAACTTCGCGACATCTGCAACCTCTGGGAGAAATACGGTTCCGGTATGACCAATATGCACGGCTCCACCGGCGACCTGGTTCTTCTCGGCACCACCACCCCGAACCTGGAGCCCCTGTTCTACGAACTGACCCACGATCTGAATCAGGATCTCGGCGGTTCCGGCTCCAACCTGCGTACTCCGGAATGCTGCCTTGGCCGCGCCCGTTGCGAGTGGGGTTGCTACGACACCCAGGATCTCTGCCACACCCTGACCATGCACTACCAGGACGAAATCCATCGTCCCGCATTCCCCTACAAGTTCAAATTCAAATTCTCCGGTTGCCCCAACGACTGCGTTGCCGCCATCGCCCGTTCCGACTTTGCTGTTATCGGCACCTGGCGTGACGATATCCGCATCGATCAGGCTGCGGTTAAGGGCTACATCAAGGGTGACTTCATTCCCAACGCCGGCGCGCACTCCGGCAAGGATTGGGGTAAATTCGACATCAAAAAAGAGGTTCTTGATCTGTGCCCCACCGAATGTATGTGGATGGAAGGCGATACCCTCAAGATCGACAACTCAGAATGCACCCGCTGCATGCATTGCATTAACGTAATGCCCCGCGCACTGCGTCCCGGTTTGAAGCAGGGCGCGACCATCTGTGTCGGCGCCAAGGCCCCGATTCTTGACGGCGCCCAGTTCGCCACCATGACCATCCCCTTCCTTGAGGTCAAAAAGAACGAGGATGGCGAGTACGCAGAGGTTGTCGAAGTTATCGAGAAGATCTGGGATTGGTGGATGGAAGTCGGCAAAAACCGCGAGCGCGTTGGTGAGACCATCATGCGCGTAGGTCTGCCCACCTTCTTGAAGGTTATGGAAGTAACCCCTCTGCCGCAGCATATCAAGGAACCCCGCTCCAACCCCTATGTATTCTGGCAGGAAGACGAGGTTGAAGGCGGCTTTGAGCGTGACATTAAGGAATTCCGCAAGCGTAACGCCCAGTAAGGAGCGTGGCTGTTGCTGATACTACACTGAACTTTTAGATTTCACGATATTAGGAGGAATTATCATGGGTTACGATCCAGAGAATCCGATGGCCGACAGAATCACAGACATCGGGCCGCCACATTACGAGCAGTTTTTTCCGCCGGTTGTTAAAAAGAACTACGGCAAATGGCTGTACCACGAGCTCATTCAGCCCGGCGTTTTGATGCACAAGGGCGAGAGCGGCGACGAGTGCTATACCGTCCGCGTTGGCGCAGCCCGTCTCATCAGTATCGAACTGATCCGCGAGATCTGCGACGTTGCCGATAAGCATTGCGATGGCTACGTTCGTTGGACCACCCGGAACAACGTTGAGTTCATGGTTGACTCCAAGGCCAAGGTTCAGCCCCTGCTGGACGACCTGAAGGGCCGCGGCAACCGTTTCCCGGTTGGCGGCACCGGCGCTTCCGTCAGCAACTGCGTGCATACCCAGGGCTGGATCCACTGCCATACCCCGGCTACCGACGCTTCCGGCGTTGTTAAGGCGGTTATGGATGAGCTGTTTGACTACTTCGTCAGCCACAAGCTGCCCGCCCAGGTTCGTGTTGCATTGGCTTGCTGCCTGAACATGTGCGGCGCGGTGCATGCTTCCGATATCGCCATCCTCGGCGTGCATCGGAAACCGCCGATGATCGACCACGATGCGATCACCGGTTTGTGCGAGCTGCCCCTGGCCATCTCCGCATGTCCCCTGGGCGCTGTTAAGCCTGCAACCGTGAAGAACAGCGCCGGCGAGGACATCAAGTCCGTTAAGGTTAACGCCGATCGCTGCATGTTCTGCGGTAACTGCTACACCATGTGTCCGGCAATGCCTTTGGCTGATCCGGATGGTGACGGTATCGCCATTCTGGTAGGCGGCAAGGTTTCCAACTCCAGAAAGGCGCCGATGTTCTCCAAGCTGGTTATCCCCTTCCTGCCCAACACCCCGCCTCGCTGGCCGGAGACCGTTGCCGCGGTGAAGAACATTCTTGAGACCTACGCCAAGGACGCCCGTAAGTATGAGCGCGTTGGCGAGTGGGCTGCCCGGATCGGTTGGGAGAAATTCTTCGAAAAGACCGGTATCCCGTTCACCATCAAGTCTGTTGATGATTACCGCTTGGCGTACGATACCTGGAGAACCACCACCCAGTTCAAGTTCACCAGCCATATCAAGTAACGTGAACGGTTTTCACTAGAATCAGGGTCAGTAGTTCTTGGGTTCCTTGAACTACTGGCCTTGTTCTGTTGATTGATGATGTGCTTGCGTAAAACCTTATTGAAAGGAGTAAGTGCCATGGCATTAAGCAAAGATGAGTTGAAAGCAGCGATTCTTGAAAAAGCGCTGAATGGTCCCAAGGCCCAGCTCTATGTAAAGGATTTTTATGCCTGTGATCCGGAAGCCGGGCCCCGTGACGTGAAGAACGCGGCCAACGATCTGGTTAAAGAAGGCAAGATGGACTTCTGGTCCAGCGGCAGCACCACCATGTACGCTGCAAAAGGCCGGGCCAAGGACGAAGAGCATCGCTAGTTTTTTGTTTTTCAGATGTTGTTATGAAAATGCAGAGGATTTCCTCTGCATTTTTTTTTGTGATCTTTTGTGGGATACCCTAAACAGGGAAGGTGTTTGGGAGAGCTTTTTGGAGAGTGAGGCAGGCCATGCGCAACGATTTGGATACTCTTTTTGCCGCCATTGACCAAGCGTTCAAAACCGTGCAGCAGGCCCATCCCGAAGCGGTTGCCTGCGGCAAGGGGTGCTCGGATTGCTGTCACGCTGTTTTTGATGTCTCTGAGGTTGAGGCGGTCAATCTTCTGGAGCATTTCCAGCGGCTGGCGCCATCGGTGCGGGAACAGATACGAGGTGCGGCGCAAGAATCCCTGCAGGCCTGGGAACACGCCATGGCTTCCCGCCTCGATCCGGCCGTGGCCCGGATCCGGTGTCCCCTGCTGGATGAGCACGGGCTCTGTCTCTGCTATGAAGCACGTCCGGTGAATTGCCGGACCTATGGCATCCCGACCGTGATTGACGGCAAGGGGCATGTCTGCGGTCTTTCCGGTTTCGAACCGGGAACATCCTACCCCACGGTCAACCTTGCTTCCCTGCAGCGGGTGCTCTACGATCTTTCCGTCCAGTTGGCAGGCGAGGACAAGGGGGCAAAGCGCTGGCCCATTGCCGCGGTGATTCTCAATCTTCCCGGCTAACAGCGATTGCAAAGAAAAGAATATCCTTGCCCCTTTTGTCGTATATTATCCTTTCTCTATCTCAGCCGCTTTTTCCAGGAATTTTTCCGCATGGCGGCTGTGTTTGAAGCTCTTGTGGATTGCCGCCACGGTTCGGTACGCGTCCGCAGCTCTCTTTGTATCCCCTTTGGCCAGATAGATCTCCGCCAGAATCTCCAGGGTGTCCACCGAGCCCTGGGGGTTTCGCAGGGCGCCGTATTCATCAAGAACCTCTGAATACAAGCGGATCGCTTGCTCGTAGTCCTTGGCGTCGTACATGAGCTTGGCCTTTTTCTTTTCGATGGAAAAAAGGCTGAAGCGGTCCGAATGCTTCTGGCAGATGGCGTAGGTCCGGTCATAATGGCTCATGGCCGTTGCCACATCGCCGCGGGCGGCGCAGATGTCTCCCAGTTTGTCGGCCGCATTGGCAACGCCGATCTCATTGCCTTCGAGTTCAAAGGCGATGAGCGCATTGTGAAAGGCGTTGGCCGCCTGGGCAGGCTCAAGGTTCTTGAGGAATTCCTGGCCAGCCTCGTAATCGAGCTGGGCCTGGCTTTTTTCTTTCTCTTCTTGTTTCTGCTGTTCAGTCATTTTTGGGCTCTTTTGCTGTGTGCAGCAGGGCGAGTGCTTCCCTGGCAAGTTCCGCCACGGTGGTATGCACGGGTTGCCCCTGCTCGTAAATGGTTAATCCGGCATGGTCGCCGGTGAGTTTTTCAATCTCGCTTTCCACTTCGGTGGCGGCGATCCGGCCGAAGAGCCGGACGGCATGGCCCCGGGTGATTGCTTCCGGGTGGGTGACGAAGGGGAAGAGGCTGTAAAAGGGAGTGGCGCGGACAATGTCCGGCCGTTTTTTCGCGATGGTCCCCAGGGCCCACAGCACCTGAACCCTGCTGGAGGGCGCGCCCCGATGCATGAGCAGATGCCTGGTAAAGCTGCCGTAGATGTCGGGACGCGCCGCGATGATTGAGCCGATGGATTCCAGCAGCCCCCAGTGGGTGGCGGCGGAATCGGAACAGGCCTCGTAGAGCCGGTGCAGCAGGTCGCTCACCGCTCCTGGTATCCGGGTGGAGAGCCGCCGGCAGACCTGGCCCAGAATATGGGCGCATTGCCAGCGTGTTCCCTCGTCCGGGGCATAGAGCAATCGTTGGATGAAACGCAGGGTCTTGAGATCGTCGAAGGCCATGTCAACCAAGCCGTCGATATCCTGTTCCGCCACCATTCGGGTGACTGCTCCTTTGTCGGCCCGCTTCTTCTTGCGCTTGGGATCGCGAGCCGGTTCCATGGCCGGGAGATCGCTTGCGGGATCTTCCTTGAGCAGGGCGCTGCCCTTGGCATTCTTGTCGGTGTGCAGCCGGTTGGCAAGGTCGGCCAGCTCCCGGTTGAGGCGGACAAAATAGAGAACCCCAGCCACCTTGCGGCCATCGACATTCTTGGTTTCGTAGACCTGATGGTTCTGTTCGTCGTAGTTGTCGATTCGTCCCGTGAGGTAGTCCTCGTCCGGGAGCAGTTCCCAGGCGAGATCCCAGTTGTCATCGCAGGCGTGGACTATGGCCTCGACCATGGCCGCTCCCACATTGAAACCGGTGGGATCGCAGGTGTATGTTGCGCCGCACTGGCATTCGCCCACGGTGAACTCATCCATTTTGCGCTGCACCGGTTCCTTGGGGCGGCCTACATCCTGGCCGCAGAACGGGCACCAGGGCCTGACTTTTATCTGCGCTTCTTTCGCCATGCTTACAGCTCGTTCTCGATGGCCTCGGCAAGGCGCGGGTCAACCGCATAGCCGAGTTCTTTCGCCCTGGCCAACGACTTTTGGGCTGCCGGGAAATCCTTGTTGTAATAGAGGGCCACGGCGAGATTGTTATGGGCCATGGGGAAATCCGGTTCAAGCTTGACCGCTTCCTTGGCCGCTTTGACCGCCAGCTCGAAATTGCCGGCCATGACTTGGGCCGAGGCCAGGTTGATCCAGGCCATGTGCATTTTGGGGTCGTTCATCGTGGCCAAGGTATAGGCCTCGATGGCTTTGCCGCTTTCGCCTTTCTGCTGCCAGATGAGGCCGATGTTGTTATGGGGCTGGGCCAGGGCCGGGTTGACCTGCACCGCCGCTTGGTTTGCGGCCAGCGCCTTGTCCAGTTCGCCCTGCTCAAAATGCATGGCCCCGATGTTGATGAGGGCCTCCACGGCGTGGGGGTCGATCTCCAAACATTTTTCCAGCGACCGCATGGCATCGGCGGTTCTTCCTGCCTTGCGATACACCAGGGCCAGATGGTGGTGGGCCACGATATTGTCCGGGAGTTCAACGCATTTTTGCTCGAGTTCTTCAATTATCTTGGTCAGATCTTCCTGTTGGGCAGACATGGGGTATCCTCATCCTTCAAAATGGTTGAAAATCGTAAGCAGTTAGAACACAATAGCCATGCCGTTTACTGGTGAAACGGCTGAGGGGCCGTAACAGAGCAAGATACATGGCGATGGTTAAAAAAAACAGCAGTGCTAACGGCGATGTTTATTCCGTAACGGCTCCTCAATCCGCTTTGTAACCTTCGAGGGAAAGCAGATGGTGTTGCGGGAAAAAGGCTTATTCCGGAAAGCCCCGGCAAACAGCCGAAGTGCGATATATATAAGCATGGCGGAGCCGGTGTGCAAGTGGGCCAAAGTACCATATGCTGAAAACTTCGTCAAAATCTTTGCCGATTTCGGGTGTTGCCCGGCCCGGGCGGCGCAACCGCTTGACAGCCGCGGACCCAGGTGGTTTGCTGTGCGCGGGATGGGCAGGGTGTGCAGTGTCGGCAGATGACGATAACGGGAGGGATGGGCTTGTCCGCGGAGAAAGAATGTTCAGCAAAAGGGTTGGTGGTGGCCGGTTTGGGCGGCGGCTCGGGAAAAAGCGTGATCGCGGTGGGTCTGGCCGCGGCCTTTGCCGGGCAGGGGCGGCAGGTCGCGCCTTTCAAAAAAGGGCCGGACTATATTGATGCCGGCTGGCTGGCCCTGGCGGGAGGATATCCCTGCTACAATCTGGACCCCTACCTCATGAGTCCGGAAGCGCTCGACCGCTCGTTCCGTCGTCATGTCCACGGGCGGGAACTGGTCATCATCGAGGGCAACCGGGGCCTCTATGACGGGGTCGATGCCGCAGGAACCTTCAGCACGGCGGAGCTCGCCAAGACCCTGGGATTGCCGGTGTTGCTGGTGGTTGACTGCACCAAGACCACCCGCACCATGGCGGCGCTGGTTCTGGGCTGCCAACGCTTTGATCCGGAGGTGAGGATCGGCGGGGTGATTTTAAACCGGGTGGGCACGTCCCGGCACGAGTCCATTGTCCGGCAGGCGGTGGAGCACTATACCGGGATTCCGGTTTTGGGCGCCATGCCCCGTTCCAAGGAGGATGCCTTTCCGCAGCGGCATCTGGGGATTACCCCCTGTCCGGAGCATGCGGGTGCCGAGGCGGCGGTGCAGACTCTGGCCGAAAAGGCTGCCCACCATCTGGATCTTGCCGGGATAGAAAAGATGATGGCCCCCTGCGCCGGCGAGCCGGACGCGGGGGGCCCGGAGATGCGGGGGGCGGAGGCGCCGGTGCGGATCGGCATCCTCAAGGATGCTGCGTTTCAGTTTTACTATGCGGAAAACCTGGAGGCGCTGGTCCGTTGCGGCGCCGAGCTGGTGGAGATCAATGCCCTGACCGCCCCGGAGCTGCCGGGGCTCGATGGTTTATACATCGGCGGGGGGTTCCCGGAAACCAGCGCCGGTGCGCTTTCCGCCAATCTCTCCTTCCGGGATTCACTGAAAAGAGCAGCCGAAAACGGCCTGCCCATTTACGCCGAGTGTGGCGGTTTGATCTATCTCGGCGAAAGCATGGTGCTTGGTGACGAGGTCTTCCCCCTGGTGGGGATTTTCCCGGTGCGATTCGGCCTGAGGAAAAAACCCCAGGCCCATGGCTATACCGTGCTGAAGGCGGAGGGGGAAAATCCCTATTATCCGCAGGGGACCGAGATCAAGGGGCATGAATTCCGCTATAGCCGGGTGGAGGAGTGGGGCGGGGAGGCCGCCCAGCTTGCCCTGCGGATGGAGCGGGGGGTGGGGTTTGTCGGCGGCCGGGATGGCTTGGTGTTCAAGAACGTGTTGGCCCTGTATACCCATATCCATGCCCTGGGTACGCCGTCCTGGGCTCCGGCCCTGGTAGCCAGGGCGCGGGAGTATCGTGCGGCCTTGGTTTGAAACAGGTGGTCCCTGCGTTGACAAGCGGTGTGATCCCAGCCATACTTGAACAGTATCGTGAACCGGTTGGCCTTTTGTGAAAAAAAAAACGGGAGGAGTACGGATGAATCAGGGCGTGCGGATGGTTCTTATGGCGGTGTCGGCGACATTGGTTTTGGCGGGGACGGCAGGGGCAGCGGATGATATCCGCGAAGGCAAGTGGGAGTTCACCTCGGAGATGCAGATGGAAGGCATGCCGCAGATGCCTGCGCTGCCTCCCGGCGTGACGCTTCCTCCGGGGATTTCCGTTTCCACCCGGGGAAATACCATGCATTCGACGGTGGTGAAGTGTGTCACCAAGGAAGATCTGCTGCCCGCGTCCTCCGAGCAGAAAAACGACGCCAAGTGCAAGACCACCAAGATGGAGCGCAGGGGCAATACGGTCAAATGGAGCACCGTCTGCAACGACGGAGGCATGAAGATGACTGGAAACGGAATTGCCACTTACACCGGCTCGGTCATGGACAGCACCATGACCATGACCACCGAGGGGCAGGGGCAATCCCTCAAGCAGATCGTGAAAACCAAGGGGAAATATCTGGGGCTGTGCGGCAAATAGCCTGTGCCGCCCAGCCGGCGGTTCAGTGGCTGGTATATGTGCCGAGAACCTTGGCTTCGATCTTCATTCGCGTGGCGCCATCGGGCATGGGTTCCTGCCAGTGGATGAACTGGGTTACCACCCGGGAAAACGGCCCGTTGTCCTGCTTGCAGGCATCGCAAATGCTTTCGGCCTCGTCCCGGTAGATGACCACCTTGCTGGCCGGCTCTCCCTTGGCGTCAACCGCCGCCATTTTTCGGCAACCGCATTCCAGGCGGATAACCGCCACCCCGATTCCGTCGGGGCTTCCTTCCAGAATGCCGGCAATCATGGCCTCTTCATTTTTTTGCGCCTTGAGTTCCGGGCTCGGGGTGGTCTTTTTCTTGATTTTCGGTTTGCTGCTCATAACAATGACCCTTTTGCGGACAGGTTGAGAATGGCGCAGGTGAAATACCTGCAAAAAAACAGCGGCTGATATCCTAAAAGATCGGGGCAGACTGGTCAACCTGAATCGTCTTTCCCCTCTGCCGGCCCTCATTGCGGCGGGGATTCTTTTTTATTGACAAAAAAATGGTGGTGCATTAGAGGAAAGAGGAATTTGTGTCTCTTCCCGGAAGCAACGGACTCGATATTCTGCCTCGTTTTGTGGCAGTGCGATCTTGTTTATCAATTTTTTTTTAACCTTATACGGAGGAAGTACTATGTGGCAGATTGACATTGACAAGGACAAATGCGTTGGTGATGCAGAGTGCGTAAACGCTTGCCCCGCGCAGGTTTATGAGATGGTTGACGGCAAGGCTGAAGCAGTGAACGCCGACGAGTGCCTTGGCTGCGAGACCTGTGTAGAGGTTTGCCCCGAGGGTGCGATCACCGTCACCGAGGTGTAATGTAGAAATTGCAGAACATTGTGTGATGCGTGTAGGCCTATTCCCACGATTGGGGATAGGCCTATTTATTTGCTGCGAGGCACTGGTTTGATATGGCACGGCAGGCTCGGAGGAAAAAAGGATGAGCTGGTTGGCGCGGCTGAAACCGGGGGCGAGCACCAATACCAATCTTCTGGTTGCCGCCCTGATGTGGAGTTTCATCGGTTTCTACCTCATGGTGCGCGGCTACCTTCTGGACCAGCCCCTGCCCGGGATGTTTCTCTTGCTGGCGCTGGGGTTGGGCACGATAAAGGCGTTTTGGCTCATCGAGCGGGCGGCCCGGAAAAATATCGCCCGGATTGTGGCGCGCCCGGATGGCATGTGTCTTGGCGGCGTCTATTCCTGGGGGATGTGGGGGATGGTCGTCTGCATGATGGTTGGCGGCCGCCTGTTGCGTAATTCCGCCGTGCCTCCCCTGGTGGTCGGTGTTATATATGTTGCTGTCGGTTGGGCGCTCCTCTTGTCGAGCCGGCTCATCTGGCGGGAGTGGAACGCCACAAAGTCTCTTCGTTGAATGAACAGGTTGTCTTGGTATGGGAACACCTTCCTGGAATAGAGTGGAGGTTGATCGTGCCGCTCTGCGCCATAATTTTCGGCAGGTGCGACATCTGGTCGGCCCGGCGGTGGACATTCTGGCAGTGGTCAAGGCCGACGCCTATGGGCATGGCCTTATTCCCGCGGCTCAGGCTTTTGCCGAGGCCGGCGCCACCTCCTTTGGCGTGGCCGAGGTTGAAGAGGGTGTGCAACTGCGGCAGGCCGGGATAACCGGGCAGATCGTGGTCATGCTCGGCGTTGACCACAAGGGGGCGGCGGAGGCGGTGGCCCACGACCTCACCCCGGTGGTCTACACCCTGGAAGCCATGGAAGCGCTTGCCGCCTGCGCGGCAAAGGCTGGTTGCCGGAAAGGGGTGCAGATCAAGGTCGATGTCGGCATGGGGCGGCTTGGTCTTCTCCCCCGCGAACTCGAGCCCTTCCTCGCTGCCTTGCGCCGGTTTCCCAATCTCTTCCTTGCCGGGATCGCAAGCCATTTCCCCAAGGCCGACGCGGAAGGCGACGCCATTACCGAAGAGCAGTATGGCCTGTTTCAGGAGCTGTTGACCCGGGTGCACAACAGTGGGGAAGGGCGGATCATCCATATTGCCAATTCCGCCACCCTGATGCGCTACCCAGAAATGCGCTGTGACCTGGTGCGGCCGGGTATTTCCCTCTATGGCTGCTACCCGAGCGACTGGCTGTGCCGGGCTTCAGTCCTCGACCTGCGGCCGGTCATGCGTTTTGCCACCACGGTGTTGCAGGTCAAGGAGGTTCCGGCGGGGCAGGGGATCAGCTATGGGCACAGGTATGTGACCGAGCGTCCCACCAAGCTGGCGGTTCTGCCGGTGGGATACGATGACGGCTATCTGCGGCGCATGACGGGCAAGGCCGAGGTGTTGCTGGCCGGGCAGCGGGCTCCGATTCGGGGGATGATCTGCATGAATGCCTGCATGGCCGATGTGACGGATATCCCCGGAGTCAAGGCAGGGGATACGGCGGTATTGCTTGGATGTCAGGGCGCAGGGGAGATCCGGGCCGAGGAGATCGCCCGCTGGTCCGAGACCATCAACTATGAGATTCTCTGCCTTTTCGGTTCCTGCAACCGGCAGGTGTATTATGACAGCGAAGAACCGGCAACCCCGCCTGTTTGCTGAAAGAAAAATTTTTCCGGATTACCGCGATGATCAAGACACGCTTGAAAACACTGATAGACCACTGCTTTGACCAAGGGGTTGAGGCTGGATTCTGGTCCGCCGCCGCGGCGGGCGGGTATTCCTTGGATGAGCCCAAGCATGCCGGCCAGGGCGATCTGGCCACCAACCTGGCCATGGTGGTGGCCGGAAAAGACAAAAAGAATCCCCGGGCCGTTGCCGCCCAGTTGCTGGAGATGCTTGCCCCCCATACCGAGCTGCTGGAGCGGGTCGAAGTGGCCGGACCGGGCTTTGTCAACTGCTACCTCAACAAGACGGTCTGGCAGTCGGTGCTGCCCGAGGTCTGCGCCAACGAGGCGACCTTCGGCCGCAGTACCATCGGAAAGGCCAAGAAGGTGCTGGTGGAATTCGTCAGCGCCAACCCCACCGGGCCTTTGAGCGTCGGGCACGGGCGGCAGGCTGTTCTGGGCGATGCCATCGCCGGCCTGCTTTCCGCCACCGGCCATCAGGTCACCCGGGAATATTACTACAACGACGCCGGCCGGCAGATGCGGGTACTGGGCGAATCCACCCGGGCCCGGTATCTGGAAGCGCTGGGGCTGCCCTTCACCTTTCCGGAAGACGGCTATCAGGGCCAGTACATCCGGGATATCGCCCAGGCGCTCATCGAGGAGCACGGCGATGGACTCAAAGACGAGCCCGAGGTCACGCCCTTCAAGAACAAGGCCGAACGGGTCATTTTTGACGACATCAACACCACCCTGCACCGGATGGGCATCGTCTTTGACAACTACTACAACGAACATTCGCTCTATGAAAACGGCCTGGTTGACGATGTGGTCGCCTCCCTGCGGGAAAAAGGGCTGGCCTACGATCAGGACGGGGCGGTGTGGTTCAAGGGCACCGAGTTCGGCCTGCCCCAGGACCGGGTGATCATCAAGTCCACCGGCGAGCCCACCTACCGGCTGCCGGACATGGCCTATCACCGGGAGAAGTTCAAGCGCGGCTTCGACTGGATGGTCGACATCTTCGGCTCCGACCATATCGCCACGGTGCCGGATGTGCTGGCCGGGGTCAAGGCCCTGGGCTATGACCCGAGCAAGGTGACCGTGGTCCTGCACCAGTTTGTCACCCTGATGCGCGACGGGCAGCAGGTGAAAATGTCCACCCGCAAGGCCAACTTCGTCACGGTGGACGAGCTGCTCGACGAGGTCGGCGCGGATGTGGCCCGCTTCTTTTTCCTCATGCGCAAGGCGGACAGCCAGTTGGAGTTTGATCTGGATCTGGCCACCAAGACCAGCCAGGAAAACCCGGTCTACTATGTCCAGTACGCCCATGCCCGGTTGCACAGCATCCGCAGGCAGGCCGAAGCCAAGGGGATTGTTCTGGGAAGTTTGGCGGATGCGCCGATCGGGAGACTCACCCTGGATGACGAGATTTTGCTGCTCAAGGCCATGGCTGGATTTCCCGGGCTGGTGGAGGGCGCGGCCCTTGATCTGGCCCCGCACCGGCTTGTTTTTTTTCTCCAGGACCTTGCCGGGCAGTTTCATAGCTACTACAATAAGCACCGGATTGTTTCCGAGGATGAGGAGTTGAGCCGGGCCCGTCTCTGGCTGGCCATGGGCTTGCGCATCGTCCTGCGCAATGGCCTTGGTCTGATTGGGGTGAGTGCGCCGGAATCCATGTAGGGCTTTGGAAATGTCCTGTTAAAAAGATCAGCATGAGGAGGCGTTGCCTGGCAACGGATAATCTGGGTATGACCGCACCAAAGCAGAAAGGCAGATTTGGATTTGTTATCCGTTTTGAACTGGGGCTGTTGGGGATGTTCAGCCTGACCCTGGTCACCGGCTGCATTTTTTTCTGGATGTTCATTATCGGCATTTGGGCCGGGCAGACCATCCTTCAGCCCGCCCCGGGAGAGGTGGCGAAATCCCCGCTGGCAAAGCTTGCCGGGGCGCTTAAGCCTGGAAAACAGGATCCTGTCGATTCCGGCGCCTCTTCCGCGCAAAAAGAAAATATGGAGCCGGCAACCGAGATGCCGGTGGAATCCGCCCCTGCTTCCGAAACGGAATGGGCCGAAGCAGAACCTTCTTTCTTTGCCCTGCAGATCTCCGCTGTCCGTGACCAGGACCGGGCGCAACAGGATGTCGCCGAATGGCGCGGCCGTGGCTATGAGGCGTTTTCCCTGCCGCCGGAGGACGAGGATGATCCTTTCATCCGGATTTACGTAGGGAAATTCGACAAGCTGGCCGATGCCAACCAGCTCATCGCCAAGCTGGAAAAAGAGGAGAAGGTCAAGGCCTACATCGCTCTGTTGCCTGCTTCCCGGTTGAAAGCCCCCTGATTCTTTTTGTGTGAAATCTTTTTCTTTGCGGGCTGGTATGGTAGAACGAACGGGTTCCTGCCAACCAGCGGGGCGGAAAAGGTGAGAGGTTATCATGATTGTTGAAATCGCACAAAGCCGCGATTACAGCAGGAAACGAAAGTGACCGGCGACGGTTGTTGCCTCGCACTCTTTGATTCAGTATTACGGACATGTGGATTGTTTCCCTTTTTGCGAGGTTGTCATGATTCGTGATGCCAGAATGGACGATGTGAAGGTGATGTACGCCCTGTTGCAGCATTTTGCCAACAAGGGCTTGCTGCTGGGGCGGTCCTTGAGTTCCCTCTACGACCAACTGCGGGATTTCAAGGTCTTTGTCAAGGACGGCGACGATGCCGCGGCCGGACAGATGCTCGGCATCTGCGCCCTGCATGTCTGCTGGGAAAACCTGGCGGAAATCCGCTCCCTGGCCGTGACGGAAGAAGCCCAGCGCCAGGGGATTGGCCGGCAGCTTGTGGAGGCTTGTCTGGCCGAGGCGGATCATTTCGGCATTACCAGAGTCTTCACCCTGACCTATCAGCCTGTTTTTTTTGAGCGGCTCGGGTTCAGGCCTATTGATAAGAACGAACTCCCCCACAAGGTGTGGAGTGACTGTATCCAGTGTCCGAAATTTCCGGACTGCAACGAAGAAGCCCTGATCTGGGAAAGATAAAGGAACAACCGTTCCGCGCACCGCATCCGCGGCCCTGCGGCACGGGGACAAAAAAATGCTGATCGCGCCGGGGTGTGCCTTGTCGCATGCTTTCGGCGTTGACCTTCTGGAGTGGAAATATGCTTGCTTCTGTTTTGAAAAAGGTTTTTGGCTCCAAAAACGAACGGGTGCTCAAGTCCATTCAACCGCTGGTGGCGGCGATCAACCAGTTGGAGCCGGAGATCCAGAAGCTTGATGACGCTTCCCTGGTGGCGAAGACCGTGCTTTTCAAGGAGCGGCTCGCCGCCGGAGTCCCCCTCGACAGCCTGTTGCCCGAGGCCTTTGCCGTCTGCCGGGAGGCGGCCTGGCGGGTTTTGGGCATGCGGCATTTCGACGTGCAGCTCATCGGCGGCATCATCCTCCATCAGGGCAAGATCGCCGAGATGAAAACCGGCGAGGGAAAAACCCTGGCCGCCACCCTGCCCGTATATCTCAACGCCCTCACCGGGCGCGGGGTGCATGTGGTCACGGTCAACGATTATCTGGCCCGGCGCGATGCCGAATGGATGGGCAAGCTCTACCGCTTTCTCGGGCTTTCCGTCGGCTCCATCCTGCATGAAATGGACGACGCGGCCCGGAAGGAGGCCTATGGCGCCGATATTACCTACGGAACCAACAACGAATTCGGCTTTGATTATCTGCGCGACAACATGAAGTTCGACCTCAAGGATTTCTGTCAGCGCGAGTTCCATTACGCCATTGTCGACGAGGTGGACTCCATCCTGATCGACGAGGCCCGCACCCCGCTGATCATCTCCGGCCCGGCCGAGATGTCCACCGAGCTCTACGAGCGCGCCGACCGGATCATTCCCAACTTCAAGGTGGACGAGCATTACACTCTGGATGAAAAGGCCCGCTCGGTCTCGCTCACCGAGGAAGGCGTGGCCCTGGGCGAGAAGCTCGTCGGGGTGGACAACCTCTACGACCCCCGGAACATCGAATGGCTGCATCACCTGAACCAGGCCTTGAAGGCCAATGTCCTCTTCAAGCGGGATGTGGATTATCTGGTGCGGGACGGCCAGGTGGTGATCGTGGACGAGTTCACCGGGCGAGCCATGCAGGGCCGCCGTTTCAGCGATGGCTTGCACCAGGCCCTGGAGGCCAAGGAGCGGGTCAAGGTGGAGCGGGAGAACCAGACCCTGGCCTCCATCACCTTCCAGAATTACTTCCGGATGTATGAGAAGCTCGCCGGCATGACCGGCACCGCGGATACCGAGGCGGCGGAATTCAAGAAGATCTACAACCTCGACGTGGTGATTATCCCCACCCACAACACCATGATCCGCAAGGATTATGCCGATGTCATCTATAAAAACGCCAAGGCCAAGGATCGCGCCATCATCCGGGAGATCCAGGAGCTGCACAAAAAGGGACAGCCCGTGCTGGTCGGCACCATCAGCATCGATGTTTCCGAAAAAATCTCCGCCATGCTGAAGAAGGTGGGCGTGCCCCACGCGGTGCTCAACGCCAAGCAGCATGAGAAGGAGGCCGAGATCGTCGCCGATGCCGGACAGAAGGGCAAGGTGACCATCGCCACCAACATGGCCGGCCGCGGCACCGACATCAAGCTGGGCGAGGGGGTTACCGAGCTGGGCGGGCTGCATATTTTGGGCACCAGCCGTCACGAGAGCCGGAGGATCGACAACCAGTTGCGCGGCCGTTCGGGCCGTCAGGGCGATCCCGGTTCTTCCCGTTTCTATCTGTCGCTTGAGGACGATCTGTTGCGGATCTTCGGCTCGGACCGGATTTCGGGCATCATGGACAAGTTGGGCATGGAAGAGGACGAGCCCATCGAACACACCATGATCAGCCGGGCCATTGAAAACGCCCAGCGCAAGGTGGAGGGGCATAACTTCGATATCCGCAAGCACCTGCTCGAATACGACGATGTGATGAACAAGCAGCGCGAGGTTATCTACCGCCAGCGCCGCGAGGTCTTGGGCTCGGATGATGTTCACGAGGTGATCACCGACATGTTCCCGGAACTGGCGGAAATGGTGGCGGGCGAGTTCGCCGAGACGAGAATCCCCTCGGAGGAGTGGGATTGGAATGGGGTTGCCGAGAGAATGTTCGCTCTGTTCGGCTTTGCCGGGGAGTGGAGCGAGGAAGAGAAAAAGGATCTCGAACCTGCCGCCTTTGCCGACCTGATTCTTGCCGCCTTGACAGACCGTTTTGCCGCGCGGGAGGAGGAGATCGGCGAATTGAACATGCGCCACCTGGAACGGGTTGTCCTGCTGCAGATTGTGGATCACCTCTGGAAAGAACATCTGCTCAACATGGATCACCTCAAGGAAGGCATCGGTCTTCGGGGCTATGGCCAGAAGAACCCGTTGGATGAGTACAAGAAGGAAGGCTTCAACATGTTCGGCGAGATGATCAACGCCGTAAAAACCCAGACCGTCAGCACCCTGTTTCGCCTGCAACTGGTACGGGACGAGGAGGTGGCCGAACTGGAGCGCGAGCAGCGGGAGCAGCGCCAGCCCATGCAGCTCAGTCGCGGCGCCGAGGGAGAGGACGAGCACAAGCCGTTTTCCCGCGAAGGCGACAAGGTGGGGCGCAACGCCGACTGCCCCTGCGGCAGCGGCTTGAAATACAAACGGTGCTGCGGCAAGAGCAGCGGGAAGACGTGATATGGCAGCGGAAAAGTTTTCAGTTCAGGGGTTCAGGGCGGCGGCGGTCAACTCCGGCATTCGCGGTAAGGATCGGCTCGATCTTGCCCTGATCGTCAGCGACAAGCCGGCCGTGGTGGCCGGGGTGTTCACCGCCAGCCTGGTCAAGGCGGCGCCGGTGCTTCTCGACATGGAGCGGTGCAAAACCGGCAAGGGGCAGGCCATTTTGGTCAATTCCGGCATTGCCAATGCCTGCACCGGTGAGGAGGGCATGCGTCTGGCCCGGCTGACCACGGCCATGGCGGCGGATGCCTTGAATATCGCCCCGGAGCTGGTGCAGGTTTGCTCCACCGGCATCATCGGCCAGCAACTGGAGCTTGCCTGTTTTCAGCGGGGGATTCCCAAGGCGGCCCAGGCTCTTGCCGTCGATGGCCTTGTTGATGTGGCCCAGGCGATCATGACCACCGATACCTTCCGCAAGATTGCGGTGCGCACCGCCCTTATCGACGGCAAGCCGGTCAAGCTTCTCGGGATGGCCAAGGGCGCGGGCATGATCATGCCCAACATGGCCACCATGCTTTCCTTTATCCTCACCGATGCCAAGATCGATCACGATCTTCTCCAGAGCACGCTGAAAAAGGTGGCGGCCAAAACCTTCAACGCCATCACCGTGGACGGTGACACCAGCACCAACGACACGGTGCTGGTGCTGGCCAACGGCCTGGCGGAGCACCCGCCCATTGCCGAGGACCGTCCCGAGGCGTTGCGCGCCTTTGGCGCCGCCTTGGAAGATCTGTGCAAGGAGCTGGCCCTGATGATCGTCCGGGACGGGGAGGGCGCGACCAAGCTGGTGACCATCCGGGTCCGGGGCGCGGCTTCGGACCTCCAGGCCGATCAGGCGGCCCGGACCGTGGCCAATTCCAATCTGGTCAAAACCGCCTTCTTCGGCGAGGATGCCAACTGGGGCAGGATCATCGCCGCCCTGGGCCGCTCCGGCGCGCAATTCGACCAGCAGCAGGTGGATATCGCCTTCGACGAGGTGTTCATGGTGAAGCAGGGGGTGGGCCAGGGCAGTGAGGTGGAGAAACGCGCCACCGAGGTGCTCAAAAAACCGGAGTTCGTGGTGACCATCGACCTGCATGCCGGCGAGGGGAGCAAGGATATCCATACCTGCGATTTTTCCCTGGATTACGTGAAGATCAACGCGGATTACCGGTCATAGGGCGACGCCCTATGGCTGAGTGCTGAGTAACGAGCACTCGGAACTCAGCACTCGGAACTCGGCGTATAAGGGCTGTTGATGAATAAACTGAAAAGCACAATTTATTCATCAACAGCCCACAAACTCCTTTTTTTTGCCCTGCTCGTCGCCGTCATAGCCATCGGCCTGCTCCATCTTTTTACCCCCGGCGATCTGCACTTCTATCACAACACCTACCGGCGGCTCAGTTATTTTCCCATTGTGCTGGGCGGTCTCTGGTTCGGCGTGCGCGGCGGCCTGGGGCTGGCCCTGCTCTCCTCCATCGCCTTCATCCCCCATGTCCTCCTCTATGTCGGGCACGGCTCGCAGGCCGTGAGCGAGCTGATGGAGATCATCCTCTATCTGGCGGCCGGTCTGCTGGTCGGGGTGATCTCCGGACGGCAGACCCGGTTGCGTGAACGCTATCGGCAGTTGTCCGAAAAACTGCAGGCTTCCTATGCCCGGCTCCATGATGAAACCGTTCAGCTCATCGAGGCGGAGGCCCGGCTGGCCGCGGCCCAAAAATTCTCCGCCCTTGGCAAATTGTCCGCCTCCCTGGCCCATGAGATAAAGAATCCCCTTGCCTCCATCAAGGGCACCGCGGAAATTCTCCGCGATGAATTTCCCGGGGATCATCCGAAGCGGGAATTCGTGGATATCCTGTTCAAGGAAACAGGGCGGTTGCACGACACGGTGGAGGAAATCCTCCGTTATGCCAAGGGGCGGCCCCAGGAAAGAGAAGAGGCCTTGGAGCCGCTTGCCGCGGTGGCGCACCATGTCGGCGCGTTGCTGGAAAGGCAACTGCGGGAAAAACAGGTGCATTTTTTCCTGCCGGAGAACGATGAGGCCCTGCATCTGCTGGTGGAAAGCGCCAAGTTCTCCCAGATTCTCTTGAATCTTGGCCTCAACGCCCTGGAAGCGGTCGATCCGGGCGGCCGGATCTGGCTTTTGGCCGAAAACGGTGCGGACGGAGGGTGGCGGATTGCTGTCTGCGACGACGGACCGGGCGTGCCGGAGGCGGAAAAGGAACGGATATTTGAGCCGTTTTATACGGGCAAGGGGGACGGCACCGGGCTTGGCCTGCTGATCAGCAGGAAAATAGTGGAGAGCTACGGCGGCAGCCTTCGGGCCACGGACCGGCCGGGGGGCGGGGCGTGCTTCGAGATTCTGCTCCCCCCGAAAAACGGCGCGGATCCTGGACAGGCAGGCTAAGGGCGGAGGCGAGGCGATGAAACCCCGGATACTGTTGATTGATGATGATGCAAGCCTGCGGCGGGTTACGGAGTACAACCTGAGCAGCGGTGGTTTCACCGTGCTTGGCGCAGCCTCGGGCCGGGAAGGACTGGCGCTCTTTCATCGGCACAATCCGGATCTGGTGATCACCGATGTGCAGCTTGGTGACCTGGACGGCTTGCAGGTCCTGGCCGCGGTGAAAAAGGAGTCGCCCCACACTCCGGTGCTGGTGATCACGGCCTTCGGCTCCATCGAGCTGGCGGTCAAGGCCATGCAGGAAGGGGCCTTCACCTTTTTGGCCAAGCCATTCGACCGTGAGGCTCTGCGGCTTTCCTGCCGGAAAGCCTTGGAAATGCGGCAACTGCACGAGCAGAAGCAGCAGCTCAGCGGCGAGGTCAACCGGCTCACCGGCACCGAGGGGATGGAAACCGCCAATTCGGCCATGGCCGAATTGCTCGATACTGCCAGGCGGGCGGCCAACAGTGAGGCCACCGTCCTCATCGCCGGAGAATCCGGCACCGGCAAGGAGGTGCTGGCCAGGCTCATCCATCAGCACAGCCCCAGGGCGCAGGGTCCCATGGTGGCGGTGAACTGTGCGGCCATCCCGGAAAACCTGCTGGAAAGCGAACTCTTCGGCCATGTCAAAGGCGCCTTCACCGGGGCGGTGAGCAATCGCAAGGGAAGGTTTCAAGCTGCGGCCGGCGGCACCCTATTTTTGGACGAAATCGGCGAGTTGCGGCTGGATCTGCAGGCCAAGCTGCTCCGCGCCATCCAGGAGAGAGTGGTCTCCCCGGTCGGCGCGGATGCGCCGGAAGCGGTGGATGTCCGGTTGATTGCCGCTTCCAACCGCGATCTCTACGCAGCCATCGGCCAGGGAACCTTTCGGGAGGATCTCTATTACCGGCTGGGGGTAATTCTTTTGCATCTTCCGCCTCTGCGGGAACGGCGGGAGGATATTCCAGGGCTGGTGTCACATTTTCTCCTGAAAGTGGGCGCTCCCGCCGGGGTGCGCTTTTCCGCCGAAGCCTTGGCCAGGCTCAAGGCGCATCCCTGGCCCGGCAATATCCGGGAGCTGCAAAATATTGTCGAGCGGGCCGTTATCCTGCGCAGGGGGCTGCTCATCGAGGCGGATGAACTGCAGCTTGCTGCCTGCCCCCAGCCAGCATTGGAAAACGGGATTCCGGAAATCCCGGATGAGGGGCTTTCCCTGGAAGCGGTTGAGCAGGGGTTGATTAAAAAAGCCCTGGCCAAGGCCAACGGCAATCGCTCCGAGGCTGCCCGGCTGCTGAAGATTCCGCGCCATGTCCTGATCTATCGTCTGGAAAAATTCAAAATCTGATTGTCCTTGCTCAGTGGAGAATATTCTGTAAGCGTCTTGGCGAATATTCTCCATAACTTCACTGTCTCCATCGCTTTCATTTTCGAGTCCCCCCTGTAAAACCTGCCGGGAAAAGGGCTGCCGTGCTCTGTGTCGCTGTGGCATGGGCCTTGCTTTGTCTGGATGGCATTGCAAGGAGGCAGGCGGCGGGAATGGGTGCAAGAACCGGACGCGTGAAGCGATACATCTTCGGAACAGTGGGATTGCTTGGCATTCTGGCCGGAATCTGGTGGGGGATTGACAATCCCCATTTTACTGCCTGGAAGTCAAAAAACACCACGCTTGTGGTGCGGGCGCCCACTGGAATAACCGGCGGAAAGCCAAGGGCACAGGCCTGCTCCGAGTGCGATCAAAACGTCTGTCCTGCAACGGCGGCGTCCTGGCGGGAGCTGTTCAGGAAAAGGTTTGGCGGTACTGATGCCGAAAAAAGGAAACAGGGAGATGCGCGATGAAAAAAACGGCTGGAGTGCTTGTGGCGGTAACGATGTCTGTGGTGCTGGCCGGTGCGGCCATGGCCGGTTTGTGGGGGGGCAAGGTGAAGACCCTGACCCCGGCCAAGGGGAGGCTGGAAATCCCCGTGGCGTCCATTGCTGACGGCAAAGCCCACCATTTCAAGGTGCAGGCCGGCGATGGGGTGATGGTGACTTTTTTTGTGCTGAAAAGCAAAGACGGCGTTATCCGGTCGGCCATAGACGCCTGCGATGTCTGTTACCGCGCGGGCAAGGGCTACGAGCAGAGCGGTGATGAGATGGTCTGTCTCAACTGCGGCATGCGTTTTGCCTCGAACAGGATCAACGAGGTGAAAGGAGGCTGCAATCCGGCTCCCCTGGCCAGAACCATTGAAGGCAACACGCTGGTGATTGCCATGGCCGACATCGACCGGAACAGTTGGTATTGCACATATAAAAAGTAAGGAGCAACACTACGGATGGCGTACGATCTTGAAAAATACCGGGAAAAGCGGGAGCGGGTTCTGGGGGTGAAAAAACGGGGGATGGGGTTCGGCCGCGTGGCCACCCTGGTCTCCCTTGCCATTCTTCTCGGCCTGGGAATGGTTGTCATCCCCAGGTCCATCGCCTTTTTGAAAAATCGCCAGCTTGAGGACGCAATTTACAAATTGTCCGGAGAGCGGGCCGTATCGGAACGGGTGTTGGCGGAACTCACAAAGCAGGAGGGGGTGCGCGAAGTGGTGATGGACGGTCACGGCTCGCGGGTTGTCATTACCTTCAACAAAGGGGTGCTTGACACGGCAAGGATTTCCGCTTTTTTCCTGCAGCAGGGGGCGCAGGCGGTGCTGCTCAATGAGGTCGGCCACCACCAGCGGCTGCACACCATGAAAAAGGAGGCTGAGGCGACCGGCGGCCAGTAGCGGCGGCCGCGCTTGCGCGGAGAAAAAACAGATGAAGCTCTATCATATCTCGTATAGCAACCTCAAGCGCCGCAAGGGCAAGGTGATTTTTCTCGTGCTCGGCCTGGTGCTGGGGATCGCCACCATTGTTACCCTGTTGTCCATTACGGAGAGCATGACCCGGGACATCGAGGAAAGGCTGGACCGGTTTGGGGCCAACATCGTCATGGTTCCCAAAAGCGAAAATCTTGCCCTGAGCTATGGCGGCATCACGGTGGGCGGCGTGAACTACGCCGTCCAGGAGTTTAAGGAACAAGACCTCAAGGGTATCCGGGAAATTGAAAACCGCGAGAATCTCGGGGCGGTGGCCCCCAAGGTTCTCGGCGCGGCCCAGGTCATGGGGCGGCAGGTGCTCCTGATGGGGGTTGATTTTGCGGTGGAGCTGCCGCTGAAAACCTGGTGGCATCTGGACGGCGCTGCTCCTGCGGCTTCGGGGGATCTGGTTGCCGGGGCAGAGGCGGCTGCGGCATTGCATCTTGCCGTCGGCGATGTCCTGCCGCTTGGCCCCCGGACCTTCAGGGTGACTGCCATCCTCCAGCCTACGGGAGCCGCGGAAGACGGCATGATCATCGGCGATCTTCATGCCGTGCAGGAAGTCCTGGGCAAAAAAGGCATCGTTTCCCTGGTGGAGATCGCCGCTTTCTGCCGGGATTGTCCGATCACTGAGCTGGTTTTGCAGATCGCCGAGAAATTCCCCAACGCCAAGGTCACGGCGCTCAGGCAGGCGGTGATGGCCAAGATGCAATCCATCGAGTTGTTCAAGGCCTTCAGCTACGGCGTTGCCGGGCTGGTGATCTTCATCGGTTCGCTTTTGGTTTTTGTCACCATGATGGGGGCGGTGAACGAGCGGACCCGCGAGATCGGCATTTTTCGGGCCATCGGTTTTCGACGGGGGCATGTCATGCAGATCATTCTGCTGGAAGCCATTGTGGTCGGTTTTGTCGGCGGCTTTTTGGGTTTTGCCGCCGGTAATCTCATCGCCTGGTCGATCTTGCCTGTGGTCATCCCCAGCGGAACCTTTGCCGGGGTGAATCTTCCGCTCGGCGGCCTGGCCATACTGCTTTCCATTTCCCTCAGCCTGCTGGCCAGTCTCTATCCGGCTAGGAAGGGCAGCAGTCTTGACCCCAGCGAAGCGCTGCGGGCCTTGTAAGGAGATAAGCGGCCACAGGGCACCGCATCTGCTTTGTCATCGACCTGTCCGCATACCTGATGTATAGCGGACAGGTCTCTTCCGCGCATCTGCGGCACCCTGTGACCGCTTATTTCGGGGGTATCATCAGGCCCTGTAAGGAGGAGTCATGCCAGCAAAAGAACAGGCAGCACAGCATCTCATTGAGATCAGGGATATCGGCAAGGATTACCAGGTCGGGGCGAACACGGTGAGCGCCATCCGGCACATGCATTTTCAGGTGGACGATGGCGAGTTCATCAGCATCATGGGACAGTCCGGCTCCGGAAAAAGCACCTTGCTTGCCGTGCTCGGCGGGCTCAATCATCCGAGCCGGGGGCAGGTTCTGGTCGATTCCCTGGATGTCTATGGGCTGAGCAGCGAACAGCGAGCCGATTTTCGCAGCGAGTATATCGGCATCATCTTTCAGTCTTTTCAGCTCATCCCCTACCTGACGGTGCTGGAAAACATCAAGCTGCCCATGGCCATCACCGGCATCTCCGCCAAGGAGCAAGACGGCATGGCCCGTTCGGTTCTCGAAAAGGTCGGGCTCGGAGCCAAGGCACCCCGCTTGCCGGACCAGCTTTCCGGCGGTGAGCAGGAACGGGTCGCCATTGCCAGGGCCATTGTCAACCGGCCGCCCATCCTGCTGGCCGATGAGCCCACCGGCAGCCTTGACAGCGAGACCGCGGAAGGGGTCATGGGGCTGCTTCGCCAGTTGAACCAGGAGGGGTTGACCGTCATCATGGTGACCCATAATCCGGACGCCTGCCGCCATGCCGACAGGACCATTCTGGTCCGGGATGGTCTCTGTCTGCCCCAGTGAATTCAGCGCTGTTTTTTAGTATCAAAGGATAATTACCTTTGACACTATTCTCCTGAAAATTATACAATAAATGCTGTGTAGGTGTTACTACCTATCCATTGTGCTTCCGGCGTCCGGCTCCCGGTCGGTGCAGGAAGGTTCCTTGTCGTGTCTGTATGGGGCTCCGGATTCTCCGGAAAAAGCAAAAAACAATACAGCGAGGAGAGATGTTATGGGAAGCAGCATGAAGAAAATCGGGATGATGGGTCTGGCTCTGTTGGCCAGCGCCATGTTTGTTGCAGCGGCGCACGCGGAAATCAAGGTCGGAATCCTGGCCCTGCGGGGCGCGCCCAAGGTCATGGAGGAATGGGCTGCCACCGGGGAGTATCTCACCGGCAAGATGGGTGAGCCGGTCACCATCATGCCTCTGGAGTTCAACGCCATTGAGCCCATGCTCAGGGACGGAAAGATCGATTTCATGCTGGCGAACTCCGCCTTTTTCGTGGAGATGGAAAAGCTCTACGGCGCCAAACCCGTGGCCATGCAGGTCAATTCGGCGGGCGGTAAGCCGGTCAAGGAGTTCGGCGGGGTGATCTTTGTGCGCAAGGACAGCCCCATCAATACGCTCTCCGATCTCAAGGGCAAGAAGTTCATGGTGGTCAAGGCTTCCTCCTTTGGCGGCGGCCAGATGGCCCTGCGGTTGTTGCTGCAGAACGGCATCGATTACAAGAAGGATTTCGCCGAGTTCAAGGAAGGCGGCAAGCATGACAACGTGGTTCTGGCCGTGAAGAACGGGGCCATGGACGCCGGCACCGTGCGCACCGACACCCTGGAGGCCATGGCAAAGGAAGGCAAGATCTCCATGGCCGATTTCAAGATCATCAACCCGATCAAAGACGGCTTCCCTTTTGTCCGCAGCACCGAGCTGTATCCCGAGTGGCCCATGGCCGCGGCAAAGCATGTTGACGCCGCCAAGGTTAAAAAATTCGGCGACGCCCTGTTGGCGGTAAAATCTGATTCCGATGCGGCCAAAAAGGCTGGGATCATCGGCTGGGCGCCGCCCGCGGATTTTAAAAGCGTGCGGGAATGTTTGAAGGCGCTTAAATATGGGGCGTTTGCCAACTAGACCGAGGTGTTGAGGATTCACGCCTTGCTGCGCGGTGTTGGCAAGCGGGGGGCGCCATTGCGGCCGCCGGGCGAGGCGTGGTCCGTTAAAAAATAGCATCTGGTATCACCCTCAAAGGAGAATGCATGCGCATCAAAATTATTCTCGTAACAGCCCTTATTATTGCATGTTTCGCTGCCCCCCTATTTGCGGCGGAAACCTATGTTTTCGGAGTACATCCCTATAAAAATCCGGCGGAGCTGGCAAACATTTTCAAGCCTTTGATCTCCCTGCTTGAGGCGGAAACAGGCGCAAAAGTCTCTTTTCGCAGCGCTAAGGATTACGAAGCATTCAATCAAGCCGTCCTCAAAGGGGAGATTGACATTTTTTTCATGGGGCCGTCGATCTACGCAGAACTCTCAAACTTGCATCCGGACAAGGTGCGCCTGGTGGCCACGGCTCTCAGCAAGGGCAAGCCGACCTTTAAGGGTGTGATTGTGGCGAAGAAGGATGGTCCCATTAATTCCCTAGCCGATCTCAAGGGCAAGAAAATGGCCTTTGGCGACCGCGATTCCACCCTTTCCTGTTATATCCCCGCAGCAATGCTGATGGATGCGGGAGTCTTTGATTCCATGAAGTATGATTTTACCGGGAAGCACGAAAACGTGGCCAATTCCGTATTGCAAGGTGGGCATGACGCCGGCGGCCTCAAGCCGGATGTCGCCGAGAAATTCATGGGCCAGGGACTCAAAGTGATCGCCGAGAGCGCGCCCGTGTACGAGCATGTCATTGGCGTTGGCCCAAAAATTGACGGCGCCACCATGAAAAAGATCCAGGCTGCGCTGATCAATGGGAAAGATCCGAAGGTGTATACCTCGATCCAGAAAGATTATACCGGTTTTGCCGTTACCAAACCGAGCGATTATGCCAGTCTGTTTGGCATTATCAAAAAGGTTGACGCCAAGATGGCCAAATAATTCTGCAACGATACAATCGCATATCCAGCAAGGGGATCGTGAATGGCTTCGAAAAATAGAGGAATTGCCGCCAGATTCATTCTCATCGTTTCAATCCTGGCGCAGGCTCTGATGGTGGTGCTGGCAGTGGTGGCTATCTTCACCGCCAGCAGTTCACAGAAAAAGCAGGCGGACGGGTTCATCAACCGGCTGAAATCCGAGCAGGCGGAGCAGGAAAAGCTGCTGGCCGGGAAATTGAGGCAGAAAGGGGAGTCCGTCGCCGCGCTTCTGGCGCAAACCGGATCGGCCCTGATCATCGGCTATGATTTCGATTCCATGACCAGGCTTGCCGCCAACGCCAAGAACGACGAAGACGTCGTTTCCGTGGTTTTTTACGGTAAGGACAAGAGCGTGCTTGCCGAGGCCAAGGGCCAGGAGCAAGCCAAGGAGACCCTGCGCAAGGAAATCCTCTTTGAGGGCAAGGGAATCGGATTTGTTGAAGTGGGCTTAAGTTTTGCCGGGGTGGAAAAAAATTCCGAGGAAGTCTCCCTCCGCATCGAGGACCTGGTGCGGACCACCCAGGAGGAACTGACCGCGGCCTCCTGGCGGTTGGGGCTGGTCATTGTTCTTGCCATCGGTTGCGTGGTGCTGGCCCTGTGCTTTGCGGTGTATTGGTGTCTTTCCCGCTTTGTTATTACCCCGGTTGGCCGGATCATCGACGGGTTGGAGGACTGCGCCACTCAGGTGACTTCCGCCTCGGGTCAGCTTTCCTCCTCGGCGCATACCTTGGCGGAAGGCGCCTCCGAGGAGGCTGCTTCCCTGGAAGAGACTTCCGCCTCCCTGGAAGAGGTTTCGACCATGGCCCGGCGCAATGCCGACAATGCCGCCGAGTGCAATTCGCTCATGCGCGAGGTGAATACGGTGATGGGCAAGGCCAATCAGTCCATGGCCGCGCAAACCGTGGCCATGGAAGAAATTTCCAAGGCCAGCGAGCAGACCTCGAAGATCATCAAAACCATTGACGAGATCGCCTTCCAGACCAACCTGCTGGCTTTGAACGCCGCGGTTGAGGCGGCCCGGGCCGGCGAGGCCGGGGCGGGATTTGCCGTGGTCGCTGACGAGGTCCGCAATCTGGCCATGCGGGCGGCGGAAGCGGCTCGCAACACCGCGGAGCTTATCGAAGGCACGGTGAAGAAGGTGAAGGAGGGAGAGGAGCTGTTGGTGCAAACCAACGAGGATTTCTGCGAGGTTGCCGAGGTCGCGGCCAAGGTGGGCAGTCTGGTTGACGAAATTGCCATTGCCTCCGGGGAACAGACCTCCGGGCTTGATCAGGTCAACGCGGCGATCACCGAAATCGACCGGGTGACCCAGCAAACCGCGGCCAGTTCGGAAGAGGCGGCCAGCGCCTCGGAGGAGTTGAGCGCCCAGGCGGAGTACATGAAAAATTATGTGGATGATCTGGCGGTGCTGGTCAGCGGCGGGGTCAAGAAAAGCAGCAGCGCGTTAAAACGGCCGCCGGAGGCAGGCAGGCAGAAGACCTCCCGCCAGGGCGCACACAGGGCGCTGGCGGCGCCGCCAAAGGCGAAGGTTGCCGCCAAGGCGCTGCCGCCAGCCGCAGCCGGCAAGAAAAAGGCTGAAGAGGTGATTCCCTTTGAAGATGAAAAGTTCGAGGATTTTTGATCCCTGCTTGTGAGAGCAAGAAAAAGCCCGCCTTGAAAGAGGCGGGCTTTTTTTATCGGTTGTACTTCTCCTCGCAGGCGAGAAGGATCTCCTGCCGGGCATCGGCAAGCACCTTCCTTGCCTCTGTCACATCCTGGCCGATCTGGGCTGCCAGTTCTCCCGCGCCGGAAAATTTCTTTTCCCCGCGCAGGAAACGGAGCAGGTTTATCTTGATCGGTTTTCCGTAGATATCCTGATTGAAGTCAAAGATATGGGTTTCGGCGGAAAGTTTTTGCCCCTCAAAGGTCGGGTTGTAGCCGATGTTGAGCACGCCGCCGTAGCATTTGCCGTCGTAGATCACCTGGGTGACGTACACGCCCAAACGCGGGCAGAGGTCTTCCTCGGCAATGGCGAGGTTGGCGGTGGGAAAGCCCAGCAGGGGGCCACCCCGTTGTTTGCCCATTTTCACCTCGCCCCGGATCTGGTAATAGCGGCCCAGCAGTTTCTTGACATCGACCATCTTGCCCAGCCCCACCAGCTCCCGGATTTTGGTGCTGCTGGCCAGCATCCCGTCCACATAGTAGGGCTCAACCACCGAAACCGTGAAGCCCTTGGCCTTGCCTTGCTCCTGCAGAAAGGGGATGTCGCCCTGGCGGCTCTTGCCGAAAGCGTAGTCGTACCCCACCACCAGATCCTGGACGCCGATGGTTTTGCGCAGGACTTGGTCCACAAAGGTCTCGGCCGGGGTGTTGGCAAATTCCCTGGTAAAGGGGAGGATGATCAGCGCATCGATATTGGCCAGGGCGATGAGCTCTTTTTTCTGTTCGGCGGTGGAGATGAGCTTCAGGCCGATGTCCGGACGGACCACCTTGAGCGGATGCGGCTCAAAGGTCACAACCACGCTGGCGCCCTTGTTTTGATAGGCGCGGCTCACCACCTCGGAGAAAAGGATTTGATGGCCCAGATGGACGCCGTCAAAGTTGCCGATGGTGACGGCCGCCCTGGGAAAAGGGGCTGGTATGTCGCTGATGTTTGTGAATATATCCATGGTGATGGGCGTCCTGATTGAGTGTGCGCATACAATAGGCGACAACCGGGAAAAGGTCAAGCCGCCGGACAGAGAGATTTTTTATGAAGGCTCTTGTAAATTTTCTTGACAAACACCACCCGGAAAAACTATTATCGCCTCTCACGATGTGCCGAAGTGGCGGAATTGGTAGACGCGCTAGGTTCAGGGTCTAGTGGGGGTTTCCTCGTGGAAGTTCGAGTCTTCTCTTCGGCACCATCTTGAAAATTTGTGCGGTGAAAAATCTGGTCATGCTTCGGCATGGCCTTTTTTTTTGCCCTGCGCGATGATCTCTTCTCCCGGCCGGCGAGCGCCTGCCCTTTCGGGTTCTCCGCGTTTCCGCCTCTCTTTTTGTTGACCTGGCATGGGGGATCCATGCTATAATACCGGCATTTCCCCAAGGATATCTCAACGGAGCCGCACAGTATATGGATATAGCTACCCTTATCGGCCTGGTTATGGGCTTCGGGGCCGTGATCGGCGGCCAGCTTCTTGAAGGCGGCCACATCGATGCCCTTCTTCAGCCCACTGCCGCCCTTATTGTTTTGGGAGGAACCTTTGGCGCAACCTTTGTCTCCTTTCCCCTCCCGGATCTGCTGCGGGCCTTCAGCAGCGCAGCCACGGCTTTTTTCCCCCAGGAAGAAGACCCGGAGGATCTGATCGGCAAGCTGGTCGGTTTTGCCAGCACCGCCAGAAAGAACGGCCTCATAACCCTGGAGCAGGACGCGCAGCGGGTCAAGGACCGTTTTCTGGGCCAGGGACTGGAAATGGTGGTGGACGGGATGGATCCCGAGGAGGTCATGGCGGTTCTGCAGATCGAACTCACCAATTTCGAAGAGCGCCACAAGGTCAGCGCCGAGGTGTTTGAGGCCGCCGGCGGTTTTGCCCCGACCATCGGCATCATCGGCGCGGTTCTGGGCTTGATCCATGTCATGAACAATCTCTCCGACACCTCCAAGCTCGGAGCGGGGATTGCCGTGGCCTTCGTGGCCACGATCTACGGCCTGATGACCGCCAACATCGTCTGCATTCCCATCAGCACCAAACTCAAGAAACGATTGAAGGAGCAGATCCTGCAACGGGAAATCGTGATCGAAGGGTTGCTTGCCATCCAGAAAGGCGAAAATCCCCGGATGATCGAAAAGCGGTTGCGCGGCTTCACCCTGACCAGCGGGGTGCTGATCTACAGCAGGGGCGCCGGCGGGTCATAAACAGTAGCCATTGAATGGCTACCGAATTGTAGTGGTCTTGGGGAACGATTGTCATGAGCAGACTGAAGAAGAAAAAAGCCCATGAAAAGGAACCGAATCTGGAGCGGTGGCTTGTTTCCTACGCGGATTTTATCACCCTGCTTTTCGCCGTCTTTGTCATGCTCTATGCCATGTCCATCGTGGACCAGAAAAAGATGGAGGAGGTGCAGGCCTCCATCCAATCCTCCTTTTCCGGGCCGCAAACGTTAACTCCGGCCCTCAAGGTTATCGGCAACAAGGATTTTGGCCTGATCCCCGAAGCGGTGGAGCCGCCGGTGCCGGTCCAGTCCCAGGATGAGGCCACTGCCGCCGCCGAGGCCCAGGAGTTCAGCCAGATCAAAAATGATATCCAGAACAATCTCCAGGAGTATGGCGCCAAAAACGAGGTGCAGTTGACCGTCAACGAACGGGGGTTGGTGATCAGCCTGAAAGAGGCCGGGTTTTTCCCTTCCGGCACCGCCAAGGTGCAGCAGAATGCTCTGCCCCTGCTGGACAAAATCGCCATCTCCATCTCCCGCTATGACAATACCCTCCGCATCGAAGGGCATACGGACAATGTGGCGATCAACTCCCCGGCCTTTCCCTCGAACTGGGAACTCTCCACGGCCCGCGCCAACAGCATTGTCCATTATCTCATCGAGAAACACGGTTTCAAGGGCGCCAAGCTTTCGGTGACCGGGTATGCCGAATACCGGCCGATTGCCGATAACGCCAGCGAAGAAGGGCGGAAGCTCAACCGGCGGGTTGATATTGTCATGCTCTCCAGCAAGGGAGCCCAAGGCGAGGCGCTGAAATTCGACGGGGAATAACGGATGCGCTGGCACTCCGGGGAGAGGGTCGTTCGGAAGCATGATCCCGGCTCCCAATGGGTGCCGGTGGGGGTGACTCCGGAGGAGGAGTTGGCCAATCTCTGGTCCCTGGTGCTGCATGCCGCGGATATCGAGCATGGCCTCCGCCATGGCGAAACGGGCTGGCAGCTCCTGGTTGCGGAGGAAAATATCTCCGAGGCCAGGGAGGAATTGCTTCTTTTCTCGGAAGAAAACCGGAATTGGCCGCCGGAACGGACAGCACGGTCCGGGCAGGAGCCCATTGTCGAGAACTCGCCGCCCGTGCTGCCGGTTATGGGGGCGCTGGTTGTTTTTCATGCTATCACCGGCGGCGGGGAGGGGCGCGGCCACTGGTTTGACCTTGGCGCCCTCGATAGGGCTCGGGTGATGGACGACGGCCAGTGGTGGCGTCTGATCACCGCCCTGACCCTGCATGCCGACAGCGTGCATCTTCTGGGCAATATTTTCTTCGGCGGGTTGCTGGTCCACTCCCTGTGCCGGCATCTTGGCAGCGGTATTGCCTGGTTCTCGGTGCTGCTCGCCGGAGTTCTTGCCAATACCATCAATGTACTCCTGCACGGCGAATCCTATCGTTCCGTTGGTTTTTCCACTGCGGTTTTCGGCATGGTCGGTATGTTGAGCGGCATGCGTTTGCGCAGGATCGGCGGCTGGCAGGAGATGGTTCTTGCCTTGGGCAGCGCGGCAAGCTTGCTGGCGCTCATGGGGGCCTCCGGAGAGAGAACCGATCTGGGCGCGCATTTTTGGGGGGTTGTGGTCGGCCTGCTGGTTGGAGTGCTCCTTGGCGCGCTCGGGTTTGCCGGAAAACGGGTTCTTGCTCCCCTTGGCCAATGGCTGCTTTTTACCGGCACTCTGGCGGCGGTGCTCTGTTGCTGGCTGTACGCCCTGTATCCTTGGGAAGGGTGGTGGTTTGTCAAATGATGTGCTACGGACATGGGGCAATCTCGCTCCGGCCGTATAAAAACCGGTGGAAATTTTTCCAAAAAAAAGGAGTCGAATCGATGGCTTGGGATGATCAGCAGCCACCTTGGGGCAAGAAAAAAGGCCCGCAAACACCGGAAGAGGTTATTGCCCTCTTGCTCACCAAGATCAAGGAATTTTTCGACGGCGGCGAGAAGCCAGCAACCGGCGCATCCGGTGGACCGGGGCCGAATATCCCCAGGGGTGGGCTCTTTGCCCGTTTCGGCCGGGTCGGCCTGCTCATCGGCGTTTTTCTTCTGGTCAATATCGCCTATTCCGCCTTTTACACCATCGCTCCGGGCGAAAAGGGCGTGGTGCTGCGTTTCGGCAAATACGTCAAAACCACCTCCTCGGGCTTGAATTTCAAGCTGCCCTTCATGGACGAGGTCATCAAGGTGGATGTGGAAAACGTCCGCAAGGAGGAGTTCGGCTTCAGGACCAAGGTGGCCGGCCAGCGCAGCGAGTTTGAGAAGACCGGCTACGAGGGCGAATCGCTCATGCTCACCAGCGATCGTAATGTCATCGATCTGGAGTGGGTCATCCAGTACAAGGTGCAGGACCCTATTTTCTTCGCCTTTAAGGTCAAGGATGTCAAACAGGCGGTTCGCGATATCTCCGAAGTGGTCCTGCGCCGCATCGTCGGCAACATGACCTTTGATTATGTGCTCAGCAATCGGGAAATTCTCGCCGCCGCCACCCAGCGCGAGGTGCAGGAGTCCCTGGACCGCTACCAGACCGGGGTAAGGATCGTCACCGTCCAGTTGCAGGATGTCAATCCCCCGGAGCATGTCAAGCCTGCCTTCAACGAGGTCAACGAGGCGGATCAGGATATGAAGCGGCTGGTGAACGAGGCGGAGGAGGCCTATAACCGGGAGGTGCCCAAGGCCCGGGGCGATGCGAAAAAGATGCTGGAAGAGGCGCAAGGCTATGCGGTGGAACGGGTGAATCTGGCCAAGGGCGAGACCTCCCGTTTCTTGGCTATACTCAAGGAATACAAGGGTGGGCAGGACGTCACCCGGAGACGGATGTATCTGGAAACCATGCAGGAGGTTCTGCCCAAGGTCAACGAGATTTATGTGGTTGAAGGCGACAAGGGGGGAGTTTTGCCGTTTCTCGACGTGAGGGGCGGAGCCAAGGCCACGCCCAAGGCGCAATGACAATGCCGGGCATCTTCGTACAGGCTGCGGCGCGGGTTAAGAATACAGACAGGGGAAGCCAGTGAATACTATATTGCGTGGTGTTGTTATAGCGGCGGTGGTGGTGGCGGCAGTGGTGCTGGCCAATGCGTTTTTCGTTCTGCCCGAGGGCAAACAGGCGGTGATCACCCAGTTTGGCCGTCCGGTGGGCAAGCCCATTACCCAGGCCGGTTTGAAATTCAAGACTCCTTTTATCCAGGAGGTGACTTTTTTCGACAAGATGATTCTTATCTGGGACGGGGATCCGAACCAGATTCCCACCAACGACAAAACCTTTGTCTATCTGGATATCACGGCGCGCTGGCGGATCTCCAATGCCCTGGTTTTCCTGCAGGCGGTCAACAACGAGAACCGGGCTATGACCATCCTTGATGATATCATCGACGGCACGGTCCGCGATCTGGTCAACAAAAACGATCTGGTGGAGATCATCCGCAGTTCGGATTGGAAGCCGGAGGAAATGGGCTTTGGCCCCGTGGGCCCGGATGAACAGATCCGCTACGGGCGGGACAAGATTTCCGCCCTGATCCATGCCGCCGCCTCCAAGGTCACGCCCCAGTATGGCATCGAACTGGTGGATGTGATGTTCAAGCGGGTCAACTATATCGACACGGTCCAGCAGCGGGTGTATGAGCGGATGATCTCCGAACGCAAGCGCATCGCGGCGGAAAAGCGCTCCACCGGCGAAGGGCAGAAATCCGAGATTCTCGGCAAGCTCGAGCGCGAATTGAGGGAGGTCAGCTCCCGGGCCGTCCGCGAGACCCAGGAGATCAAGGGCAAGGCCGATGGCGAAGCCGCCAGGATTTATGCGGATGCCTATAACCAGGATCCCGAGTTCTATGCCTTTTCCAAGACCCTGGACGCCTACCGGCATACCATGGGGGAAAACACCCGGTTGGTGATTTCTCCGGACTCGCCGTTTTACCGGTATCTGAAAACCGTCAAGTAGTCGGCGGCTCCAGGTCGAGCGGAGTGACGGGGTAGGCGGGCCGGTGTTCCTCGGCGGAAAAGGGGAGCCTCCCCTTTGTGTTGAGCAGGGTCAGCAGTTCTTCAAGCTGGCCTTCGCTTTTCAGGTCTGATTTGTCCAGCAGGGTGAAGCGGCAGGGGCAGGAGGTCAACTGCCCGCCGCACCAGGGGCAGATCTCCACCGGGCATCCCAGGGTGTGGATCTCTCCGTCCGCCACATGGCAAAACGGGCAGAGATCGCGGTGGAGATGGGCCGGGACATAAACCGGAAAGGAAGCGAGGTCCGCATATTTTTTGAGAAAGGCTTCGCGGTTTTCAAGGTTGAAAAAAGCCAGGACCTCCTCCTCCCAGATGCCCTCCGCAAGAGATCCCAAAAATTCTGCCTGCTCGGCGGTGGCCAGGTAGAGGTAGTCGGCTTGGGTTGCGGTGGCGCAGATCAGGAAGGCGCCCTGTCTGCGGTCCAGCAACCGGAGAACGGTAATGGCGTCTTCCAGCCCCTCGGGCAGATAGCTGTAAAAAGCGTGAAAGATGTTCAGGCCCACGCGGTCCGTGGCGTGTTTTTCAGCCAGGGCAACGGCCTTGGCCAGGTCGTCCGGGGGGACTCCGTATTGCATGAGCAGCTTGATGTCGGCGAGTCGTTGGGTAAGGGTGGGCACGGTTATTCCTTTGTCGTTTCCTTGCCTTGGGCAAGCGTGATCGCGGCCAGCCAACCGCTGGTTTCCGCACTGATATCGTCGGCGCAGGTTAAAGCCGTGACCACGGCCAACCGTCTGGCGCCCATGGCGACCAGCTCCGGAATATGCTCTTTTTTGATGCCGCCCATGACCGTGAAAGGCAGACCGCACCGGGCGCTGAATTTCGGTATCGCCGCAGGCCCGAGAAAGGCGGAGAGTCCGTCCTTGGTCTGGGTGGCGTAAATTGGGCCGATGTTGAAGTAGGAGGCCCCGCGGTTCTCGGCGGTGGCGGCCTGCTCTTCGGTGTTGCAGGAGACGCCGATGATAAGCTCCGGGGCCAGGGCGCGGACCTCCGGGGCCGGGATGTCGCTGTTGCCGAGATGGACCCCGTCGGCGCCGCTGAGAAGGGCAATATCCACCCGGTCATTGACGATGAACAGGGCGCCGGCTTCCAGGGTTTGTTGCCGGAAGATCCGGGCCTTTTCAAAGAGGCGCAGTCCGTCGGATTCCTTGTCCCGCAACTGGACGATCTTGGCCCCTCCGGCCAACACCGCATCAAGCCAGGCAAGATCATCGCGTCCCTTGGCCAGTCGTTCGCAGGAGACCGGATACAGGGTGACTTCTTCGATGAATTTCCTGAGCCGCTGCTGGTACAAATCGGTTTTTTTGTGCATTGCCACGGCTCTCCTAGCGGGCGACGAAGCCTCGGGTTCTTACTTGTTGAAAAAAAAAGGCATCCAAGTATACTAATCGATTGGAGATAATCTTTCATTACGGTTTTTAGAAAAGAGAAGCGAGCTGCCTGTGCACAAGCGGCAGCGCAGCGAAGGGCACTTATGGAAAATGTGGTTGTAGGTCAAGAAACAGCAGAGTTGAAGCTTAACGGCAAGGTCTACCAGTTGCCGGTTATCGTCGGCAGCGAGGGGGAGAAGGCCATCGACATCCGGACCTTGCGCGCCCAGTCCGGCTATATCACCCTGGACAGCGGCTTTATGAATACCGGCTCCTGTTGCAGCAGCATCACCTTTCTCGACGGGGAGCAGGGAATTCTCAGTTATCGCGGCTATGCCATCGAGGATCTCGCCGAGCATTGCACCTTTGTCGAGGTCGCCTATCTCCTGGATCACGGCAATCTGCCCACCCAGGCGGAACTGAGCAGGTTCAGCCAGATGCTCGGCAAGTATGCCATGGTCCATGAGGACATGATCCGATTTTTCGACGGCTATCCGCCCAACAGCCCGCCCATGGCCATTCTTTCCTCCATGGTCAATTCCCTGTGCAGCTTTTATCCGGAAATGCTGGACAATCCCTTGGAAAATATCGACAAGATGGCGGCCCGTCTTATTTCCAAGGTGCGCACCATCGCTGCCTTTTCCTACAAGAAATCCATGGGCCAGCCCCTGGTCTATCCGCGGCATGACCTGAGCTACTGCGCCAACTTCCTGAACATGATGTTCGATTCCCCTGTCAAGCCGTATGAGATCAACGATACGGTGGTCAGGGCCCTGAACAAGCTGCTGATCCTCCACGGCGATCATGAACAGAACTGCTCCACCGCCACGGTGCGGGTGGCGGGCAGCGCCCGGGTCAACCTCTACGCCTCAATCTCCGCCGGGATCAACGCCCTGTGGGGACCGCTCCACGGCGGGGCCAACCAAGCGGTGATGGAGATGCTCACCCAGATCCACGAGGAAGGCGGGGGGTATAAAAAGTATATCGCCAAGGCCAAGGATCCGGCGGATCCCTTCCGCTTGGTCGGCTTTGGCCACCGGGTCTACAAGACCCACGACCCGCGTTCGCGGATCATCAAGAAGGCCTGCGACGATGTGCTGACGGCCTTGAATATCTCCGATCCCCTGCTGGACATTGCCAAGGAATTGGAGGAGGTCGCTCTCCGGGACGAGTATTTCGTGGAACGCAACCTCTACCCCAACGTGGATTTTTACAGCGGCATCATCTACCGCGCCATCGGCATCCCCACCAACATGTTCACGGTGATGTTCGCCCTTGGCCGTCTGCCCGGCTGGATTGCCCATTGGAAGGAGATGTGGGATGATCCCGATTGGCGGATCAGCCGGCCCAGGCAGGTGTATGTCGGGCCCAAGCGGCGTCCCTTTGTGGCTCTTGCCGAGCGGACCTGAAAAGAACAGACGGCAGGAAGGATCACAAAGGACAAACGGGTTGGCCACGGGCGGTGGGCAACCAGTTTTTTTTGCGCAATGATGCGGAGTTGGAAAGCATCCCGCAGCCGCCATCATGGCCGGACTCCTGTGGCCGCCTGCCCGGTTCCATCTCGTCGTCTGATCGGCGCGGGGAGTTAAATCACGCCGCACATGGCCTGGTAATTTTCACATTCCCGCAGGCAGAGAAAAGGGCAGGGCTCCTTGTTGAACCATTTTTTTCGCGGGCACCAGTAACGGTCCTTGTATGGTTCGTTGCATCCGCAGTGCGTGATCTTTTGCCGCTTTCTGGCTCCGAAGTGCACCACTTCGCCGAGAATCGAAAACCGAATGATTGCCATTCCGAGTCCTCCTGCCTGTGTGGGCTGATCATGGGCCTTTTCGCCCACCTGTTACCCTCTCTATCGGCAATGTGCCCCCCCGGATAAAGGACTTATTGACTTCTGGCAAGGGCTGGTGTTAATAAATACCCTTTATCCTTGCGCCTGGGCGAGGTACTCTGCCACGCCGCAGAGTGTATTCTCCTGATTTTATTGCAGATTAGCCGGTCGCAACAAAAAAAGAGCCACGTTTTTTTCAAGGGAGATTGCGTAGATGCGTACTGATATCCTGCATGTCGGAGCAGGGGAACTGACCTATGAGATCCGCAACATCGTCAATGTGGGCGAGAAGTTGCAGAAGCTGGGGACCAAGGTCTATTGGGAGAATATCGGCGACCCCATTGCCAAGGGCGAAGAGATCCCCAAGTGGATGAAGCAGGTCGTTTCCGATCTGGTCATGGAGGATGCCACCTACGGCTATTGTCCGACCCGGGGCATGCTGGCGACCAGGGAGTTTCTTGCCGCCAGGACCAACAAGCGCGGCGGGGCGCAGATCGGCCCTGACGACATCATCTTTTTCAACGGCCTGGGCGACGCGATCAGCAAGGTTTTCGGCCTGTTGCGGCCGACCGCCCGGGTGGTGGTGCCCTCGCCCAGTTATACGACCCATTCCTCGGCGGAGGCAGCCCATGCCGGAGACCGGCCGGTAACCTACTGGCTGAATCCCAACAATTACTGGTATCCGGATCTCGATGATCTGGAAAAACGGATCAAGTACAACCCGGCCGTGGCCGGCATCCTGATCATCAATCCGGACAACCCGACCGGCGCGGTCTATCCCGAGGAGATTCTCCGGGGCATGGTGGCGCTGGCCCGGAAGTACGACCTGTTCGTGATCTGCGACGAGGTGTACCAGGCCATCATCTACAACGGCCAGAAAACCCTGCCCCTGGCCGAGGTGATCGGAGATGTGCCTGCCATCTGTATGCGGGGCATCTCCAAGGAAATGCCCTGGCCCGGCTCTCGCTGCGGCTGGATCGAGGTATACAACGGCGACCGCGATCCCATGTTCGCCAAGTATGTGACCTCGATTTTGAACGCCAAGATGGTGGAGGTCTGCTCCACCACCCTGCCGCAACGGGCGATCCCGGCCATCCTCAGCCACCCGCGGTATGTTCCCTATCTGCAGGAGAGGATCAGCCGCTACGAGAAGTTGTCCAACATCGCCTACGAGGCCTTGAAGGACATCGACGGCGTTCTGGTGAACCGCACCAACGGCGCGTTCTACATGAGCGTGGTTTTTAAGGAAGGGAGGCTGAACAGCCGGCAGACCTTGTCCATCGGCAGCAAGGAGGTTCGCACCCAGGTGGAGAGCCTGGTGAACGGGCCGAATGTGGCCCATGACAAGCGGTTTGTCTATTACCTGCTGGGGGCCACCGGCGTATGCGTGGTGCCGCTTTCCTCCTTTGCCACCGAGTTGCAGGGCTTCCGGATCACCCTGCTTGAGCGCAACGAAGAGCGGTTTACCGAGATTTTTAAGATTATTGCCGATGGGATCACGCAGTACCTGAATTCATAGCCTTGCGAGTGCGCCACAAAAAAATCCTCTTTCCTTGCCGGGAAGAGGATTTTTTTGTGGCTTGGCGTTTATCCGCCGGCGGTTACTGCTTTTTGGTGGAAAGCACGATCTGCTGCATCTCGAGTTTCAACTGCCGGTTTGTTATCTCGGAGAGACTGTACGAGGCAACGGTGTCTCCGATGAAGATGTGGTACACTTGAATCGGGCCCGGAAGCTGCTTGTGCCTGCATTTCTGGACCACAACTCCGCCGTTGTTCCCCCGGTAGCGTTTCTCGATGACGAGGTTGGGGAACTGTTTTTTGGTCAGCAGCACGTCAAGGGGCGTTTTGCCCTGCGCTGGCCGCGTATCGTCAAGGCCAAGGACGGATTTTATTTTTTTACCGATTGTTCCGGTGAGGCTGTCTTCCGGCACATAAAAATGGCCTGTTTGCGCGCCCTTGTCTTTATCGGCGGTCAGGGTGGCAAAGCGGGCGGTGAGTTGGGAATGCCCGTCCCGGCCAAGGATGGGTCCGTCTCCGTGGGTGGAGACCAGGTGCCAGGGCCGTTGGTAGGTGAAGGTCAGGCCGGTATTGTAGTCCGTGAACACCTGTTTCTGCGGCAGAGGCGGCGGCTGGGGCAGGGGCGGCGCCGGAGCCGGCGGTGTTTCCTTGGTTGCTTGCGCGGCGGTTTCCTTGGGGATGAGGGAAACACGTTTTCCCTTTGTCTCGGGAGGCGTCGCGGTGGCGGGTTTTTCCGGCTGGGTGCTTTTGCTCGCCGTCTCTTTGCCGAGCTGGGAAGTCGGATCCTTCACCGCGGGCAACGTGCAGCCGCCGGCAAGCAAGAGCAGGGTGAGTATGGCCGGGATTGCGGCAATTTTTTTCATGGAGTCTCCAAAAGCTCAATCAAGTGGCAATATATGCCAAGGTGTACCGTTGGGCGCGGAAGCTGTCAATCGTAAAAAAGAAGGGAAGGGTTGGAGGCAGAAAAAGATTGCCCCCCCGGTCTTTTTTTTTTAACATCCACTGCCTCCGAGCCTGCACACGATGTGCAGCGATAATCCGACGGATTGAGGAATCGCGGGGGAAAGATTTTCTTTTTTGTGACCGGCCTCTTGCCGCTTCCTAATATCCGTCCGACACCAAGCGAGAACATAATGAGAATTCTATCCGGAATCCAGCCTTCTGGCCAGCTTCACATCGGCAACTACTTCGGCATGATGCGCTCCATGATCGCAAGCATGGATTCAAGCGAGTTGTATGCTTTTATCGTGGATCTCCACGCCCTCACCACGGTGCAGGACCGGGAGCGGCTGTCGCGCGGCACCCTGGAAGCGGCCACGGATTTTCTCGCTCTGGGTCTTGATCCAGAGCGGTGCACCTTCTGGGTGCAGTCCGATGTGCCCGAGGTCACCGAGCTGACCTGGATTCTTTCCGTTCTCACCCCCATGGGGTTGCTGGAGCGCTGTCATTCCTATAAAGACAAGGTTGCCAAGGGCATTGTTCCAAGCCACGGCCTGTTTTCCTATCCGGTGCTCATGGCCGCCGATATCCTGCTTTTTCAGGCGGAAAGAGTGCCGGTGGGCAAGGACCAGAAACAGCATCTGGAGGTGGCCCGGGATATCGCCATCAAATTCAACAATACCTTTGGCGAGACCTTTGTCGTGCCCGAGCCGGTTATCGACGACACCCTTGCCACCATCCCCGGGTTGGATGGGCAGAAGATGTCCAAATCCTACGGCAACACCATCCCCATCTTCGCCACCGAGAAGGAGTTGAAGAAAAAGGTCATGGCCATTGTCACCGACGCCACCCCGGTGGAAGCGCCCAAGGACCCGGAGAAATGCAACCTCTTCAGCCTTTATACATTGTTTGCTCCACCGGACCGGCTGGCCGAGGTGCATACCCTCTATGTGAACGGCGGGGCCATGTACGGCAAGATCAAACTGGAGCTGCTTGACCTGCTCTGGGAGTACTTCCGCGAGGCGCGGGAGAAGCGGGAACGGTTGCTGGCCGACCCTGGCCAGGTGCGGGATATCCTCCACAGAGGCGCCATTAAGGCCAGGGAAAAGGCAATCGTCACCCTGGATTTGGTCCGCGATCGGGTGGGGCTTACGTACTGACCGGCTTGCGCAGAGGGAAAAATTCCGAAAACCGGCGGGCGTTAACGGCCTGACATCCCGGTTATTTTTTTGGCAGGTTTTTTTGGATCGCCTCAAGAAGCTCTTGCTGCGTCACCGGTTTGTTCAGATAGTCGCATATTCCCATGGCCCGTGCTTTTTGCCTGTCAATCAGAGCGCTGTGTCCGGTGCAGAGAATAACCGGGATGTCAGGCCGGAGGGAAAGGACCTTCTGGGAAAACTCGGCGCCCGTCATGTACGGCATGGTCATGTCCGTGACCACCAGGTCAAATCGGCTGGGTTGTTTTGCAAATTCGCGCCACGCCTCCACGCCAGTGGGGAAAACCGAGACTTGGTAGCCGTGGTTTTGCAAGGTCAGGCCGAGATAGTCGCAAATCTGTTCCTCGTCGTCAACAACCAGAATTCGTTCTCCATGCCCAAGCAGGTTTTCAGCAACTTTCTTTTTCGCTAGAGGCACGGCTTTTTGTTCGGCCATCGGCAGGTAGACATGGACGCTCGTGCCTATGCCCACCTTGCTGTGTACGGCAAGATGGCCGTTATGGCTTGTGATGATGCCATGCACCACGGCAAGTCCCATTCCGGTCCCCTCGCCCTGTTTCTTGGTGGTGAAATAGGGCTCGAAGATCTTGTTTCGTATCTCCTGAGGAATGCCGCACCCGGTGTCGCTTACCTCAAGCCGGAGATATCGGCCTGGCTTTACCTCGGCATACCTGTATTCTTCCATCCCCAGCTCCACCTCATCCAGGGAAATCGTGAGAATCCCTCCGGTTTCCCGCATGGCATGGTAGGCATTGGTGCAGAGATTCATGATAACCTGATGGATTTGGGTGGGATCCGCCAGCACTGTCCCCTCGGAGTTGATATTGTGCTTGATCTCGATGGTGGTGGGGACGGAGGCGCGCAGCATCTTCAGCGCCTCCTTGGCTATCAGCGAGATCTGTAGGGGCTGCTTTTGGTGCTCGGTTTTGCGGCTGAAGGCCAGGATTTGCTGCACAAGCTCCTTTGCCCGCTCTGCTCCCTTCAGGACCTGATCGAGTTCCTGCCGCTGTTTTTCCGGGTCGTTACCCTCCATCATGGCCAATTCGGTATACCCGAGGATGATGGAGAGAATATTATTGAAGTCGTGGGCGATGCCGCCGGCCAGGGTGCCGATGGCCTCCATCTTCTGGGACTGACGGAGTTGGGTTTCCAGTCTCTGCCGTTCCTCTTCCGCGGAGTTGCGGTCGCTGATATCGCGGGCAAAGGCGCAATCGTATATCTTGTCGTTATAGATGACGCGGGTGGCGCTCACCTCCACCGGAAAGTCCTTGCCTTCCTTGGTGCGGTGCACTGTTTCAAGGGTCAAGGAGCCATTGGCCATGAGATCCCGCCAGTGTTCCGGCCATTTTTCCGGTGGGAAGGCGGGGTCGATATCAAAAATCCGCAGGGCAAGAAGTTCTTCCTTGGAATAGCCAAGACGCTGACAGGCGCCTGTGTTGACCAAATGGAACCCCGCCTTTTCATCGATCAGGAAGATGCTGTCCTTGGCACTGTCGATGGTAAACTGCGCCAGATAGAGCTGCTCCTCCCGCTTCTTTTTTTCGGTGACGTCTTCATAGACCCCGAGCACGCCATACACTCGGCCCTGTTTGTCTTGCAGCGGCACCTTGGTGGTGTCGATCCAGATCCGGGAGCCGTTGGCCTGTTGCAACGGTTCGATGATGGACCGCTTGGTCCGGTTGGATGTGATGACCTCCTGGTCATCGGCCCGGTATGCCTCGGCTTCCTCCGTTGGCCAGGGCAGATCGAAATCGGTTTTGCCCTTGATCTGTTCCGGATCATCCAGCCCGATGGCCTTGGCAAATACCGCATTGCACCCCAGATAGACGCCCTCTCGGTCTTTCCAGAAAATGGATTGGGGGGTCATGTCCAGAACCTGCCTGAGCATGAGGCGATGCTGGCCCAATGTTTTTTCGGCTTGTCTTTTTTTTTGGATATTGCTGAGCAAACCCCCTATGGCACAGAGCTGCAAAAAGACAAAGCCCACAAGGCACCATATTTCCACCCGGTAATTTTCATACAGGCTGACCGGTTGGTTGATGAGGATACTGCCTTGGGGCAGGGCCGAGGTCTTGAGGCCAAAGCGCTTGAGCTGGAGGAAGTCGAACATGGGCTGTACCGGTGGCTCGGTCACAATGGGAATAGAAGCCGCCGATTCGCCGGCCAGGATACGCAGCGCCAGTTGCGCGGCCTGGGCTCCGTGCGCCTTGCCCCCCAGGAGATATCCGCCCACCACGCCAGCGCCCATGCGCTCCTCCTGGATGACATAGACCGGCGCAGGGGAATTGTTGCTGACCAGTCGGGCCAACTCCGGCAGGTCAAAAATTCTGCCGTTTTTGTCCCTGGCAAAGCTCAGGATGAGCACCAGGGTGGAAGGGGGCAGATTCCTTGTCTGTTGCAGCACCTCTTCGATGGAGAGATTTTCCGTGAAGGTCGTCTTGATCTTCTTTTTTAAATCAGGGAGCGCGGCCTCGGTAATCTTGCGCTGCTCCTTGCCGGTCAAGGTGGTGTCCACCACGACGTAAATCTCCTGTGCCGCAGGATGCAGGCGCAGCATGGCGGCGATGGTGGAGCGCACATCATGCCGCTCGACAATGCCGGTGATGGCGTCGAGGCCGCCGAGAAGGTCCGGGGAGAAATTGCTGACCCCGCAAAAAACCATGGGGGTGTTGCCGAAAAGCGGTTTGCCGAATTGGGCGAGGAACTCAAGGGCCGCGTTGTCCGCGGCAAGGATGACGGAGAATTGGGCGTCCTTGTATTTGTAGGCAAGGGTTCCAAACACATGGCTGTAATGCTCGGGCTTGGGGAAGTTCTTGGTGTCGAGGTATTCGATGTGAAACTGCGCCTCAGGGAGCTGGGCGTGCAGCGTTTCCAAAATCCCGGCCTGTTCGCCGTCGGACCAGAGATAACCGGGGTGGTAGGAGTTGAGGATGAGGATATGTGGCCGGTTTGGGTTGTCTTGCGCCGATAAGGTTTTCGGTCCGGTCAGCAGGCAACCGAGCGTGGCGCAGGCGATGAGGAGAGAAAGGGCCGCACGGTGTAGAGATTGGCATGCTGGCAAGCGCTTCATGGGAACCGATCCTTTTCCTGAATGGGGCAATGGCTGGAACTCAGGAGGCAAGGATAGTATCGCACAGGAGGGGAAGCCGGGACAATCTTAATCTCCGGAAAATGGGTCTCTCGGTAATTTCGCGGCCTTGTGGTGCTGTCTCAACCGTCCACCAGCGTGGCCGGGAGGATGGCGTCCTTTCCGTAGCGGTCATTGATGGCGTCCAAGGCCCGGTAAAGAGAGTCTTTCCTGCGCCGGGCCCGGTTGTCATCGAACAGGGACAACTGGCCTGAAGCCTCGGCCGGGCTCAGGTTTGCAAGGGATATCCCCAGTAAGCGGATGGGGCGCAGGGTGATCTCGGTTTTGGCAAGCAGCATCCGCCCCGTCTGGTAGAGGGATGTGTCGTCCGCCACTGGTTCGGCCAGGGTGAGCGAACGGGTCACCTGCACGAAATCCCGGTATTTGACCTTGATGGTGACGGTTTTGCCAACCAAGCCCTTATCCCGCACCCGTTTGCCCACTTTGCAGCACAGGGCCAGCAGTTCCTGTTCGAGCCTTTTTTTATCGCGCAAATCTTCCGCAAATGTTTCTTCGTGGCCGATGGACTTGGTCTCCTGTCTCGATTCCACCGGGCGGTGGTCGATGCCCCGGGCTGATTCATGCAGCATGAGTCCGGCCTTGCCGAATTTGGCAATAAGGATGGCTGGGGGCATGCGGCTTAGATCGCCGATGGTTTTTACCCCGATCAGGGCCAGCGCCTCCCGGGTGGTCCGGCCCACCCCCCACAACCGACCGATGGGCAAGGGGGCCAAAAAAAGTTCTTCCTGGCCTGGCGGCACAATGGTCAGGCCATCGGGTTTGTTGAGATCCGAGGCGATCTTGGCCACCAGTTTTGAGGCTGCAACCCCGGCCGAGACGGTGAGGCCGATGGTTTCCCGGACCAGTTTTCTGATCTGTTTGGCAATATCCTCAGCCGTGCCCATCAGGCTCTGGCTGGCCGTGACATCCAGAAACGCCTCGTCCAGGGAGAGGGGCTCCACCAGCGGGGTGAAGCGCAGGAAGATTTCCATGATCCGGCGGGAAATCTCCTGGTACCGGGCCATGCGGACCGGGAGAAACACCCCCTGCGGGCAGAGTTTTCTGGCGGTGAGGATGGGCAGGGCGGAGTGGACTCCGAATTTCCGCGCTTCGTAGGAGGCGGCGCACACCACCCCGCGGTTGGAGTCGCCGCCCACCACCACGGGCAACCCCCGGAGGGCTGGATTGTCGAGAATCTCGACCGAGGCATAAAAGGCATCCATGTCGAGATGGATGATGCGGCGGCTGTCTGGGGTCGGCATGGGTGCGGGGTTACTCCCTGGCATGAGCTGGGTGGGATTGTTGTATGCATGATATCCCCTTGGTGTGCAGATGCAAGAAAACGATTGCTCGGGGGCGGAACAAAGTGTCGTGAACATGGCGGCAAGGTCGGCCGGGTGTCATTATGCCGACAGGGTAAAGGGGAAAATTTTTCCCTCTGCGCGTGGGGAGGATCTGTTGCCGGGCCTTTGTGCGCCTTGGGATTTCGTTTTTATTTATTAAGTAATTTCAATATCATACTGAATATTTTTTGCGTCCGCCCTTGCGGGGTAAGGCTTTGGAGAAGAATGTTTCGACGGTCTGGCATGAAAATGGCATAGATTCTTTCTAAACAATCTTTTCAATGAAAGGAGCCGTTGCAATGAACACCGCAATCTCTCTCTCTGATAGGGAAATGACAGGGCCGATGAACCTTGACCATCTGATGGTCGAGCTTGATCGCTACCGCCGCCAATCGGAGTGGTTAAAACAGGTCAACGAGTTGCACGGCAGACTGGCCGGCGCCACCGACCTGCAGGGCATGATCGAGGCTTTTTCCGTGTGGCTGATGCCCCTGGTTGAGCACGATCTGATCGCCTACCGCAGCCTTGACCGGAGCCGGGTGCATATTATCTGTTCGTGCCACGGACCGGAACGGCGTCTTGCCATGCAGACCGCCGAAGAGGTTTTTGAGAAGATCGATTGTCAGTTGGATGGCTCCTGCTGTGAATGGGGCCCGTTTTTCGTGCAGCAATGGCAGATGTCCTTTGGCGCTGATCCGGCTGCCGCCAACGAGGCGTGCCTGATGCTGCTGCGTCGGGGGACCTGCATTGAAACAGAGGAAGCCAAGATCCTTGGGGACGCGCTGGAGATTCTCGGCGAGCCCCTGCAGCGCGCCCTTATGTATGAGGATCTGTTTGCCCAGGCCAGAAGGGATATGCTCACCGGTCTTGACAACCGCAGGGTCTTTGAGGAGCGCATCGGCTCCATGCTGGAAACCGCCCGTCGCCACAACCGGCCCATAACCGTGGCCAGCATGGATTTGGACCATTTCAAGCAGATCAATGACACCCTGGGGCACGCCGCAGGCGATAACGCCTTGCAGATGGTGGCCAAGACCTTGACCAGGATGGTGCGCAACAGCGATCTTTTGGTGCGCATGGGCGGGGACGAGTTTGTCCTGGTCTTGCCGGATACCGCCCTTGAACCGGCCAGGTTGTTGGCCGAACGGCTGTGCGGTGCTGTTGACGGCCTTGAACTCAACGCCGGGGACGGCAGCAGGCTGGGGGTGAGCATCGGCCTTGTCCAGTGGAGTCCGGAAATGAGCAAGGACGAGTGGCTGCAGCGGGCCGATGAAGTACTCTACCAGGCGAAAAAGACCGGGCGTTGCCGGGTGTGCGTGGAGGAAGCGTAACTCTCTGCTAGACCCCTGCATAATAATTGTAAAAAAAGGCCATGCCTGATTGGCGCAGAGGGGAAATCTGCTACAATAAGGCATGGCCTTTTTATTGTCCCCGCTTGGGGGTTTTAACCCTCCCAAGCGGGGACAATAAAAAGGCCATGCCTTATTGTAGCAGATTTCCCCTCTGCTAGACCCCTGCATAATAATTGTAAAAAAAGGCCATGCCTGATTGG
>DDWZ01000013.1 GCA_002347095.1 Desulfobulbaceae bacterium UBA2273 | reverse complement strand
TCAGGTTATAACCATCTCAATACAATATATTTTTGGAGAAATCAGACACATCGCTGTCCAGAGGGCCTTTTGCCCAACTTGGGCTTACGGCAAAAAGCATTAGCGTCAGTAGAACAGTGATGACTGGTGCGGTGAGTTGTGTTGCTGGATTGCACATGACCCTCTCCTTCATGGATTTTTTCAATGTATGACCGCCCCAACTTCATAATGGAGCATTAATGGGGTGTACAGAAATGATCTAAGATTGTCAAAATATTTCATGTCGAGCTAGGCAATGCACAGAGATGGTTTCCAGGAACAGGACCATCGTGTTTGACAAAATTTTCAGGGAAGGGTAGTCATATCGCAAAGCTCTCTTAATCAATAACAGCGCCGGATGACGGTGATCATGCCCCCATTTGATTTCAAAGAATTTCTCCCAACCGTTCCCTTGCAGCCCGGCGTCTATCTGATGAAGAGCCGGGCGGACGAGGTGCTCTATGTCGGTAAGGCCAGGGAGCTCCGCAAGCGGCTGTCCTCCTACGCCCGCATCGATCAGGGACAGCACGGCAAAACCGCGATGTTGCTTTCCCAGGTGCGCGGGATCGAGACCATTGTCACCAATACGGAAAAGGACGCCCTGATCCTGGAATCCGCGCTGATCAAGCAGTACCGGCCCAAGTACAATGTTATTCTCCGCGACGACAAGAGTTACCCGCTGCTCAAGGTGACGGTGCAGGAACAATGGCCCAGGCTGGTGATGACCCGGCGGCGCGTTAAGGACGGAGCCCGCTATTTCGGCCCCTTTTCCTCGCCCTCGGCCATGTGGGAGACTATCCGCTACCTCAATTCGCTCTTCCCCCTGCGCCGCTGCAAGGAAAAAAGCCTCAAGCCCAAGTCCCGGCCCTGCCTCAATCACCAGATGGGCCGCTGCCTTGCCCCCTGTGCGGACAAGGTCAGTGGTGAGGAATACCTGGAGCTGGTCAATAATATCCTGCTGGTGTTGGAGGGAAAGAATCAGCAACTGGTCAAGGAGCTGTCCCGGAAGATGGCGCAGGCTGCGGCGGAATTGCGCTTTGAGGAGGCGGCTCAGTTGCGGGACCGGATCAATTCCCTGAACAAGACCCTGGAAAAGCAGCAGGTGGTGGCAACCCACACCAGGGATCAGGATGTGCTGGGCTTTGCCCGCCAGGAGGCTTCCGTGGCCGTGGCCCTGCTTTTTATCCGTAAGGGGGTGATCACCGGCCAGCAGGCTTTTTTTCTCGCCGAACCGGTGGGCACGGACCCCGAGGTGCTGAACGAGGTGCTCTCCCGGTTTTATGGCGAGGAGGGGCGCTACCTTCCCCAGGAGATTCTGCTGCCCTTTGCCGGCACCGATGATCCTTTGCTGGCGGAATGGCTGAGCGAACAGCGGGGCGGCTCGGTGACCATTGCCTGCCCGCAGCGGGGGGACAGGGTGCGCTTGCTGGAGATGGCCGAGGCAAATGCCCGGCAGGTCTTGGTTGCGAGGAAAACACGGCAGACCTCCTGGCAGGCCCTGGCCGGGGGGCTGCAAAAGGGTCTCGGCCTGGCGAGGCTGCCGGAGCGGATTGAGTGTCTGGATATCTCCAATCTGGGTGGCAAGCAGGCAGTGGGTTCTCTGGTTTGTTTTGTCGGGGGCGAGATGGCCAAGAATCGCTATCGCCATTATGGAATCCATACCGTGGAGGGACCGGACGATTACGCCATGATGGCCGAGGTGTTGGCCCGGCGTTTTGCCAAGGGGCTGGCGGAAGGGGATATGCCCGATCTTCTCCTGGTGGACGGCGGCAAGGGCCAGCTCGGCGTGGCCATGCAGGCCTTGGCCGATCTCGGCATTCCAGGCACGGTCGAGCTGGCCGGCATTGCTAAGGAAAAGGCAGAGGAGGGGGAGAAACTGTACCGGCCAGGGCGGAAAAACCCGATCATTCTGGACCGCCATTCCCCGGTGCTCCTCTATCTCATGCGGATCAGGGACGAGGCGCACCGGTACGGCATAACCATCCACCGGAGATTGCGGGGCAAAGAGAGCCTGACCTCTTCCTTGGAACAGATCCCCGGGGTGGGCAAGGCGCGCAAGGAGTTGCTGCTGCGGGAGCTTGGCAGCATGCAGCGGTTGGTCCAGGCAAGCGAGGCGGAACTTGGTGCGGTGGCTGGCATTGGTCCGGCCCTGGCTGCGCAGATCTGGGCGCATCTGCATGGTGGGGAAAAATAAGGGGAAAGGTGCAAGGAGAAAGGCGCAAGGCGGAAGCCCAAGGATTATTGTTGCTTTTTGACCCCTGAAAAACTAAATTGTTGAGTTCTGTAATGGACCAGCATTTTTCGGTTGAAAAACTGCAGAATGCAAGAAAGTCCCCTCTCCCCCTGCGGGAGAGGGCTAGGGTGAGGGGGAAGGTGCATGGGGTGAGGCTGTCGGCAAATTCACCCACCCCCAACCCCTCCCGTCGAGGGAGGGGAGTTTCATGTGGATAAACGATGAACTGGAATGGCGTGTGCAGGCGGGATGTTCGGCTGCCGCACGATCCGCCTCTTTTGCTTTGATTGCCGGGAGAAAATACTATGTGGGAATATACGGATAAGGTTCGGGATCATTTCATGAATCCCCGGAATGTGGGCGAGATCGAGAATGCGGACGGGATCGGCGAGGTCGGCTCCCTTGCCTGCGGCGATGCCCTGACCCTCTATTTTAAGCTGGACGACACCGGCAAGATTGCCGACGCCAAGTTCAAGACCTTTGGCTGCGCCAGCGCCATTGCCTCTTCCTCGGCGCTTACCGAGATGATCAAGGGGATTCCCCTTGAAGAGGCGGAAAAAATTACCAACCAGGACATTGCCGAGTATCTGGGCGGCCTGCCCAAGGAGAAGATGCACTGTTCGGTCATGGGCCGCGAGGCGCTGGAAGCGGCAATCGCTTACTACCGCGGCATCCCCCTGCCCATGGCGGAAGGGGAGGTGGTCTGCGAATGCTTCGGGGTCACCGACCTTGAGGTGAAGCGGGCCATCGAGGAAAACAAGCTCCAGACCGTGGAGGAAATCACCAACTTCACCAAGGCGGGCGGCGGCTGCGGCAAATGCATCCCCCGCCTGGAAGAGATCCTGCGGGAGGTTCGGCATGAGGCGAAGCCGCTGATTCTTGACCAGCGGCCAGGGAGGCTTACCACCCTCCAGAAGATCAAGCGGATCGAAGAGGTGCTCGAACGCGAGGTCCGGCCCGCCCTGCGCAAGGATGGCGGCGATATCGAGTTGATCGACGTGGATGGGGATTTTGTCATCGTCTCCCTGCGCGGGGCCTGCGGCACCTGCAAGAAATCGCAGACCACCCTCAAGGAATACGTGGAAAAGAAATTGCGCGAACAGGTGCTGGACACCCTGATCGTCGAGGAGGGGAAATAATGAACACGGTGTATATGGACAACAACGCCACCACCCGGGTTGCTCCGGAGGTGGTCGAGGTCATGCTCCCCTATTATTCCGACCTGTACGGCAATCCTTCCAGCATGCACACCTTTGGCGGCCAGGTGGGCAGGGCGGTTGAAGAGGCCCGGGGCAGGATCGCCTCGCTGCTTGGCGCCCGTCCCGATGAGCTGATCTTTACCAGTTGCGGCACTGAAAGTGACTCCACCGCCATTCTCTCCGCCCTGCAATCCTTCCCGGAAAAGCGGCACATCGTCACCACCCGGGTCGAGCATCCGGCCGTGAAAAATCTCTGCGAGAGCCTGGATAAACTCACCGGCCACAAGCACCGGATCACCCAGTTGCCGGTGAACAGCGACGGCACTTTGGATCTGGCGCTCTACGAAGAGAGCCTCAGCGACGAAACCGCCATTGTCAGCGCCATGTGGGCCAACAACGAGACCGGGGTCATCTTTCCCATCAAGGAAATGGCTGAGATCGCCAAGAGCCGAGGCATCCTGTTTCACACCGACGCGGTGCAGGCGGTGGGAAAAATTCCCATAAACCTGTCACAAGTACCGATTGATTTCCTTTCGCTTTCCGGGCATAAACTACATGCCCCCAAGGGAATCGGCGTTCTCTATGTCCGCAAGGGCACGCCTTTTGTCCCCTTTATCATCGGCGGGCACCAGGAGCATGGCCGTCGGGGCGGCACGGAAAACGTCGCCTCCATCGTCGGTTTGGGCAAGGCGTGCGACATGGCGGCCAAGCAGATGCAGGATGAAAATACCCGGGTGAAGGCGCTGCGGGACAAACTGGAGGATGGGCTGCTGGCCAGTATCCCCCATGCCCTGCTCAATGGGCACAAGACGTTGCGTTTGCCCAATACGACCAATATCAGCTTTGAGTATGTGGAAGGCGAGGCGATTTTGCTCCATCTCGATCGTTTCGGGATCTGTGCTTCCTCCGGGTCCGCCTGCACCTCCGGGTCGCTGGAGCCTTCGCATGTGATGCGGGCCATGGGCGTGCCCTTTACCGCAGCGCACGGCTCGATCCGTTTGAGTCTCAGCGTGTACAACACCGAGGCCGAGGTGGATTTTGTCTTGGAGAAATTGCCCCCGGTCATTGCCCAGCTCCGCGAGATGTCGCCGTTTTGGAAAAGCGAACATAAGGGCAAGATCGGCTCCAGTCAGTGCAAATGCAGTTGTTCCTAATAGAAACGTGATAAGGATAACACCATGAAGGTTATACCGGCTTCGTTTCAGATACTTGAGGAACTGGACCGCCAGTCCCTGGCTGTGCGCATCGAGGCGTGCGGGCGTTTGTGCTACAAATCCGAGGACAAGATCACCGAGGCTTCGGCTGAACCTTTTATAAAGGGAATTGTCAAGCATGGCCATAACTCGGTCATGGAGATGGCGGCGCTGACTCTGCGGGTTGAGGTTGACAGCGAATCCCTGGTTGCCCAGTTTTTGAGCGTGATCCCGAAATACATTCAGTTTGACCGGCTGGAAAAAAAGGTGCTGCTCATCTCCGGGACCATCCGCGCTTTCCGCGAGCTGGCCCGCGATCACGGCAAGATCAAGTTGATCAAGGGGATGGCCGGGTATCTTGCCGAAATGTATCCGCTCTTCTTTTTTGACCTGGCCCCGAAACGCGGCTGGCTCCCCCAAGACGGGGTGGTAGTCACCGGGCTTTCGCTTACCGAGGTTGATGGGCTGTCCGCGGATCTTTTGGCCAAGCACCGTCATGTGGCGGTACGGATCATCACCAACCGGGCCGTGACCCATGAGATTGTCCGGCACCGGCCCTGTTCCTATTTGCAGGAAAGCCAGCGCTATTGCCGCTATGCCGATGACAAGTTCGGCAACGAGGTCACCTTTATAGCCCCGATGTTTTTCAGCGAGGGGAGCAAGGAATACAAGCTCTGGGAAAAGGCCATGCTGGACACGGAGAAGATCTATCTCAAGCTCCTGGCCACCTCGTCGCCCCAGGCCGCCCGCACTGTGCTGCCCAACTCCTGCAAGACCGAGATCATCGTCTTTGCCAATCTGCTGGAGTGGCTGCATATCTTCAGGCTGCGGACCCCCAAGAATGCCGAGCCGTCCATGCGCGAGGTGATGATCCCGCTGGCCAAGGCTTTTCAGGAGCGATTCCCGGCTGTTTTCGCGGATGCCTCCTTTGCCACGGAATAGAAAATCCGGGGTGCACGGTTGAAGTCTGCGCCCCATGTTTTTGTTGATACAGAAGAAATCGAGAACAACTTACTTCAAGAAGGAGAAAGAGATGGCTTTTGATGCTGTGAACATGGCGGATTGGCAGATTTCCGAGGCTGCCGAAAAGAACATGCCCACCCCTGAGGAGTGGCGAGACAAATTAGGGCTCGAGAAAGACGAAATTCTCCCCATGGGCAGGTTGGCAAAGCTCGATTTCCTTAAAATTATCAATCGCCTCAAAAACAAGCCGGACGGCAAGTACATCGAGGTAACGGCGATTACCCCGACGCCCCTGGGTGAAGGCAAATCCACCACCTCCTGCGGCTTGATGGAAGGGTTGGGCAAGCGTGGCAAGAATGTCGGCGGCGCCCTGCGCCAGCCTTCCGGCGGCCCGACCATGAACGTCAAGGGGACCGCGGCAGGTGGCGGCAACTCCCTCTTGATCCCGATGACCGAGTTCTCTCTGGGCCTCACCGGGGACATCAACGACATCATGAACGCCCACAACCTGGGCATGGTGGCCATGACCGCCCGCATGCAGCATGAGCGGAACTACAACGATGAGCAGTTGGCCAGATTGACCGGCATGCGGCGGCTGGACATCGACCCCACCCGGGTGGAATTCGGCTGGATCATCGACTTCTGCGCCCAGGCGCTCAGAAACATCGTCATCGGCCTCGGCGGCCGGACGGACGGCTACACCATGCAGTCCAAATTCGGCATCGCCGTGGGCTCGGAACTCATGGCCATCCTCTCCATCGCCACCGACCTGGCGGATTTGAAGGAACGGATCAACAACATCACCGTGGCCTTTGACAAGAGCGGCAAGCCGGTAACTTGCCGCGACCTGGAAGTGGGCAATGCCATGGCCGCGTTCATGCGCAACACCATCAACCCGACCCTGATGTGCACCGCCGAGTACAACCCCTGCCTGGTCCACGCTGGACCGTTTGCCAACATCGCCGTCGGCCAGTCTTCCATCATTGCCGACCGGGTTGCCCTGAAACTCTTTGATTACAACATCACCGAGTCCGGCTTTGCCGCCGACATCGGCTTTGAGAAATTCTGGAACGTGAAATGCCGTTACTCCGGCCTCAAGCCGCATGTTTCGGTCCTCACCGCCACGATCCGCGCCCTGAAGATGCACGGCGGCGGCCCCAAGGTTGTTCCGGGCAAGCCCCTTGATGACGCCTATACCAAGGAGAACGTCGGGCTGGTCGAAAAGGGCTGCGAGAACATGGTCCACCTGATCAATGTCATCCGCAAGGCCGGCATCAACCCGGTGGTCTGCATCAACCGCTTCTATTCCGACACCGACGAAGAGTGCAGGGTTGTGCGTCGGATCGCCGAGGCAGCCGGGGCCCGTTGCGCCGAATCCAAGCATTGGGAGCTGGGCGGCGACGGAGCGCTTGAGTTCGCCGATGCGGTCATCGACGCCTGCAACGAAGAGAACGACTTCAAGTTCCTCTATCCGTTGGAGATGAAGCTGCGCGACCGGGTTGAGATGATCACCAAGGAAGTATACGGCGGCGACGGGGTTGATTGGTCTCCCGAGGCTTTGACCAAGGCCAAGATGCTGGAGAGCGATCCCCAGTATGCCGACTATGCCACCATGATGGTCAAGAGCCACCTGAGCCTGAGCCATGATCCGACCCTCAAGGGCGTGCCCAAGGGATGGCGTCTGCCGGTTCGGGACATCCTGATCTATTCCGGCGCCAAGTTCCTCTGCCCATGCGCGGGAACGATCAGCCTGATGCCCGGCACCAGCTCGAATCCGGCCTTCCGCCGCATTGACGTCGATCCGGAATCAGGGAAGGTTTCAGGGTTGTTCTAGTAACCGTTTACACATCGTTTCATCCGACACCGGTCACAGGACGCACGTCTTTTGACCGGTGTTTTTTTTGCAATGTATGCAGGAAAAATGTAATTGCTTACAGATGGCCTTCATCTGACAAAGGCACCGTCTTGATCCCGTTACCCTTTTTTGTTTGTTTGGGACAGATATGCTTGTCAGTAGTAGCCAGGATATAGTATCTAAATACTAGGTGATTTTTTCCGTGTATAACACCATTCCAGGGTAGCTCGCGTCCATGGCAGAAGCAGACAAATCAAATTTGCGTTCCACGGTAAAGGATCAATCCGGAGCCGGGAAGATCAAGATCGGCGAACTGCTGCGCAAGGCCGGGCAGATCAGCAGCTACCAGCTTGATGAAGCCCTGGCCGCCCAGAAAAAATCCGGCGGCCGGTTGAGCAGCATCCTGTTGCGCCTCGGTCATATTGAAGAATCCACCATCGTCAGTTTTCTGAGCCGGCTGCACAACTATCAGTCCGTTGTCATCAGCCGTGAGCCCCCCAAGCCGGAAGTCCTGAAGATTCTGCCCTACGAGATTGCCAAGAAATATCTGGCCTTTCCCCTGCGGCAGATCGGCAAATCCCTCCAGGTCGCCATGGCCGAGCCCACGGATACCGGGGCGGTGGAAAGTTTGCAGGCGGCGGTCAAAATGCCGCTGACCGTCTGTGTCTCCACGGAAAAGGACATCGTTGACGCCTACAAGGCCTATTACAAAATCAGCGACGAGGAGCATCAGTCTTTCTTCACTTCGGTGGGCGCCGAAGACAAGGACGAGGAGCCGGTCACCCAGATCGACGACTTCGGCACCCTGGCCTCCGAGGCGGCCGACGGCATGGAGATTGCCTCGCTGGAAGACGAGACGGGCGGCGATCAATATTCCGCCTCGGACGCCCCCATTATTAAGCTGGTCAACGGCATCCTGCTCAAAGCGGTCAACGACGGCGTGAGCGATATCCACATCGAGCCCTACGAGAAAACGCTCCAGGTGCGCTACCGCATGGACGGCTCCCTGTACAAGTCCATGAACCTGCCTCTGTCGATCAAGAACGCCCTGAATTCCCGGATAAAGATCATGTCTCAGCTCGATATCACCGAGCGGCGGGTGCCCCAGGACGGTCGGATTCGGATTAAACTGGGACGCAACCGGGCTGTTGACTTCCGGGTTTCCTCGCTGCCCACCCTGTTTGGCGAGTCCATCGTTCTGCGTATTCTCGACAAGGGCAGCCTCAATGTCGATCTCACCAAGCTCGGCTTTGAGAAGGAAACCTTTGCCACCCTCCAGCGCTGTATCGAGCGGCCCCAGGGCCTGCTGCTCGTTACCGGCCCCACGGGTAGCGGCAAGACCGTAACCCTCTATTCGGTGCTCAATTCGCTCAACAGCGAGGACACCAAGATCCTCACCGCCGAGGATCCCGTGGAATTCAATTTCAAGGGGATCAACCAGGTCAACGTCAAAAAAGAAGTGGGCATGACCTTCCCCGCGGCGCTCAAGGCCTTTCTCCGGCAGGACCCAGACATCATCATGGTCGGCGAGATCCGGGACATGGAAACCGCCGAAATTGCCATCAAGGCGGCCATGACCGGCCATCTTGTTTTCAGTACCCTCCACACCAATGACTGTCCCGCCACCATCGGCCGTCTGGTCGATATCGGCATTCCTCCTTTCATGCTGGCCTCCGCGGTCACCATGGTTCTTTCCCAGCGGCTGGCGAGAAAGCTCTGCGTCCATTGCAAGGAGGAGGTGCCCAAGCCGCCCAAGGAAGAGCTTATTGCCTTGGGGTTCAAAGAGAAGGATTTTGAAAAGGATTTCGTCATCTATGGCCCCAAGGGATGTGCGAAATGCAACGGCGGCGGCTATAAGGGCAGGGTCGGTCTTTTTGAGCTGATGGAGATCACCGATGAGGTGGCCAAGGCGATCAGCGCCGAGGTGCCCGAGGATCAGCTTCGCAAGATCGCCGTGCAGGAAGGAATGACTCCCCTGCGCCGGGCCGGGGTGAAAAAGGTTATCGAAGGGGCCACCAGCATCGAAGAGATCCTGCGGCGAACCGTCATCACCGAAGAGAGTTTGCCCGCCTATCTGGTGCATCCGGATATCGAGGAGTACGATGACGGGGATTTCATCATCCGGCAGAATAACAACGATATTGATTTTTTCAAACTGGTCACCGGCGCGGTATCCGTAATAAAGGATGGCAAAAAGATCGCCGAGATCACCGAGCCGGGTGAGTATTTCGGCGAGATGAGCGCCATTTCCGGGGAGCCCAGGTCCGCCTCCATCACCTCCAAGGGACGCTCCAAGATAAAGCGTTTTCCCGGCGACAAGCTCCATGAGGTTATTCAAAAATATCCGGAGGTGGCCAACCATCTTTTTAAGACCGTTGTCAACCGCTTGAGCCAGGCGAACAATATCATTGTCAAACTGGCCAGCGATCGGGCAAAAAAGCCGGAATGATAGGGCGATAACTTCCTGTATCGCCTTTCCCCCTGCAATTATTCCTTTCCCCTCGCTTTTTTCTTCTATTTTCCGCCGGAAAATGTATAGTACAGGGCTTTTTGCAAGTATATCTACCTATTGAAATATCGTGTCAAGTTGGGTAGTTTTGTCAGCTCTGATCGCTATTTTTGCCTTGCCCGCGCCGTCCTTTTTTGATGGTGTTTGTCTGGGAGGCAGGGCAGCGGGTCTTTTCCGGCGCTATACGCATTGAAAATGATATCCATAACTTTTTGATATAAGGAGATAATGAATGAGTGCCAAGATTATCAGCGGGACGGAAGTTGCCAAAGCCATTCGCGAAGAGTTGAAGATCGAGGTCGCCGAGCTTAAGGAAAAGCATGCGATTGTTCCCGGCCTTGTGACGATCCTGGTGGGGGAAGACCCGGCCTCTCAGTCTTACGTGAGCGCCAAAAACAAAACCGCCCACGCCCTTGGCATTCATTCCGAGCAGGTAACCCTGCCCGCCGACACCAGCGAGCAGGATCTGCTGGCCACGGTGGAAAAATACAACAAAGACAAGAACATCCACGGCATCCTTGTGCAGTTGCCCCTGCCCAAGCATATCAACGAAACCAATGTGCTGTATGCCATTGATCCGGCCAAGGACGTGGATGGCTTCCATCCGGTGAACGTGGGCAAGATGGTGCTGGGCGAGGAGTGTTTTCTGCCCTGTACGCCCCATGGCATCCTTGAGCTGCTGACCCGCAGCGGCGTTGAGACCAGCGGCGCCGAGGTGGTGGTCATCGGCCGCAGCAACATCGTCGGCAAACCCATCGCCAACCTGATGCTTCAGAAGCGCAAGGCAGGCAACGCCACGATCACCCTCTGCCACACCCGCACCAAGGACATGGCCGCCCATTGCAAGCGGGCCGACATCATCATCGCCGCGGTCGGCGTGCCCAAGATGGTGACCGCTGACATGGTGAAGGACGGGGTGGTGGTAATCGATGTCGGCGTCAACCGGATCGGCAAAACCGCGGACGGCAAGGCCATTCTCGCCGGCGATGTGGATTTTGATGCGGTAAAGGAAAAAGCCTCGTATATTACCCCTGTTCCGGGCGGGGTCGGACCCATGACCATCACCATGCTGATGAAGAATACCGTACAGGCGGCCAGGCAGATTGCAGGCGTAAAATAAACTACAACATCCAACGGTAACTGTTCAGCAGTGCCGCAGATGCGCGTGTCAATCGTCGGCAGCAGTGCCGACCAAGAGGTCTGCGAAGTGTGCTGGTGCACATGAGCAGGCCGATGACAAAGCAGATGTGGTGCTGCTGAACAGTTACATAGCGAACCCAAGATGCTGAGGACACACGATGGCGATCAAACGAAATGGATGTGAAGGATGCGCGGACATCACCTGCGTTTCCACGCAACAGATTCTCTCCCAGGATATAGCCAAGAACGTTAAGACCGGCTATGACCGCGTCAAAGCGCGGGGGATGTCGGCCTGCCTTTTCGGCTCCGGCGGAACCTGTTGCCGCAACTGCAATATGGGCCCGTGCCAGATCATCGACGGCGTGGAAGACATGCTCGGCATCTGCGGCGCCAATGCCGATACCGTGGCGGCCAGGAATTTCGCCCGTACCGTGGCGGCCGGTTCCGCAACGCACACCGACCATGCCCGGGAGATGGTGAAAGGCTTCATCGAGGCGGCCAAGGGTGAAGGTTTGCACCAGATCAAGGATGTGGCCAAGCTGAAAAATCTGGCCGAGATCTTCGGTATCGTCACCGAAGGGCGCGAGGTAAAGGATATCGCCATTGAGCTTGGCGAGAAGGCCCTGGCCGAATTCGGCAAGCAGGATGACGCGCCGCTTTCCATGTTGAAACGGGCCACGCCGAAACGGCAGGCCCTCTGGCAGAAGCTCGGCATCGCACCCCGCGGCATCGACCGCGAGGTGGTGGAGATGATGCACCGCACCCACATGGGCGTTGACCAGGAATACGAAAACATCATGCTCCAGGCCTCCCGCACCGCCTTGTCCGACGGTTGGGGCGCTTCCATGCTTTCCACCGAGTTGACCGACATCATGTTCGGCACCCCGGTGCCCCGCCGCGCCATCGTTGATCTTGGCGTATTGAAGACCGATCAGGTCAACATCACCGTGCACGGGCATGAGCCCTTGCTGGCCGAGGCTTTGTGCATCGCGGCCCAGGATCCGGAGATGCTGGAGCTGGCCAAGAAGCAGGGGGCCAAGGGCATCAACCTCGCAGGCGTTTGCTGTACCGGCAACGAAATCCTCATGCGCCGCGGGATTCCGGTGGCCGGAGGTTTTGTTCAGCAGGAGATGGTCATCGCCACCGGCGCCGTGGAGGCGATGGTGGTCGATGTCCAGTGTGTCATGCAATCCGTGGCTGAGGTGGCCAAGAGTTTTCATACCGACATCATCACCACCAACTACCGGGCCAAGATGACCGGCGGAATTCACATCCAGTTCGAGGAGCATGAGGCCCTCGATTCCGCCAAGAAGATCCTGACCCACGCCATCAAGAACTTCAAGAAGCGCGGCAAGTGCTTCATCCCCCAGGAAACCAAGATGGACGTGGTGGTGGGTTTCAGCCATGAAACCATCAATACCATGTTGGGCGGCCGTTTCCGCGCCAGCTACCGGCCCTTGAACGACAACATCATCAATGGCCGCATCCGCGGGGTGGCCATCATTGTCGGCTGCGACAACTTCAAGCTGGCGGACGACACCCATGAAACCATCGTCAGGGAGTTGCTGAAAAACAACATCCTCGTCCTGGCCACGGGCTGCGCCGCAACCTCTCTGGGCAAGGCCGGGCTGCTCAATCCCGAGGCCGCTCGTTTCTGCGGCGACAGCCTGAAAGAGGTCTGCGAGACCGTGGGTATGCCGCCGGTATTGCATATGGGTTCTTGTGTCGATAACTCCCGGATCCTCATCGCCGCCACCGAGATGGTGCGACAGGGCGGTTTGGGCGATGATATCTCCGATTTGCCCGCCATCGGCACCGCTCCTCTGTGGATGAGCGAAAAGGCCGTGGCCATCGGTCAGTACTTCGTGGCCAGCGGCGCCCAGGTTGTCTTCCAGAATCTGCCTGTGACCGGGGCCAAGAATTTCAACAAGTATCTCACCGAAGGGCTGATGGGCCAGGTGGGGGCGCATTGGAATATCGCTTCGGAACCCTTGGAGATCGCCCGGATCATGATCGAAAAGATCGAGGCAAAGCGCGACGCCCTGGGCATCAACAAGAAGAAAGAGCGTGTCCTCTTCGACATGGATATGCGTCGTGATCTTGGCGGCGGCGGGTTGAAGGACGTTGGTTGCCACGGCCCGAGCGCGTCTTGATCTTTTTTTGATAGAGTGTGCTTTTTTTTAGAAGCAAGAATTAAGGATAAGGATCGTAACCGATGAAATCGGGAAGCCGTTTAGAACGGATTTTAACATCAGGAGAGTTCGCCGTAACCGGCGAGCTGGGGCCGCCCAAGAACGGCAATGCCGAACATGTTCGGGAAAAGGCCCGGCTGCTGAAGGGAAGTGTTGACGCCGTCAACATCACCGACTGCCAGACCGCCATTGTCCGCATGTCCAGCATCAGCGCCGGTCTGCTGACCCTGGCCGAAGGGGTTGAGCCGGTCATCCAGATGACCTGCCGCGACCGCAACCGGATCGGGATGCAGAGCGATATCCTCGGCGCCGCCGCCCTGGGGCTCAAGAACCTGCTCTGCCTAACGGGCGACCACCAGAAGTTCGGCAACCATCCCGGCTCCAAGGGCGTCTTTGATATGGACTCCATCCAGCTCTTGGGCATGGTCAAGACCATGCGGGATGAGAAGAAATTCCAGTGCGGCGAGGTGATCAAGTCGCACGAGCCCAAGCTGTTTCTCGGCGCGGCGGCAAACCCTTTTGCCGGGCCGTCCGAGCAGTTCCGGGCCGCGCGGCTGGCAAAAAAAGTCGCCAATGGCGCTGATTTTGTCCAGACCCAGATCATCTACAATGTGGAACGCTTTGCCAGATTTATGCAGGCGGTCCGCGATCTCGGCCTCCATAAAAAAGTCCACATCCTGGCCGGGGTTACCCCGCCCAAATCCGTGGGCATGGCCCGTTACATGAAGAGCTCCGTGCCGGGCATGGATGTCACCGATGAGGTGATCAAGCGGATGCAGGGGGCCAAGGACAAGGAAGACGAGGGCATCAACATCTGTGTTGATATCATCCGCCAGGTCCGGGAGATAGAAGGGGTGGCCGGGGTGCATATCATGGCCATCGAATGGGAAAGCGCCGTGCCGGAGATCGTCAGCCGGGCAGGGCTTGCCACCCGGCCGGTCTTTGTCGACGAGCCGGTTGCCCTTGCGGCGCCGGTTTCGGCCATCGAGGTTCGGACCACGGTGGCCGGGGGTGAGGAAGGTGATGCTGTCCTGGCGGCAGCCAAGGTTGAGGCAGAAAAAATTATCGCCGCGGCCAAGGCGGAAGCCGCCCAGTACCGTGCGTCAGCCACGGCCGGGACCAGCGGTGCCGGTACGGTTGATCAGGCAAGGATTGAAATAGAAGAAGCAGGAGAGGATGCGATGAACGAAAAAGAACGGCAGATGGCGCTTGACTCGGTACGTCTCGGTCTCGATGCGCTGAAAAAGGCCTACGGCTTGTCGGACGATCAATTTGATGCGCTGGTGAAATTTGCCGGGGCAGAGGCTATTCTCAAGCGCGAGCCGTTGCTCGCCGTTCCTGCTTCTCCGGCCCCAGCCCCAGTTGCGCAGGCAGCTCCGGCTGCACCTGCGCCGGTACCGGACGAGAGCGCGGCCAAGAAAGCTGCCGAGGCTGCGGCCGCGGATGAGGCCAAAAAAGCGGAAGCCGCCAAGAAGGCAGCCGCCGACAAGGCTGCGGCAGAGGCGAAGACAGCCGAAGCGGCGAAAAAGGCAGCCGAGGCTGCGGCCGCCGACGAGGCGAAAAAGGCGGAAGCCGCCAAGAAAGCCGCCGCTGACAAGGCTGCGGAAGCGGCCAAGAAACCCGCCGCTGACAAGGCTGCGGAAGCGGCCAAGAAACCCGCCGCGCCCGAGGCGAAGAAGGCTGCCCCGGCAGCTTCCGCTGCTGCGGTTGGCGCGGCGGAACTCGCCTGCGAAAAAACGCCCCTGAGCGAACGGGCTGCCGAGGTTCCCGAAGCCTCCTACAAGCAGGCATACACTGGCGCCATCCGCGAGACGGCTCTGGGCGAAGGGCCAAGCGGCATTAAGGTGGGCGGTTCAAACACCCTGTCGTTCCATCTCTTTGAAGGAACCATGGGCAACAGCCCCAAGATCGCCTTTGACGTGCTTGACGTGAAACCCGATGAATGGCCGGACTCCCTGGCCCGTCATTATCAGGACGTTTTGGACAATCCCGTGGCCTGGGCCCAGAAATGCGTCAAGGAATACGGCGCCGACGCCATCTGCATCTCCATGGTCAGCACCGACCCCAACGGCCTGAACCGGCCCGCGGGCGAAGCGGCAAAAGCCGCGGCCGAGGTGGTGAAAAGCATCGAGGTGCCGGTTATTGTCTGGGGTTGCGGCAACGGCGAAAAGGACACGGAAACCCTGCGGGAGATCACTTCACTGATCGGCGACAAGAAGGTGTGTCTGGCTCCGCTTTCCGACAGCAACTACCGGGCCATCGGCGCCACGGCCATGGCCTTCCAGTATCCCATGGTCGCTGCCTCGCCCATCGACGTGAACCTGGCCAAGCAGCTCAACATTCTCCTTGAGAACCTCGGGGTCTCCCTGGATTCCGTGTTGATCGACCCCTCCATCGGCGCGCTGGGCTACGGCATCGAGTACACCTACTCGGTCATGGAGCGGATTCGTCTTGCCGCCCTGACCCAGAAGGACGAGAAGCTGCAGGTGCCCTTTATCTGCAACCTGGGCCGTGAGGTCTGGAAGGCCAAGGAATGCCGGTTGCCCTCCGACGAGATGATCGGCGACCAGGAGACCCGGGGTATTCTCATGGAGGCCATCACCGCTTCCTGCATGCTGATGGCGGGCGGCGAATTGATGATCATGCGGCATCCGAGGGCGGTTGCTCTGACCAAGTCGCTGATCAATGGACTCATGGGATAAATATCTGAAATTGTGCATTTATCGACTGTAATGCTGAAAAGCCTCACAGGGTTAAAGAGGAGATTACAAAATGTCTAAGATCATCTATTCAGCCGCCATCCGCGGGGCTCACAAGATTGTTGATATGGCGGAAGCGAAGTTCGAGGAGGTCCTCAAGAAGTACGGGCCAGAGCAGGAGGTGCATTTCCCGAACACCGCCTATTTCCTGCCGATTATTTACAGTATGCTGGGCGCCAAGGTGCAGAATCTGGGCGACATGAAGGATATCTTCAAGGAATGCCGCACTCTGCTGCCCGAACAGGTGAGCGAGAACATCTGGCTGCCGTACCTTGCCCCGGCCCTTGATGCGGGCATGGCCACCTTTTTTGCCGAGGAGATGTACGAGGCCATCCGGTATCTTGAGACCCCGGATTTCTACACCAAGACCGAGGATCCGCTGGAGAACAATATCTGGCTGGGCGCTGCCGACGACGTTATCTTCCGCAAGCGCGGCGTTGAGTTTGTAGACGGCACCGCCCCAGGTTTTGCCGCCATCATGGGCACTCCGGACAACAACGAGATTGCCTCGAAGATCGCCCTGGAGCTCCAGGAGAAGAATCTTTATATCTTCATGCACGACCAGTCCAACGGCAAGAACATGGCCGAGCGCCTGATTGAAAACAAGGTGCAGGTCGGCTGGAACACCCGTCTGGTGCCCTTTGGCAAGAGCTACACCTCGGCGGTATTTGCCATCGGCTTTGCCTGCCGCGTGGCCATGGCCTTCGGCGGCATCAAGCCCGGCGACTACAAGGGCAACCTGATCTACAACAAGGACCGGACCTTTGCTTTTGTCATGGCCTTTGGCCCGGTTTCCGACGAGTGGTACGCCAACGCGGCCGGCGCCATCAACTGGGGCTTTCCGACCATCTCCGACTACGATATCCCCGAGATACTGCCCACCGGGATTTGTACCTACGAGCACGTGGTCAGCCAGGTGCCCCACGAGGAGATCGTCCAGAAGGCCATCGAGGTGCGGGGGCTGAAGGTCAACGTCACCAAGATCGATATCCCCTTGTCCTTCGGCCCGGCCTTTGAGGGCGAGCGTATCCGCAAGGACGATCTGTTCATGGAATGCGGCGGCGGCAGAACCTCGGGGGTTGAGGTTCTGGTTTCCAAGGATATGTCCGAGGTGGAGGACGGCAAGGTCACCGTCGAAGGGCCGGACATCAAGGATCTCCAGGTGGGCCAGAATGTGCCCCTCGGCATCCTGGTCGAGGTTGCCGGGCGCGGCATGCAGTCGGACTTCGAGCCCATCCTCGAGCGTCAGTTCCATCACCTGATCAACTACATCCAGGGCATCATGCATATGGGCCAGCGGAACATCATGTGGCTCCGTATCGGCAAGGCCGCGGTGGAAAAGGGCTTTTCCTTCTCCCATATCGGCAAGGTGCTGCACGGCAAACTGCATCAGGAGTTCGGCGCCATTGTCGATAAGATCCAGGTCAAGATCTACACCGAACTCGACAAGGTGGAAGAGGTTCAGGAGCTGGCCCGCAAGGTCTATGCCGAGCGCGATGAGCGTTTGGGCTCCATGACCGACGAGACCGAGGAGATCTTCTATTCCTGCACCCTGTGCCAATCCTTTGCTCCGAGCCATGTCTGCGTTATCACCCCGGAGCGGATCGGCATGTGCGGCGCCTACAACTGGCTGGACGGCAAGGCCTCCTACCAGATCAACCCCACCGGCCCCAACCAGCCGATCCAGAAAGGCGACTGCCTGGATGAGAAGCTCGGCCGCTTCAAGGGGATCAACGATTTCGTCGATCAGACCTCCCGCGGGGCTGTAACCGATCTTGCCTTGTACTCCCTGATGAACAGCCCGATGACCGCGTGCGGCTGTTTCGAAGCCATTGCCGCCATGCTGCCCCAGTGCAACGGGATCATGGTGGTCAACCGCGATTACAGCGGCATGACGCCTTCCGGGATGAAGTTTACTTCCTTGGCCGGCATGGCTGGCGGCGGTGCGCAGACCCCTGGTTTTATAGGGGTTTCCAAGCATTTCATGACCAGCCCCAAGCTCTTTGTCGCCGAGGGCGGCCTCAAGCGCATGGTCTGGCTGCCCAAGATGATGAAGGAAGAGATCAAGGACAAACTCATCGAGCGTTGCAAGGAAATCGGCATGCCGGAGTTTTACGACATGATCGCCACCGAGGAGAACGGCACCACGGAAGAGGAAATCCTCGCCTTCATGAAGAAGGTCGGGCATCCGGCCCTTGAGATGGAAGCGATTGTTTAAAAAAAGATAGGTTTAAGGAGAAAGGTGCAAGGTTAAAGGCGAAAGCGCAACATCATGTTCACGCTTCTATCTCCTCGACCTTGTGCCTTTAACCTTTAACCTTTAACCTATTTTCTGGAGGAACAGACAGATGGCTTTAACAGGTATTCAAATCCTCAAGATGCTTCCCAAGAAGAACTGCGGGGAGTGCGGCATCCCGACCTGTCTTGCTTTTGCCATGAAGGTGGCGGCCGGGCAGACGGAAATCGGCGAATGCCCGTATGTGAGCGATGAGGTCAAGGAGCAGATCGGCGAAGCATCCGCCCCTCCGATCCGGACTGTTAAAATCGGCGCAGGCGACAGCGCCTATGCCACCGGCGGCGAGACCTGCCTGTTCCGCCATGAAAAACGTTTCGAGAACCCCACCGGTATCGCGGTGCTGGTCACCACCGAGATGAACGAGGCCGATGTCGATGGCCGCATCGCTCGGTTCAAGAACCTCCGCTACGAGCGGGTAGGGGTTCTGCTCAAGGCCGACCTCATTGCCATCAAAGACACCAAGGGCGACAGTGCTGCCTTTACCGCCCTGACCAAGAAGGTGCTGGACACCGCCCTTGATGCCGGGATCATCCTGATGAGCGACAAGGGTGACAATCTCAAGGCTGCCGCTGCGGCCTGCGGGGAGCGCAAGCCTCTGCTCTACGCAGCCACCGCCGACAATGCCGAGGCCATGGCCGCTGTGGCCAAGGAGACCGGGTGCCCGCTGGTTGCCAAGGGCACAAACCTCGACGACACCGTGGCTGTTTCCGAAAAACTGCTGGCCGCGGGCCTCAAGGATCTCATGCTCGACTCCGGCGCCCGCACGATCCGCGCCGCCTTGGAAGACAGCGTGGTGGGGCGGCGTTCCGCCATCCGTGCCAAATTCAAGCCCCTGGGTTTCCCCACCATCACCTTCCCCTGCGAGATCTCTGCGGATCCGTTGATGGAGGCCATGGTCGCCTCGGTGCTCATCGCCAAATACGCCGGTATCGTGGTGCTTTCCGACCTGCAGGGCGATATCCTTTTTCCGCTCCTGCTGGAGAGGCTGAACATCTTCACCGATCCGCAGCGGCCCATGGTGGTGCAGGAAGATGTGTACAACATCAACGGCCCCACCGAGGATTCGCCGGTGCTGATCACCTGCAACTTCTCGCTCACCTACTTCATCGTTTCCGGCGAGATCGAGGGGAGCAAGGTGCCTTCCTGGCTGCTGATCAAGGACACGGAAGGGCTTTCGGTCCTCACCGCCTGGGCGGCCGGCAAGTTCGGCGCGGATATGATCGCGGCGTTTATGAAGAAATCCGGGATCGAGTCCAAGGTCAAGCATCGGGAGCTCATTATCCCCGGCTACCTTGCCTCCATGAAGGGCGAGCTTGAGGAAGAGCTGGCCGGTTGGACCATTACCATCGGCCCCCGTGAAGCCGGGCATCTGCCCGCCTTCCTCAAGGAATGGAAACCCGCGGCTTAAAAAATAGGCGCAAGGGGCAAGATTAAAGGACCAAGGATAAAATCTTGTGTCCGGCGCCTTAGCCTTTGGCCTTGAACCTTTAGCCTTGAACCTATCTTCTATGAATATCACAATCAACGGGTATGAAATTGTTGCCGAGGAAGGGATTTCCATCCTGGAAGCGGCAAAACGGGCGGATATCCATATCCCGACCCTCTGCCACGTGAACAAGGCGACCTCGGACATTCCGTGCGGGATCTGCGTGGTCAGCGTGGAAGGGGTGGAGGAGCCGGTGCGGTCCTGTGTAACACCGGTAAGCGAAGGGATGCGGATCACCACCGATTCCAAGGAGCTGCAGGCCAAGCGCAACGAGCGCATGACCCTCCTGATGGAGACCCATTTTGGCGACTGCAAGGCGCCCTGCAACCTCACCTGTCCCGGGCAGATCAACGTGCAGGGCTATATCGCCCATGTGGCTAAGGGCCAGTACGAAGAGGCCCTGCGCTTGGTCATGGAGCGCAACCCCTTTCCCTTTTCCGTGGGCAGGGTGTGCCCCAGGTTCTGCGAAACCCGCTGCCGCCGGATTCTCGTGGATGAGCCGGTGTCCATCAACCATCTCAAGCGTTTTGTCGCCGACTGGTGCATGGCGCATAAGATCGACCTGCGCATCCCCCGCGACCCTGCCACCGGCAAGAAGATCGCCGTTATCGGCGGCGGGCCTTCCGGCCTGACCGGTGCGTATTATCTGGCGCGCAAGGGCCACGATGTCACGGTGTTCGAATCCGCCCCCAAGCTCGGCGGCATGCTGCGCTACGGCATCCCCGACTACAAGATTCCCCAGGATGTGCTGGATTACGAGATCAGCACCATTCTGCGCATGGGGATCAATGTTCGCCTGAGCCAGAAATGGGGCGAAGATTTCACCCTGCAATCTCTCAAGGACCAAGGCTACGAGGCCATTCTCATCGCCACCGGCACCCCGGTGGACGAGCGTCTCGATGTTCCGGGCTGCGCCCTGCCCAAGGTGATCCCGGCCACGAAATTCCTGCGGGATATGTCCGAGGGTAAGGGAACCAACTATGGCCGCTCCGCCGTGGTGTTCGGCGGCAACAACGTGGCCATGGAGGTTGCCCGCTCTTTGCTGCGCAAGGAAGTCGGTCAGGTCACCATCATCTATCCCCGGGCCCAGACCGAGATGCCGGCCAACCAGCGCAATATCCGGGTGGCGGAAAAAGAGGGCGTGCAGTTTCTGCTCATGGCCGCGCCGGTGAATTTCAGCGATACCGACAACGGCATCAGCGTGCAGTTGATCCGGACCAAGCTCGGTGAGCCCGACGATAAAGGCATCCGCTACCCAGAGGCGATCCCCAATTCCACGGTGAATATCAAGGCCGACACCGTTATTGTCGCCCAGGGCTTGAGCGCCTGCCACGAGAGATTCGACGGCGGCGAACTGGAAGCCTCTCTGGAACTGACCCCGAAATACAACGTCAAGGCTAATCCCCGAACCTCGCTGACCAACCATCCCGGCATCTACGCGGCCGGCGATGTGACCAGCGGCCCGCGTTCGGTGATTCAGGCCGTGGTCGCGGCCCGGCGGGCAGCGGAGAACATCCACGCCCAGGTCATGGGCATCACCAAGACCGTGGCCGAGAGCCGCTTCAACTTCAGCCGGGGCAAGGGCTTCGACGATGTGGACCTCCGCAATTTCGAGGGGATCAACATCAAGCTGCGCGAGAAGATGCCCACCCGGCCGCCTCAGATCGCTACCCAGGATTTCAGCGAGATCAAACTCGGCTTTTCCGAACAGATGGCGATCACCGAGGCCAAGCGCTGCCTCTCCTGTGGCTGCCGCGCCTATGACCGTTGCGACCTGAAAAAACTGGCCACGGATTTTGGCCTTGATCCGACCCGGACCGGGATGGCGGTAAAACCGATCTACACGGAAAAAATCAGCCATCCCATGATTCTGGTGGACTTGAACAAGTGCATCTACTGCAAGCGCTGCCAGAACAGTTGCGAATACAATGCCCTGGAAATCAGCGCCGACGATGTCGATGACAAGGGACGGCCGGTTGGTTTGCGGTTCAGGTTCAAGGAGAACTGCGTCAACTGCGGCGCCTGCGTGGATAACTGCTCCACCGGCGCCCTGAACAAGAAAGACTCTCTGGTGCCGGTGATCAACGAAGAGATCCGCGAGGTTCGCTCCACCTGTCCTTACTGCGGGGCAGGCTGCCAGATCATCCTCAAGGTCAAGGGCAATACCCTGATGGAAGTCACCGCGGATCCTGACCTGGCGCCCAATTACGGGGCGCTCTGCGTCAAGGGCAGGTTCGCGCATAATTTTGTGCAGCACAAGGAGCGGCTGACCAAACCCCTGGTGCGCCGGGGCTCCCAACTGGTGGAGACGAGCTGGGAAGATGCCCTGAATATGGTGGCCAAGCGTTTCTTCGACCTCAAGGCCATGTACGGGCCGGATTCCATTTCCGGTTTCAGTTGTGCCCGGGCCAGCAACGAAGAAAACTATCTCATGCAAAAATTCATGCGGACAGCGATCGGAACGAATAATATCGATCACTGCGCCCGACTCTGACACGCTCCCACGGTGGCCAGTTTGGCCCTCACCTTCGGCAGCGGCGCAATGACCAACTCCATTGCGGATACAAAGAAAACCGATCTCTTCTTCATGGTCGGCAGCAACCCGGACACCAGCCATCCCACCATCGGGTTGCGCATCCATCAGGCCGTGGACCGCGGCGCTAAACTGGTGGTGGTGGATCCCCGCCGCACCAAGCTGGCCGAGCGGGCCGATCTCTGGCTGCGCATCGTACCTGGCACCGATGTCGCCTTTTTAAACGGGATGATGCAGGTCATTCTCGAGGAGAAACTCTGGGACAAGAAATTTGTCGAGGAGCGCACCGAGGATTTTGACGAGCTTGTCCGGCTGGTCAAGAAATATACGCCGGAGATGGTGGAAAAGATCACCGGCATCAAGGAAGAGCAACTGCGTCAGGTCGCCCGGATGTATGCGGCCGAAGGCAGACACGCAACCTTCTGGGGCATGGGAATCACCCACTATGTCACCGGCACGGACCGGGTAAAGTCCATCGCCAATCTCGCCATGCTCTGCGGCAAGATCGGCAAGGAAGGCACCGGCTGCAATCCCCTCCGGGGCCAGAATAACGTGCAGGGCGCCTGCGACATGGGGGCGTTGTTCAATACCCTGCCTGGCTACGGCGGCCTGGAAAACGGCGACCTCTTTGACAGTTACGAAAAGCTCTGGGGCATCAAGCTGCCCAGGCGGCCGGGAAAACCCGCCACCGAGGTGTGGGAGAATGTCTTTAAGGGCGATATCCGCGGCCTCTATATCTTTGGCGAGGATCCGGCGGTGGCCGACGCCAATATCGCCCATGTCCAGGCAGCCCTGGAAAAGGTCGATTTCCTGGTGGTTCAGGACATCTTCCTGACCGACACCGCGAAGATGGCGGATGTGGTGTTGCCTGCGGCCTGCTACGCGGAAAAGGACGGCACCTTCACCTGCACGGAACGCAGGGTGCAACGAATTCGCAAGGCGGTTGAGCCGCCGGGCGAGGCCAAGCCGGACTGGCAGATCATCTCCATGCTTTCCCAGCGGATGGGCTATCCCATGCACTATAATTCCGCTTCCGATATCTTTGACGAGATCTGTCAGCTCTTGCCCCAGTACAAGGGGCTGTCCTACGCGCGGCTGGAAAAGGTCGGGTTGCAGTGGCCGGTGCCGGATCAGCATCATCCCGGCACCACGGTGCTCCACACCGAAAAGTTCACCCGTGGCAAGGGGTTGTTTATCCCCGAGGATTACATTCCCCCGGTGGAGCTGCCCGACGAGGAATATCCGCTGCTGTTCACCACCGGCCGCGATATTGCCCGCTACAACTTCAGCAGCATGACCGGCAAGACCACGGAGATCGACGAGGTCAGCCCGGAGTGCTTTGCCGAGGTGCATCCCGCGGATGCCGAGCGTCTGGGGCTCAAGGAGAAAAACTGGGTGCGGCTCACCTCGCGGCGCGGTTCCGTGGTGTTGCGGGCCATCATCACCGACCGGACCCAGGAGGGCACCATCTTCACCACCTACAACCATTTGCAGGCGCTGGTGAATATGCTGACCTTGGACGCCCTGGATCGTCTTTCCAGGACCCCGGAATACAAACTGTGCGCCATCAAGGTTGCAGTGTTGGGCGATGAATTGCCGGACTGATCTGTATTGGAGTGCGGTTTGGGCTCCTAAGCCGTCAGTTGAAAATAATTGTACTATTGGAAATGCCATGACCGGCATAAGGATCCGTAACGAAATGGTCTAGAAGCTAGGCCATTTCGAAACGGCTCCTAAATTTTTTAATTTGAGTGGAGTTACACGATGGGACAAGCAAAAGATAAAGCTGAGTTGAGCAGCTTGTCTGCTCAACCGAAACTTATGCCTTCTGGGGCTAAAAAATCAGGAACGGTCATGGTCGTCGGCGGCGGTATCGCCGGGGTTCAGGCGGCCCTTGATTTGACCGAGCTTGGCTACTATGTCTATCTGGTAGAAAAGTCCGCAGCCATTGGCGGCGCCATGGCGCAGTTGGATAAAACCTTTCCAACCAACGACTGTTCGCTCTGAATACTCGCACCTAAGCTGGTAGAGGCCGGTCGGTCTCCCAATATCGAAATTCTGAGCAATGCCGATTTCCTTTCCCTTAACGGAAAGCCGGGCAATTTTACCGCCAAGCTGCGGATGCGTCCGCGCTATATCGACGCGGACAAGTGCACGGCCTGCGGCCTGTGTACCAAGTACTGCCCCAGGCATCTGGTGGATCAGTACAACGAGGGCTTGGCCGTAACGCGGCCCATCCACATCGACTATGCCCAGGCCGTGCCCGCCACCTATTTCATCGATCCGGAGGCGTGCCTGTATCTCAAGCACGGCACCTGCCAGATCTGTGTCTGCACCTGCCAGAGCAAGGCCATTGACTTCAGCCAGAAGGCAGAGGAAAAAGAGATCCAGATCGGGGCGGTGATCATGGCTCCCGGCTTTGGCCGCATCCCCGATGCAACCCTGGCCAAGTACAGCTATGGCCAGCATCCGGATGTCATGACCAGCCTGGAGTTCGAGCGGCTGCTCTGCGCCTCCGGGCCCTTCGAGGGCGAGGTGAAGTGTCTCTCCGACCGCAGGCATCCCAAGAAAATCGCCTTTATCCAGTGCGTGGGTTCCCGGGACCTCGGCTGCAACAACGGCTACTGCTCTTCGGTCTGCTGCATGTATGCGATCAAGGAGGCCATGGTTGCCAAGGAGCATGACCCCGAGGTGGAAATCACCATCTACTACATGGACATGCGGACCCAGGGCAAGGGCTTTGACGCCGCCCAGAAGAAGGCGGAGTCCATGGGGATCAGGTTTGTCCGCGCCCGGGTGGCGGATGTGATGCCGTGGGAGAAGAATCTCAAGCTGACCTATTCCACCCTGGACGGGACGCACTCCTTCGAGCCCTTTGATATCGTGGTGCTCTCCGTGGGCCTCGACGCCCCGGCCGACGCCAAGAACCTTGGCGAGATCGCCGGTTTTGCCCTGAATAACTACGATTTCTGCAAGACCGAGACCTTTGCCCCCTTGCTCACCACCAGGCCCGGGGTCATGGTGGCCGGCGCCTTCCAGGGGCCCAAGGACATCCCGGAAAGTGTCACCCAGTCCAGCGCGGCCGCCGGGTTGGTGGCCGGGTTGATTGCCAAGGATCGCGGCAAGGCCTTGGTGCACAAGACCTATCCGAAAGAACAGAAGACCGGCAAGGATGAAGAGGTCCGTATCGGCGTCTTTGTCTGCCATTGCGGGATCAACATCGGCAGCGTCGTCGACGTGCCTGCGGTTGAGCAGTACACCGAAGGCATGGAAGGCGTGGTCTACCATGCCCAGAGCCTGTACAGTTGTTCGCAGGACGCCCAGGAGGTGCTCAAGGCAAAGATCAAGGAGCACAACCTCAACCGGGTGGTCATTGCCGCCTGTTCGCCAAGAACCCATGAGCCGCTCTTCCAGGAAACCCTGAAGGACGCGGGTCTCAACCGCTGTCTCTTCGAGATGGTCAATATCCGCGACCACTGCTCCTGGGTTCATGCCAACGAGCCTGCGGCCGCGACGCAAAAGTCCAAGGATCTGGTGCGCATGGGCATTGCCAAGGCCCGCCACATCCAGCCCCTGCCCGAGCAGACCGTGCCGGTTACCCCCAAGGCCCTGGTTTTGGGGGGCGGGGTGGCAGGATTGACCGCGGCCCTGACCTTAGCTGAGCAGGGCTTTCAGACCACGGTGGTGGAAAAGGAAGCGACCCTGGGCGGTCATCTCCAGCATCTCTCCTTCACCCTGCAGGGCGACACGGTGTCCACGGTTTTGGGCAATCTGACCGACACGGTGAAAAAGAACAAGAAGATCGAGGTGCTGACCAATACCGAATTGACCCAGGTCAACGGCTTTGTCGGCAACTTCAGCTCGGTGCTCACCACGACCAAGGGCAAGAAGGCTACGGAAACCACCCTTGATCATGGGGTAATCATCATCGCCACCGGCGGTCGCGAGCATCGGCCCGAGTTGGTACTGGGCAACCCGGTGAAATACTCCGACGCCATCGTTACCCAGCGCGAGCTGGAGCAGCGGCTGTCCGGCAAGGGCAAGAACCTGGCGCCCAAGTCGGTGGTCATGGTGCAGTGCGCCGGCTCCCGGGGTGATGATCTCAACTATTGCAGCAAGGTATGCTGCAACCATGCGGTGAAAAACGCCCTCAAGATCAAATCTCTTGACCCGGCCTCCCAGGTGGTGGTGCTCTACCGCGACATGCGCACCTACGGCTTTGCCGAAGACGCCTACCGCGAGGCCAGGGAAAAAGGGGTGGTCTTCATCCCCTACACCATGGACAACAAGCCCAAATTCAAGGCCAGCGGCAAGAAGACCAGCGTCACCTTTTACGATCCGATCCTGCGCGACGAGGTCACCATGACTCCGGAGGTGCTGACCCTAAGCGTCGGCATCGTGGCCGAAGGGACCGAGGAGATCAGCAAGCTCCTCAAAGTGCCGGTGAACGAAGACAAGTTCTTCCTCGAAGCCCATGTAAAGCTGCGGCCGGTGGAATTGCCGGTGAGCGGGGTCTATGTCTGCGGCCTGGCCCATTCGCCCAAGCCGGTTGAGGAGATCATCGTCCAGGCGCAGGCGGCGGCGGCCAAGGCTTCCATCCCGCTCTGCAAGGGCTTTGTTTCGGTGGAGCCCACCATTTCCTGCGTGGACAAGGAAGCGTGCATCGGCTGCGGCCTGTGCGAATCGCTCTGCCCGTATCAGTCCATTCGGATCATCAAGGACGAAAACGGCAAGCGCAAGGCCGAGACCATCACCGCCTCCTGCAAGGGTTGCGGCATCTGCGCCTCGCATTGCCCGGTATTCGCCATCTCCATGGGCGGCTTCACCGACGAACAGATCAACGCGCAAATCACCGCCTTTGGTGCACAATAGAGGAGCAGTTATGAGTCAGAACGATTTCAACCCGAAGATCCTGGGGTTTCTCTGCAACTGGTGCTGCTATGCCGCAGCGGACAGTGCCGGGGTTTCCCGTTACCAGTATCCGCCGAACCTGCGGACCATCCGGGTGATGTGCACCGGACGTCTCGATCCGGCCTTTGTCCTGCGCGGTTTTGCCGAAGGCGCCGACGCCATCTTCTCGGGTGGCTGACAACTCGGTGAATGCCATTACCAGGTTGGTAATTACGACGCGATGGGTGTGAGTGCAGTGGTGAAAAAGGTTCTGGCCGAGGTCGGGATCAAGCCGGAGCGGTTTGGTCTGCAGTGGGCCTCAGCGGCGGAGGCGCCGCGCTTTGTTAAACTGATCACCGATTTTACCATGAAGACCAAGGCGCTCGGCCCCATAGGCCAGGCCGAAGGCTTGAGCCCCGAGGAGTTGAAGGCCCGGATCAACAAGGCCCTTGCCTTGGTCAGCGACCGCAAGCTGCGGATCGCCCTGGGCAACGCCACCAAGACCATCAGGAAAGAATCGATCTTTACCCAGGAAGGGATCACCGCCGTGATCGAAGACAAGCTGGGCAAGACCATCACCGCCGGGTTGGAAGGCGGTGGCCCGGAGGCTGCTGCCAAGAAGTAACTGCTGTATGTATTGATGAAGATGAGCCAACGGGAGGTGCGAACATCTGTTCGCACCTCCCGTTTTTTAATAGTAGTAGAGCTTTTGCTAAGACTCCCGTATAGTCCATCTGTCGGATTACCGTCGCCTGACATATCAGGAATTTCCTGATATGTCATACAATTCCCTCCTTGAAACATTCACCCTCCATCGCAGGATTGTCTCAAATTTAAATTATTTCAGTATGATGGGAGTTAATCTCCTAGCACAACATTCCTGGCACAGATTCTGCTTTTCATTACAACAGCACACACTAAGCCGAAGGCCAAGCAGCCGGATCTAACCGTGGTTGAGGCGCAGGCCTGCTTTCCCACTCTGGGGAGTTCGATCGACATCACCACCAAATGGGCATCATCAATGCCGACGTGGTGGTCTCTGGGTATGCGGCAAAAACGCATTCCGCGTGCGAAATCGGCAACAGCACAGCTTTCCGGTATTATTTCTCAACCCAGTACGTTGGACAATCTTCCGGGACAGTCCGCACAATTTCTTGCTGAGCCTCCGGTCATAGCGAAATACTTCACTATGACCGGATTCTTGGACTACGTTGCGTAAAGGATACATAGTGGGCGTCGGCATTCTAATTGGTTATTTCGCAAAACATGATGATGCGCGCAAGGCCCTTGGGGAACTGGCGAGGCGGAACTTCCACCGCACCGCCTTGGTGCACAAGAGGACGAACGGAGAAGTTCACATAAGAGATACCTTTCTCTGGCGTCGTGCCTACGGCGTGGCCCTGGCTGCCATTTTTTCCGGCGGGATCGCCGGAGTTGCTTTTTTCGTTCTGGCAGGGTTGGACTTGCTACCGCGCGGAACCCTTTTTACGCTGACTCTGTTCATGGCAACGGCCACAATCGGCGCCATGGCAGCGCTATTATGGCTACGACGCTCCAGGTATGGGGTCGAGTCAGGGATCATACGTGACCACGCCCGTTGGCTTGTCTCCGGGGAATCGGTGCTGATTCTCCAAGCGCCTGTCGAATCTTTACAGCGCCCGGTGGTACTGCTGAGGGAAATCGGCGATATCCCTCCGACGCTGTTCGTCATGCATCGCAAGTGCGAGCGGCGGGCTGAAGCGCGGAACATCAAGGTAAAGCTTTCCCCTGCCCAGGTTTTGGAGCATGCGCAACGCCATGCCAGGGAGCAGCAGGTGGACCTGAAGCCGCATCGCAGTTTTGAGCTGCTCAAGCGTCTCAAGCATTCCCGTCAATGGGTTCGGCAGGTCTGTACGGACCTTGCCGCGGCGAGCCGCTTGGAACAAAAAGCCACGCCGGCGGCCGATTGGATTCTTGATAACGAGTACATTCTGGAAGGAAATACCCGCGATGTATTACGGAACCTTCCCCGGCGTTTTTACCAGCAATTGCCCACCCTGGCCTCTGACCCTTTTCGCGGTTTGCCGTGCGTCTATGGTATGGCCAAGAACCTTGTTGCTCACACGGAGCTGCGTCTTGACCGGGAGAATATCCTGGCGTTTATCGAGGCCCACCAATCCGTGCGCACGCTGACCATTGGCGAGCTCTGGGCGACCCCGCAAATGCTGCGCATCGCGCTGATTGAAAGCATCCAGAATCTGGCCGTCACCGCCCTGACCAATCTGCGCGAGCGTCAGTTGGCGGACTTTTGGGCGAATCGGCTGTTCGCCGCCAATCGCCGCGATGCCAGCCACCTCTTTGCAATTCTTGAGGAACTTGCTGCCTCGGAGGTGGTTCCCAGCCCGTATTTCGCGACGCAGTTGGTGGGGTTGCTGTACGACGAGGCTGCCGCCTTGGCACCGGTCAAAAACTGGCTTGAGCGTACGCTGAAAACCTCGCTGCACGACCTCAATCTGCGTGAGCAGAACCGGCAGACCAGGGAACAGTTGGCCAGCGGCAATGCCTTCACCAGTCTGCGCCAGCTTGCCCTGCTTGACTGGCGGGAGATCTTCGAGCAGCTTAGCCGGGTGGAGCAGGTGTTGCGCCGCGATCCGTCCGGAATCTATCTTGCAATGGATTTCGCAACCCGCGACCGTTGCCGCCGGGCGATCGAAGACCTTGCCCGCGCTGCCGGCCAGACTGAACAACAGGTTGCCGAGCGTGTCATCACGCTGGCAACCCAGGCAGGGCCTGAATCAACAGACGATGCACAACGCGGCTGCGTCACCACCTGGCTAATCGGCAAGGGGCGGGCTGAACTGGCCCAGTTGTTGGGTTGCCGTGAAAAGTTCCATTACCGCATGCTGGAATGGATCTATTGCCATCACCCCGCTCTTTACGCCTTCGGCATCGGCGGCTTCTCCGCGCTGTTCGTTTTTCTGATCGTTGTTTTTGGCCTAATCCCCGGCTTCGGCCAGACTGGGCCATCGCTGCCCATCCGGGTCGGGCTGGTCCTGCTCCTGCTGATTCCGGTCAGCCAGTTGGCCATCGAGGTGGTCAATTATCTGATCACGCGATTTTTGCCGCCCCGGCCTTTGCCCAAGATGGATTTCGAGAAGTCTGGAATTCCGGATGCCTACCGCACTTTGGTGGTCGTGCCGATGATGCTGGTGAATGCGGAGACGATCCAAGACGAGGTGGAAAAGCTGGAGATTCGCTACCTGGCCAACAAGGAAACAAATCTCTTCTTCAGCCTGTTCTCGGACTACACCGATTCCGCCACGTTTTCCCGTGAAGAGGACAACGGGCTGCTCGAAATCGCGCGAGCATGCCTGACAGAGCTCAATACACGCCATGGCGGCGAGCGTTTTTTCCTCTTCCATCGGGAACGCACCTGGAGCGAATCCGAGCAGAAATTCATCGGCTGGGAGCGCAAACGGGGCAAGCTTGAGGAACTGAATTGCCTGATCGACGGGACGCGGCCGGAAAATGCGCCTGCTTTGGTATATGTGGGCGACCCGGAGCAATTGGCGGATATCCGCTTCATCATTACCCTGGACAGCGACACCCAGTTGCCGCACGCCTCGGCCCGCAGACTGGTCGAGACCCTGGCGCACCCCCTCAATCAGCCCCGCTTCGATGCCGCAGGCAGGATCATGGACGGCTATACCATCATCCAGCCGCGGGTGAGCCCGACCTTACCGAGCACGAGCGCCTCGGTCTTCAGCCGGCTTTTCAGCGATGCAGTGGGGATCGACCCCTATACCCAGGCGATTTCCGATGTCTATCAGGACCTGAGCGGGGAAGGATCGTATCACGGCAAGGGGATCTACGATGTCCGCGCCTTCAGCCGGGTGCTCTCCGGCCGCTTCCCTGAAGAGTGGGTGCTGAGCCATGACCTGCTCGAAGGGGCGTATGTCCGCGTTGGTCTGGCCAGCGATATTGAGCTTTTTGATGATTTCCCGCAAGGGTATCAGAGCTACAGCAGCCGAGCCCATCGCTGGATTCGTGGGGATTGGCAGATAGCAGGGTGGATTTTTTCGCGTGTTCCCCTGGCTTCGGGCGGACAGGGCCCGAACCCGCTTTCCCCCTTGAACCGTTGGAAGATCCTCGACAATTTGCGCCGGAGCCTCCTGCCGATCACGAGCCTGCTCCTCTTGACCACCTCCTGGTGTATCTCCCCGAAGATCGGTGGAATCGCCACGCTGGTGGTCGGCATGCAACTGCTCTTTCACCCCTTGGCGCAGCCCTTCACCATGGCTACCACCCACAAGGGATTGATGTATTTTTCCCCGACCAAACTCTTGCACGACATGCTGCGGGCCGTTATCGATGGGGCGCTGTTGCCGCACCAGACAGCGGTGGCCCTGGATGCCATCGTCAGGGTCTGCTACCGCCGCCTGATCTCGCAGCGCAATTTATTGGAGTGGACTGCCCAATCAACCCATTGGCGCGCCTCCCTTCACCAACCGCTCTTTCTCGCGCACCTGGCTCTGGGGAGCCTCTTCAGTATGATCGTGGGTGCGGCGATCTGGCTTGTCATGCCGGCCAGCCTGTCTGTGGCCGCCCCCTGGCTTGTTTTGTGGTTTTTCTCCCCGTTGTTCGGCTGGCTTCTCAATCTGCGCCCCATTGAACAACGCCGGGAAAAACCGTTACCCGAGACGGATCGCCGTTTCCTCCGGCAAGTTGCCCGGCGGACCTGGCGCTATTTCTCATCCTTTGTCAATGCCGACACCTCCTGGTTGCCTCCGGATAACTACCAGGTTGCCCATCAAAACAGTCTGGCCATGCGAACCAGTCCGACCAACATCGGCCTCTGGCTGACCAGTGTCCTGGGCGCCCATGATTCCGGCTATCTGACCATGAACCAGGTTGTGGAAAAGCTTGCCAATAGCATGGCAACCATTAGCTCTCTGGAGCGCTACCAAGGGCATCTTCTCAACTGGTACGATATCCAGACCCTGGTGCCGCTCGAACCCCGCTACGTCTCCACGGTGGACAGCGGCAATCTGCTGGGCGCCTTGTGGGCTTTGGGGCAGGGGCTTGACGAGTTGGTGCATGGTCCGCTTTTGGATGGCAAGGCGTTTGCCGGTCTGGCCGATACCGGGGAAATTCTGAAGCAGGACGCAGCCTTGGAAGAAGATGCCGGTTTGTATCGGCAGACACTCGACCAACTTTTGGCTGAATGGAATGCTCCGCCCTTTGGCATCGTGGATCTCCTCCGTCTGCAGCGGCGGACTGAGGTCAATGTCAGGGCGATGGTCGTTGCCGCGGGGGCGGCGCCATGGGGTGCGGAACTGGAACAACAGGCCACGGCCTGGGCCCAAAACAGCGACCGCTATCTCACCTGGATCGAGATTCTCGCGGAAAAAACCGCGGAGGAGCTGGCCCCGCTGGGTTCGGTGGCTCTGCTCGCCATCCGACATGATCTTGTACAGGCGCCCTCGCTGCACGATATTGCCCATGACCGGATCGGCTCGATCACGATTCTTCGCGTGATCCGCGAGGAATCTCTCCAGGCAAGCGCCCACCTCATCCCTTGGCTCGACCGGGTTATCAAGGCATTCGCCACCTCGCAGTGGCTGGCCGGGGAAACCCTGGGAATGGCGACCCGGCTCGGGGAGGATGTTCGTGCGTTGTCCGCGGCGCTGGACATGCGATTTCTCTATGACAGGGAAAGCAAGCTGTTTGCCATCGGCTTTAATGTCTCCACCGACGTTTTGGACGTTTCCCGTTACGATCTTCTGGCCAGCGAGGCGCGGTTCGGGAGTTTCGTTGCCATTGCCCGGGGCGATATTCCCCTGGAACATTGGTTTTCCATGAGCCGACTGTATGGGGCCATTGGTCGGCAGCGGGTGCTGCTCAGTTGGACCGGAACCATGTTCGAATACCTGATGCCGCTCTTGTTCCAGTACACCTACGGCAACTCGCTTTTGGACAAGGCCGCCCGGGAAGCGGTGCAGGTCCAGATCACCTATGGCCGCAAGCGGCGCGTGCCATGGGGTATTTCCGAATCCGCCTTCGGCAATATGGACCTCAACAAAACCTATCAGTACAAGGCGTTCGGCGTTCCGCTGCTCGGCTTGAAACGCGGCCTGGAGGAAGAGCTGGTCATCGCTCCCTATGCCACCTTGCTGGCCTTGAGTCTTGCGCCCATTGAAACCGTGCGGAATCTAAAGCAACTGGCCGGGTTGGGGCTGCTCGGTGATTATGGATATTACGAGGCCATGGATTTCAGCCGGCAAAAGCAGCGGGTGGGCAAGCGCGGGGTGATAATCAAGGCGTATATGGCCCATCATCAGGGCATGGCGTTTCTGGCCTTGACCAACTTTCTGCATGGCAATCCGTTCCCGCGCCGTTTTCACAGCGATCCACGGGTCCGTGCCTTTGAGGCGCTCCTTCAGGAACGCATCCCGACCCTGCCTACGCTGCACCTGACCTCGACGCGGGAGAATGAGCCCACCTTGCTGGGCGTAGACCAGATTGCTCCGGCGGAAAGCATCTATACCACGCCCCATACCGCCATTCCCCACAGCCTGCTGCTCAGCAACGGCCGCTATGGCGTGATGGTCACCAACAGCGGAGGCGGCTACAGTCAGTGGAGCGGCCAGGAACTCACCCGCTGGCGGTCGGATCGGACCTGTGATGCAATGGGAACCTTTTGTTTCCTGCATGAGCCCGATTCGGATCGGGTCTGGTCCAGCACCTATCACCCTGCCGATGGGAAGCTGGAAGGGTATTCGGTCAATTTTGCTACTGATCGGGCCGTGTTCCGGCGTGACGATAACGGGTTGCATACCGAAACAGAGGTGATCGTCTCGCCGGAAGATGACGTGGAGATTCGCAGGATTACCCTGATTAACAGGACAACCCGCGTCCGCATTCTTAACCTTACCAGCTATGTTGAGCTCTCCATGGCCCCCCACCGGGCGGATCGCCAGCACCCTGCCTTTAACAAGCTGTTTATCCAGACCGAAGCGCTCCCCGAGCAACACGTTCTCCTTGCCTCTAGGCGGTCACGCAGTGAGAACGAACTGCCTCTGTTTGTGGCGCACCGTTTGACCTATGAGCCGGCAGGGGTTGACAGCCCGCCTGAAAAAGATTGGCAGTTTGAAACCGACCGGAAACGGTTCATCGGGCGTGGCCATCCCCTGGCCAAACCCATGGGGGCCACGCAAGAGCTTGGCAACAGCCAGGGATTTGTCCTTGACCCGAGCTTGAGCCTGCGGCGGAGCATCACCTTGCAGCCGGGTCAGCACACCCAGGTTTCCCTGGTGCTCGCCGCCGGTTCAAGCCGTGAAAAAGTTTTGCTGTTGATGGATAAATACTCTGAGCCTCAGGAGATCAACCGGGCCATGGATTTTGCCTGGGTCTCGACCCAGCAGCAGTTGCAGATGCTGCACATTCAACCGGATGAAGCGCGCCGCTTCCAGCAACTGGCAAGTCACCTGCTGTTTCCCAACCCTCTCTTGCGTGCGGCCGAAGAGCAACTCGCCGAGAATCGCAAGGGGCAAGCCGGATTGTGGCCCTACGGCATCTCGGGCGACCTGCCCATAGCTCTGGTTACTATTGGGGAGGCGCGGGATATCAATCTGGCCCGGCAGATGCTCCAGGCCTATACCTATTGGCGAATGCACGGCTTGTCCACCGATCTGGTGATCCTCAACGAGGAACCCGGCAGTTATGAGCGTCCGCTTCAGGAACGGTTGGAACGGTTGATTCAGGCCCATTCCCTGATGAACGGGACGGACCAGCCGGGCGGGATCTACCTGCGCAATGCGGCGCTCATTCCCGAGGAAGATCTCAAGCTCCTCAAGTGCGTGGCCAGTGTCATGCTGGTGGCGGCCCGGGGCACGCTTCCCCAGCAATTGGCAGTGTCGGCTGAAGTTCCCGAACGGCTGGAAATGCTGGCCTGGAAGCGAGCGGTCCGGGAGCCCTCGGCGCCGCTGCCCTTCATGGAGCTGCATTATTTCAACAGCCTGGGGGGCTTTACCCCGGACGGCCGTGAATACGCGATCTATCTCGGCCCCAACACCAACACCCCGGCCCCGTGGGTGAACATTATCGCCAACCCGACCTTTGGAACCATGGTCAGCGAAACCGGTTCCGGCTTCACCTGGTGCGGCAACAGCCAACGCAATCGCCTGACCGGCTGGTCCAACGACCCGGTGCTGGACCCGGCTTCGGAGGCCATGTACATCCGCGACGAGGAAAGCGGCGTATTCTGGTCGCCCACCGCCGCGCCGATCCGGGAAGCAACCGCCTACCGGGCCCGGCATGGGGCGGGGTATACGGTTTTCGAACATAACAGCAACGGGATCGAGCAGGAGCTGACCGTCTTTGTCCCCGTGGACGAGAGCGGGGGAATGCCGATCAAATTGCAACGGTTGCGGCTCACCAATGCTTCCTCCAGAAGGCGCAGACTTTCGCTGACCTACTATGTGGAATTAACCCTGGGCGAGAACCGCGAAACCTCCCAGATGCATGTGATGACCAACTGGGATGACGAAGCCCAGGCCGTGCTGGCGCAAAATCGCTACCACCCAGAGTACCCGGAGCGGGTCGCCTTCGTGGCCGTAACTCCCCAGGCCGACTCCTACGGCGGCGACCGCACCGCTTTCATCGGCCGCAACCGCACCTTGGCCAATCCGGCAGCCATGGAACTGGCCACGCTCTCACAACGGACCGGCGCGGGGCTGGACCCCTGCGCGGTGCTCCGGGTTGGGCTGGAATTGTCGCCGGGCGAGCAGCGTGAGATCACCTGCATGCTCGGCCAAGCCGAGTCCCTGAACCACGCCCGGCAATTGATACTCCGTTTTCAGGAGGAGAATGCCTTGGAGGAGGCGCTCGCGCAAACCCAGTCCTGGTGGGATGAACTGCTCGGCACCGTTGAAGTGCATACCCCGGAATTGGCCGCTGATCTGCTGATCAACCGCTGGCTGCAATACCAGGCCTTAAGCTGCCGCCTCTGGGCACGTTCCGCTTTTTACCAATCCGGCGGCGCTTTTGGTTTTCGCGATCAGTTGCAGGATGTCATGGCCTTTCTCTACGTTAAGCCGGAGCTTGCCCGCGCCCAGATCCTGTTGGCTGCCAGCCGGCAGTTCAAGGAAGGCGATGTCCAGCATTGGTGGCATGAACCTGCCGGGGCCGGAATCCGCTCGCGCATTTCCGACGATCTGCTCTGGCTTCCGTATGTGGTGGCGCAGTATGTCCGGACCACCGGCGATGCGGATATCCTCAAGGAGGAGGTCTCCTTTCTCAATGCGCCCATCCTGGCGGACGATCAGTTCGAGGTATTTTCCACCCCGGAGGTCACCTTGGAGCGCGCCACCCTTTTCGAGCACTGTTGCCGCGCGGTCAGCCGCGGCCTGACCATCGGACCCCACGGCCTTCCCCTGATGGGAACCGGGGATTGGAACGACGGCATGAACCTGGTGGGCGCCGGGGGCAAGGGGGAGAGCGTCTGGCTCGGATGGTTCCTCTGCGAGCTGCTGCAGGGGATGGTCGAAATGTCCAACCTGCTGCAAAAACCGGAACTGGGACGAACCTACCAAAAAGAGAGGCAGGATCTGATCCAGAGGGTGGAGCAGGCCGGCTGGGACGGGGAGTGGTATCTGCGGGGAACTTTCGACAATGGTTCCCTTCTTGGCTCCGCGGAAAACACGGAGGCGAGGATCGATTCCCTGCCCCAATCGTGGGCCTGGCTTTCCGGCGCTGCGGAGCCTGCGCGGGCCGAACAGGGACTGGAGTCGGCCTGGCAGCATCTTGTCCGCCAGGATGAAGGACTGGTGCTGCTTTTTACGCCCCCCTTCGACAGATCCGAACCCTCGCCCGGGTATATACAGAGCTACCCCCCCGGAGTGCGGGAAAATGGCGGGCAGTATACGCACGCCGCCCTCTGGATGGCCATGGCCATGGCCCGCAAAGGAGATGGCGAGCGGGCGGTGCGGATGCTGCGCATGCTCAATCCCATCGAGCATGCCCGCGATGCGGAATCGGTCTGGCATTACGGGGTTGAGCCTTACGTGGTGGCGGCCGACGTCTACCGGCTTCCGGGAAGGATAGGGCAGGGGGGCTGGTCCTGGTATACCGGGGCGGCGGCGTGGATGTACCGGGCCTGGGTGGAAGAGGTTTTGGGCTTACAGGTGCGGGGCAAAGAGATGCGGGTGAATCCGGTTATACCCGCGACGTGGCCGGGTTTCAGCCTCCGTTACCGGCATGGGGAGACGATCTACGACATCCAGGTGGAAAATCCGCTTGGTTGTGAGTGCGGTGTCGCCTGGATGGAGATGGACGGCCAGCGCGTGCCCGATGGCGTGATCTCCTTGGAACGGGAGCTGGTGAAACATCGGGTTGTGGTCAGGATGGGGGATGGGCAAAAGCCGAATGAAAATGCACAAGCACATCCGGTTATGGTATAAGTAATTTCATTAAAGCCTTAACAATAGGAGATTGAACATGAAACGTTTTTTACTCGCAATAGCGGTGGCCGCGGCCGCCGTTACCACCCCTGCATTGGCTGCCGACGTCGGCGTCTCGGTCAGCATTGGCCAACCCGGTTTCTATGGCCATATTGACATCGGCGACTACCCGCAGCCACGGGTACTCTACCGTCAGCCGATAATCGTTGAACGGGTCCAGGTTGTCCGGCCCCCGGTCTATCTGCGCGTCCCGCCGGGCCATGCCAAAAATTGGAAAAAGCACTGCCGCGAATACAATGCCTGCGGCGAGCGCGTCTTTTTTGTGCAAGACGACTGGTACGAACGCGAATATGTTCCGCGGTATCAGGAAAAACACCGTGACCGCAAGGATGGCCATCGTGACAATGACAGGGATGATGACCATGGGAAGCAAAAGAAAAACGGCAAGGGGCATGGCAAGGGCAATGATCATGACCGTGGCCGCTAAGGCAGCAACCAAGAAGTAAACGCTGTAAACAGTACGGAAGAAGAGATGGTAACGGGAGGTGCGATAGTTGTTCGCACCTCCTTTTTTTATGATGGCGGGCGGAGAAAACCGGGAAGGAAGGACGGCTTGTGCTTGGTTTCCGGCAAGGGTGTCCCTTCCCGTTGTGCCAGTTCTGCCAAGGCTTTCTTTGTGAGGTGCGGTCTGACCATGTTTCTAAGCAGGTCAATGCCCCGTCGGAGCGTCTCGTCATTGACCTCTTCTCCTCCCACCTCCAGGTAGTTGAGCCAGAAAAGGGCCACCAGCCAGATCTCTTCGCTAAAGAGGGCCATTTCCTTTTCGGGCATGGGCTTTAAGGTTCCGCTGGCAACGGAACAGTCGTTGGATTGCCGGATAACGGTGAGCATGGTGCGGTGGGTGTGGAGAAAACGCTCCTTGAGGAGCGGATCGTTCATGATCAGCGCGGTCAGCTCACGCTTGAAAAATCGATAGCGCCAGTTGTACGCCTGGATCATGGCAAAGGTCTGTTCCATGGTTTCCAGGGTGCCGGGCTGAAAGGTGTCCAGGACCAGTTGGTACTGTTCCAGGCCGTAGGCGTCCATCTGCTCGAAGATGGCGCGGATGATGTCTTCCTTGTTGCGGAAATGATAGTAGAGATTGCCGGGGCTGATGCCGACGGCCGCGGCAATATGGTTGGTGGTCACCCCTTTGGTGCCTTGCTCGTTGAAGAGCTGGAGGGCTGTCTCGATGATTTTGTCACGGGTTTTCATGGTGTGGCATGGTACCAGAAAGCGTTCGTGATGGCCATTGTAAAGCCTCCTGCTTCAATAATCCAAATGGGCCAGGCGAATCTTTTTGAGAACGGTGCCGAACAACCGTATCCGTTGGAGCATGCCTTGCAGGCCGAAGCGGGCCAGGGTGGGGATTATCCTGTAAAACGGCACTGCCTTAGCCCAGAGGTTGGCCATCTTCTGATGAAACTCCGCCAGGGGCAGGGTGGTTGGGAGAAGGGCATGGACCATGTCGTAGAGTTCCGGTTTGTGGCTGCTGATCTCTTCATAGCGCTCGGCATACAGTTTGGTGCCGGGAAGCGGGGTCATTACGGTGAAGGTGGCGTACTTGTGCTTCAGGCGTCGCACATAGGCCAGCAAATCGCGAAAATCCTCACGGCTGTAGTCCGGATTGACCATGTACGAGGCGTACATCATGATTCCCAGGCCGTCAAGGATTGTCACGGCCTGTTCTTGCTGCGCCGTGGTTATTCCTTTGTTCATGGTTTTGAGCCGTTGGTCGGAGAAATCCTCCATGCCCACGAATACCTGGGCCAGGCCGATTTTTTTCCACTTGGCGAATAACTCCGGGAACTTGATGATGGTATCCACCCGTCCGTAGAGAAAGTAGTTCTTTCGTATTCCCGCTTCGTCAATCAGGTCGGCCAGCCGGTCCATGCGTTTGGCATCGCACATGGATTCGTCATCGCAGAAAAAAACATTCGGCTCGGCAATGGTCTTGAGTTCCGCCACCACTGCCTCCGGGTCGCGGCGCAGGTATTTGCCGCCGGTGATGGACCAGAGGGCGCAGAAGTTGCACCGGGCCGTGCAGCCCAGCGAAGTCCGCACCGAGGCCAGGGGGTTGAACCATTCGCTGAAATAATGCTTCCGGTGGCGAGCGGTCAGCGTCCGATCGGGAAAGGGGAGGTCGTTCAGATCCGTGTAGGGCCGCGGCGTGCTGAACACCATGCCTTCGGAACACGGAACCGCGATCCCTGCGATCTCCGCGAGGCGTGTTCCTGCCTGCAAGGCCGCAGCGATTTCGCGCAGGGTAAAAACCCCTTCGCCGATGACCACGAGATCAATATTAGGTTCGTTGAAATCTTCCGGCTGCACTGTGGCATGATGCCCTCCCACCACAACGAAGAGTTCCGGGAAAATGGCCTTGAGGCGGGTCGCAATGTCCTTGATGATGTTGACGTGGCTGGTGAAACCGGTAAGGCCCACTATTTCCGGTTGAAACTTGCGGCACGCCTCCTCGATATCCGGTTCCAGCCTGGCATCAAGAAGTTCCACCGTGTGATTGTCCAGCGTGAGGCCGGCTCCGAGATATTCCAAGGCCAACGGTTCAAACAAGAAAAACTGATCAATAAGAGGATTGTGGCTGGGAGGCTGGATGAGCAGTACTTTCATGGGGCTTCTCCTGTATTAGAGTATTTGTTCTGTATTAGAATAAACGCTCTAATGTAGCAAGAGAAATATTGGTCACGCAAAAGCGGTTAGCGCATTCAGGATAATGGCGTACGTTTTCAGCCATCCAGCTCCATGATTTTCAACTTCCGCAGTTCCGCCAGGCTGAAGACCGGGCCGTCCACGCAGGCCAGCTTGCCGTCCATGTGGCAGTGACGGCAGATGCCCACCCCGCATTTCATGTGGCGTTCCATGGTGGTGAGCACCTGATGGTCGCTAAAGCCCATGTCGGCCAGCCTGCGCAAAACCGCCCGAAACATCAGGGGCGGGCCGCAGATCAGGGCCGTGCTTTTGTCCAGCTTGAGGGCGAGATCATCCAGCAAAGCAGTGACCAGCCCCACTGATCCGTCCCATCCGGGTTCGGCCGCATCCACGGTGAGGCGGCAATCCACCCCCTGATTGTGCCACAGTTCAAGATCGGACTGAAAGGCGATGTCCGAGGGGGTACGGCTGCCGTAAAGCACGGTGAGCGCGCCGAAACGGTCCGGCTGATCAAGGCAGGAGCTGACCACCGCCCGCAAGGGCGCCAAGCCGATACCGCCTGCCACAAAAAGGAGATCCCTCCCTGCAAGCTGTTCCATGGGAAATGGCCGCCCGTAGGGGCCGCGCAACCCGATGGTGTCGCCGACCCGCAACCCGTGCATGGCTGTGGTGAGCTTTCCCGCTTTTCTGACGCTGAGGTGGATATTCCCCGGCCGGGTGGGGGTGGAGGAGATCGAGATGGGCGCCTCCCCGCAATGGGGCATGGAGACCAGCATGAACTGGCCGGGCTGGTAGCGGAAGGCGTCGTTGTACCGACGGTCGCTGAAGGCCAGGACAAAGGTGGCGATCTGGGAGTTCTCGATCTCGATCTGCTCCACCCTGGCCTGCCTGGGCAGGTAGATATCGGTAATGGGCTGCGGCATGGCGTGGTTCCGGTTTGGGTTGATGGTTACAGGCTGCCCTGGCAGACGCGCTCCACGAAGCGGACGATGTCGGTGCCGCCGAAGCAGATGGACACGCAGCGGCCGCACCCCACGCAGCTTGGCCGGCCGTTGAGGCGCACGTCGTCGCGGAGCTTGTGGGTGAAACGCTGGCGGATGGCCGCGGTTTTGGCCTGCACCGGGTTGTGGTCACCGGCCATGGCGGTGAAGCCGGCAAAGGTGCAGGCGTCCCAGCTTCGCAACCGCCGGCCGCTGGCCGCATCGAGCCGCTGGTCGCTGATGGTGAAGCAGGTGCAGGTGGGGCAGAGGTAGGCGCAGCCGCCGCAATCCTGGCAGCGCAGGGACAACTCTTGCCAAATCTTCTCTTCCACCGTGTCCGCTTCCAGTTGCCGGATGGCCTGCTCCACATGCACTTGGCGGCTGAAGCGGCCGCGCGCTTCGAGAAAAGCCTGGTAATGGGCGGCGCGATCCTTGTCTGCGGAGGGGGAGAAAAACCCCTGCCAGCGCTCGATCAGGGCCTGGCCAGGAGCCCGACCGGTTTCCACCAGGAAGCGGTCGCCCAGGTCGGTGAGCTGCAGGTCGCTGCCCATCTCCAGAAAAGGGCCGGAACCGGTGGCGTTGCAGAAGCAGTTCGGGGAAGGGGAGTTGCAGTTGACCCCGATCAGCACCGAGCCGTGACGGCGGCGCAGGTAGAAGGGGTCGCGCTGGCGGCGGGAGAACACCACATCCATGTAAAGCACCGCGGAAAGGTCGCAGGGATGCACGCCAAAGTAGATGGTGGGCGGAATGGTTGCCTGAACCGGGTGGAAATCGTACCCCTCCGGAGTGACGGTATAGGTGGAGAGTTGCTCCTGCTGGGGCAGGAAGAATTGCTTGAGCGAGTTCTGCGGCGGCTCGCTCAGCTCGATCTCTGCCGCGTCCAGGTCGTCGATCACGGTGAACAGCACGTCGCCGTGGCGGTTGCGCACCGGCGCCACCAAGCGGTACTCCTTGGCCAGCTTGCGCAGGAACCCCTTGAGGTGGTCTTTTTTGAGAAGGTGGCTGTCGGTGGCGGCTGTGTGGACCATGGGTAATCCCTTTTCTCTTCTCTGTGTTACGGGGCTGATTTTTTGTTGGCATCGCAACAACAGCCCTTCGACAGGCTCAGGGCGAACGGACATTGTCTTAACATATTGGTATTCCGTTCGTGCTGAGCTTGTCGAAGCACCTGTTTGAAGCAAATTCTGAATTGTTACGAGTCCACTATTTTCTCCACCCGCACCGCGCACACCTTGTACTCCGGGCAGCGCGAGCCGGTGTCAAAGGCATCGTTGGTGAGCTGGTTGATGGGCGCCTCGTGGAAATGGAAGGTGGTGTAGACCATGCCGCAGGCCACTTGGCCGGTGATGGACGCGGCCAGGGTGATCTCGCCCCGCCGGGAGAGCAGCCGCACCGTTTCGCCTTGGCGCAGGCCAAGGGTCTTGGCATCCTCCGGGTTGATCTGGAGCACCGCGTGATCGCATTCCCGGCTCAGCCGTTCGCTTTTGCGGGTCATGGTGCCGGTGTGGTACTGGTGATACATGCGGCCGGTCATCAACAGCAAAGGGTATTCCGGATCGGGCAGCTCTCCGGGCGGGGTGTGGCTGGCAGGCATGAAGTGGCCCCGTCCCCGGGTAAAGTAGTACTTGTGCAAAAAAGGGGTGCCCGGGTGATCACGGTCCCAGCAGGGCCATTGCAACCCCCAGCCCCGCTCCAGCCGGTCGTGGTACATGCCGCCGTAGATGGGGGAGAGCAGGGCGATCTCCTCCATCACCTCCGCGCTTGTCTCATATTCCATTGGATAGCCCAAGCGGCCGGAGAGCGCCATGATGATTTCGCTGTCGGCCCGGCATTCGCCCGGGGGAGGCACTGCCTGGCGCACCATCTGCACCCTGCGCTCCGAGTTGGTGAAGCTGCCGCTTTTTTCGGCAAAGCAGGCGGCAGGGAAGACCACTTGGGCGAGTTGTGCCGTCTCGGTGAGGAAGATATCGCTCACCGCCAGGAAATCCAGGCCGCGCAGGGTTTCCTCCACCTTGCCCAGGGTAGGGTCGCTGAGCATGGGGTTTTCGCCCATGATGAACATGCCCCGGATCGGTCCCTGCGCGCCGCCGTGGGTCATCTCCACCAAGGTCAGGCCTGGGGCTTCGGGCAGGGAAGCTCCCCAGGCCCGCTCGAACTTCTCCCGGAAATCCTCGTTGGCCACCCCCTGGTAGCTGGGCAGCATGTTGGGCAGCGCCCCCATGTCGCAGGCGCCCTGCACGTTGTTCTGGCCCCGGAGCGGATCGACCCCGGTGTCTTCCTTTTCGATGTGTCCGGCCAGCATGGCCAGGTTGGCGATGGTCTGCACGTTCTCGGTGCCGCAAACATGCTGGGTGACGCCCAGGCAGTAGCAGATCACCGCCTTGCGGGCCCGGCCATAGAGCTGGGCCGCCTGGCGGATCAAGGAAAGCTCCACGCCGGTGAGCGCGGCGGTTGCTTCAAGATCAAGGCGGTTGAGCATGTCGCGCAGGGCCAGGAAGTTCTCGGTGCGCATCTCGATGAACAGGTCGTCGGCCAGCCCCTCGTCCAAAAGCACCCGCATCATGGCATTGAGCAGGGGAATGTCGGTGCCCGGGCGCAGGGCAAGGTGGAGATGGGCACATTCGGCCAGCCGGGTGCGGCGCGGATCGATGACGATCAGCCGGGCGCCCCGGTCCACCGCCGCCAGCATTCTCCGGGCCACCTGGGGGTGGGCCTCGGTGGTGTTGGAGCCGGAAACCAGGATCACCTCCGCGTTTTCGATCTCGTTGATGGAGTTGGTCATGGCCCCGCTGCCGAAGGTGGTGGCAAGACCTGCCACGGTGGGGGCGTGTCAGAGCCGGGCGCAATGGTCCACGTTGTTGGTGGCCAGCGCAGTGCGGGCGAATTTTTGCAGCAGGTAGTTCTCTTCGTTGGTGCACTTGGCCGAGGCCAGCACGCCGATCCCCTTGCCGCCGTGCTGGTCGCGGATGCTTCCGAGCTGCCGGGCGGTGAAATCCAGGGCCTCTTCCCAGGTTGCCGGGGTGAGCACGCCGTTCTTGCGGATCAGCGGGGTGGTGAGCCGGTCGGGATGGTTGATTGATTCATGGATGTGCCAGCCCTTGACGCAGAGATTGTCCCGGGAAACCGGGTGATGCCGGCTGGGCTGGCTGCCGCAAACCAGGCCGTCTTCCACATGCAGGTAGAGACCGCAGCCGCAGCCGCAGTAAACACAGGTGGTCAGCACATCTTGCATTACCGTTTCTCCTGTTTGGTGCAGGCCGGAATACGGAGGCGTCCGGACAGCCTGCCCCAATTGTAGCAGAGAAACAGCCACGGATCAAAAGGGATAATCGTTGAGGAGCGTTCGCAGGGGAGTCAGCCCGGATCTCGCGAGGAGGAGTTGTCGTCATCGCGCCGCCGCCGAAAAGGCAGATGCGGGGCATGCACGCCTTCGCGCAACAGAAGGAAGCTGGTTTCCAGCAGCTCGACCCCGGTGAGCACCCCCACGGTGAGCACGGCCAAAACCACGCCGCCATGCTCATGGCCCAGGCCGATGGCCGAACCGATGGCCGCCAGCATCCAGATCACCGCCGCCGAGGTGACACCCTGCACCAATCCTTCCTTGGCCATGATCACCCCCGCACCGAGAAAGCCTATGCCGGTGACCACCTGGCCCACAACCCTGCTGGGATCGGCGCCCGCAATATCTGCGGTGAGCAGAGCGCCCAGGGCGACAAAGACCTCGGTGCCCAGGCAGATTAGGATGCTGGTGCGGATGCCCGCCGGTTTGCCGCGCAACTGGCGCTCCAAGCCGATGATGCCGCCGCAGATAATGGCAACACCGATGCGCTGCCAGAAAATCGGGGTGTAGGGGTCGAACACTGGCATGGGCAGGGGCTCCGTTGGGACTGTTTCAGTGAGGTTTTCCCGCAGGGGAAAGTAGTATTATTCTTATGCCAATCTATTGCTGAAATCGCAAGGTGTCAATCAGGCTCATGCTCCTGCACCCCCCGAATGCTGAAAAGCGGATCGTCAATGGCCTCGCTGCGGCAGACCGGGCATTTGCCCGGCGGCGTCATCCGGTCGCGTTTGGCAAAAACGAACCTGCAGGCCCGGCACTCAGCCGGGGTTATCGCAAGTACCGCGCCTGTGGCATGCAGGCTGCGGCGGATATGTTCGAGATGGGAGGAGACCTCTTTTTCCGGGAGGTGGACAGCGGTGGAGATATCCTTGGCCGAGACCGGCCCCTCGGTGAGAAGCGCGACAATGGCCTGACGGGTCGTCTCCTGGGCAGTGCGGGGAACCATTGGCTTTCGCGGTTTGTGCTTCATGGCGCCTCGCTGGAGGTTCCGTCGATGGGGAGCCTGGCTGGAGAAGAGATTTAGGGGGTGCCTCGCAAGTCTGCCATCAGAAAAGGCCGGGGCTCCGCATTGGCAGACTCGCTGTTGAAATTTTCTTCCAGGCCGGTTTTCAAGGTGGCCAGGAGCGCCTTGGTTGCGCCAATGAATTGAGCATCGTGCTCAAGCCTGTTGATGGTGGCATGCAGAACAATCTTCTCGGGGCAGGGGGGGTAGCCGGTGGTCACGGTCCAGGCCAGGGCGTTGGGGCAATCCGGCACGGAAAAACGCACCCCGCCCATGACCTCTTCCTGCCGGAGGTGAAACCGCCCCCAGTGGCGGAAGTAAATGACCCTCCCCAATTCCTCCGCTGCATCCACATCATCAATCTCTTCGCAAAAGAAGGGCAGGGTGTCTATGGAGACCTTGTTTCTGATTTCTTCCTGGCTGGTCAGGATGTTGGCGTATTCGAAAAATTCCATGATTTATTCCTTCACAACAGCACTGTTAGAAATTTTTTGTGGTCACCCAGCCACCAAACAAATAGGTTTGGTAGAAACGCAAAGGGCTGGCGAATCCCGCTGCACTCAAGAGGGCAACTAGCTCGCCCTCTGGGATGAAGTCCACATCTTTTTCGATATGGGCGCGGTCTTGAGCCAACTCTTCGGCAGAAATGCCGTGAGATGCATAAGACAGCAGCCAGGTGTGCAACAACCGGGAAAAGTCAGGAGAGCTTTTGTCACCGAAAAGATCGGCGAGGATGAGCAGGCCGCCGGGTTTGAGACTTGCTGCAATTGAACGGAAGTAAGCGAGTTTCTCTTCTCGGCCCTTGATGAAGTGGGCTACGAAGACAGAGGATGCAGCATCAAACGGGGCGGGCGATTGATACTCCTGCAACCGGCCGTTACAGAATGTGACTCGGTTTTCCATCCCGGCTTCGGACGCCCTGTTTTGACAAGCGTTGAGCATATCGGGCGAGACATCAACAGCGACAAAGCGCCAAGATGGAAAGCATTTGCCGAGGGTGACTATTTCCGCGCCGGTGCCTGCGCCTGCAGAAAGAAAAGTAGAACCTTCCGGCAGCCCCTGAAGCCACGGCACAATCATTTGGTGCAAGGCGTCGTAGTTTGGACAAAACAGACGAATCCTGCGGTCGTACTTCGCCGCAAGGCTTTCGTCAAAGTGTGATGTTACATCGAATTGTTCAGGTGGCTGTGTCATGTGATGCCTAACGATTAAATAACCGGCCCGCGCTGTTTGAAGGAAAAATGGGGGACAGAGCCCGGTTTTCTGGAAAAGAGTTGATGGGAGAAATAAAAATATCGGGCTCCGTCCCCCATTGTGTCGTTAGAAGAATCTCACCAGGTCTTAGTGAGGTGTTCGAGGGCATCTTTATAAAAGATGCCGGATTTAAGTAGTGTCGGCCAACTCTTTTCAATCCCTAAAGCTTTTCGGGCAGATATTAGACCAGTGAACCCGCTCCAAACTATGCTAGGGTCCTTCCCAATAGCGACGACTAAACTTTTAAGATCTGATGCGCCAGTTCTAAAGTGCTTTTCAAATAGTAAGGCCATCCCAAAAACAGTGATTTGGGGAATCGCGGCATCGAGCTCAGAGAATACTGATTCGATAATTGAGCCAATTTCCTGCACGTACGCATGCTTCCTCTCATTTTCATCGGAATACCTTTTTCGTTTCAAAATTTTAAATCGCTCAACTTGAGTTGAAACGAGTCGACTAAGTTCATAGGACTCTATAAATTTTTCCGCAGTCAGATTGGACTGCAAAATCTTTGAAAAACTTCCGCCATCGTCTGTAAAAATTTTAGCCGGATCTTTCTTCGCCAATTGAGGATCTCTAAAATACGTAGCCACATAGGCCTGCATGCCATCCTTGAGAGGGATAATATGCTTGGCAAGTGGGCTTCCGAACCTATTTTCAAGCTCCTTGAGTTCCTCGGGCAGCATTGCATCAACCTCGCCAGCCCTTCTTTCTAAAAAATACCCAAGCGTTGCAAGTGAGTGTAGTAATTGAACAATTCTCGGGTCATTAGACCTAAGAAAGGTGTTATCCACCCTAGTTTGATTATTGAGGTTCACAGCAACATTTGAAGCAAACTGTTTATCTTTCCCTGTGGTAATAACCCTTACAACGACATGAACGTCAGATTGCAAAATGTTCTGCTTGTAGCACCGATGCAGAATTCGCATAGTTTGGCCGCCGTTAACGACCTGTGGCCTTTCCAACCCCAGCTTATTGTTGAAAGGCTGAAAATTAGCCGAGTCACAAATGACAGAAACACCGTTGTTGAAGTGAAAGAAGTCCTTCGATTCCTCTTTATTGGACGCGGTTTTCGCTATAGCTAAATTTGTACCTTTGTCCCCTTCAAACATTCGTACATTTTGTTGAAGAATGCTTTCGCCGTGTTCATCGTAAAGTTTTGCGAGATATTCTCCGGTTAGGTCAAAAATATAAGTTTCATGATCTCCGACTTTCGTCATATAAGGCACCCTAGTTAGGGTCAGATCCAGTGTGGCCTCAAGAGTAGGAAGATTCGCGCTATAAAAACGATTGTGAACATCTTCTAAGTTGTGAAACTCCCAGCGGAATAAATCTCTAGCGACACCACTGTTCCTTTGACAAAAGCTGTCTAGCAGGCAGATCGAGTTCGAGTTCGTAGATTTTCAGCGCAGCATCAGGAAAAGTAAATTTCCAGGCAATCAGGTCAGCTCCGATTTTTGATGTCAGATTTCCGGTTGCTTTGTTAAGATA
>DDWZ01000032.1 GCA_002347095.1 Desulfobulbaceae bacterium UBA2273 | reverse complement strand
CAGGTGAATACTATCTCTGTACAAATATATTGTCTCCGATTCTGATAAGAGAAGGACTGTGCAATTCAAGACAAGATTGTCGTGAGCGAGAATATTTCTTCTGTGTCTCTTGGGAAACAATATCGTGTGACGTATATGGCATTACTGATGAAAAACTCATCAAGGAAATTTTTCGGGCTATGCTAAATAGTGGATTAAAGGTTCGCAGTTTCACTTTTTGGCATAGCACATATCAAGAAAAATCTTTCTTTGAGAAGCCTTTATTGCGTTACAATGATCGAACAGAAGGTAAATGAAAAACTATGGTAATCTGTGGTAATCCGGGGACATAATATCTATTTTTTCTTGTTAAGCATTATGTCACCGGAATTCCCCCTTGAAATTGTCGACTACCAGTTAAGGTGAACAAAATGAGCAGAACTTCCATACACCCCGGTGAAATTCTCGCCGAAGAACTTGCCGAACTCAATATAAGCGCCTCCGAACTGGCCAAGAATATCCATGTGCCGCCCAACCGGATATCCCAGATTTTGGAGGGGAAACGCTCCATCACCGCCGAGACCGCGCTGAGACTCGGGAAATGGTTTGGTACCGGTCCGCATATCTAGTTGAACCTCCAGCACACCTATGATCTTGACCTCATCCAGCATGACCTCAAGTCCACCCTTGACGAGATAAAACGAGAAATCAGCGAGAAATCAGGGACAGACCACGTTTATTCGGACAAGCAATGATCCAGCGATGAGAACAATACAGAAAAGAAGTATTTGCAAACGTGGTCTGACCCCGAATACCGAATATTTCGCCGAATATTTCGAATATTTTTAAAGGTGAACGAAATGAGCAGAACTCCCATACACCCCGGTGAAATTCTCGCCGAGGAACTTGCCGAACTCCATATGAGCGCCTCCGAATTGGCCAAGAATATCCATGTACCGCCCAACCGGATATCCCAGATTTTGGCGGGCAAACGCTCCATCACCGCCGAGACCGCACTGAGACTCGGGAAATGGTTTGGCACCGGTCCGCATATCTGGTTGAACCTCCAGCAGACCTATGATCTTGATCTCATCCAGCAGGACCTCAAGCCCACCCTTGATGAGATCAAAACAAGAGTGGCTGCATAAAAATTGGAGCCACCCCACAACACCACATGTTATGTTCATGGAAGTGGTCCAGGTAGGTATTATGTCCCCCGAAAAGAGGTGATGAAATGAACACCAAAAACCTGATCGCCGAGGCAGTATCACTTCCAGTGGAAGAACGCGCCTTAATCGTCGATTCATTGCTCCGGAGCCTCAATCAGCCAGAATCAGAAATTGACAAGAAATGGGCAATCGTAGCGAAGCGACGGCTGGCTGAAATGAAAGCAGGGGCGGTGAAAGCTGTGCCAGGGCAGGAAGTATTTGACAAGGTATGGGAAAGGTTCGACAAATGACCTTCTCGTTTCATCCAGAGGCAGAAGAAGAATTCAATAAAGCAATCGACTATTACGAAGATATCGAGCCAGGGCTTGGATATGATTTCGCTTTAGAGGTCTATTCCACCGTTCGACGGTCAGTCGAATTCCCAAAGGCATGGACTGTACTCGAAGGTGAAATCAGACGGTCTTTGGTGAGACGGTTCCCGTATGGAGTCTTGTATTCAGAAGAACACGAAGAAATATTTGTTGTTGCCGTGATGAATCTTCATCGCGAACCTGATTATTGGAAACACAGAAAATAAAAGAGCCGAGCACCCCTGCCTCGCGCACACAAAAAAGCCCCCGACGCCTTACGGCACCGGGGGCTTTTCATAACCAGCAGAAACGCGAAACGACTTAGTCCTTCTCGTCCTCGCTCAAGCCTTTCACAATCACAGCTCCGGCCAGCCCAAGCATGCCGAGCCCCTTGGCCTGATCCATGGCCGGCTTCAGCATCCGGGCCATGATGGTCCGGCGCAAATTGGCCTGCGGCATGGCCTGCGGGGTTGAGGTTGTGGTCAGCAGGTGCATGTCCTTTTTGTTGCCGTAATAGCGGACATTGGGGCCGATCTTCACCTTGGCGCTTTCCAGCTTGGCTGCGCCTTTTTTCACATACTTGGAAACCTCGGAATTGGGATCGGAGAGATCGCCGAATATCCGAGCGCGGGCCAGGCAGGTCTGCACGCAGGCAGGCTCAAGCCCAACCGCAACCCGCTCCACGCAGAAGGTGCATTTATCGGCCTTGGGATCGCCCTCTTCCTCATTCACATAACGAGCGTTGTACGGGCAGGCGTCGGCGCAAGCGCCGCAACCAATGCAGCGTTCCTTGTCGATCTGCACCGTGCCGTTGAAAGGGTCCTTCCAGGTGGCGGCCACTTCCATCTTCTTGGTCGCTCCGGTCTTCGCATCGGTAAAGGTGGCCTCTACCTTGTCCGCCGGACAGACATCCACGCAGGCGGGCTTATCGCAATGGTTGCACAGGCCGGGATAATAGGTGGAAGCCAAGCCCTTGGGGGTCTTGCTCGGTCCGAGGCGTTTTACCCAGTTTCTCCGCCGTTCCCGCTCCGCCGAATCCTTGCCAGTGGGGACCTCCCACTCGGCCCGGCAGGCGATGGAGCAGGCATGGCAGCCCACACATTTCTCAAGATCTATAATCATTCCGTATTGACTCACGGCATACCTCCATAAATCGAATTGGTTAATTTCCCTGCGGTATCATCTCGCCAAATTACTCATTTTCAGGCGGGAATACTCAGCACCTTGCCATTCTTGACAAACTTGACGAAGTTGTTCCGCATGCCGTGCGCACCGGTTTCAGGATCGACAGCCAGCTTGGTGATCAGGCTCTGATCGTCGATACCCTTGCCGACAGCAACAGTCATGGCCGGATTCTTGGTGCCGTAGCCATGGGCCATGTACACCGTATCCTTGCGGATGCCGGGGGTGACCTTGACCACGCTGCTGGTCTGGGATTTCACTCCGTCCTGGTTGACCAGCTCGATGCGGTCGCCGTCTTTCAGTCCCATCTTCTTGGCGGATTCATCGTTGAGCCACACCGGATTTTCCGGCATCTCATTGGCAAGCCAAGCATTGTTCTGGGAACGATTGAAGGTGTGGACCGGCGACCGGCCATAGACCAGACGGGCGTAGCCCTTGGGTGTCTCGGGCACCGGAATGTAGGTGGGAATAGCGGGGAAGCCCGCGTCGGCGACTTCCTGGCTGAAGAAATTCACCTTGAGCACGCTGCCGTAAGGATCAGCGCCAGGCTGCACATGGATGCCGTCTTCCTTGACCAACTGCTCGATGGAAAGGTTCGCGCCGGCAAGAGCCTTGTTTGTTTTCTCTTCCATGGTCTGAACCGGAATATGCTTGCCAAGTCCCATGCGCTTTGCAATTTCGTTGGTGATCCAGACGGAATCCTTGCGCTCGTGATCCGCGGCAGTCACGGAAACCAGGGGCATGCGAGCGGAGATGTACTGCTCCTGCTTGCCGGACAAATCCCACTGGGTGCCGGGCTTGATCATGTCGTACCGCTCCAGATAAGAGGATTCCGGCAACAGGATGTCGGCATACATGGTGATGTCAGTGGGCATGATATCGCAGACCATGACAAAATCCATCTGCTGCAGCATCTTGATGGTCATCTCCTGATCGGGAATGGTCTGAATGGGGTTCTGGCCCCAAGCGACAAAGCCCTTGATCGCATATGGCTTACCGGTGATAGCAGCTTCGCGGATCATATCGGTCGGAGTGCCGGGAGGCGAAAACGGATGCTTCTTGGCCATCCGGTGCAAGGCATGCTCCTCGGCATGTTCCTCGTTGATCTTGGGCCAGCCGCCGGCCTTGCCGACCTTGGGGCCCTTGCCCTTAACGAAACCGCCCTTGACGCCGATGGCTCCCAACAGGCCGGTGAGGCAGGCCAAAGAACGCTCGCGCTGAAAATCGTTGCCATACCAGCTCACATGGCGGCCCGGATGGATGGAGACATTGGGAGAGTTGGCAGCAAGAAGCTCGGCCACTTCCTTGATCTGCTTGACCGGAACGTCGCAGGTCTTGGCGGCCCAGGCCAGGGTGGCATGGGAGATGCCTGCCTTAAACTTGTCAAAGCCAACGCCGTTGGCCTCCACATAGGCTTTGTTGTACTTGCCGGTCTTGATCAGATGGTTCATGATCGCCAGCAAAAAGGCGGTGTCGGTGCCGGGCTTGATCTTGACCCAGATATGCGCCTTGGCCGCGGAGGCGGAGAAGCGGGGATCGACAACGATCAGCTTGGCGCCGTTCTCAAGGCCCTTGAGATACCGCTTTACATGGGAAACATGGACATTCTCGCCAAAATGGCCGCCCAGGAGCATGATCGCCTTGGCGTTGGCCATATCGACATTCTCGTCCGGCGGGGTATCCAGGGTGGCGACATAGGCCATGTCGCGGATGCCGCGGCACTGGAAGAAGGAGGCCTCGGAGACATTCGGGGTTCCGACGACTTTTTCGAAAAAGCCCATCGGATAGGTTGCCGAGGAGCCGTGGGGGAACATGGCAATGCCGTGGGGGCCGTACTTGTCGACCACGCCCTTGAGCTTGGCAGCGCACTCGTCCAGAGCCTCATCCCAGGTAATCCGCTTCCACTGGGGAGCGCCGCGCTTGCCCACGTTTTTCATGGGGAATTTCAGACGATCCGGATCATAAAGCAGCTTGACGCCTGCGTTGCCGCGGGCGCAGATGCTCGCGCCGTTGTCGATGCTCTTGGGGTTGCCTTCAAGCTTCACCAACTTGCCGTCCCGAACCTTGCCCACCAACTGACAGCGCCAGAAGCACATTTCGCAGACGCCGCCTACAGCGGTCTTGGTGTCGGCAAAGCTGCCCGGTGCGGTAAACGGTTTCTTGACAAACGGGGTACTCGCAGTCGCCCTGTTTGCAAAACAGCCGGACATCGCTGCCGTTGCTGCCGCAAGGGATGCGGTCTGGAGAAATTTACGTCTCGTCAGATTCAAAGCCATTTCACATTTCCTCCCTTGTAAAAAAATCAATGAGATTAACTAGAACTCCATAAAAAGGGTGACGACCCTCTTGTAAAACCCGTGCTTGAAATTTGGGAAACCATGGTCTGAAATGCTGTTGCAAAAAAAGCTCTTCTTCCTGGCCCTTGCCTTCCTCGGCAAGCAGCGCCAGAAATTCCAGCTCAAAGGTAAGATGATCGGGGATATCCGCCTCACCCGCCAGATCGAAGCCCTGCTCCCGATAAAAAGCCTTGGCCTTATCCGCACTGGGGCCGTAGAGCATGCCGTCGGCGCTGAGGTAGATCGAACCATACGGCGGAGCGACCACGAAGGGAACGGCATTGACGAACAGCCGGGTGTGTTCCACCTGGATAGACTCAAGCCAGTCCGTACCCTCGGAGATTGCCTGGCGAATGGTCTGCGCCTCGGCATCCCAGCCAAGTTCGACAAGAAAGGTATTGAGTGCGGAAAAATAATCAGCCTGCATCCAATCCGGGCTGGGGTAGCGCATGGACTGGGCAAGGAAGCGGTAAATCTCCGCCATGTTGGTCGAAGTAGATTGGGTCATGAGCCTCGCGTGGGGGCAGGATGTATCGTTTACAAATGACGCTCCCCGGCAGAGGTGCTACATTTCTAAAAAACGGTTCCTGCACAAAAATGGTTTTCAGACAATGCGTGTTTGCAAGATAAGGAAACACCTCAGTGTGCATAACACAAGGCCCCCCTGTTGCAAATGCGGCAAATTGTCGCATTTGCAACAGGGCACAAGGAAGCACTTCAACTTCCCCGCGAAAAATGGTATGCATCACGGGTTGTTTGCGAGCACAGCACACAGGCTCATCAGAGCAACACAACCATGCTGCTTTCCGCAAGAAAAGAGGGTAAAACGGTGCACACGGCTATCCGGCAAAACAATTTCAGCGGGGATGACACCCAGACCGCCCCGGCCAGAATCGCCTTTATCTGGCTGCTGCATTTGCGTTGGGGAGCGGTGGCGGCCCAGGTTCTCCTGGTGTTGATCGCTCTTTTTTTTCTTGAAATCACTCTCCCCTACCGGATTATTTCCGGCATCCTCACCTTTGAAATCATCAGCAATTTCCTGTTCGGTTTTTTGATAAGGAAAAAAACAGCCATAGCCGACCGTTTTTTCGCGCTGGTCATGTTTTTGGACACCGCCCTGCTCACCGGACTCATCTACTACTCCGGCGGGCCGATGAATCCCTTCACCTTTCTCTATCTGGTGCATATCACCCTCGGCGCCATCCTCATGCCGCCCAGATGGTCGTGGAGCCTGGCCATTTTCACCACCGGCTGCTATGCCACCCTGTTTGTACTGCCCGCCGAAGGAAGCATGAATCAGCCCTGTCATCCGGAACCGGCGATGCTGCAAACCCTGAGCGACCCCCTGAAGATCCATCTCCAGGGAATGTGGGTCGCCTTTGCCGTAACCGCCTTTTTCATTATTTTTTTTGTCAGCCGGATTCAGACGGCCCTGACCAGACACCAGAAAACCCTGACGGATCTGCAGGAAGAAAAAACCAAGAGCGAACGCATGGCCTCCCTCGCCACCCTGGCCGCAGGCGCGGCCCATGAATTTTCCACCCCCCTGTCAACCATCGCCGTGGCAGCCGGCGAAATGCTCCATGCCCTGAAAAAAAATAACGCAGCGGAGTTTCCTGAACTACTTGCCGATGTTACCCTGATCCGTGACCAGGTAACACGCTGCAAGGATATCCTCTTTCACCTGGCCGCCGATGCCGGAGACCAGATGGGGGAGGCATTTACGGATTTTTCCATGGACGAACTCATGGAAAATCTCCTCAATTCCTTTTCCGACCCGCTCAAAAATCAGGTACATTATACGAACAGTACGGGCGGGCTGTTGGTCAGCATGCCGCTTCGCACCCTGCGCCGCATTGTCCGAGGCCTGATCAAGAATGGCCTTGATGCCGCCCCGAGTACGCCTGTCCTTGTGGAATGTAGGCACGACGCGACACGGCTTTATATTGAGGTCACGGACAATGGCGCCGGCATGACTCCTGACATCGCCGCCCGGGCGACGGAACCTTTTTTTACCACCAAGGAACCAGGCAAGGGATTGGGCCTTGGCCTCTTTCTTGCCAAGTCAATAGCCGAAAGATTTGGCGGGGGCTTAAGCCTGATTTCCGAGCCGGGCAAAGGCTCTAAGGTGTCACTTTTCTTTGCTTTGCAACAGATCACGGCCCATGCGCCGGAGGGATTTCATGAATAAGACGATTATTCTCGTTGACGATGAGGAGTTGTTCCGGGAGCGGTTGGCAAAGGCCTTTAGCCAACGGGGGTTCACGGTTTTCACGGCGGGCGGTTGCGATGAAGCCCTCCGGGTTATCGAGGCAAAAAAACCAAACATGGGGGTGTTTGACCTTAAAATGCCCGGCAAATCAGGGTTGGAGCTCATCCCTGCCGCCAGGTCCATCAACCCGGAGATGCAGATTGTCGTACTCACCGGCTATGGCAGTATCGCCACGGCCACCGAGGCGGTCCGGCTTGGGGCTCTGTATTACCTGCCGAAACCGGCGGATGTGGACGATATTCTCGGGGCCTTTGCCAGGAACCCCAAACTTGCCCTGGAGATCGACCAGGATGAGTTTTCCGCCCCTTCCCTGGCCCGGGCAGAGTGGGAACACATCAATCGCGTGCTCACCGACTGCGACGGCAATATCTCCCTGGCGGCCAAAAAACTCGACCTGCACCGGAGAACCCTGCAACGCAAGCTGCAAAAATATCCTCCCAGCAAATAACCACGACACCCTTCACCCGGAGAGACACCATGCGCACCACACAGCCTGGCGACACTTGCACAAAACGAATTATCCTCGCGTTCTTGAGCGTGGCAATGCTGCTGACCTGCGTCCCGGCATTCGCCGCAGGACCTAAACCCCAGCCGATCACCGAGACAATGAGCTGCGCGGCTTGCGGCATGTATCCGCACCGCTACCCCCAATGGCAGACCCAGGTCATCTTCCAGGACGGAACCATGAGCGCCTTTGACGGCAGCAAATGCATGTTCCGTTTTCTTCTCAACATGCAGAAATTCGCCCCTGAACGCACACCGGAGCAGGTGACCGCGGTATGGGTGAAGGATTTCAAGACCGGCGCCTGGCTTGACGGCAAGGCGGCGCATTATGTGATCGACAGCAAGGAAATGGGCCCCATGGGCAAGGAGCTGATTCCCTTTGCGACTCGCGCTATGGCGGAAGAATTCCAAAAGGCAAACGGCGGCGCCATCGAAACCTATGCGAACATCAGCATGGCCACCATCAAGCCGCTCATGGGCGGAATGCACATGCAAAAGAAGATGCCGCATTCTCCCATGCAGTAATATATACCCACAGCGGGCACGGCCCTCCGTGCCCGCCCCCTTCCCCGCCCGGCCAACACTTGCCATCCTGAGTTGTCAGCATTACGGAAAATTAAATATTCGCCTGATGCTGCACCATTGCGATTCCGTAATTCTCACACCTGTAGCTTACATCTAACTTGCTGAAATTACGCATTTTTTATGATTGACTTCCCTCCAAAAACACTTATAGTATTTTTAACGAGTGACGGAGTACGGAACCATTCACCCCACGAAAAGGAGGCGAATCATGACACACGCATCGTTGGCAAAAAGCAAAAGCCGGACCAAATCTGTAGCACGAGAAGCAGCAAACACCAGGGTTTCAACCGGAGCATTGGCAGTATTTGGCACGCTCTCAACCCTGACAGGTCTGTGGGCTGTGGCCTGTTTTGTCGGGGCATTGATCGCCACCGGCGGGCCTCTTGCTCTGACCAGCGCGTGGATTTCAGCGGTAACCGGCGGATGAGAAGCAAAAACATCTCGGCATCCATGCTGGAGATAGTTCCAATCCGGTCTGATTCCAGGGCAAGGGCGAGAGTAAAGGTCAGACCCCCTGCTTTCCTTGGAGAACCGGAACCAGACACCTCTGTCGGACAGGAGATATCCAAGGCAGGAGTGGGGATTATTCTTTGCGCCGGAGCGCTCATCGGCCTGGGTGGTTTTTTGTTTTTTATCGGGGGACTGCTTACAAGTGGCGGGATCACAGGTTTTGTAAAAGGATGGCTTACCGCTTTCACCGGCATATAATCGTATTTTTTTTGCAAGGAACCTCTTTCAAAAACACGCGCGCAACACAGCATACAGACAAGCCCGGACGTACCCTGCGTACGTTACGGGCTTTTTTTATTTATGATTGGCAGCCGAATACCGCTTCCAGTACAATGAAAAGCACGGGGGAGAGGCACCAGGCACCCCGTACATAGCCAGACCGTGGCGCGTGCACACATCGACAACAGAACGAGGTTGCCATGACCAAGCTTGTCTACACGCTCTTCCTCATCGCCGTACTCGGAATTATTGGCTTTGCCACCGCTCTGTTCTGGAAACTGGAAAACACCCGCCCTTCCCTGAAATACAACGACTTCCTGACCAACCTGGAGAACAGCGAGATCGCGGAAGTACACCTCAAGGGCGGAAACATCTCGCTCACGGATATTTATGGCCGTGAGTTTTCCACCTTTTCCCCAGATGTGGATACTCTGATGGGCAAGCTGGTCCAAAAGAAAGTCGCCATCATCACGGAAGATGACCGTCCTTCGCCATTTGGCAACTTCTTTACGGTCACACTGCCGATCAGCATCATTCTTATAGGCGGGTTGCTTGTGATGCGGACCCAGCAACGAAAATCCGAAGAGGAGCCTGAATTCGCCAAAAACAAGGCGATTCATTTCGACAAAAACAACAAACCCATAACCTTTGATGATGTTGCCGGCATCCCGGAGGCCAAAGAGGAACTCAGGGAAATAGTCAACTTCCTCAAAGAGCCGAAAAAATTCAGCAGGCTTGGCGCCAGCCTGCCCAAGGGCGTTTTGCTGCAAGGCCTTCCCGGCACGGGTAAAACCCTGCTGGCAAAAGCCATTGCCGGCGAGGCCGGGGTTCCATTTTACAGCTTCAGCGGCTCCGATTTCGTGGAGATGTTCGTGGGGGTTGGCGCTTCGAGGGTCCGGGATCTTTTCCGGGAAGCAAAAAAAAATGCGCCCTGCATCGTCTTTATTGACGAGATCGATGCGGTCGGCGCCCACCGCAGCGGGGCAGGATCGGTCGGAGGCCAGGATGAACGGGGGCAAACCCTGAATGCCCTGTTGGTCGAGATGGACGGCTTCGGCCGCGACGATACCATCATCGTCCTGGCCGCCACCAACCGCCCGGATATCCTTGACCCGGCCCTGAGACGCCCTGGCCGCTTCGACAGGCAGATCACCATCTTGCCCCCCGACGTGAAAGGGAGGCTGAAAATCATTCAGGTGCACAGCAAACGCTTGATCATCTCGGAAAATGTCGATCTGGCGGAGGTTGCCAGAAACACCCCCGGCTTTACCGGCGCGGAACTGGCCAATCTCGTGAACGAGGCTGCCCTGATCGCGGCCCGGGAAAACAAGGAGGCCATCGAAGCAGACGATTTTAACGAGGCAAAAGACCGGATTCTCATCGGCATCGAGCGCAAGGGCTTCGTGATCAGCAAGGATGACCGGCGAACCATGGCCTATCACGAGGCTGGCCATGCCATTGTTGCCCGCCATCTCCCAGAGGCCGATCCCATTCAAAAGATCAGCATTATCCCCCGTGGACGAGCCATGGGGCACACCCTGCAGCAAAACCTTACCGACCGCCAGGCCCATACCAAGGAATACCTGCAGACCAGGATCGCCATTCTCATGGCCGGCCGGGCCGCGGAAAAAATCGGCCTCAACCAGCAAACCACCGGCGCGGAAGACGATCTCCTGCGCGCCACCCAGATCGCCACCAAGATGGTATGCCAATGGGGGATGAATGAGGTTATCGGCCCACTGGCCTACGCCAAATCAGAGGAAGGCTTTCTGGGAGACCAGACAAATTCGCTGATCTACAGCGAAATTACCGCCAGACACATCGACATGGAAGTGCGCAAACTGGTGGAGGAATGCTCCCAGAAAGCACATGCCATCCTTCTGCAAGAAAAACCTTTCTTGAGACACCTGGCGGAGACTCTCCTGCAGACAGAAACCCTGGACCGCGAAGAGATGGAAATAATCTTCGAATGCTCCCGCAACAAACAAGCTACGGAAATATCCGAATCCAGTGAGGGAAAGATCCATGAATGCATGACCTGCCCGGCCACGAGCCACTGCGCGCATCTGCCTTCGCCTGCCGGCAAACCCTGAAAATCAGCGCCATGGGGCACGGCGCCTTGCTGGTCTTCTTCATTTTTTTTGCAATACTGCGATTACCCAAAAAGTGGTCATTATTATTTCAACAAATGCTGCTCCCTTTTTAATACCGGAATGCTGACACCCTGACTTTGCATGTAACTCACTAGAATAATTTGTTTTTTCTTTACACATATCCATGATAGATTACAAGGGAGCCGGTATTGTGCGAAACATGCAACCATGAACATTATCGAGACGGGAGGATGAGCATTGGCCACATTCACAGACATCGTCAAAACGTTTGTCAATAGCATTGCCCGCAGCAAGGTTTCCCTCATGGGGGCGGTTCTGACCACCGTCACCTTTCCGATCCTGCTGGTTGCGGCGGTTCTCGACATCATGGGAATCGTGGAAAATCCCTATTTCGGTTTTATCATCTATCTGGTTTTAGGGCCGCTCTTCATGGTGAGCCTGCTCCTTGTTTTCCTGGGCCTTTTCTTCTTCAAGGGCAAGGAAGGGGTCAGCCTCTTCACCTACAACTACCTGAAAGAACAATTTTCCGCCCCGAACCGATTCGCCAAGGTACGAAAACTTGTCTTCCTGATATCCGGTCTTACCTTGCTCAATCTTTTCATCCTCGGCCTTATTTCCTACACCGGCTACCACTACACGGAATCCATCGGATTTTGCGGGCAATTATGCCATACGGTCATGGCCCCTGAGTACACCACCTACAAGAATTCTCCCCATTCACGGGTTCGTTGCGTGGAATGCCATATCGGCCAAGGCGCCCAATGGTTTGTGAAATCGAAAATTTCCGGGGTCAGACAGATCTTTGCCGTTGCCTTCAACACATACAGCCGGCCGATCCAAACCCCGGTCCACGGTTTGCGACCGGCCCGGGAGACCTGCGAGCAATGCCACCGGCCTGAATTATTCCATGGAGACAAGCTCTATATCAGGGATAAATTCCTGCCCGATGAAAAAAACACCCATCTCCAAACCGTGCTCCTCCTCAAGGTTGGCTCTGGCGGTTACCGGGGCAGTAATGCCCATGGCATTCACTGGCATGTGTCCCCGCAAAACGAGATAACCTATACCCACACGGATACGGCCCGGGAAAAAATCAGCGAAGTGAGACTTTCCAAGCCGGACGGCACCGAGATTGTTTTCACTAAAGAGACGGATACCGGCGCCGGACCTGCCGGGAAAGTGCGGACCATGGATTGCGTCGACTGCCATAATCGCCCCACCCATATCTACCTCCCGCCTGATGAAGCCCTGGATCAAAAGCTGGCCCATGGGGATATCCCTGTTTCCCTCCCCTACATAAAGAAAATTGCCCTGGAGTTGATCACGAGAACCTATGCCAGCCATGAGGAAGCCAAAAATACCATTGCCACAGAAATCCGGGCCCGATACCGGAGGGATTATCCAACCCTGGTGAACAACAACCTGCCGCTTCTGGGACAGGCGATCAGCGGCATCCAGGCGGCCTACGTGGAGAATGTTTTTCCGGAAATGAAAATAGAATGGAACACCTACAGAAATTTCCTTGGGCACAAAAATGATTCGGGCTGTTTCCGCTGTCACGATGGCAGCCATACAACCAAGGCCGGTGAAATTATCTCCATGGACTGTGAGACCTGCCATGTCATTCTGGCCGAAGACGAAGCCGATCCCAAAGTCCTGGAAACCCTGCGCGGCCTGTAACAGAATGAATCATGGAGAAGGGTCGCCCGAACGGCGGCCTTCTCCATGCCCTGCCCATGAAAGACGGATATACACGGAGCGGCACATGGCACTTGACAACAGCGAACCGATTTACCCGATCAGTGTTGCGGCGAAACTTCTCTCCGTTCACCCGCGAACCTTGCGGATCTATGAGGAAGAGGGGTTGATCAAGCCCGCCCGGCAAGGTAACAAACGCTATTTCTCGAACAACGATGTTGAGTGGATCACCTGCCTGCGCACCCTTATCCATGAAAAGGGTATCAGCATTCCCGGCATCAAGATGCTGCTCGAACTCACCCCCTGTTGGGAAATAACCAAATGCCCCCCGGAAAAAAGAGACCGGTGCTCGGCATACATCGACAGGTCCATCCCCTGCTGGCAACGCGCCAATACTGCCTGTTCCAAGGATTTTGGGCAATGCGAGACCTGCGAAGTCTATATCCGGGCCATGAAGCAGGTCAAGGATCTGGCAGCGGCCGGCAATTCTTCTCAGCCGATGCAACCCGCTGGCCGGAAAGCGCAATTGCCAAAGAAATAAAAACGGATGCGGACAGCGCTACGGCGAGGGTTTTGCACTTGAGGAGCGGTCAAGAACCGCTAAAGCAGCAGGCGAGAACCAAAGGTTTACCGCGGACAAGCTCGTAACCGAGTGTTCACACCACCGGAGCAGGGCCATCTCCGGGAGCAACAAAAAACCGTTGCCTGAACATCTGCCCCATCGGTCATTTCTTCCACTTTCTGACAAAATCAAACAGGGTGCGCACCGCTATCCCGGAAGGCCCTTTGGGGATATAGGACTTTTCGGTGAAATCCCAAGCCGTGCCGGCAATATCCAGGTGGGCCCAAGGGGTCTCCCCGACAAACTCCTTGAGAAAAGAGGCGGCGGTAATGGCCCCGCCGTCTTTTTTCCCGACGTTTTTGAGATCCGCTATCTCGGACTTGAGCTGCTTGGTATACTCCGGGTCCAGGGGCAGCCGCCAGAGAGGTTCGCCGCTGCGCGCCCCCGCGGCAAGCAATTGCTCGCACAGATCATCGTCATTGGAGAGCAGGCCGGTGCGATGATGCCCGAGGCCAATGATGACGGCGCCGGTCAGGGTGGCAACGTCGATGACCATGTTCGGCTTGTATTTTTTGATGCCGTAGGCCAGGGCATCGGCCAAAATCAGACGGCCCTCGGCATCGGTGTTGACCACCTCCACGGTTTTGCCGCCGTACTGGGTGATCACATCTCCAGGCTTCAGGGCGGCCGGGCCGGGGAGATTTTCCGTGGCCGGCACAATCGCCACCAGATTCAAGCCCTTGAGCTTCGCTTGGGCAACCGCCTGCATGGCGCACAGAACCGCGGCGCCCCCGCACATATCGTACTTCATCTCTTCCATCCCGGCGCTGGGTTTGAGCGAGATACCGCCGGAATCAAAGGTGAGTCCCTTGCCGACCAGCAGCAGGGTCGGCGCGCTTGGTTTCACCGCATATTCGAGGATCACCATTTCCGGCGGGCAGGCCGATCCCTGATTGACCCCGACAATCCCGCCCATGCCCAGTTTTTTCAACCGAGCCTGATCCAGAACAGTGCAGGTCATGCCGTGGGCCGCAGCCAACTGCCTGCCGTATTCGGAGAAATGGCTCGGCGTCCAGTGACTGGCCGGTTCATTGGCCATATCGCGAGCCCGGCAGGCGGCCTGGGCGACGATTTCCCCCAGCCTGATCGCCTTGCCGGCCCTTGTGCCGTCGGCGCTATACAGGGCAGCCTGCCGCAACATCTCGCCCGGGCCATCCGCATCCTTTTTGGTTTTGTATTTTCGAAACCGGTAGGCGCCCAGCACAAGGCCTTCGGACAGCCCCTCGACCATTTCGGTCAAGTCGCAGTCAAGATCAGGCGCCACGAGCAACAGATCCCTGGCCTTGCTCTTCATGGCCAGGGAGACGATGGTCCCCCCTGCCTTACGGAACAACTCCTGGCTGAAATCCTCCTTGCCCAGACCGACAACCAGTATCCGCTGTGCGGCAAAAACGTTCTGTTTTGTTTTTTCCGGATAAAAAAGCAGGTGCTCTCCCTCTTTTCCGGAAAAATCCCCAAGCGCATGCACCCGCCGGAGAACCTCATCAACCATTCCCACACCGCAACGGGGAGCTCCCTTGCCGGACTGACGCACCAGATATACAAGAAGATCCCCGGCATAGTTCTTGGGCTCAGCCTTACTGAACTGCAGCATGCATGTACTCCTCAAGGTGGAATGCTGATTATAAAAAACCGATCAACGAAACGGGGATCATGCAGCAATGGGCATGATTTTTTCCATGGTCATGGAGCGGGCGCATTGCAGCCAGTGCTCCACGGGCAGATCCTGGGAAAGCAGATTGAAATCCGTGGTGAACGCCTCTCCGTTGGCGACCTTAAGAAGACAGCGGTCGGCAATGGCCACGCATAACGGAACCCCTTGCAGCGAGTTGAGCGGCTGGCCGTGATTTGCCGCAGCGTCAACCATGACCAGGGGAAGATTCCACCAGAGGAGCAGGGCGCTGCCCAACTCCAGGTGACTAATGCCGAAAAGCTGCTCTTCCATCTCGGTGGCGAACAAGCCGTACCGTCTTAGGAATGTGGGGGAATGGTGCAACACCTCATCAAGGGAAGCAAGAAAGACCAGCTTGCCGATATCATGGAGGAGTCCGGCGGTAACCGCGGTCCTCTCTTGTCCCGGGGCAAGCGTTTTGGCGATGAGTCCGGCCAGCTTGCCGCACTGGATGCTGTGGTCAATGATCTTCAGGGCATGGGGATGATATTTTTTCGGATACTGGAAATGGTTGAGCGCGCAGAGAAAAAGGACCATCTTCCGTGTCCTGCTGATGCCGAGGCAGCTTACGGCCCGATGGAGATCGTCAATCTTCATCCCCCTGGAAAAATGCACGGAATTCACCATCTGCAGGAGCCGGGCGGCAAGGACCGGATCCTTGCCAAGAATCTCGACAACCTGGTTCAAGGCATAATCGGGCTTCTGGAGAATGACCTCCAGTTCATGCACCACCGGCGGAAGAGCGGGAAGCCCCTGTCCATTATTAAGGAAATCCCAGCATTTACGCATTCTGATCCGTGAGCGCACGGAGAGATCGTGCTCCAAGGATTGGCCCAAGTCCTTGCTCAGGGGCAAACAAAACCCCCGGTGCGCAGCCCCTGTGGCCACAGTTCTGACCAAGGCGTCAGCCCCGGTCTTTTCCGAAAAAATAATTCTGATCGCATGGGGGCAGGCGGTGCTGACATAGCGCAGGAAATCCTGCTCGTGCAGGCCGGGCAGATTGAGATTGCACAACACGATATCCGGCACAATCCCGGAGAGAAGCTGTTTGAACTCCTCGATAGTTGTGCAATAACAGACGAGATGCGGCCAGCGCCCCAGCAAATCCTGGAACGCCGCCTTGTGCGACGGATTCGGATCAACAATAAAAACCGAACATTTTTTTATACAAACCATAGAATGGTAATCCCCTTCGGACCTTTCAGCACAAAGCCATGGTGGCGCATCCGGAAAACAGAGCTGTTCTCGCCATCTTAAAAAACTGAAGGGTTCGGTGGGGTGTCCGGGTCGACTTTCCTTGCCTGTAAGGAGTTAATTGAAGGAGATGTTTTTTTATATAATACAGAGTACCCCTTACGCAATGATAATTGCATGATAGAATCAAATAATTGCATTAGATTGCTGGTCGTTTCAGCAATCGCATTTCCAACCCCATCCACCTGGAAAAAATGGAGGCGCCCTTGATCCTGCAATTATGTCTTTCCGTCGGTTTTGCCATTATAGTCTCCGCGCTGTGCAGCCTCTGCGAAGCGGCATTCTACTCCTTGCCGATGAGTCATGTTGAAATAACAGGACGAAGCCACAAAAAGATCGGCCGGATCCTCATGGAGATGAAAAAGGATATCCACCGGCCCATCACCGCGGTGCTCACCCTGAACACCATTGCCAACACCGCAGGCGCCACGGTCTCCGGAGCCGCGGCCGCCGCGGTGTTTGGCGCCGACAACATGGTCTGGTTCTCCGCGCTCTTCACCCTGGCCATTCTCCTCTTCTCGGAGATACTCCCCAAAACCCTGGGTGTTTCCTACTGCCGGGAACTGGCGGTCTGGATCGCCTATCCCCTCCAGTGGATGGTAAAATTATTGGCCCCGTTCATCCTGCTGATCCAGGCCATCACCCGGCTTCTCCCGGCCAAGGACGACGGCCTCCTGGTCTCGGCCCAGGAAATCCAGGCCCTGGCGCGGCAGAGCCACAGATCCGGGGAGATAAGTCTTCAGGAACGGAGGGTCATCACCAACATTCTCGATCTCAAGGATAAAAACGTCCGCCAGATCATGACTCCGCTCACCGTCACCTTCATGCTCGATGCCGACCTCACCGTAACCAGGGCAATGCAGGCCAACGAGAGGCTGCTCAATATGCACAGCCGGATTCCGCTTTATGAAAAAAACAGGGATGAGGTCATCGGCATTCTCCTGCGCAAGGATTTGTTCAACTTGGCAACCCACGGAGCCGAAGAGAAAACCCTGCGGGAGTTCATGCAACCCGTGCATTTTGTCCCGGAAACCGGGCGGTTGACCACGGTCATGCTCGAATTTTTCGAACACCGCAAACATCTCTTTGTGGTGGTTGATGAATACGGCTCGGTCACCGGCGTGGTCAGCCTGGAGGATATCATTGAGGAAATTGTGGGCAGGGAGATCATTGATGAATCAGACCGGGCCATGGACATGCGGGAGCTTGCCAAACGCAAACGGCTCTCCTTTATGACCCAATCCCAGCAAAACCGTTAACAGCACATCCGTATCTCTTGAAGGGCAAGAAGTGCATCACGGGGCGTAACGGCGTCTCCCCCCGATACACGGGATACGTGCGTTAACGAAATTATTTTCTAACCAAAAAACGCAGAAAATAATTTCCAACCTCCTAAAAAATAACAGTCAGATAGAAAATGAGCAGAGCGATAATCAGGAGATTGATCCCGAGAAAGTTCCGGAAACGGACATGGCCCTCGAAATCATTGAGGCAGAATTGCCAGAGGATATAGCATCCGGCAATGGAACCGTTGAGCATGAAGAATGCGGAAAGGATCTGTACCGGAAAATCCGGGATGGTAAAAAAGAACTTCTCCAGAAACCCGGCTCCGATCTGACGCCCGACGGTTGGGATGAAATCGCCCACCCCCGCGGCAAAATATCCCAGCCGGTAGACAAGCTCCCCGGTGAAGGCCATGGGGATCAGAATCGGGACCATGGGGGAAAACTTGCCGAACAGGGGATCCTCATTGATTCCGAACAACCGGGCGCCGAAACGGATAATCGCCAGACTTAAGGCAAAACCGATCAACAGCAACAGACTGAAGAGAACAGCGTCCGACCAGCCGGAGAAGTCGGCAAGCTGGGTGTAGATCTCCTTTTTACGCAGAAAACGAGCGAGCTGGGAACCAATGAGGAACGGAACGATATACGAGCAGGTGATGTAGCGCCCCTTGTTGCGAATCAGCTCCGAATAGGGATTGCGCAGGAGCAGTTGCGGCGAGTCCCGGTCGCAAAAAGGGAGACAATGGCCGCAGACGAGACAATGCAGGTTATTCTGGACATTGTAGGCCCCTAGGTACACCGGGCAACCCCGTTTGCCTGCAAGCCCTTTTTTGCAGGCAAAGGTCTCGCAGCCGCGGCATTTTTCGTGATCCGGCCTGAACTCGGTGATGGAAAGGGTTGCCGCCGCGCCGCTGATGCGGCCCAGAGGACAGAGATGCCTGCACCACGCCTGTCCGGGGAAAAAAATCGAGAACAGCGCCGCGCCGAAAACAATGGAGAGGACAAAATACGAAGTGCCCACCGGAGACCGGTCAAGTCCGGCAACAACCTCGGTCCAGATGATGAGGGCCAGCAGAATAACCGAGGCGTACACCCCATATTTCTGCAGGATTTTCGGAACGCTCAGGGAAAAGCTTATCCCCCGGCGTTGCAGGAAGACGCCAAGCCCGGGGAAAGGGCAGATCCCGCACCACATCCTGCCCACGAAAAACCAGCTCAGCACAATGCTGGGCCAGATCAGGCCCCAGGAAAGGAATACCGCGACATTGCTCCGCGCATCCTTGGGACCGAAAAGACCCGAAACAACCACCAGGGCAAAGAGAATATCGCCGGCGGTCCGGAGATAGGCGTAATGATGCCGGGCGGCGAGAAACCGTCGTATTCCGGGAAACACCCGAAACAAATCCAGTCGCTGCTCGTTTATGGAGATAAGACTCTTAAGGGCGCGGGTCCACCAGGTCACAAAGCTATCCCACCTCTTCCAGTACCACTGGCAGTTGTATCTGCCGCTCCTCCCGTTCAATGGTCAGGGTGACCGCATCCCCGACCTTGTAGCGATCCATGGCATTGCGCAAATCGTCGTAGGAAAAAACCTTGTGGCCATCAACGGCGAGAATGACATCCCCGATGACGATCTCCCCGCGAACCCGCCTTGTCCCCCGGAGTCCGGCGGATTCGGCGGAACTGCCCGGCTCGATATTCATGACCAGCACCCCTGCCACCCCAATCCGCTTGGCAATCTGGTCATCCGCTACGGCAATGCCAAGACCGGGCCGGATCAGCCGCCCATGCCGGATAATCTCCGGAATCACCTCGGCCACCACGTCCACCGGCACGGCAAAGCCGATACCGGCGCTGCCGCCGGAGGGGCTGTAAATGGCAGTATTCACCCCGATAAGACGTCCGGCGCTGTCAAGCAGAGGGCCTCCCGAGTTGCCGGGGTTGATGGCGGCGTCCGTCTGAATAACCCCTTGAATGGTGCGCCCGGTTGCCGACTGGATCTCCCGGCCAAGAGCGCTGACAATGCCGGAGGTAAGGGTCTGATCAAGGCCAAAGGGATTGCCGATGGCGAAAACCTTCTGCCCCACCAGCAGATTATGGGATTCACCCAGAGGGAGCGGGGAGAGTTTCTCCGCCGGCGCCGAAATCTGCAGCACCGCCAGATCCTTGTCCGGAGCAACACCCACCAGGGTGGCCTGCCAGGTGGAACGATCCGCCAGGGTGACCTCGACCCTGCTGGCAGACTCGATGACATGATAGTTGGTCACTACCCTTCCCTGCTTGTCCCAGACAAAGCCGGAGCCAGTTCCCTGAGGAATCTCGTGGATATTGAGACTGAAGATGTTCCGCCGGACCTCGATATTGGTGATATAGACCACCGCCGGCGAGGCGGAACGAAAGAGAGCGATGGTGCTTTGTTCGTCGGCCGCGAGATCTCCGCGCGCCGTAACGGCAACAGGAGTGACCTCGGGTGTGGGAACCGGTCGCTGGTAAACGAAGAAAAACCACCAGCCAAGAAGGATGAGCAACAGCAGGAGTACAGAGGAAACCCGCTTTTGTCGGGGGGTATTTGCAGGGGGAGTATTCATCGCGTGGCCTAACGGCTCGGCAACTTTTCAACAAAGTGCGTGGTCGCACGCGAACGGCGCATGGCGTTTGCCAGCACCATCGTTTTGTTGCGGATACGGTGTGTCTTGATCGTAATATGCATGCTCTCAACCCGTCTGTACGTCGAAAATCAAGAGTAGTACGTCAAAAACTATAGCTTGTTTCCGCAAAAACCGCCAACCATAAAGGACGTCCTGCGAAGATGAAAACTTCCTGAGGTTCCAAGGCAGAAAGGGTGTTGCCCGGAATCACCCGTACAGATTGCGCAAAGGCGCATCAAGGTTACGCAAGCCAGCCTTGCAAGGCATCGACAATCTTTTGCGCCTGATCGGGGCTGGAGATATTGAACTTGGACTGCGGGCTGTATTCGCCGTTCACCTTGCGATAGCGACGGATGGAATACCGGTCCGGGCTGTATTCATTCTTTTTGGCATCCCACTGCTGATAGCGAAACAGTATCGTGGCCCAGGCGCCCTTGGACAGGATAACCTTCTCGAGTTCCTTGACAACCACGATCCCGTCTTCTTCATAATTGATGGTTACCTCGTCAACGGTCGCCGCCATATTCCCCCCTTATTACCGATCAGCCAAACGAGCTGCGAAAGACAGCATCCGGCCTGAACCCAGCCAAGGACACTGCAACAAAAAAAAGGACTCGGCAGCTACGCCAAGTCCTTAACATTTACATGGTAGCGGGGGCTGGATTTGAACCAACGACCTTCGGGTTATGAGCCCGACGAGCTACCGAACTGCTCCACCCCGCGTCAATTTTGTGATAATACTCTATATTGAGAGAATGTCAAGGAAAATAAAGGGATTAAGCAGCATCCGGGGACTGATCCCGCAAGGCGGCAAGCAACGCCTCTGGAAATTTCGTCAATCTGCCGTCACAATCGACCACCGCGTGGGTGGTATATCCTTGGGCCAGCATTTTCCCGTCATTTTCCCGGATAATCCGGTAATTAAAGCGGCAGGTCCGGGACTTCACCTCCACAAGGCAGGTTTCCACCAGCAAGAGGTCGTCGTAGCGGGCCGAGGCCTTATACCGGACATGACATTCCACCACCGGCATGATGAGCCCCTGCTGTTCCATCTCCCTGTAGGAGATCGCCCGTTCCCGCATCAATTCGGTGCGGGCCGCCTCAAAGTAGCGCAGATAATTGGCATAATACACCACCCCGCCGGAATCCGTATCGCCGTAAATCACCCGGCAGCGGTGGTGATGCAGCGGTTCCTGCATGTCCAGGCGCGCATCAGCCATCAGCGCCCCAACACCCGCAGAAAAAACTGCCGGCCATCCTCCAGCAGCTCCCCTGCCTTGGCAGCGCTTTGCTCGTCATAGGGAAGACCGCTGCCCGACCGCCCCGGCCGCGAATCATAAATGGCCACGGCCACGGGTTCAGAACTGTGGGTTCTCAGGGAAAGCGGCGTGCAGTGATCCATGGCCACGGCCAGACGAAAATCATGCCCGCTCGCCAGCAGCGCTGCAAAAATCGGCTGCACGATCTTCGCGTCAAAATCCTCGATGGCCTGGAGCTTGTCCTTGAGACTGCCCTGATGCCCGGCTTCGTCCGGCGCTTCAACGTGCACAAAGACCAGATCTTTTTCCTGCAGCGCCTCAATGGCGGCCGCGGCCTTGCCTGCATAGTTGGTGTCCAGATATCCCGTGGCGCCCGGCACATTGATGATCTCAAGCCCGGCATACACGCCGATGCCCTTGAGCAGATCGACCGCGGAAATCAAAGCGCCCTCAACGCCAAACTGCTCCTTGATGGACGGCATGGAAGGCGCCTTGCCCTCCCCCCAGAGCCAGATACCATTGGCGGGATTATGCTGGCCCGCCCGCCGCTCACGGTTCACCGGATGGTCAGCGAGAAAATCCACCGCTTTTTTCAGGGCTTCCTGCAGATGGGGGATGCGGTTGTACCGCTGCCAGAACTCGGTCACCTCGCGGCCGGTATGATCATGGGGCGGCACGGTGACCAGCGGCCCGACCTCGCCGGAGTGCACGAGCAGATGCCGGTAGCTGACTCCGGGATAAAAATGCAATCGGTCGGTGCCGGCAACCGCCTCGATTCCTTCGATCAGGATTCTTGCCTCCGGGCTGGAGATATGGCCGCTGCTGTAATCCTCCATGTACACCCGATCTGCTTCGAAACGCAGGGTAACCAGGTTGCAGCGAAAGGCAATTTCACCGGGCGCCAGGGAAACGCCAAGGCTGGCGGCTTCCAGGGGGGCGCGGCCGCTGTAACACTCATGCGGGAGATACCCGAGCAGGGAGAGATTGGCCACATCGCTGCCAGGGGGAAACCCCTCGGGCACGGTGCGGACGAGGCAGAGCTCGCCTTGGCTAGCAATCCTGTCCATGGCCGGGGTTTTGGCATACGCCAAGGGGGTTTTGCCGCCCAATTCGGCAATGGGCAGATCCCCCATGCCGTCACCGACCAGAATGATATATTTCATGTTGTTGCTATTCCGCATGGGCCTTCATGATCCGGATCTTCACCGTCTTGTCGGTGCAGATATCCAGGGCGTCGATCTCGGCCAGTGCCTTGCGCACCGAGGCTTCCTCCGCCTCATAGGTCATCATCACCACGGGCACGGTGCCCTTTTTCTGCCTGCCCTTTTGGAGAACCGATTCGATACTGATGTTGTGATGCGCCAAAATCCCGGCGATGGTGGAGAGAACGCCGGGCTTGTCCATGGCGGTCATCCGGAAATAATAACAGCCGCGCAGGCTCTCCATGGGGGTGATGGACCGGGGCTTGATCTCCTCCGGCAGATAGGCAAGGCACGGCACCCGGTTGATGCTGTTGCAGAGGATGTTCCGGGCGATGTCGACCACGTCCGCGGCAACCGCGCTGCCGGTGGGCATTTTGCCGGCGCCCTGGCCATAGAGCAGGATGTCCTCCACCATGTCCCCAGTGAACTGGATGCCGTTATAGGCGCCGCCGATGTTGGCCAGCAGATCCTTTTCCGGCACCATGGTCGGATGCACCCTGGCCTCCACGGTGTCGCCATGATTCCGGCTGATGGCCAGGAGCTTGATGCGGTAGCCGAATTCCCGGGCAAAATCGATGTCAATGGGCTCGATCTGGGAGATTCCTTCGATGCTGACATCGCTCAGGCTCATCCGCATGCCGTAGGCCATGGTCATCAAAATCACCAGCTTGTGGGCCGTGTCAATTCCCTCGACATCATAGGTGGGGTCTGCCTCGGCGTATCCTTTTTCCTGGGCCTCTTTCAGCACCTCGGCAAAAGCCATGCCCTCGTCGGTCATTTTGTTCAGGATATAATTGGCCGTCCCGTTCATGATGCCCATGATCGAGAGGATCTTGTTGGCAACCAGCCCCTCTTTCAGGGCCTTGATCACCGGAATGCCGCCGCCGACGCTGGCCTCAAAGCCGACCTCGACGTTTTTCCTGGCCGCGGCTTCAAAGATCTCCATGCCGTGCTGGGAGACAAGGGCCTTGTTGGCGGTGACCACATGCTTGCCATGCTCTATGGCCTTCAAAATAAAGGTTTTCGCCGGCTCAATCCCGCCGATGAGCTCGACCACGATGTCGATCTCCGGGTCCTTGAAGATCAGGTCCGCGTCCCGGACCAGCTCAACCTCCTTAAATTGCGGGGGCAATGCTTCAAGACGGATATCCGCAACCCGGCACAACCGGATGGAGGCGCCTGTTTTCCGCCGCAGCCGCTCGGCCTGCTGCAACAGAACCTCTGCTAAACCGCTGCCGACTGTGCCAAAACCCAGCAAACCAACCTTGATTTCTTTCATGGGACTATCCTGCAAAATGTATCCGGAAACGAAACGGACTCCTGCTCAAGCGGGCAACACCGCCCGCCGCCGTCCCGACGATGCTCAACCGGAATTTAATACCTTTTTTGCCGGATGATGTCAAAAATATTCACGGTGGAACTCCCTTGGGTTTTCCACGAAATTTTCTTGAAAAACCCGGCTATCATTAATGAGTTCCATTGACAAGATGCGCAAAAAAAATTACAAGTAGCGGGAATCTTCGGGGATGCAATCCACCGGAATGTCACCGCGTCACATCCCATTCCTCGGCCAAGGATCAGCCCGGCTGCTCCATCGATGTGCATTCTTGCATGAATGTATGTTTTTCAGATCTCAACCAAATTAACCTAAAGAGGATGACTGCAAGTGGGTGAGCTTAATATTATTTCAATGTTTCTTGAGGCCGGACTCACGGTCAAATTTGTCATGATCATGCTCCTGGGGTTCTCCCTGTACTCGTGGTTCATTGTGTTCCAGAAATTTTCCCTGTACAAAAAGGCGAAAATGGAAAGCGAAGAATTCCTGGAAACCTTCTGGCAGAGCAAGAATCTTTCCGAAGCCCTCAGGTTCGCCAACAACCTCTCCCTGTGTCCGGAGGCGAACATCTTCCGGACCGGCTACCATGAACTCCAGAAGCTCGGCAAAACAACAGCGACCTCCCGTGCCGCCGATGAAACCCTGGAGACACGCCTTGCCGGCATGGAGCCCCTGAAAAGGGCGCTCCGCAAAGCGGAAAATCTCGAATCCGCCAGGCTGTCCCAGTCGCTTCCTTTTCTGGCCACCACCGGCAGCACCGCCCCCTTTATCGGTCTTTTCGGGACGGTCTGGGGCATCATGACCTCTTTTCATGAAATAGGCCAGCGCGGCTCAGCTTCGCTGGCCGTTGTGGCGCCCGGTGTTTCCGAGGCCTTGGTCGTTACGGCCGCAGGCCTTGCCGTGGCCATCCCCGCCGTTGTTTTTTACAATTATTACTCCAACCAGATGGCGGAAATCGAAAGCAGGATGCACAGCTTTTCCGTTGATTTTTTGAACCTCGTGGAAAGGGATTTCATCTCCCGCCAGAGTTAATACGCATTGGGAACCGTGACAAAACGCTGCTGTCAGTTCTTGTCACTTCGTTACGATTACTTCCGCCGATCACGGCATTGCACCATATATTTTTTTTCAAACTACGGTTTACAGGAATTCGCCATGGGTCCGGTCGAAGACGGCAACTGCAAAAAACGGCTTGTTTCGGATATCAACGTCACTCCGCTGGTGGACGTCATGCTTGTGCTGCTGATCATTTTCATGATCACCGCCCCCATGATGACCCAGGGCGTTGACATCGATCTGCCGGAAACAACCGCCAAACCCCTGCAACAGGAAAAGACCCCCATCATTGTGACGATTACGAAAAAAGGAGATTTCCTGCTCAACAATACCAAAGGCACCCAGGCCGCCATCAAACAAGAACTGGCCGCTCTTGCCAAAAAAGGCACGAATGATGCGGTCCTGCTCAGGGCCGACAAAGAAGTCCCTTACGGTGTCGTGGTTTCTCTTATGTCCGACATCAAGGCCGTTGGTTTTGACAAACTCGGGATGATAACCCAGCCCGAAATCGACAAACCCAAAAAATAGCATATACACCGTGCCTTTTCGTCCGCCGACATCCGAGCTGCCTGATAACCAATGGCAAAAACCCCTGTTTTTGACCATTACCGTGCATGTTTGCTTCGTGCTTTTCGGGCTTTTTGCTCCAAATTTCCTGCACTTCCAACGAAAAATACCGGAGGTGTATACGGTCAACCTTTTTTCCGTGGAGGATCTCGGCGGACCTGCTCCGGCGGCGGCACCAAGCAAAGCCGCAACCACCGCCCCCCAGGCGGAACCCAGCCCGCCCGTGGCTGTGCCTGAGCCAACAAAGCCCACGCCGCCACAAAAAACACCGCCGGCGCCAGAACCGCCGGCGGTCGCCAAGGACGCCATTTCGCTGAAACCGATAAAAACAAAGGAAAAAGCAGACGTTGACAAGGTAAAGCTGTTGCGAGACAAACTGCTCGCCGAAGACAATGCGAAAAAGGCCCGGGACGCAGCGGAAAAAGCCAAGGCCGATGCGGACAAAAAAGCAAAAAGCGCGGTTGACCTGATAAAACAAAACCTCAAGGCAAACCAGCAGCTTGCCGCCGGTAAAGCCGCGGCCGGGACGGGGACAGGCTCCACGGCCTCGACTCAGGCAGGCAGTGGCACAGGGAGCGGCGCGGGCGGCAGCGGAATCATGGTCGATGAAAATCTCCGCCGCTACCTGCTGGCCGTGAACAACCAGATCCATGAGCATTGGGCCCTGCCGGACCTGCAAAACTGGAAGGATAACATCGAGGCCATCGTCATTATCCGGGTCAGGCGCGATGGTGTTATTGTTGAAAGCTCTTTCAAGAAAAAATCAGACAATATCTTTTTCAATCAATTTGTTGAAAAAACGCTGAAGCTCTCTTCACCGCTCCCGCCATTCCCCATCGGCATCAACCAGTCAGAAATGGAAATCGGCCTGAAATTCAGACCAGGAGAAGTTTTATAACATGGATTTTTTAATGAAAAACATTTGGACGAAAAAGACTGAAAATCCACCAGCGGACCACGCCGCAACCCTTGGCAAGGCGCACCATGCCCTTGCCAAGCGAAACAGCATCTTCGCTTCCGCATCGGGCATGATCCTTCTTTGCCTCACCCTGTTGCTCGGCTCCGTCCGCCCGGCGGAGGCCATAGTCTATCTGGATATCACCTCTGCCAACGTCCGCAAGGTGAACATCGCGGTTCCATATTTTGTCGACAAAAAACAACCGGGCACCATCCATGACGGCGGCAAGAAGATGGCGGATCTCCTGAGCCGGGCCCTGGCCTTTCACGGGTTTGTGAATATAATCGATCCCGCTGCCTACGGTGGCGCCCAGACCTGGGACTGGGCTGCTCTCGGCACGGAATTCACGATCCTCGGCCAATATGAAATGACCGCGGACGGACTTGTGCTGGAACTGCGCCTCAATGAAATTCAATCCGGCCGCATGATTCTTGGCCGCCGTTACCAGACTCCGGTCAGCAAGCATCAGCAAAGCGTAAAAAAATTCTGCGATGAAGTCATTTCCCAGCTCACCGGGGAACCCGGGGTGAGCCAGAGCCAGATCGCTTTCGTTTCCACGTCGTCCGGGCACAAGGAGATCTGGCTTGCCGATGTCCTTGGCGATAACGTCCGTCAGGTAACCCAGCATGAATACTTGGCTGTCTCTCCCAAATTCTCCCCTGACAACAAATGGCTCGCCTACACCTCATACCACCGGAACAACCCCAATCTCTATATCACCGCGCTGAGCACCCTCAAAACCACCCGCGCCATCTCCCACCAGAAAGGCCTCAACATGGCGCCGGCCTGGGCACCGGACGGCAGCGTTCTGGCCGTAACCCTCAGTAAATCATCCAATCCGGACATCTATCTCATTGATATCAACGGTAAAGAATTGCGGCGACTGACCAACGGCGAGGGCGTCAACGTCTCCCCCACCTGGTCGCCGGACGGGAAAAAGCTTGCCTTTGTTTCCGATCGAAGCGGCACCCCGCAAATTTACGTCATGAACGTGGCCACCAAATCCGTGCAGCGGATAACCTACCTTGGCAACGAGAACAGCACTCCGAGCTGGTCTCCCAAGGGAGATTGGATCGCCTATACGGGCAGAATAAATGGCAGCACCCATATTCTGATGATCAAGCCTGAAGGAGGAACTCCGGTCCAGTTGACGCAAACAGCAGGCAATCATGAGTCGCCCAGTTGGTCTCCCGATGGCCGGCAAATCGTTTTTTCAAGAAAACGGAACAATAAAGAGGAAATATGCGTCATCTTTAAAAACGGCATGGGACTTCGCCCGCTTTTCAATCTCAGGGGCGCGCAATCCAACCCGCAATGGTCCCCGCGGCAAGATTTGTAAGCCGTTGCAAAAAAAATAGCCCTGCTAACGAAAGCGCAAATACGGCATATGTATCCGGACCCGCGGCTAAATGCGGAAAAATGATTAGTCAGCCTTGGATACCAAGCGTTATATTCTGCCAGGAGACAGACCGATGAACCGATCAGTGACCAATATTGTTCTTGCCCTGTGTCTTTCCCCCCTTCTCATGCAATGCGCCGCTGAAAAAGATGTCCGAGGCCTTGACATGAGGCTCCGCACCGCGGATTCAAAAATCACGGATATGGAAAACACCCTCACCGCCATGAAAAACCAGCGCGGTTCCCAGGCTGAACTGGCGAGTCAATTCGAGCAGATCAAATCGCGCTTGCTGCAGCTTGAAGCGCGGGTTGAGGAAAGAAATATCCAGGCAAAGCGAATTCAGGATGAACACGCCGCCTTGAAACAAAATACCAACAGCCAGCTTGAGCAATTGCGGAGCCAGGTGGCGGAGCTGAACAGCAAGGTGACCGGCGTCAATGCCCAGGTTGCCACGGTTTCCGATGATTTCAGCCGCATCCAGGAAAACCGCGCTAAAGAAGCAGCGGAACGTGCCGCCGCTGCCGCCAAAACCGCGGAAGAGGCACGCAAAAAAGCTGACCTGGCCAACGGCCCGCGGACCATCGAACCGGAACAAACCAAGAAAAAACCCGGCCACACCGAAGAAGCGGCAAAGCAGGAAGAAACATCAAAACCTGCACCAGCCAAAACCGCGGCGCAGGATGCGGAAACAAACACCAGCGACACCCTCTACAATAAAGGGCTTGCCGCGTACAAGGCGAATAAATACAAGGAAGCGTACAACGCCTTTTCGAGCTACCTGGAGAAAAACCGGACCGCGCCTCTGGCCCCGAATGCACGGTACTGGCTAGGGGAGTGCCTCTTTCAGCAGAAAGAATTCGAGCTGGCCATCCTTGAGTATCAAAAGGTGATCGCCGATTACCCCAAAAGCAACAAGGCCCCGGCTGCACTCTTTAAACAGGGGCAGGCATTTGAAAAGCTCTCCGAAAAGGAGACTGCCAAGATCGTTTACAACAAGCTTCTTGCCGATTACCCCAAAAGCGAACAGTTTGAAATGGCCCAGAAACGGTTGAAAGAATTGAAATAAAAATCTGCCCCGCCACAGGGGAGATTCCGGCGAAACACACCATAAAAAAAGGGGCTCCGCAATCAAGCGGGGCCCCTTTTTTATGATTCCAACTTCAGCGAAACTTACGGGGTAATCCCCATCTCCTTCTCCTTGGCGGCCACGGCTAAACGAGTCTTGACCGCAGTGTCGGGGATCAGGCTCATGGAGTCGATCCCGCACTCGACCAGGAAGGTGGCGAACTCGGGGAAATCCGAGGGGCCCTGACCGCAGATGCCGATCTTGCGCCCCCGCCGTTTGGCAGTGGCAATAACCATCTTGATCATCTCTTTGACCGCAGCATCGCGCTCGTCGGCGAGACCGGCAAGGAGACCCGAGTCGCGGTCAAGACCGTAGGTGAGCTGGGTCAGGTCATTGGAGCCGATGGAGAAGCCGTCGAAGATGTCGGCAAAGGCATCGGCCAGAATGACGTTCGAGGGAATTTCGCACATTACGTACAACTCCAGCCCGTTCTCGCCCTGAACCAAACCGCATTCCTTCATGACCTGAATGACCTTCTTGCCCTCCTCGGGGGTACGGCAGAAAGGCACCATCAGCTTGATGTTGGTGAGCCCCATGTCGTTACGGGCCTTGAGCAGCCCCTTGCACTCCAGCTCAAAGGCCGGCCGGTACTTGGGATCGTAATAACGGGAAGCGCCGCGCCAGCCGATCATCGGATTCTCTTCGTGCGGCTCGTAAAAAGTGCCGCCGGTGAGGTTGGCGTATTCGTTGGACTTGAAATCGGAAAGGCGAACAATGACATCCTTGGGATAGAAACCCGCAGCGATACGGCCCACGCCCTCGGCAACCTTGTCGATAAAGAACTGCTTCTTATCCGTATACGCGGTGGTTTTCTTGTCGATCACCCTTACCACCGCCTGTTTTTCCGGATCAGAGGACTTCTTCAATTCTTCGTAGTTGAACAGGGCCAGCGGATGAATGCCGATATGGGAGTTGATGACGAACTCCTCGCGGGCCAGGCCAACGCCGTCATTGGGAATCTGGCACTCGGAAAAAGCCTTCTCCGGGATGGCCAAGTTCATCATGATTTTGGTCTTGGTCTTGGGCAGGTTGGTAAGGTCGAGCCGATCGATTTCGAAATTCAGCAGCCCTTCATACACAATGCCCTTCTCGCCCTCTGCCGAAGAAACGGTGATGTTTTGGCCGTTCTTTATCTTCTTGGAGCCGTCGCCGGTACCGATGACGCAGGGGATGCCCAGCTCACGGGAGATAATGGCGGCATGACAGGTCCGGCCGCCACGGTTGGTGACGATGGCCGAAGCAATCTTCATGATCGGCTCCCAGTCAGGATCGGTCATGTCGGTAACCAGGACCTGGCCCTTCTTAAAGCTGTGGATGTCGACCACGGCGGCAATGACGTTGGCCTCGCCCTGGCCGATCTTGGTGCCGACCGCCAAACCTTCAACCAAAACCTTGCCTTTTTCCTTCAGCTTGTAAGTTTCGATGGAACCCTTGGAAGTCTGGGAATGCACGGTTTCGGGACGGGCCTGCACGATAAAGAGTTTGCCGGTGCCGACGTTCACCCCGTCGCCGTCCTTGGCCCATTCGATATCCATGCCCTTGCCGTAGTGATCCTCGATAATGCAGGCCCATTTGGCAAGCTGGAGAATTTCATCGTCGTTGATCACATATTTGCCGCGTTCTTCCGGCGTAGTGTTGATCGTTTTTACCGGCTCTTCGGTCTTGGGATCGTTGTCGTAGATCATCTTGATTTCTTTGCTGCCGATGGTCTTGCCGACGATGGGACGCTTGCCTTGCTTGAGGGTCGGCTTGAACACGTAAAACTCATCGGGATTGACCGCACCCTGGACCACGGTTTCTCCCAGACCCCAGGCGCCGGTGATAAAGACCGCATCCTCGAAACCGCTTTCCGTATCGATGGAAAACATGACGCCGGAAGAGGCGGAGTCGCTGCGCGCCATCTTCTGGACCACGATGGAAAGATAGACGTCGAACTGGCCAAAGCCCTTGTCGTGCCGGTAGGAGATGGCCCGATCGGTGAACAGGCTGGCAAAGCAGCGGCGGCAGGCGTCGATAAGCTGCTCCGGGCCGCGGATGTTCAGATAGGTTTCCTGCTGGCCGGCAAAGGAGGCGTCCGGCAAATCCTCGGCCGTGGCGGAAGAACGCACGGCCACGTCAACACTGGGGCCGTACATCTCTTCCATCTTCTTGTACGACTCAAGAATAGCCGAACGCAGATCATCGGGGAACTCGGCGGTACGGATAATATTACGCGCTTTCTCGCCGCGGGCCTGCAGATTGCGCAGATCATGGGTATCAAGATCAGCCAAGGCATCTTCAATGGCCTGGGCGATACCGGCGGTTTTCAGCAGATGGCGGTAAGCATAGGCTGTAATGGAAAAACCGTTCGGAACATCAACACCCTTTGAGGTAAGCTTCTGATGCATTTCACCCAAAGATGCGTTTTTGCCGCCAACCAGCGGGACATCCTCGATGCCGATATCATCAAACCAGAGAATGAAAGCCTCATCATGTTTACCCATTGTGTTCTGCTCCCTAATTATTTATTTAAAAGTTCAGGACGTGGAACGCACTGAAAAATACATTGATTTGCGACGGTCATCACGCCAGCAATGTATAGCGAATCTTGCCTTGCGGGTCAATCGAAACCTGCGCAAACTCCAAAAAAATGACCCGTTGCTCAGCACATATGCGCATAGTATAACATAATGTATCCATGCCTGATTTTTTTTATTCCTTTCCTTCTTCCAGCAAGCCAAAGGTCTGCCCATGATCAACCAAGACATCGAACGTTTTTTTGCTGAACATCTCGCGCCAGGCAACCATGCGGCCAGCGACTATTTCGGCCTCATCAAAAAACTGGTGTCCCTGAAAAACAGCGCCGCTCCTGACTCGCAAGATTTCCAACAGGCAGGCGAGGCCATCGCCAAAGCATATGCCCTGGTGGAGGATGAAATACGGACCAACACCAATCCACCGAACAAGGAGATCTCCTTCGGCACCTCCGGCTGGCGCGGGATCATCGGCAAGGATTTCTCCCTGCACTCCGTGGCCCTGGTTACCCAGGCCATAGTTGCCATGTACCGCGGCCTGGACCAGGACAATTCCCTGGCCGCCCCCCTGGGGGTGCGCAGCTTCAGCGAGGCGCAGCACCGGGGCGCGGTGGTCGGCTTTGATAACCGGTTCGGCGGCAGCCTCCTGGCCCAGCGGGTTGTCGAAGTATTGACCAGCAACGGCATCACCGTTCACTATGCCCATGAGGCGACGACCGGCACCCTTTCCGCCGCGGTTCTCATGTTAGATGCGGCCTTTTCGATAAATCTCACCCCCAGCCATAACCCGCTGGAATATGCCGGGTTCAAGTTCAATGCCGCCGATGCGGGTCCGGCCGCTTCCGAGGTGACCAGCCGCATCACGGAAAATGGGCGGCAGCTCATCGCCAAGGGCACCGCTCCCGTGTTGGCTCCGGATGCGACCCTGGTGAAACAATGCGACGCCCTGGCCTGCTGGCAGGAGCTGGTCGCCAGAGGGGCAGCCAAGCACGGCTTGGATTACCCCGGCATACTGGCAACCCTTCGTGGTGCCTCGGACTGCGTGGTCGTGGTCGACTGCGTTCATGGCGCCAGCCGGGTGCACATGCGCGCCCTATTCGGCAATCAGCCCTCGGAGAGGCTCATTGTGTTACGGGACCAGCCCGACCCCACCTTCGGCGGAGTCTCGCCGGAGCCCTCCTCGCAAAACATGCAGCAGGTACTGGCCACCCTGCGCAAAAGGCCGGAACCGCTCAAGCTCGGGGTCATCATCGATCCGGACGCCGACCGCATCCGTTTCAGCGATGGCGCCATCGAGCTGGACATGAACCTTTTCGGAGCCATGGCCTTTCATTATCTGCATGAAAAAAAGGGAAAGCATGGTCTGGTGGCAAAGAACGTCGCGACCAGCAATTTCGCAAACGCCATTGCCAAGGGGTTGCACGAAGAAATTTTCGAACCCCGGGTCGGGTTCAAGGAGTTCAAGCCGGTCATCGGCAAAGCCCTGGTCTGCTTTGAGGAGTCCGACGGCATCTCGGTCATCGGGCACACCCCGGAAAAAGACGCTTACATCGGCCTGCTTCTCGCCCTGGACATGATGCTCACCCTGAAAAAGAATCTTGGCGACTATCTGCGCGAGATCCAAGCGGAATACGGCTATTACTACCCGGCCAGGGGCGGGGTTGAGGTGAGCCGGCAGGGTAAGGCGCTGCTGGACACCCTTGCCGGACTGGAAAAATATGCGGTTGGAACAGTGCTTGATATTGGCGGGCAACCAAGGAAAATCACCGAAGTAATCACCATTGACGGCAGAAAAATGATCCTGGACGACAACAGTTGGCTGATGATCAGGCCGTCCGGCACCGAGCCCAAGGTACGCTTTTACGTCGAGGCCAGAAGCGAATCGGGCAAGGATGCGCTGTTTGCCGCGGCCAAGGGTATGCTCATCGAGATCGGGCTTTTGTGAAGGTTGAGGGATGAAAGAAAAAACGAACAGCCGCCAGCTCCTCCTGGTGGAAGACAGCAAATCCCTCGGATTGATGGTAAAAGACAAGATAGAAGCGCAACTCGCCCTCTCCGTTTCCCTGGCAACGTCCTTTGCCGAGACAAGACGCCTCATCGCGGATCAGCGGAATCAATTTTTCCTGGCCATCCTCGACCTTACCCTGCCGGACGCCTCGGGCAACGAGGTGGTGGACTATGTTCTGACCCGCAACATTCCACCGATCATCTTCGCAGGCAGATTCAACCAGAAACTACGGGATACCCTCTGGCAGAAGATGATCGTCGATTATGTCCTCAAGGAAAACCCTCAGAGCATCGACTATCTTCTTGGACTTGTCCGGCGCATCGCCAACAACAGCGGGGTCAAGGCGTTGGTTGTGGACGACTCGCGCTCGTCGCGGCTTGAGCTGAGCAATATGCTGACCATCCATCGCTTCTGCGTATATGAGGCGGGAAACGGCGAGGAGGCCCTGCCCATTCTTGAGCAGCATCCGGACATCAAACTCCTGATCACCGACAACGACATGCCCACAATGACCGGTCTGCAACTGACCAAGGAGATCCGGCACCGTCACGCCAAGGATGAACTGGCCATCATCGGCCTTTCCGGCACCGACGACAAAACCATCTCCACGCAGTTCATCAAGAACGGAGCCAACGACTTTCTGAGCAAGCCTTTTTCCACCGAGGAATTTTACTGCCGGGTGAACCAGAACATGGATCTGCTCGAATATATCCGGCAGATCAAGGAAAGCTCGAACCGGGATTACCTCACCGGCCTTTACAACCGCCGCTACTTCTTCGAAATGGGCAAAAAACTCCTGGCCAGCGCCAAGCGCGGGCACATTGAGGTGGCCATTGCCCTACTGGATATCGATTTCTTCAAAAAGGTCAATGACACCCACGGCCATGACGCTGGTGATCTGGTGCTCAAGAATCTCGGCGCCGTGCTGCTGCGCCGCTTCCGCGAAACGGACATCGTCTGCCGCTATGGCGGGGAAGAAATCTGTATCCTGGCGGTCAATATGGCCGGGGATAGCATCCACGAAATTTTTAACGGTGTTCGAGAAAATATCGCCCAAACCACGATGGATCTCGGGCGAGAAAAGATCCGGATTACGGTCAGCATCGGCCTGTGCGTGGAGGCAAAGGAATCGTTGGAAGAGATGATCACCATTGCAGACGAAATGCTCTATGCCGCCAAGGAAAACGGCCGCAACCAGGTGCGCTTTTAGCCCGGGCTCCTGCCCACGGGATTCCGGGTATTACTTGGGATAGGTATCGAGGATCACGTCTAACTGGATGTTTTTTTACCCTGAAAACTTTTCAAGGTCTCTCCACTCCCCCCCTACCTTATACAGATGAAATGGGCAGATGGGGCACATGTCAATTCCCCTCCAAGTTCACGGATGCCCTTTTTATCCCCCATTTTCTACGGGTTTTTCTGTCACCTTAACTCCCAGGTAGGTTCCGGAGCTTATCCCCATCAGAACGAGAAGGGAAGAATTGAACTCCGGCATGGCCAGGTATGCAGTTACCTGTCGAATAAATACCGCAACCAGGACAATTGTCCAGGCGAAGATCTGAAACCGGTGAAAACTGACGCCGTAGTCGTCTGAAACGATATCCTTTATGAAACCCTGCGATTGTTTCGCAGGTCTCGACCGGTTCGTATCGATAGCCACACCTCCAATCCCGGTGCCTGCGCTGATGCCCATTAGGAGAACAAGCGTATCGGAAATCGTATTGAAGCTGTGCCGTACAACGTAGAGCAGCAGCCATGACGTCATGATAGCAAAGAACCAGACGGCCATCTGTACGAGGGCGAGGCTGTAAGGCTTTCTCCCAACATCGGGATTCGGGCCGACATCGCGAAGGATATTGGTCTTGGCGGCGAGAAGCAGAAAAAGAATAATAAGCGCCACGATAATAACGATGCTGACGGTGAACCATGTCTTATTTACCAAGACAAGGGTGAATGATTTTTCGTTCTCCACTGTGGCCGGAAAATCCCATTCAGGCTGTCAATTTTTCTCCAAGTCCCGAGGCCCGTTCCACCTGTCTGCCCACTGCGGCCTCAATCTCCTGGGACCGCCCGACCAGAACAACCTGACGCCGGGCACGGCTGATGCCGGTATAAAGAAGTTCCCTGCTCAACAGGGCCGACTCCTCCCCGGGCAGAACCAGCCCAACCCGGTCGAATTCAGACCCCTGGCTCTTGTGAATGGTCATGGCAAAGGCTGTTTCGTGGGTTGGCAACTGGCGCAGGGAAAAGGAGCGAACCTCCGCACGGTTTTCCGCAAAGAAAAAAGCCTTGAGCCCCTCGCCATCTTCCCCGGGCCAGAGGATGCCGGTCTCGCCGTTAAAAAGGTGCAAGGGGTATGAATTGGCCTGGATCAGCACGGGCCGTCCTTTGTACCACGGCCCGGTCGGCTCGATCAGCCGGTGGCGGGCTAGAACCTTTTCCGCGTAGCGGTTCAACGAGGAGACGCCCATCGGCCCAAGCCGGTGGGCGCAGAGCAGCCGGAATCGCTCAAACAGCGTCAGGGCCGCAAGGGGGTCGGCAGCCTCCAGAAAGGGGCGGTATCCGGCCAGGATCATCTCCGCCAGGGGATGGGCCGGATCACCATGCACCAGAGGCGGCAGCAGACTGACCTCCGGCGAACCCTGCTGCGCTATGGAAACGGCGGCCTCCGGATTTCCGGAGTGTATTGCACAAGCCAGGGCGCCGATCCCCTCCTGCGGGGAGAAACGGTAGCTTTCCGTAAGCCGGACAACGCACCGGGCCAGGGGATTTCCCCCGGACCCGACCCCCTTGTCCAAGACCGCGCCGCAGATATCCCCCAGGATGGACCCTGCCTCCACCGAGGCGAGCTGGTCCTTGTCGCCGAGCAGGACCAGCCGGGACGTGGGCATGACCGCGGCAAAGAGCTTGGCCATGAGGGCCACGTCGATCATCGACGCCTCATCGACCACCACCACCTCGCAGGCCAAGGGATTCTCTTGGTTATGGCGGAAGGTGGTCGGATGCTCGGGTCGGTAGCCCAAGGCGCGATGGATGGTCGCCGCTTGGGTGGGCAGGGCCGCAACCAGCTCCTGCGGCAAGGACGATTCTCCGGCCTTTTTCTGCAGGGATTCGGTGAGCCGGGCCGCTGCCTTGCCGGTGGGGGCAAGCAGCAGGATGCGCGGCAACGGTTCCTCCGAAGCCTTGGCATACAGCAGGAGCAGGGCAAGATATTTCGCGACCAGGGTGGTTTTGCCGGTGCCGGGCCCGCCGGTGATCAACCCCAGACGCTCCCGGAAGATCCCGGCACAGGCCTCGCGTTGTTGACCATCCTGTTCCGTGCCGAGGAAAAGTTGGGCAAGGCAGGATTCGAGCAGATCCTCTTGCACTGCTACCGGGCGTGCGGCCCTGGCCCGAATCTCTTGGGCAAGCTCCTCCTCGTAACGCCAGTACCGTTGCAGATAGAGGCGCGCACCTTCGAGCACCAGCGGGGCCAGAGTGCCATCCCGGCTCACCAGGGGGCTTACCTGAAGCTCTGCGATCAGCTCTGCAAGCGAAGGCGTTGACTCCCCCTCCCTCGACGGGAGGGGGGCGGGGGGTGGGTGAAGTGGCGAGCTGCCGGGTTCATCGCTGGTTCCCCTTCTCCCTAACCCTCCCCCGCGGGGGGGGAGGGGACTTTTTTCAGGGGCTCCAGCCAGCAGCCGATTGAGATCAAGGCAGACATGGCCATTGCCCACCGCTTTTCGGGCAAGGGCGGCGAGGACAAGGGCCCTGGGGGTTGCGGTGGGTGCCAATCGCTGAAGGGTTCTGACAAAATAACGGTCGAACTGATCCAGCATCCCGTTAGCAATGAGCTGTTCAATCTCCCTGATCATGCGCCCTCCCCTGCCAGACTCTCAAATATCTCCGAGAGCTGTTCGATGCGGGCCAGGGGCGGCAGGTCGGCAAACACCCCGAATTCCGGCCCAAAGTCCGGGTGCATCCCCTTGATAAACAGGTACATGATCCCGCCGAAATCCCGGTCGTACGCATAGCCGGGCAAGCGGCTGCTCAGATAGCGGTGCAGGGCCACGGTGTAGATGTGGTATTGCAGGAAATAGTGATGGTCGGCCATGGCCGCCGGCAGTTTCTCCCGGGCGTAATCATCCCGGCTGACGCCGAGATGGTTGCTCTTGTAGTCAAACAGATACCATTTGCCCTCAAAAACGCCGATCAGATCAATAAACCCCTTGAGAAAACCGCGCAGGGGGATGAAGCGCAAGGCGCGCAAAGCCTCGGCATACCCGACGGGAATTCCCTGGGGATGATCGATAAACGGCCGGGTCAGGAGTTCGGCGGACAGACTGGCGTCCTCGCCCAACCCTGCGCCCACCGGAAAGGTGAAAGGCATCTCGATGAGTCGCTGATCGTCGCCGATATCCGCAAGGCAAAAAACATCCCTTGCCCGCAGGGGGGTTTTAAGAACCTCGCCAAAGGCCTGGCAAACCGGGGCAAGCCACAGTTCGGGATAGCCGTAAAACCTAAGCTGTTCTTGCACCTGCTCCCGCAATTGCGCGGGACTCTCCGTTTGGAAAGAAATTTTTTCAAAGAGCGAGTGAAAAAAATTCCCGGCCACCGGCCCCTTGGGAAACTGGGCCAACGGAAGCTGGGAAACGGAAGCACTCTCCATATCCGGAGGTTGCGCCAAACCCTCTGCCCCGGCTTCCGGCTCCCGTTGTTCAAAGTCATGGCCGGACTGGGCGGTGAGATGGGAGAAACTGCCGATCCGCCAGACCTGTTTGGGCGTGCGGCCCGGAACCCGGCAGGCTAAGGGCGGAGGGACATCCGGTTTGGCTGCTTTGCCAATCGAATCCGAACCCAGGTGCAACGGCCGGACCTGCCAGCCTTCACTCGTCTTGGCCCGAGCCTGCAGCCTGGCCAGCAGCTCCTGACCGGTGCATCCCTTGAGCTGCTCTTGCACACCCTCCGGGCTTGCTGTTTCCGGCTCGGCCTGATCGCCATGCAGGAGCCAGGCCAGCGCGCTGTTGTCGTACCCGGAGACCGGCGCCCAGAAGATATGACAGCCATGCCGGGCCCGGGTCATGGCCACATAGGCAAGACGCAGCTCTTCGGCAAAGCGCTCGCCAGACGCCAGAGCCCGGGCCGCATCATCGGGAAAAAGGACGATCCTCCCCTGCCAGCCGACCTCCGGATCATGGAGGGAGACAAAGGGCTGCTTGGAGGTGCCGCCTCCCCCCAGGCAGAGATAGGGGCAATAAACAATCGGATACTCAAGCCCTTTGCTGCGGTGGATGGTCACCAGTTGCACGGCATCCTCGTCGCTTTCCAGCCGCAGTTCCGCCTCTTCGCCACTCTCGCCCGCGGTAATGGTCTGGCTGAGCCAAGCCACCAGCATCTCCGGGCTGAAATGGTTCCGGCTCTCCGTCTCCTGGAGCAGTTCACCAAGATGCCGCAGATTGGTCAGTCTCCGCTCTCCATCCTCCAGCACGAGCAGCCGTTCGGTAACGGAATGCTCCTGCCAGGCCGCCAGCAGCATCCGCATGACCCCGTTTTTCCGCCAGACCTCCTGCCAGGCAGCTACGCGCCCCATGAGTGCGTAGAGCTCCGATTCCGCCTGGTTGAGGCGATCCAGATCATTTCCGGTAAAGCCGAGCATCGTGGTGGCCAGAACCTTGCGGAGCAATTGTTCGTTGCCCGGCTCTGCCACCGCCACGAGAAGACGCAGACACTCCTGCGCTTCGGTACTGGCCCAGACGCTGGCCTTGCTCTGGAGCACCCCGTTGACGCCCCTGCTCCGCAATGCTCTCTGGATCTCCGCGGCCTGGGTATTGGTGCGAACCAGCACGGCAATGTCTGCGGCCCGAACGGAGCGCTCCCCGATCCTCGTATCCCCGGCAAGCAACCCGGCGATATCCCCGGCCACCAGATCGGGGATCAGGGCAAGAAGCTGTTTCTTGATCAGACGCTTCCCCTTGACTCCGCAGAGTCCCTCAGGCAGGGTGAGAAACTGCAGAGGGGATGAGCCGAGGCTCGGGGATTGCCAGAGATCCTCAGCCCCGGGCCGCGCAGCAACCTGGGCGTAGCTGATCCGGCCATCGACAAAGGGGTGGGCCAGCCCGCCGAAAAGAGCGTTCAGCGCGGCGACCATCTTCCGGTCGGCCCGCCAGTTGGTGGTCATCGTATGTTTTTCAGCTTCCGCCTGACCAGCGGCCTCCAGGTAGGCATAGATATCAGCGCCCCGGAAACCGTAGATCGCCTGCTTGGGGTCGCCGATCAGAAAAAGCGCCTCCTTGCCCCCTTGCCCATAGATGGTCCGGAAGATGCGGTACTGGACCGGATCGGTGTCCTGAAACTCATCGATAAGGGCCACGGGAAAACGGCTGCGGATCTGTTGGGCAAGCTGTGCTCCCTGTGGACCTCGCAGAGCCCGGTCCAGCCCGGTGAGGAGTTCGTCAAAGGATTGCTGCTGACCGGCCAGCAACCGTTTGGGCAATTCCGCCCGGATATAGCGCGCCGCCCCACCAAGAAACCGCGCTTGGCAGCTTGCGCCCAGAACCTCGGCCTGGGCAAGCAATCTGCCCCATACCTCGAAAAAGGGATTGTCGGAAGTCCCCCCTTTTTTCAGGGCCGTGGCCGTAAAGACCTTACCCTCCGGCTGAAAGATATTTTCCCCGCCAAGCAGTTCCGTATGTCGCGGCACACCAATGGCCGCCGGCTCGTCCTGGGCGAAAAAATCAGCAAGCCGGTCCAAGAGGCCATTGGTGAGCAACGTTTTAAAGGGCTTTGTCACCCCCTCCGCCAGGGCAAAATATTGGGCCAGCGCTTCGCGTTGCTCCTGCCAGCAATCCCGCGCCTCAACATAGAGCCGACAATACTCCTGCATCAGGGATGAGAGCTCTTCCTCCGAAGGGACTTCGCCGACAATGGCAAAATCACCGTGCCGGATCGCTTCCTGGGTCAGCCCCCGCAATTGGGCAGGGGAAACGCCTTGTCGCACCAGGCTCGCCAGTCGATGATCCAGGGCGTAAAAAAAGGTGCTCCAGTAATCGTCGGCAATCTCCTGCACCAACCGTTGGGTGGCGCCGGTGAGCTCCAGCTCGAAGAGCAGACCGGTTTCCAGGGCATGCTGCTGCAAAACCCGGCGGGCGAAGCCGTGGATGGTGGAAACCGCCGCCTTGTCGATATCGCTTACCGCCCGGGCGAGCAAACGGCGGTCCGCCTCATGGTCGGTGCTGCGCTCCAGAAGCTGGCATAAAAATGGATCATTGCCGCCGTCCTGCTCCTGAAACCCCTGCGCCGCGGTGCGCAGCCGGGTTCTGATCCGTTCGTGCAATTCGGCGGTGGCCGCTTCGGTGAAGGTGACCACCAGGATCTGCTCCACGGTCAGCCTCCGCTCCAGCAAGAGCCGCAGGTAGAGGGAGGTGATGGAATAGGTCTTGCCGGTGCCGGCGCTGGCCTCAATGAGCTGCACGCCGGTGGTGGCTATGAGAAGCGGATCAAAACCCCGGCTCATAACTCCTCCATATGGTTGAGCATGGGCATGAAAATCCGGGTGGCAAGCTCTGTAAAGGGCGGGGAGTTATCCTCCGCATACAGGACAAAGCCCGGGGAAACGGGCAGGGCCTCACCAAAAAGTTGGCGGCAGTATGCGTCTTCCCCCTCTCCGGGGGCAAATTCGCTGCCGCGATACTCCTCCTCCGCCTTGGCACAGGCGCCAATGATTTTTTCTTGCTCGCTCCCTTGTGCGTTACACATGGCCCGGGCAAAGGCGAGGCCGCTTTTAGGGAAAAACACCAAAGGCGTGTTCAACCCTTCGGCAAAAAGGGAGGCAAGATCATGGAGCACGCCTGCGGCCTCGGGAACCGGAGAAAAGCGCAGCACCTGGGCCGTGCCTTTGTCGCTTCCTCTGCCGATCACCGTGGTTTCACAGCGCTGATCCGTCGGGGCAACGGCGGAAAGAAAAAGATGCTCCAGCCAGACCGGCAGCAATATTTTGCCATGGAGCAGGCTGTTGGTCCAATAGATGTGGCCGGAGGGATATCTACCGTGCAACTCGCCGTGCAGGGCAACATCCTGCGCAAGATGGATTTCACGGCGCAGAGGAGGCAGTTCGCGATCCGCCGGACCTGGCCCATATGCAAGAACCTGCTCCACAATCGGGCGCACGGTATCCCGAATCTCGGCAAAAACCGCATGGGCAGCCTGACCCAAAGGAATCCGCCCCTCGCCCCGCCAACGGGAGAGCAGGATTTCCGGGCTGGCCAACCCCTCCCCGTGCATGGCCAGGAGATCCCGGCTCAACTGGTATTTTTCCAGGGAATCAAGATGGATGGGCTCACGGTCCTGGAACTCGCGGTTTCTCTCCTGCAAAAAAATGCCAAGCCGGTTTTCAAGAAACCAGCGGACCGGATGCGAAAGATAGCGGGACAGATCACCAAGAGAAATCGAGACAGGGTCAGCAGCAACGGGCGGCAGGGGCGCGGGCAGGAAGGCATGCCTGCGCCGTACCCCTGATTCTTTTGTCTGGGCAGCCCGGCAGTATTCCGCGCCAAAACTGCACAGCCTTTGGTCCGCGCCGGAAAAGTACTTCCGGCTGAAAGGCTGCAGGGGATGGCGGACCACAAGGCGCTCCGCCATTTTTTTCCGATGCTCGGCAAAAGTGGCGGAGCCGGAAGGGCCGGAATCGCGCAAGAAACTCTCGGCCAGGCAATCCACCAGCTCTTCCACCACCACGGCAGGCGGAATCTCCTTGCCGTCCCGCAGGGTATTGCCCTGATAAAAAACAAGGAATTTCCCGCGGCTGGCCAGCAGGGCCTCAAGAAAAACATAGCGGTCATCGTTGCGCTTGGACCGGTCGCCCAGCTTCGGGTAGCGGGCGATCAGGTCAAAGCTCTGCGGATGCTCCACCCGGGGAAACTCCCCGTCGTTCATGCCCAGCAGACAGACAACCTTAAAGGGGATCGAGCGCATGGGCAGCATGCCGCAAAAGGTAAGGCCGCCCTCAAGAAAGCCCTGGGCCGTGGCCTGACCGGAGAGTTTCTCCTTGAGGAGAATAGTGATGCCGTTCAGATCCAGGAGCTGGCTGAACCCGGCATCCTGCGCCTCAAGGGCGATCTGGACCAGATTGTCCCGGATCTTCTGCACTTGCCACGCCTGGGGCGACTCCTCCGGAAACAGGGCTGCCAGCAGCTCGGTGAGAACACGCTGCCATTCCGGTATCTTCTTGGCGGTGGAGAGCTTGTCCGCCGCACCAAAGAGGGTCTCGCAAAAATGGATAAACCTGCCGGCAAGCTCAGCGCCCTGTCCCTCGATCTCCTCATAGGGCAGGACATCGCCCAGGAATGCCCCGTCCGTGCGGACGGCATAGCCCAAGGCCAGCCGGTCAAAGCCGAAGCGCCAGGTGTTCTGCCGCTCCTTGGGCTGTTGCAGCGTCTCGCGGTGCGACTCGTCGATCCCCCACCGGATCCCGGCCTTTTCCACCCAAAGCCGGATCCTTGGCAGCTCCCCGGGGGTAATGGCATAATGCTGCTGGACCGCCTCGCAGGCAAGCAGTTCCAGAACCTCTGAAACCGGCATCCTGCCGGGGACCATCTGAAGAAAACGGAAGAACACCTCGATGAGCGACGCTTCGCTCAACAGGGAGCGGTCCGCAATGCGAAAGGGGATAAAACGCTTGTCCTCCGGAGAGAGCCCGAAAACCGCCTCGATGAGCGGGGCATAGGCGGAAACATCGGGCAGCATGACCACGATCTCGCGGGGGGTAAGAGCCGGATCCTCCTGGAGCAGGGCCAGCAGTTGATCCTGCAACACCTCGACCTCGCGGAGACGGCTGTGGCAGGCATGGATGCGGAGGGAATCATCATCCTCGCCCAAGAGTACGGGCGCGGCATTGCCGCCTGCCGGAGAGCGATGGCAGAGCTGCAGAATATCATTGTGCAACACCTCCAGCATGGTGCGCGGCGCATCATGGCCCAAGTACTGCTCCCCCGCCTCAACATAGGCAACCGAGCCTTCAAGAATCTCCTGAAAATCCCGGGCCATGCCGCCCATGGAGGCAAGCAGCGGATGACCGATTTCCAGGGAGAGGTCCGCTTCGTCCAGGCCGGAAGGCAAACGGGCCAGGGCGCGGTGGACCTCTCCCTGGGAGCGGATGTCCCCAAAGTAGCCTTCCGTTGGGGAAAAAAGATGAAAATGCACCGGCAGGACGTGCGCCAGCTCCCCCATGATGTCGAGATACATGGGGGGCAGGGTGTCGATGCCGAACAGGGAAACCCTGGCAGGAAGATGATGGGGAAAGGGAATCACGCCGGCGGCCAGCGCCTGCCTGGCTCGCTGCATGAGCCGGGCAGGAGAGCAGCAGCCGAGATGCGCCACCAGTTGCCGCCACAGCTTGGGCTGCCAGAGATCCTCGGTCAGATCATGGGAAAAGGCCCGGTTCTCGCCTTCCTCCCAGGCAAGGATCATCGCGGGCCGGTACACCGCGTATTGATCAAAGAGATGGGCGATCTGCCTGGCCAACTGGAGCTTCTTGCTCAACGGGCCATCGGAAAGGTAGGAGGTCAGGGGAGAAAAATCGGGATCACGGCGGCAGTCATCGAGCAGGGCGCAGATCACAAAGGCGAGCCTTTCCCGGCTGTACCTCTGCACCAGATCGCCCTCATCGCCTAGCGTTGCCCGCAGCGCCCGCTGGACAAACTGCCGGGGATGGGGAAAATCCGGATTGGCCCACACTCCGAAGCGGCCGGAAAGCTGCATGGCAAGCCAGGTCGCCATGCCCTTGCTTTGCACGACGATACATTCCGGGGCAAGGGGCGAGGAAAGCGGCGTACGCAAAACGTCCGCCATCGAACCCAGCAGGGCTTCAACCCTGTTGGACCGATACACATGCATGGCGCTCTTCATGATCCTGTTTTGCGCCATGCAATGATGCTACGACGGAGGAGGCTGCAACAGCAGGGTATCCGGGAAAAACCGGCGCTCACAAGACAAAAGCCATCAAGCGGCCAAACGCCGGAGACAGTCCTGCAGTCTGGAGACAAGCTGGCCAAGCTCTGGTTTGGAAATCTGGTCGTCAGCGCCCACGGCTTCACCCTTATGACGAGCCATGTCGTTGATCAGCGAAGAAAAAAGCATGACCGGAATTCCATCGTACCCGCTGTTTTCCTTGATCCGCTTACAGAAATTATGCCCGTCCATGCGCGGCATTTCTATATCGCTGATAACAGCCAGAACCTCGTTATGCAGGGTGCCGTTGATTCTCAGTTTTTCCAGATACTCCCAGGCATCCTGCCCGTCGGAATGGGCGACAACCCGGTATCCCGCCCTTTCCAGGGTTTTGCGGATTTGGTCCTGAATAAGATTGGAATCATCGGCAATAACCACGGCCTTGTCGGCTTGGGACGCATCGGGATGCTCCAAGATGGAATGCGCATCGGAATCGATAACCATACTTGGGTCGATGGAGGCGATGATACTCTCGAAGTCAACCATCTGGATAATATTGCCGTCCACCAGACATACCCCGGTGAGGCTGCTGTAATGGGAGATAATCGGCGGCGGCGGCATGATTTTCGTCCAGCTCACCCGGTACACCTTATCCACCCCATGGGCGACAAAACCGAAAAACTTGCCGTTGATCTCGGTGACAATGACCACCCATTTTGCTTTTGCCTCCGGGGAAAGGTCCGGGACATAGCCAAACCATTCACAGAGATCGACCAGGGGGATGGTCCGGTCCCGCAGCAGAAAAACGCCCTTCATGGCCGCGACGCTATCCGGGATCTCGGTCAAATTTTCCGGCATGGCCACCAGCTCCCGGACCTTGGCGGCATTGATGCCGTATGCCGTCCTGCTGATGGAGTCGTTGGTCTGATCGTGCCACTGGAGAAAAAAGGTAATGATTTCCAGCTCGTTTGTCCCGGCCTGCAGAAGAATATCGGTTTTGTACCCAGCGGCTTGACTCATGTAGCGGCTCCAATGTGTCGGGATAGTGCCCAGAAAGAAAGATATCCTTTACAATTATAAGAAAGCGGCAAATTACTCAACTAAATAATCAAAAGCGACAAGCCCCGCAAAAAGTCGAACAATCCCCTATCCCCGCTGTTTTTGCAAAACCTCGGCCATGGTCTGAAACAGGTTCTTGGCCTGAATCGGTTTTACGCAGTAATCATCCATTCCCGCGGCGAGGCATTGTTCCTTGTACCCCTGGATCGCATGGGCGGTGAGGGCGATGATCGGCATATGCCCGCCGTGGTTTTTCTCCAAGGAACGGATAAGCCCGGTGGCGGCAAAGCCATCCATCTCAGGCATCTGGATATCCATGAGGATGAGGTCGAAAGATTCCCGTTCAAAGGCGGCCACCGCTTCCTTGCCATTATTGGCAACACGCACGGTGTGCCCTTTTTTCTCAAGCATCCGCACGGCCAGCCGCTGATTGACCGGATTATCCTCCGCCACCAGAATGGTCAACGGCGGCAGGGTGTCCTCGCCCTCTCCCCAGGAAATCGAAGCCTGCCGCGACTCTTCGTCCGTCCCCACGGCCAGGCCGAACATCTTGGCCAGCACCCTGATCAACCGCTCCAACTTGATGGGCTTGGGCAGAAGATACTCGCCAAGGTCCGTCCCCCATTCCCCCACGCTTTCCCGCTGATCAACCGCGGTCAGCATCAGGGCCACCGGGATTTTTCCTTCCTCCTGGTGTTTCAATTCCCGGGCCAGGCTCCAGCCGTCCAGGCCCTCCATCTCCGCCTCGGCCAGGACGCCGTCAAATGATCGCCCGGCCTGCCGCTCCTCGCAGCACAAAGCCAGGGCTTGTTCTCCGTTTTCCACCGTGTGCGCCGTCACATGCAGCTCGGCAAGAATAGCGGCAAGCAACTGCCGGCAAGCCGGATCCCGGACCGCCAGCACGACTCGTTTTCCCCGCAAGGCCGCCATGGTTTCCGCCCAGGGATAGGTATCCGTTTCCGGCCTGCCGGGGGCAAGCGCCAGCACGAACTGAAAATTGCTGCCCCGTCCGGGCTCGCTTTCCACCTGCAAGACGCCATGCATCATTTCCACCAGTTGCTTGCAAATAGCCAACCCCAGGCCGGTGCCGCCGTATTGCCGGGTGTAGGAACCGTCAAGCTGGGTAAAGGACTTAAACAACCTCCCCTGCGCCTCCTTGGCTATGCCGATGCCGGTATCCTCCACCTCCACCCGGATCGGAATCATCCCCGCGCCGGGGGCAGCCACATCGTTGGCCCGGGTAATCTTGATGCACACCGAGCCCTTGGCGGTAAACTTGAGGGCGTTGCCCACGAGATTGGTGATCACCTGCCTCAACCGGGTGGGATCTCCCACCACAACCCGGGGCAGATCCAGGGCGACATAGGCCAGAATCTCAAGCCGTTTGGCATGGGCGACCTGGGCAAACATTTCCGCGGTATCCTCGGCCAGATCCCGCAGCCGAAACTCGATGGATTCCAGCTCCAGCTTGCCGGCCTCGATCTTTGAAAAATCGAGGATATCGTTGATGATATGAAGGAGGGTCTCTGCCGATGAATACACGGTTTCGGCGTATTCGGTCTGCTCCTTGCTCAAGGTGGTGCTGAGCAGAAGCTGGGTCATGCCGATCACCCCGTTCATGGGAGTGCGGATTTCATGACTCATATTGGCCAAAAACTCACTTTTCAGTTGATTGGCCTGTTCCGCCTCATGGCGGGCGATTTCAAGCTCCCTATTCACCTCGACCAAATGTTCGGTACGCTCCCGAACCCGTTGCTCCAGAAGCTCCTGCTGGCCGAGAAGTTCCCGGCGCGATACGCTCAGGTCATCCACCATGGTGTTGAAGGTATGGAGCAATTCGCCGATTTCATCGCTTCGCTCGGCCTGAATCTCGATTTTTTTCAGCTCGCCCTTGCCCACCCCCCGGCTTGAAGCAACCAGCCAGGAAAGAGGATCGACAAAAAAACGTTTGAGACCGAAAAACAAAACAAGGGAAAGCAACAGGACGATCCCCAGGGTGATGCAAAGGATGAGCGCCTGGAGGTTGCGCCCGGCGGCCAGCAGATCCTTTTCCGGCAATACGGCCCCAAGCCAGAGATCCGGCGCCACCTGGCTCAGTTTGCAATAGGACGGCTGGGGCATCTCGTTGGTAAACAAAAATCGCTCCTGATTCTGCCGCAAGGCGCTCAACAGGCCGGAAGGCAGGGATTCCGGCAGGTTGTCTTCAGGGCTCCTGAAAAGAACCTGTCCTCCCCCGTTGACGAAAAACATCCGCCCGTTCGCGCCGATTTTCGTTTCCCGCACCGGCCTGGCCAGAAAATTCGGCTCAATGGTGAGAACCAAATAGCCTTTGAGCAACTTGTCCGATAACGCCCCCTGCTCCGGATCATTTTCATAGACAAGTTTTTTGGAAAAATAGACCACACTCCTTTGGTTGTCGGCATTGACCGTCAACTGGAAGAAACACTCCTCCCCGCTTTCGCGCATGCGTTGAAACCAGGCAGCCCCGTGCTCTTCCTCGGTGGAGTTGGCCACCTCCCCGTGGACAACCCGGGCATCCTCATAGCCATCGGGCAAGAGCACCCGCATTTCGTAGTACTCGGGGTAGACCTCCATGTATTTGGCGAACTGGGTGAGGAGCGGATTCTGAAAAATGGCGTAGCGGGTCTGCTCGTCGGGAATCATCATGTAACTTTTGAGCAGGTCGGATCGGGAAAAAAGCTCCAGATTGGCCCGGGAAATATCCAGGTAGGAGACGAGGTTGTTCTTTACCTGGCCCACAAGCGCATCTGCCTGGGAAAAGGCGGTTTCCCGCGCATAATCGGAAAGCCTGGCCGAAACGAACACGCCGATCCCCAAAAAAGGGAGGGCGATGAGCGGAAGCAGAAGTAGACTGATTTTTGTCCGAAGTCTCATGGAAAATCAAGGCCTTGTAAAAAAGGAACCCTTGCGCCGATATGCAAACCCAAGGCCATGCCTAGCGGAGCCCTTCGGAGGTTTTCAGAAAAATGGAATTATACCGTTTTTCCACCCGCGGCGGCAAAGGCCCATACAGTTCGGACCCGAGCATGGTTTTTTCATCGGGCCAGATGATTGTATTCCTCAGATGTTCGGGGGAAAGCAGTTTTTTCGCTGCCAGATTCGGGGTTGCCTGGAAGATATGCTCGGCAAGCTGCGCAGCGTTTTCCGGCTCATTGAGAAAATTAATAAAATCCATGGCCAGATCTTTTTTCGAGGAAGAGGCCATGACCACGAGGTTGTCCAGCCACAGGCTGGTGCCTTCCTCGGGAAAGGTAAAGACGATGTTCTTGTTGAGTTCCTGAAGCGTCACGGCATCACCGCTATACACCATGGCCATCCAGATATCCCCTTTGACCAATTGGGATTTTTTGTCCAGAGCGGGGTAGCCGTACTTTTTAACAAAAGGCTTCTGGGCAAGCATCGTTCTTTCGACAACATCCAGTTCCGCCATGCTGGTGCTGTTCACCGAATACCCCAGCATCTTCAGGGCCGGCACCATGGCGTCACGCCGATCCTTGATCATGAGGATTTTCCCGCGCAACTTCTCCTGGGGCGCGAGCAAATCTTTCCAGCCGCGCACCTCGCCTTTGACCAGATCCTTTCGATAAACGATTCCCATGGTTCCCCAGGAGAAAGGTACCGCATGCTTCATGAATTCCGGGGCCAGCCGCCCCCAGGCGGGATCGATATGCCTGATATTCGGCACGCTGGCACCGTCCACCGGGGCCAGCCACTTCCGGTTGAGATACGACAGGCCGTTGACCATGCTCGCCAGCACCACGTCATACCCCTTGCCATTGGTCAAGGAGAGCAGCCGCACCTGCTCCTCTTCGGTTTCGTAATACACCTGGCGGACCTTGACTCCGTGCAGTTTCTCAAACTTCCTGATCAACCCCTGATCCATGTAGTCGGGCCAGTTGAGAAACACCAGCTCCTGAGGCTTTTTCTGCGGGGGAGCGGCCTGGCCTGGAGACGGCGAGATGAAAAGGCTTGCCCACAGCAGGGCGAAAAAAAACAGGAGACACCCGGTGGAGGGCGAACGCGTACTTCCAAAAAAACGGGCCATGGGCAAACTCCCTTTCCGGTGCATGCTTAAAAGGTGGGCATGGGCATCAGGCCCCATTTGTGATTGTCCGTGGTGATGACCACGGAGCGGACCGCATGGCTTGTGGATTCCAGGTCAACAAGGAGAACCGGCCTCCGCTTCAAGCCGACCTTGAAGATCTCCGTCGGGGCGACAGGATGACCGTCGGCATCGTCCACCCGCATGAAAATAAGCCGCTCGACCTCATAATAGGTTTCCACCGACCCCCAGGAACGGACAAAATTATAAAAAATCCGGAAAAACTTGCCCAGCCCGCCGCTGAACCGATGCTGGTGCCATTCGAGAATCTCGGGAAACCGTTCCAGCATGTCGTCGGAAAACCGCCGATCCTCCTCGGTGAGCAGGGCATTCAAGAAAAAATCCCCAGGCAGCAGATACACAGCGTTAGCCTCCCTGCCTTGCAGCGCTTCCTGCACCCGGGCCGAGCCAAGGGCCGCCTGGTATACGCCAAGAATCTCCGAATCCGGCCGGGGAAACACCGAAACAATCAACCGGGAATCCGCAGCCAGGACCATGGGCAGCGTCCGCACCGTATAGTTGCGCAACCCCATGGCCAAGAGCACGGCCAAGGTCACGGTCAGACAATAGGCCGCGACAATCCCCAGCCATTTGGGCTGGATTCGGCCAAAGAGCAGCCGGTACAACCGGCCCCCGGGCTCGCCGGGCAAAAACATGGGGGTTGAGGCCATGTAGTGGGCATAGGCCTCGGGCTGCTCCTGTTGCATCCGCCATTCCTCATTGCGGGCAAGGGCATAATAGACAAAGAGCATGGTGATATACATGATCAGGATAATAAAACGGGGCCAGTACAGCATCAGGCCAAACCCGGAAACGGCAAGGAAAAGATATTGCGGATGACGGATCTTGCCATAAAAACTGCGGGCCACCACCCCCTTGCCGGTGAAACGCCCATAATACAGGGGAATGGCCGCCAGGGCAAAAAGCAGCAAGCCGGCAACCATGAGAACCTGCAACAGGGAGATACCCCTGATCAACGGATCAGCGGGAAAAACCAGATGCGGCAAAAAAAACTCCGTGGACCAACTGGTGAGAGGGTTTGCGGCCAGGGCTTGGAGTACGGGGCCGTACACCGAATAGAAATACAGGGCAAAGGGGGAAATCATGATGATGATTTCAATGCCGATCAGACAGTAGGCAATGACTGTCCAAAAAACGAGCATTTTCCTCCCCTTGCCGGCGTCAATCATCCCCGGTCCCACTATGCAAAAGCGGCTTACAGCAGATGCCGATAAGCCCGCAGATGGTATCGGAAAGCTTCTGCAAGTCGATGGGTTTTTGCAGAAGCGCATGGGCGCCGCTGTGTTCAAGCATCTCCTCCATATTCGGCACATCGATGCCGGTGACAACGATGATGAACAGTTCGGGGTGCCGCCTCTTGGCTTTCTGCAGAACCTCATAGCCGTTAAGCCCCGGCATCCTGATATCGAGGGTCATGATGGCCGGGTTTTCCTTCATGAGGAGGTCAAGGGCCTGTTCACCATTCGTGGCGACACAGGTCTCAAACCCCAATCTCTCCAGATAATCCTGCAATAACTGACAGATGGCGCTTTCATCGTCAACAATAAGGATTTTTATTTTTTTCTTCATCCATCCTCCTTGATGGTGCTGCCCTGTTTTTTCAATCACCGGCTGCTTTTCTTCCCGGACCGGCAATGGCTATAGCAAATGCCCGACAAATCCGTAGATCGTATCGGAAAGCTTCTGCAGATCGATGGGTTTGTGCAGGAGCGCATGGGCTCCGCTGTGATCAAGCATCTCCTCCATATTCGGCACATCAATGGCGGTGACAACGATGATGAACAGGTCGGGATGCAGCCTCTTTACCTTCTGGAGCACATCATAGCCGTTGAGCCCCGGCATCCTTATGTCAAGGGTCATGATGGCCGGTTTCTCCTCCTTGATTATGTCAAGGGCATGTTCGCCGTTGGTGGCAACAAGGGTTTCGAATCCGAGTTTATCCAGAAAGGTCTTCAGCGACCGGCAAAAGACGTATTCATCGTCCACGACAAGTATTTTTATTTTTTTCTTCATCCATGATCCCCCCGGATCCCCGTGCTCCGATGGCGCACGCCTATTTTCCCTCCGCCGGGCCGCATTTTTCCCGGCGCGGCGGATGCGTTGGCAAAAAAATCACAAACCAAGCCCCTTTCCCTTTTTCCGACTCGACCCGGATGGTACCACAATGGTTTTCAATTATCGAATAAACAATCCACAGGCCAAGACCGGTGCCGCGCCCGGGATCCTTGGTGGTGAAAAACGGATCAAATATCTTGTCGATCTCGCCGGGATCGATACCCACACCGGTATCGCCGAAACGAATTTCAACCCCATCATCCTTGGGCCTGGTTTCGACAATAATCCGCTTATCCGCGGAAGACATGGCATCGCGGGCATTGCTCACCAGATTGAGAAACACCTGGGCCAATTGATCTTCATCCGCTTCGATGCGGGGCAGGTCATGGGCGTAATGCCGCTCCACCCGGACATTGTCCAGGTTCAAATCATGCTCGAGCAGGGCGGTGGTTTTGTCAAACAAGGCATGGATATCGACCGGGCGAACCTCGAAGGCATGCTGGTGGGAAAACGTTCTGAGGCTATTGGTGATCTTGGTGGCCCGTTTTATCTGGGCCAGAATTTCATCAAGATTCTTCCGCATGCTCGCGGGAATCTTCTCAAGTTGCATGACCTGGGCCAGGGTTCCAATGATATTGAGGGGATTGAGGATTTCGTGGGCCACCCCCGAGGCCAGGGTGCCGATGGAGGCCAGCTTTTCCTGGCGAATGGCGACCTGCTGGGCAACCTGCAGATTGTCCAAGGCCTTTTGCAGCGCATCCTTCGAGTCATGCAGGGCCTGCTCCGCTTTTTTACGCTCGGTGATATCCAGCCGGTATTCGATAATCTGCGAAACCTTGCCCTCTTTATCAAAGATGGGATGCGCGTGGATCTCGTGCGTGGTTTCCTGCCCGGCCGCTCCTTGCTCGACATACTCCATGAGAAAGGATTCCTTGTCCTGCCGCACTCGCTCAAAAGGCAAATATGGCAGCGGCGCCTTGCATGCAACAGTTCCGGGAACGTGTCTCGGATAGTCGGCCAAACCGATCAATTGACGCTGCGCGGAGGAATTGGCCAGCAATACCTGATACTCCTCGGACTCCACCACTATGAAAGGATGGGGCAACGACTCGATGAGCTTGCTCAAAAACCTGTTCTGCTCGCTGATCTTCTCCTCTGCCTGCTTCCGGTTGGTAACATCGTGGATGATGACAATGGTGGAATTGCCGCCCTCCCCGGCAACAGGCAGAAACTGCAAGGAAACCTGACGGTCGTTGAGGAGCACCGGCGCCTCCGCCGAGATTTTCCTGGGATTCTCTCCAGGATCTTTCAACAGCGCGGTCACGGTTTCCAGGGATTGCCCGCAAAAAATATCGGTAAATTCCGTGCCCAGGAGAATTTCTTCCGGGATGCCCACCAGCAAAAGCGCGGCGGGGTTTACGAAGATAATCTTCTTATTCGCGGCAAACTCAAGAATCCCTTCGGACATGTTTTCCAGGATCACCTCAAAATGCTTCCGGGAAGAAAGCAGCTCCCTGGTGATCTCGCGGGTCGCCACCTCATCAAGCCCCATGATGAAGTGGGAGTTTTCCTGACTGTTGACGGAATTCGACAGCTCAATGACCCTGGCGACATGCCGGCCCAGATTGCTCATGTTTCCCTTGGCGATACAGGCATCCGCCCCAAGGGTTGCGAAATCAAGTTCTTCCTCGGCGGCGATGGCTGAAAGAATGACAAGGAAGACCCCTTGCAGATGGGGCATGTTGCGGATGATCCGGCACAGCTTCTCGCCGCTGATGTTGGGCATCACCAGATCGACAAAAATAATGTCCGGCACATAGGATCTCAGGATATCCAGGGCGCCCAGGCCATCCTCCGCGGTCCGCACCTCATGCCCGTCTTTTTCCAGTAAATTGGCGATGAGCCTGAGCACCATGGGGTGGTTATCAACAACGAAAATTTTCTTGCCCATATCTCTCCTGCGCTGCTCTCCTGCTAAAAAATTCCTTTCATATAGAGTATAGCATAGCGTTTTCTTGCCCCAAAATTTTCTTTCGGCAAACCGGAGGAGAAAAATCGTCCTGGCATTCAGCGGAGTGCATTAAGCACACCATCCTTTTTGCAATTTGACTTCTGACAAAAGGAGAGTATAATCTCGCACCGAATCATGCCTGCCCCGATATGACGGAAAAATCGGGTGAAAGCCGTGCCGCCGGGCCTTGGCCCAAGACGCCGGAGAGTGCTGTTGTCAGCCCACGCAGTGAGGAGCCGTCACACAGCAACTCTTTTGCTTTCCTGACCAATTTGGCACGGCTTCTTCTGCCGTTTTACCCGTAATCCGCGGCAGCTTTTTTATTTCACCTCAACGGTCAACCCGCATCATGGAGTGTTTATGTCGAGTTCCCTGCGCTGGAAAATCACCCTCCTGCTCTGTGTCACCATCTTTGCAGGTCTCACCGTTGCGCCATCCTTCACCACGGTTCCGGCCTGGTGGCAGAAATACCTTGCTCCGGCAGGGCTGAAGCTGGGCCTGGATCTCCAGGGCGGCATGCATCTGGTCCTCAAGGTGGACCTCAAGAAGGCCATTGAAAACAATCTGGACCTGTCGGCCCAGGATCTGAAAGATGCCCTGGCCGAGAAAAAAATCACCGTGGTTCGCACCGCGTCCACCGACCCCCGCAAAATCATCCTGACCCTGCCCAACACCACCGCCCTGGAAACGGTCAAGCAAACCATCACCAAAGAGTTCCCCGACCTTGACGGCGACTTTCAGACCGACCAGGGATCCTTTCCCCGCATCATCCTTACCCTGAAACAGGCCAAGATCGACTTCATCAACAACAAGGCCGTTGACCAGTCTCTGGAGATTCTCCGCAACCGGATCGACCAGTTCGGCGTGGCCGAACCAGCCATTGTCCGGCAGGGGGCCGACGAAATCGTTATCCAGCTTCCCGGCGTCAAGGATCCGCAGCGGGCCCTGAACCTCATCGGCCGCACGGCCCAGCTCGAATTCAAGCTGGTGGACGAAACGCCTGGTCTCAACCTGGGACAGCTCATCGGCCAGGCCATCCAGTCCGGGCAATGGCAGGAGGGCGGTAGCCGGAAGCAGCTCAATCTCGCCTTGCAGAGCATGCTCCCGGCTGGCTCGGAGATCTATTTTGAAAAAGATGTGGACAAGACCACCGGCAAGGAAACCCGGCAGCCCATCCTGCTCAAGAGCCAGGTGCTGATGACCGGCGACATGGTCAAGGGCGCCCAGGTCGGTGTGGGCGGCAATTTCAATGAACCCTACGTGGGCCTCGACCTGACCGGGCGCGGCGGCGCGGTTTTCGGCCAGGTCACGGAAAAAAACGTGGGCAAACGCTTCGCCATCGTTTTGGATGAAGTGGTCCGCTCCTCCCCGGTGATCCGGGAAAAGATCCTCGGCGGCAGCGCCCAGATCTCCGGCAGCTTCACCTATGAGGAGGCAACCGACCTGGCCATTGTTCTGCGGATCGGCGCCCTGCCCGCCCCGGTGGAAATCGTCCAGAACCTCACGGTGGGCGCCTCCCTTGGCCAGGACTCCATCAACAAGGGACTGATGAGCGGCCTGGTGGGCACCTTCCTGGTGGTGGTGTTCATGGCCGTGTACTATCGGCTTTCCGGGGTCATCGCCAACCTGGCCATGGTCCTCAACATCCTCCTGCTCTTTGCCGGGCTGGCGATGATGGGCGGCACTCTGACCCTGCCGGGCATTGCCGGCATCATCCTCTCCGTCGGCATGGCGGTGGACTCGAACATCGTCATCTTCGAGAGGATGCGCGAGGAATTCGCCCTGGGTAAATCCGTGCGCTCCGGGGTCGAGGCTGGCTATTCAAAGGCATTCTGGACCGTCATCGACGCCCATGTGACCACCCTGATCACCGCCATGGCCCTGTTTCTCTTCGGCACCGGCCCGATCAAGGGGTTTGCCGCCACCCTGTCGCTGGGCATCATCTTCAACCTCTTCTCCACCCTCTTCGCCTCCAAGTTGTTCTACGACTCCATGCAAGGAAAACGGAAACTCAAAAATCTCTCCTTCATGCTCTTTCTCAAGAAGCCGAACATTGACTACATGCGGATCAAAAAACTGAGCTTTGCCATCTCCGGCGTATTTGCCCTGGTCGGCTGCCTGGCCTTTGTCCAGATCACCCGCGGCCAGGCCAACATGGGCGTGGATTTTTCCGGCGGCACCCTGCTCCAGTATCAGTCCGCTCAACCTTTCTCCCTGGGCGAGGTCCGCACCGCCCTGGCACAGGGGAATATTGAGGGCGTTGAGCTGCAAAAGGTCGAAGGCGAAAACCGGCTTATCGTCAAGATCAAAAACAGCGAAGAGGTGGTGGGCCACGTTTCCGAAACAGTCACCGCCCAACTGAACACCAGTTTTCCGGACAAGCATTTCGTGGTGGAAAACCAGTCGGAAATCGGCTCCTCAGTGAGCGACACCCTGCGCGAAAAAGCGCTGCTGGCCGTGGTCATCTCCCTGCTCGGGGTGGTCGTGTACCTGGGATTGCGCTTTGACCTGCGTTTCGGCGTTGCCGCCACCCTGGCCACGCTCCACGATGTTCTGGCGGTACTCGGCCTCATCTGGCTGCTCAACATGGAGATCACCCTGCTCACCGTCACCGCGCTGCTGACCCTGGCCGGGTATTCCTTAAACGACACGGTCATCATCTTCGACCGGATCCGGGAGAACCAACGTAAGAGCGAAGACCCGGAAAACATCACCGACGCCCTGATCAACACCAGCACCAACGAGGTTCTGAGCCGCTCCATCGTCACCTCGCTCACCGTGTTCCTGGTTTTGGCGGCCCTGTATGTTCTGGGCGGTTCGGTGATCCACGACTTTTCCTTTGCCCTGCTGGTGGGGGTCATGGTGGGCACCTACTCCTCGGTTTTCGTGGCCAGCCCCCTGCTCACCCTCTGGCACCGTGGCAGAACCGCGTAGCCATGCGGCCCGATCTCGCCCCAGAGCATGTCCGGCCCCTGACCCCGGACGAGACCTTCCGGTTCAGTTGCCATCCCGGCGTCGCCTGCTTCACCGACTGCTGCCGGCAACTGGACCTTGCCCTCACGCCCTACGATGCCCTCCGTTTGAGCAAACATCTGGGGCTTACCCCCTCGACCTTTCTCGATCAATACGTCCTCGTCGAACAGCCTGAGGACCTCGGTTTTCCCCAGGTTTTCCTGGGCATGGTGGATGACGGCCACGCCAGTTGTCCGTTTGTCACCGCCTCCGGCTGCAGCGTCTATGCCGACCGTCCCTCCGCCTGCCGGACCTATCCCCTGGGGCGCGGCGCCTTCACCACTCCGGACGGCAAACGCCACGAGATGCATGTCCTCCTCACCGAACCCCACTGCAAAGGGTTCAACCAAGGCACGCCGCAAGACATCTCTGCCTGGCAAAAAGATCAGGATCTGGCCCTCTACAACGCCATGAACGATGAACTGCTGGCCGTCCTCCAGCATCCCCGCCTCAAGGAAGGGCATCAACCGGAAGCCCGGGAGGTGGAGATCTTTCTCTCCCTCTATACCCTGGATACCTTCAGAAACCTGCTCCTCGACGCCACGATTGCCCTGCCCATCTCCGTCACGGACAGCGAACGGCAACAACTTGCCACGGACGATCTTGCCCTGCTCCGCCTCGGCATCAGGTGGTTGAACCATGTCCTCTCCCAACACTAACCGTCAGCATACCAGCCCGCCGGCCGGACAGTTGCAGGGAGAACCACCCCTGGGCCGGGAACTCACCGAACGGCTGCTGGCCATTTCCCATGAGTATTGCCAAGCCGAAGGCGGCTGCCACGGACCGGACCACACCGAACGGGTCCATAATCTGGCGCTCCACATCGGCCGCCTGATGAACGCCCGCCTGGATATCTTGAGCGCCGCGGCCCTGCTGCACGACATTGGCCGCAGCCACGAGATGCTCTCCCAGGGAAAAATCTGCCACGCGGCCAAAGGGGCGGAGATGTCCCGCGCCATCCTCACGGGCTTAGACTTTTCCGCGGAAATGCAGGAAGCGATCCTGCACTGCATCGAAGCGCACCGCTACCGCAACAACAAAATCCCGGAAACCCTGGAAGCCAAGATCCTTTTTGACGCGGACAAGCTGGACTCCATCGGCGCCATCGGCATCGGCCGGGCCTTTCTTTTTGCCGGTCAGGTCGGAGCCCGTCTGCATAACCGGGGGGTGGATGTGGCGAAAACCAGATCCTACTCCACCGAAGACACGGCCTATCGGGAATTTCTAGTGAAGCTCTGCAAGATCAAAGACAAGATGCTCACCCCGGAAGGCAAACGGTTGGCTGCCGAACGGCATGAGTTCATGGAGATCTTTTTCAAACGTTTGGACAAGGAAATCCACGGCAGCCCACCAAACAATCCAGACAATTCCCGATAGCCCAGGCCCGCGCACCGTGAACACCACCACCCAACGTCTCGCCATCATCATCAAAGACCTGCGCCGGGCTCTCCTGGCGACGGGAATTGGATTGATCCTTGGTTGCCTTGGCTTCTACAGCATCTCTCGCCACCTGCTGGCGTACATCCAGACCCATCTCCACCAGAAACTCGCTTTTTTTACGGTGGCCGAGCCCTTTCTCGCCCATGTCACCGTCTCCCTGGCCATGACGATCTTCACCCTCATGCCCATGCTCAGCTTTTTTCTCTGGCGCGCCCTGGCCAAACCATTTGCCTTGTCCCGCTCCTTTGTCTTCTGGTTCGTGCTCTTCACCTGCTTTTTGTTCTACAGCGGGGCCGCCTTTTGCTATTTCTTCACCCTGCCTTTCGGCATCGATTTCCTGCTGGGTTTCCAGACCGAACAGCTCAAGCCGGTTATCTCCATCAGCGAGTTCGTTTCCTTTGTTTCCATCTTTGTCCTCGCCTTCGGACTGATTTTCGAGCTGCCCATCTTCATGATCTTCATGGCCAAGATAAAAATTCTGCCCAGAACCTTCTTTGAAAAAAACCGCCGCTACGCTGCACTGGTTATCAGCGTCGTCGCCTCCCTCCTCACTCCGACCCCTGATATTTTCAACATGCTGCTCATGGGCGTCCCCCTCTATATGCTCTACGAAGTCGGGATCATTGCCCTAAAGCTGCTGCGGATCGCGTGAGGCGCCGCTTTTTTGCCAGCCAGTTCGTTGACGGTGCGGATCATCCGGTACAACTCACCGATTGCATGAACTTTCCATCTATGCTATCTAACAGGAATAATAAGAGAAAAATCTTGTCAAATCCCAGAGTCAACCGGGAAAAACCATCTGCAACGGGCGGCCATGCCAGCGAACCTCTCAGAGAGTGACCGAAAAAAAGTGCTGCTGTACAGCGTGCTCATTGTCACGGTGGTAGGGGCCTGGTCCATATTCGGACCTTACGGGGCTTTGAAATACTACGGGGTTGCCCATGAGTTGGACGAGATTTTGGCGCAAAACGAACAATTGCGCGAGAGCAATACCGCATTACGGCAGGAAATCAACAAACTGAAAAAAGACCCGGTCTATCTGGAAGAAGTGGCGCGACGTAAATTCGGCCTCATTAAAAAAAATGAGGTTATCTACGAGTTTCCCGAGAAAAAGAAGCGGCACGAATAAACCCACAAGTTGTTTCTAGGGTGGCACTACCAAATCGTCCTTCGACAGGCTCAGGATGAACGGAATCAACCGATTTGCCGTTCGCCCTGAGCCTGTCGAAGGGTGTCTCATTCATTAAACCATCGTTATATAAAAATCCCTCGCCAGAACCTTACCCTGCCATATCCTGCACAATCCACTCCACCGCCGCATACAGGTCTTCCGCCACATACGTTGGCTGCACCGGCTGCGTCGGGCCGATATACTCGTAATCCCCACGGCCATAGCCGGTGAGCACCAAAACTCCCTTGGCCTGCACCGCCGCCGCCGCCTTGAGATCCGACCAGCGGTCGCCCACCACATAGGAGCGGCCAAGATCCAGGTCCAGATCCGCCGCGGCCTGGAGAAACAGCCCCGGCTTTGGTTTCCGGCAGTCGCAGGCGAGACGGAAACGCTCCTCCTTGGCCTCGGGATGATGGGGGCAGATGTAGATGCCATCCACATGGGCTCCTGCCTCGGCCAGCACACGGTTCATCTTGGCATGCACCTCTTGAATCAGGCTCTCGGGAAAATAGCCCCGGGCCAGGCCGGACTGGTTACTGACCACCACCACCGGAATCCCCTGCGCGTTGAGCAAACGGATACCGGCAGCAGCGCGCGGCAGCATGACAAAACGGGAGATGTGGTTGATGTAGCCCATCTGCTCGTTGATGGTTCCATCCCTGTCGAGAAACACGGCCGGTCGCATTGGCTATCCCTCCGTCTTTTCCAAAAGCCTGCAGGTTGCGGCATATACCTCGCCCACCCCGATCTCCAGCATGCAGGCAAAATCGTTTTGAGAACAATGGGTTTTCAGGCACGGGCTGCAGGGGAGATTTTTATTCACCACCTCCACCCTTGGGGCGAATGGCCCGGTGGCCACGGCATCGGTGGAGCCGAAGATGGCGACCAGCGGAGTTTTCTGGGCGGCAGCCACGTGCATCAGACCCGAATCGTTGGTGACAAAGGCATCGCACATCCCGATCAGGGCCATGGCTTGGGCCAGCGTGGTCTTGCCGGTCAAATCATGTACCTGGCCCACCGCTGCCGCACAAATCTCCGCCGCGGCCTCGGCATCGGCAGAGGTGCCGAAAACCAGCAGGGTGGCGCCCTGTTCCTCGGCCAGACGCTTGGCCAGTCCGGCATACCTTTCCGCGGGCCAGCGCTTGGCCGGACCATAGGCCGCGCCCGGATTCAAGCCCACCACCGGCTTTTTCGCCTTGGCCGCTAAGAAATCCCTGGCCCACGCATTGGCGGAATCCGGCAGGGCAAGAAACAGCTCTTGAGGAGAACAGATCAGGCCAAGATCCTTGAGCATTTCCTGGTAATAATAGACCTGATGCCGCATCCTCGTGCTTTTTTTAATGGTTACCCCATGGCTCAACAGCAGACCGCGGCCATCCCTCCGATACCCGGCCCGCACCGGGATTCCGGCCAACAGGGCAAGCAGCGCGGCGGAAAAGGCATTCTGCAACAGGATGGCCATGTCAAAGCGCTGGGCCGCAAGTTCGCGACCCAGACGCCACATCCCGGCCAATCCCTTATGCCTGCCTTTTTTCTCATAGAGCATGACCCGATCCACATGGGGGCTGGCCGCAAAAATATCGGCAACCCAAGGGTAGGCCAGGATGGTTATCTCGGCGGCGGGAAAGTTTTCCCGAATGGTCCGCACCGCCGGAGTGGTCATGATGGCATCGCCGATCCAATTGGTGGAGCGGATCAGGATCTTTTTGGGTGAAAGCTGGCTGATTGTTTTCGTCATACCTGTTCCTGGGATGTGTTGCCTGAAGTGGACATGCGACCTTTGCTTTTTTTCCCGGAGGCGTCAAGTTTTTTTCTTACTGGAAATTTCGGACAAGGCGGAGATAATCTTTCTGCTGTTCTCTCTTTCTTCTTTTGCGTGCTCAAAAGAAGAAACAAGAAAAAAGCACCTCAGCCACTCGTGGCCCTGCGGGCTCCCCTCACCTCTCGCCGAAGGCGGCAGAACAAATGGGGGGAGGGCAAACCTCCCATTGGCACGCAGCCGAGCACCGGAAAGAAAGAAAAAAGACCAATCCCCCTCTTCTTCCTTGCAAAAAAACGGTTCGGATGTTAAAAAATTCGGGTTCAAAAATAAACACACCCCTGCAAAAAGCTCCTCTGGTGCCCGAAATCGGGTTGGAGCGATGGGGTGGACGAAAAACCAAAACCACAGGAGAAGTACCATGTCTTACATGACCATGAAGGAAATGCTGGAGGCCGGTATGCATTTCGGCCACCAAACCCGCCGCTGGAACCCGAAAATGAAGCCGTACATCTTCGGCGCCCGCAACAAGATCTACATCATCAACCTCGACAAAACCCTGCCCCTGTTCAACAAGGCCTACGAATTCATCGCCAAGACCGCGGCCAAGGGCGGCACCGTGCTCTTTGTCGGCACCAAGCGCCAGGGCCAGGACATCATCAAGGAAGAAGCCGAGCGTTGCGGCATGTACTACATCAACAACCGCTGGCTGGGCGGCATGCTGACCAACCACCAAACCATCAAGAACAGTGTCGACAAGCTGAAGAAATACGAGGCCATGCAGGAAGACGGCACCATCAACCACTACCATAAAAAAGAAGCCCTCCAGATCCAGAAGGATGCGATCAAACTGGACCGCAACCTGGGCGGCATCAAGAATATGAAGGGACTGCCCGCCGCCATCTTCCTCATCGATCCGAAACGGGAGAAGATCGCCATCGAAGAGGCCAACCGCCTCGGCATTCCGGTGGTTGCCCTGATCGACACCAACTGCGATCCCCGCGGCATCGACTATCTCATCCCCGGCAACGACGACGCCATCCGCGCCATCAAGCTGATCGCTTCCAAGATGGCGGATGCGGTGTTGAGCGGCAAGGAGAAACTTGCCACCGCCCACCAGGCCGCCACCGACAAGGACACCGAAGCCAAGGCTGCAGCAGCGAAAGGCGACGCATAACCGGTCTCTTTACAATGGTAACCATCCCCGTTGGGGACAGGAAAGATACAAACCAAGAAACGTAACTGTTCAGCAACACCGCAGATGCTAGGAAGAAGTCTGCAAAGTGTGCCAGTGCACATGAGCAGGCCGATGACAGGTAAGCGAGCCTGCGAGACTCCGACGCAGATGCGGCGCGTTGTTGGACAGTTACCGAACATGAAGGTAGAACCGTGAATATTACAAGTCAGATGGTAAAAGAGCTCCGCGACAAAACCAACGCGGGCATGATGGATTGCAAGAAAGCCCTGACCGAAACCAGCGGCGACATGGAAAAAGCCATCGATCTGCTCCGGCAGAAAGGGTTGGCTGTTGCCCAGAAGCGTGCCGGCCGGGCAACCAGCGAAGGCTTGGTGGAAACGCTCATTCAGGCCGACGGCAAACTGGGCGTGATGGTCGAGGTTAACTGCGAGACCGATTTTGTTGCTAAAAGCGACGCCTTTATCGAGTTCGCCAAGAACGTCGCCCTGCATGTGGCAGAGAGCAGTGCCACTTCCCCTGCCGAGCTCATGGCGGAAAAATTTGTCAAAAAACCCGCGCTCTCCATTCAGGACATGCTCAACGAACTGGTCGCCAAGCTCGGCGAAAACAGCGGCGTCAAGCGCTTCGTCAAATTCAACGAGGGCGTGGTTGAAACGTACATCCATGCCGGCGGCAAGTTGGGCGTGATGGTCGAATTGTCCTGCGCAAACGACGCAGTTGCCAAGAACCCGGCTTTCAGCGAGTTCGCCAAGAATATCTGCATGCATGTTGCCGCGGCCAATCCCGTATCCATCCGTCGCGAGGAAGTCCCCGCGGATCTGGCGGAACGCGAGCGCAACATCTTCATCCAGCAGGCCATCGACTCCGGCAAGCCGGCGAACATCGCCGAGAAGATGGTCGGCGGCAAGATGGATCGCTTCTTTGCCGAGAGCTGCCTCTTGGAGCAGAAGTTCGTCAAGAACCCCGACATCTCCATCCAGGACCTGCTCAAGGAACTGGCGGCCAAGGTGGGCGAAGAGATCAGCATCAAACGCTTTGCCCGGTTTCAGGTTGGCGCCTAACGCTGTTTCCACGTAATGTCGTGACCGGCATAAGCGGCCGTAACGAAATGGTAAAAAATGTAATGGTTATTTCGTAACGGCCCCTAAATATGAAAAGAACGGCATAAGCGGCCGTAAATGAATAACCAGAAAAACATGGATAATTCTTTGACGGCTCCTAAATACCCAAGAGTTCTCGTGAAGCTGAGCGGCGAAGCCCTTATGGGCGACGCCGCTTTCGGCATCAGCACCAAGGTGCTTGATTATCTGGCCGCGGAGATCCAGACCCTTGTGGATCTCAAGGTGGAAATCAGCCTGGTCATCGGCGCGGGCAACATCTTCCGGGGAGTATCCGGCGCCTCTTCCGGCATGGACCGGGCCGCCGCCGACAACATGGGCATGCTGGCCACGGTCATCAATGCCTTGGCCCTGCATGACGCCTTGGAAAGAAAAGGCATCCCGGCCAGGGTTCTTTCCGCCATCCCCATGCTCACGGTCTGCGAACCCTATTCCCGGCAAAAAGCAGTGCATCATCTGCGCAAGGGACGGGTAGTGATCTTCGGGGCAGGCACAGCCAACCCCTACTTCACCACCGATACAGCCGCGGTGCTCCGGGGTCTGGAAATCAATGCCGACCTGATCTGCAAGGCCACCCGGGTCGATGGCGTCTACGACAAGGATCCTCTCAAGCACACGGATGCGGTCAAATTTCCCCATCTCAGCTTCAGCGAGGTTCTACAGCGACGTCTCAAGGTCATGGATGCGGCGGCAATCTCGCTGGCCATGGACAACAACACCTCCATCATGGTTTTTGACATGAACATCCCCGGCAATATGAAGAAAGCCATCTGCGGAGAACAGATCGGCACCTTGATACAGGGAGAGGACAATGAGTGAAATTATTGAAGCGCTAACCGAAAAAATGACGGCAAACATCGAGGCCTTTAAGCGCGATCTCACCAAGATTCGTACCGGACGGGCCACGACCTCCCTGCTCGACGGGATAAAGGTAATGGCCTACGGCACACCGATGCCGCTCAATCAGGTCGGCGCCGTGACCATCCCGGAAAGCAGAATGCTGGTTATCCAACCCTGGGACACCAAGCTCCTTCCCGCCATCGAAAAGGCCATCTTCTCCTCGGACCTGGGCCTCAACCCGTCAAGCGACGGCAAGATGATCCGGATCTCCATCCCGCAGCTCACCGAAGAACGGCGCAAGGAGCTGGTGAAAAACGTCAAGAAGATCAGCGAGGAGCACCGGGTTGCCATTCGCAATCTGCGGCGCGAGGCCATCGACACCCTGAAAAAGCAAAAAGGCAACAAGGAAATCCCGGAAGACGATTTCTTCAGGATGCAGGATGAGGCCCAACACGCCACCGACCGTTTCATCAAGCAGATCGATGAGATCATGGCTGACAAAGAAAAAGAGGTCATGGCGGTTTAGGAGCCGTTTATTTCGTTGCAGCTTCCCATGCTGTTCTTGCCAGCCAATTGACGACAGTATCGGATTACAACGGCGTAAATATTCACGACCTGCCCATCCTTACTTCAGCCGGTTGCACACTGTCATCCGCTGAGAATCGAGACCGCTCCAATGCCCAAGCTTGATACCACCGCCTTGCCCCGCCATATCGCCATCATCATGGATGGCAATGGCCGCTGGGCCGAACAGCAGGGCAAACCACGCATCATGGGCCACCGGGCCGGGGTGGAATCCGTACAGGATATCGTCCGCGCCGCCCGGGAACTCGGCATCGGCGTGCTGACCCTCTACGCCTTTTCCACGGAAAACTGGAAGCGCCCCCCCTTGGAAGTCCAGGCGCTCATGGGGCTGCTGAAGTCCTTTTTGGAAAGCGAGCTCGCCACCATGGTCCACAACAATGTGAGCCTGCGCTGCCTCGGCCAGAAAGAACGCATCCCCTCGGAAGTCCGTAAGGTTTTGGAGCGGGTGATCCAGGAAACCTCCGGCAATACAGGGCTGATCCTCAACCTCGCCTTGAGCTACGGCGGCAGGAGTGAAATCACCCAGGCCGTGCAGGCAATCGCCCAAAAATGCCTGGCCGGAACCCTGAGCCCGGGAGAGATTGACCAAAGTATGCTGGAACAGCACCTGTACACCGCAGGCTTGCCGGATCCGGACCTGGTGATCCGCACCGGAGGCGAAACCCGCCTGAGCAATTTTCTCCTGTGGCAGGCATCCTATGCGGAGCTGTATTTCACGGAGATCCTCTGGCCGGACTTCAGAAAAAAGGACCTGCTGCATGCCATTCTCGACTTTCAGAAGCGGCAACGGCGTTTTGGCAAAACTGGCGAACAGGCGGAACAGACACCCACCCATTGATCATACGCCGCCAGAATCGGCTATGACAGGATCTGCATGAAACGACTCATTACCGGTATTGCGGCAAGCGCTGCCTGGCTGTTCCTTCTTTTCGCGGGACCATTGCCCCTGTTCTGGCTGGTCATCACTGCTTTGGCCGCAGTGGCGCTGAACGAATACCTGGTCATTGTCCTGCCCGACCTCAACACCCGCGCCAGAACACCCATTCTCCTTTTCGGCCTGTTGCCGGTGCTCGGCGCCTATTCCGGCGACGCCGCCACCCTGCTCGGCGGCTTGAGCTTTGCCTTGGTCGCCCTTCTGCTCCTCACTTTGTTCCGGTACGCCAGCTTTGTCCAGCCCTACGAAATTATCAGCCGCGCGGGCTTTGGCTATCTCTATCTCGGCCTGTGCAGCGCCCATCTGGTGCTGCTCATGGCCCTGCCGCAGGGGCGCGCCTGGTTGCTGCTGCTCACCGCCATAACCGTAGCCTCGGACACCGCCGCCTTCTATACCGGCAGCAAATTCGGCAAGCACAAGCTCTGCCCGACCATCAGCCCGGGCAAGACCTGGGAAGGCTTTGCCGGCGGCCTGGCCGGCAGCCTTGGCGCGAGCCTTCTTGTCCGCCATTTTTTTCTGCCCGAGCAGGGGTTGCTCTGGATATGCCTTATCGTCCTTCTGCTGGGCTGCCTCGGCGCGGCCGGGGATCTTTCGGAATCAGTCATCAAACGGGCCTTCGGCGTCAAGGATTCCGGCAGCCTTCTCCCAGGACACGGCGGCTTGCTGGACCGCATCGACTCCCTGTTGCTCACCGCGCCGGTACTCTATTACCTGTTGTATTTTGGGACAGGACTGTGTTTGATGTGACCCATGCGGGAGCACATTACCGTTGCCCCCCATTTTCAAGAGAACCGAAAGACGCATGAAAAACATCTCCTTGCTTGGCTCAACCGGCTCCATCGGCCGCAACGTATTGGAAGTGGTCCGCCAGTTTCCCGGCCGCTTCCGCATCGTGGGTCTGGCCGCGGGCACCAATGGCCGGTTGTTGCGCGAGCAGATCGAGGCTTTCAACCCCGAAAAAATCTCCATCAGCGAGGCAAAGCTGGCGGGCGAACTGGCCCAGAGCCTGCCCCCCGGCTGGTCTGAAAAGATAGTGGTCGGCACCGAGGGCAATGTGGCCGTCGCCACCCTGCCCTCCGCGGACACGGTTGTTTCCGCCATCGTCGGCGCAGCCGGGCTCACCCCCACCATGGCCGCCATTGAGGCTGGAAAAAACATCGCCCTGGCCAACAAGGAAACCCTGGTCATGGCCGGGCACCTGGTCATGGCGGCGGTTCAGCGCAACAAGGGAACCCTGCTGCCCATCGACAGCGAGCACAGCGCCATTGCCCAGGCCCTGGAAGCCGGGAAAAAAGCGGATGTCAGCAAGCTCATCCTCACCGCCTCGGGCGGGCCGTTCCGCAATCTGAACGAACGCGATCTCTGGGCCGTCACCCCGGAACAGGCTTTGAATCACCCCAACTGGGAGATGGGCAAAAAGATCTCCATCGACTCCGCCACCCTGATGAACAAAGGTCTGGAGGTCATCGAGGCCCGCTGGCTGTTTGACATCGCCATCGAGGACATCGAGGTGCTCATCCACCCGCAGAGCATTGTCCATTCCATGGTGGAATACGTGGACGGCTCGGTGGTCGCCCAACTGGGGGTGCCGGACATGCGCATCCCCATTGCTTATGCCCTCTCCTACCCGGAACGGCTGCGGATGAATCTGCCGCGGTTGAACCTGGCGCAGGCCTCGGATTTGAGTTTTTCCCGGCCGGATTTTGAACGATTTCCCGCCCTAAAACTCGCCTACCAGGTGTGCAAACGGGGAGGGAGCCTGCCCGCGGTGCTCAATGCCGCCAACGAAGTGGCGGTCGAGGCATTTCTGACCGGCGCCATCCGCTTTCCGGAAATCGCCCTGGTGGTTGCGGAAACCGTGAGCCGGTTGCCCAGGGAGGAAGGCGCCAGCCTGACCGCAATCCTAGACGCCGACCTTGCCGCCCGAATGCAGGCGGCCTCGATTATCGAGGCCCTGCGCATGCAGACCCAGCAACGCCTCGGCAAAGACGTTCTCAGTCCGGAGCTGCCGCCCGGACACACACCCTTAACCATCTGAAGAGACCCATGACCTCTATCCTCGCCTTTATCCTCGTCCTTGGCCCTCTGATCTTCATCCATGAATTCGGCCATTTTCTCTGCGCCAAGCTGTTCGGCATCCGGGTGCTTAAATTCTCCCTGGGGTTTGGCCCCAAGGTGTTCGGCCGCACCGTGGGCGACACCGAATATCTGCTGAGCGCCTTCCCCCTCGGCGGCTACGTGAAGATGTACGGCGAAAGCCTCACCGAGGAGGTGGCCAGCGACCAGCAAGGGTTTTCCTTTTCGCACAAGGCCATCTGGCAACGTTTTCTGGTGGTCTTTGCCGGACCGCTCTTCAATCTCCTGTTCGCGGTCCTGCTCTTCTCGACCATCTTTGCGGTCATGGGCATCTCCCAACCGGTGAACGAAGCGCGAATCGGCGGAGTCACCGTGGATTCCCCGGCGGACAAGGCCGGGCTCGCGCCAAACGATCTCATCCTCAGCATCAACGGCGCCGCGGTCCAAGAGTGGAATGATGTTGCCCGCCTCATCAAGCTCAGCGAGGGAAATCCCGTGACCCTCATGGTCCAACGGGGCGACCAAACCCTGACTCTTACCGGCCAGCCGAAAATGGAACAAGACAAGAACATCTTCGGCGAGGTGATCGACACCCGCTACATGCTCGGCATCCGGGTGGCCGACGAGGTGGTTCCTATTTCCCCTGTCGAAGCGCTGCAGACCGGGGCAATGCATACCTGGGCCCTGATCAAGATTACTCTCCTGGGCATTGTCAAGATCATCCAGAAGGTGGTCCCGGCCAGCGAACTGGGCGGGCCCATCCGCATCGCCCAGATCGCCGGGCAACAGATGGAGGCCGGCTGGCTCAATCTGCTGCACTTCACCGGACTCCTCAGCGTCAGTCTCGGGGTGCTGAATCTTTTCCCCATCCCCATCCTCGATGGCGGGCATCTGGTCTTTTTCGCCGTTGAGGCCATCCGCCGCAAGCCGTTGAGCGTGGAAACCAGGGAGCGCCTCCAGGTCGTCGGCCTGGTGCTGCTTATTTCCCTGATGCTCTTTGTCTTCTACAACGACTTCCGCTTTCTCGGCAACGGGGGCTGATCCAGGCAATGGTCCCTTCCTCCGCATCCGCCCCGGTTATCCTCGCCCTGGAAACCGCCACCACCTGCGGCAGCCTGGCCCTGGTTGCGGAAGACCGCTGCCTGGCCGAGTATTCCCTCAACACCTCCATCACCCACTCCCGCCGGTTGCTCTCCGGGATCGACTGGCTTCTTGCCCAGTGTGAGCTGAGCTGGCCCCAAATCGGAGCCATTGCCGTTGGTCTTGGCCCCGGGAGCTTTACGGGTCTGCGCATCGCCTTGAGCACGGCCAAGGGACTCTGCATGGCCACGGGCAAACCGCTCCTCGGGGTGGAAACCCTGGATGGGCTTGCCGGGCAGTTGCCCTACTCTTCCCTGCCCATCTGCCCGGTGGTTGATGCCCGGAAAAACGAGATCTACACCGCCCTCTACCGCTGCAACGCACAAGGGCTTCCGGAAAAAACCACCGGTCCCATGGTGATCAAGCCCGAACGCTTGCAGGAATTCATCACCACCCCCACCCTGCTGGTGGGCGATGGCCTGCCCCTGTACGGCCGGATGCTCAAGGAACTGCTGGGAGAATCCGCTCTGCTAGCGCCCCAGGAGATCTGTTTTGCCAGGGCGGCCGCCATTGGTTCCCTGGCCTGGGGTCTTTTCCGGCAAGGTTCTTTCCTGAATCCGGCCACGGCTGTGCCCATCTATGTGCGGGCCTCGGACGCGGAACTGCAATTTGGCGAAAGGAAAAAAATAGCGAACTGAAGGGACGGGGTCTAAGACGGCGAAGCGGATATGTGCGCTTGCGGGACTTCAGAGGGGGGGCTGCCGAACAGTTCCAGGTTCAGAAGCCAAACTCGGCCAGAAGATCATCAACCAGGTCCTGCTTCAAGGAAGAAGGCGCGCTGGGGGCATGAACCCCTCGCAACAATTCCTTCTTTTTCTGTACGTTTTCCATGGAGCCATCTTTCTTGATGTTGAGAATCACCAGAACTTCAAGGAGCCAGTCACGGATCTGATTGAGATCAACGATGATTTTCTCCATCTTCTGCCGGGCAACATCCTGATACGACTGGGACGCAATGATATCGTACATGGCGGCCTTCATTTCTGTGACGACCGCCTTGGCCCGGGCGTCATTCCCGCCTGTCTGGCGGAGCATGTTCTCCAGCTCTTCGATCTGCAGGATAATCCTGTCGGATTTATCAAGAACCGCACTGGTGGATTGCTCCATGAGCTGCACCACATCCAGGGCATGGCTCAGCACGAAAGGCGCCTGCTCACCCGCGCTGGCCAAGGGAACCTGCACGGTTTTCATGTTGACCAGCATGGTGTTGATTCTTTTGGTCAACATCGAAAGCACACCCTCGGCGTCAACCTCCGGTATATCTCCCTTGTAATCGCCCCGCAAAAAAGAATCGGTGATCTCGACCAGGGAGGCGATGCTTTGTTCCAAGTGTGAATTATTGATCTTTACCATGTTGTTCCCTGTGTGCGGACTGATCATCCCATGAAACGTTCAAGGCAACTCCCTGACCGGCCAAGGGCTTTTTTGCTTCCTGCTCGTCGATTTAACACTAAAACCCTACCGAAAGATCACGGGAAAAGCAACTGAAATGGTTGAATTTTCACAAAAATCATCACACATTACCCCTGCAGCGGCAACAGCCTAACGGTAGCGGGAAGCAGTGGCATAAAACCGTTCTTTGGCGGCATACATTTGCCTGTCGGCCTCCTTGGTCAGAGCTTCGGGAGGATGCTTGTCCGTGCCGGCCTTCCCCAGGCTGACCGTGACCGGAAATTCGCTCCCGTCCGGCAAGGGAAGGGTAAGGCTGGAAAAAACCCGGGTTTGCAGCCGTTCGATAAAATACCCCGCGTCCTCGTCCGTGCTGTTGGTGAGCAAAACAATGAATTCATCACCGCCGGTCCGCGCCGCGATATCGGTATTGCGCAGGGTGCTCCGCAGGGCCTCGGCAACCGTGACGATCAGCCGGTCCCCGGTTTCATGACCGTATTGATCATTTATTTTTTTCAACTGGTTGACATCCCCCAGGATCAGGGCATGATGAATTCCGTATCCATGAAACTTTTCCTGCTCCTCTTCCAGGGACTGGGTCAGATAGCCGCGGTTGAAGAGGCCAGTCAGGGCATCCTTGTTCGCCTTTTCCTCAAGCTGCCGCAGCAGGAGCTGGTTTTGAAAATAGGCGCCCAGCGGTTCGGTGACCAGGCGGAGAATGCCCAGCGCCTCTTGGTTGATGCTTCCTTCCAGCAACACCAGCCCCACCCTCTGCCCCTGAGCTCCCATGAGGGGAATCTGCGTGCTGTTCGGCCAAGGGAGAACCGTGTCGGCGAGAAGCCCGTCGGACTTGAATCGTTGCTGATCCCGGGACATGCAAGCCTTGGTCACGGTCTTCCACTCCTCGGTGGTCATCCCGCTCTGATGGGAAAGCCAGATATTTCCCGCCCGGATGTCGTTGATTATAAGGCCGGCCGCACCGGCATGAAGATCCGGCAGGATCGCGTCGAGAAAATATCCGGCCACCTCTTTGATCCCGGCCTCTTTCTGCATGTAGATACCGAAATCCACGAGAAGAGAGAGCACCTTGTTCTTGCTTGCGATCTCTTCCCGCTGTCCGCGAATCTGACCGATCAACTCGACCTGGCGGGTAATATCCCGAAACAGCAGCAACCCACCTTTGCCGTTGGGGGCGACGGAAAATATTTCCGTGTAGACCCGCCCCCCTGTTTCGTGGCTTTTTTTCTGCCCATTGGCCTCGCTGAAACCGCGCTGGGCTGGGCAATCAGGACAGGGGGCGCTGTTGCCGAACAGAGCATAGCAGTGGCCGCCCATTTGCCGGGGAAACAGGTCAAGAACCGCCTTATTCTTCCGCTGCACCAAAAAATTCTCGTCCACGGCGAGCAGGGCTTCCGGAAGATTGTCCATGATCTGGGTGAGAAACTGCTGCTCTTCCTGGTTCAAGCGCCGACGGCGTTCGAGGAGGATGTTCTTGGCCTGCAATTCCTTGCGATCAAGATCGCTGCGCCTGAGAAGGCTGATCTCCTGGGAAACATCGTGGAGTGTGAGCAGACATTGTCCCTGCCAGATTTGACAGAATATCTTCAGGTAGATGTCGCCCTCATGCGCCTTGAGGGTAACCGCCTGGCGCTTGCCCTCAAGGTCGGCTCTCTCGACCGGACACCCTTCGCACCGCGCCTCGCTGCCGAACAAGGCCTTATGGCACGGCTGCCCGATCACATCCAGCCCCGCCCGGCTAAAAAAATCCTGGGCAACGCTGTTGGCAAAGGTGACCGAACATCCTCCACTGCAAAGCAAAACCCCTGTTTGCACAGCATGGAGAAGCTCTTGAATCTCCGTATCCGGTGAGAAAAAATCCGTTTTTTCCATGTATGGCGGCTTATCCTGACAGAGTGCACATCTCGACCAAACGATTTCGCAACCTAGCAATAAAACGTTTTTTTTTCACACCCAAAATACTCTGCCCCAAAAAATACAGAGAAGTATGTAGCGGTGAGCCGTCAACAGAGCTGGTCAATCTCCTGCCATTTCTTGTCAAGGCGCTTGGCGGAAACCGGCAAGGCTGTCCCCAGCTCCTGGGCAAACAGGGAAACCTTGAACTCCTCAATCATCTCCTGATATTCCCGCAGCCGCTCCAACAGGGCGCCGGAGAGATCCTTGCCGGCAACGGCCCTGGCATAACGCTCCTCATGGATTGCCACCTGCTGCGCCTTGAGTGCATCCTTGCCCGGGGAAACCCGAGCCCGCTCAAGCCGGATACGCAGGGCTTTCAAATACCGGCACATGGCCGACAGCCGGCAAAGGAGCGTTTTCTGCAAAAAATCAGCGGGCACAATCCGCGACACTTGCCGGCGGTAGTCGGCAAGCCGGGCCTCCTCTCCGCTTGCCGAACCGCCCTTGCCGGAAAGCCTGGCAATCGCGTCCAGGGTTGTTCGCCGCTCCTGCAATACCTGGTCAACCGCCGCAAAGATTTCCCGGCAGAGGGGGGAAAGCCCCTGGCGCCGCAGCTCTTCGATCTTGGCGGCGAATTGCCCGGCAGAGGGCGGCAGGCCGTCGCGAATGTCGAACACCGTATACACAACAAAATCCCAGACATCTTGATTGATCTGCTCATGGGTGGCCAATCCTTCATACAACGCCCAATGCGAGCGAGGAATAGCCAGATCCTTGCGCAAGGATTTGAGTTGAAGCGCAAACTCCTTGGAATACAAAGACAGCAGCGCCAGCCTGGTGCTCTGCCGCGCCTCGTTTTCTCGGGCAAAAAGACGCTGCCCCAAACCCTCCTGGTCATCATAGCACAGACCGGGATAAACATAGCCCTGCAAAGTCCCGTTTACCCCGGGAACCGGCAGGGATACCGGCGTTTGGCCCAACTGGGCCGGAGTGAGATTTTTTTGTTCCCAGCGCGCCTTCAGCTCGGCCATTTGCGCGGAACCAAACACCTGGACCTGCCCCGTTGCCCCGCTTTTCAAGGCGCTGAAATCCCTGGTCGCGCTGACGATCTTCCCCTGCCCATCCAGCAGGCAGAAACGAAATCTGAGGTGGGGCGGCAGATCGGCCAGGGGCCAGTCCCGGGCGGCAATGCGCAGCTTGAAGGAGTCGGCGATCACCTGTTCCAAGGCCCGGTACAATGAGCCCCTGCCAAAGGGCAGATCCCGGACAATCTCCGTTGCGGTCTGGGGAATGGGCACCAGTTGTTTGCGCAGCCCCTTGGGCAGCCCTTTGAGCAGGAAAACCACCTTTTCCGCCAGCATGCCCGGCACCAGCCATTCAAAAAGATCAGCGCGCAGATGCGGCGCCAGGCTGAGGGGAATCCGGGCCGTCACCCCGTCGTCCTCCTCCCCGGGGGCAAAGCGGTAAGAAAGCGTAAGCTCACACTCGCCAGCAGGCAAGGTTACAGGGAACTGCTCCAGCACTCCGGCCTCGGGCAATTGCCGCCGGACATCATCGACGGTCATAACCAGGAGTTCTTGAGCGCCTGGGTTTTTCAGCCACTGATTCAGGCTTCGCTGATCACGGACCTCCGGGCCAAGGCGTTCTTCGTAAAAGTCAAAAAGGGTCTGGTCATCCACCATGATGGTGCGCAACCGCAGCCGGTCTTCCATCTCCTGCAGCTCCGCCACCAACGCCGTATTCGCGGCAAGAAAGGGGTATTCCCCCTTCAGTTCCCCCTCCACGAGGGCGGACTGGATAAAAATCCGCCGCGCCTCCTCCGGCTTGATCAAGCCGAAATTCACCTTGCGCCTCGGCACGATAACCAGCCCGAAAAGGCTGATCTTGGCAAAGGCAACCACCTGGCCCCGCCCCTTTTCCCAATGGGGTTCGGAATACGACGAGCGGCACAGTTCCCCGGCCAGGGGCTCGATCCACTCGGGGTTGATCTCGGCCACGGTGCGGGCGTAGAGGCGCGAGGTCTCCACCATTTCAGCGGCCATGAGCCAGTCCCCGGTCTTGCCGTATTGACTGGAGCCGGGAAAGATCATGACCTCCCTGCCTCCCCCGGTCTGATAGAGATTCTTCTCCTTCTTCACCGCGATGTTCCTGAGGTTGCCGCTCAAGATCGCGCGATGGATAGCCTCCGGCGTGGCGGGCTGGGTATTCATCACAAAGCCGGGCTCATCGCCAAGCACCTGACAGATCTGCTCGTGGATATCGCGCCATTCGCGCATCCGCAAAAAGGAGAGATAATGACTGACGCAGAACTTGCGCATCCGGGAAAGGCTGTGCAGCTTGTCAAAGGTGGAGTGGTATGCATCCCAAAGGGCGAGGAAGAAAAGAAAATCCGAGGGAACCTTGGTAAAACGAGCATGGGCCGCATCCGCCGCCGCCTCCTTGTCCGCGGGCCGGACCCGTGGGTCCTGGATGCTCAACCCCGCGGCGATGATGGTCACCTCGCGCAGGGCGTTGTGGTCCCGGGCCTCGATGATCATCCGGGAGATCCTCGGGTCCAGGGGCAGCCGGGCCATCAGCCTGCCGTGCGCGGTGAGGCGGCGGTGGCGATCCAGGGCGCCAAGCTCGGTGAGCAGTCCATAGCCGTCCTGAATGGCGCGACCCGTTGGCGGATCGAGAAACGGGAATTTGGCCGGCTCACCCAATTTGAGGCTGATCATCCGCAAAATGACCTCGGCCAGGTTGGTGCGCAGGATCTCGGGCGGCGTGTATTCCGGCCGGTTGCGATACTCCTCCTCACCATAGAGACGGACGCAGACCCCCGGCCCCACCCGGCCGCAGCGGCCCTTGCGCTGATCGCAACTCGCCCGGGAAACAGCAACGATGGGCAGCTTGCTGGTCCGGGCCCGGACATTGTAGCTCGCCATGCGGGCCAGACCGGTATCCACCACATAGCGGATGCCGGGCACGGTGATGGAGGTTTCGGCCACGTTGGTGGCCACTACGATTTTCTGCCCTTTTACCGGCTGAAAGATCTTCTTCTGGTCGCCGGGGGAGAGCCTGCCGAACAGGGGCAACACCACGGGCGCGGCGTGGCGCCGGCCAAGCTTGGCCTGCAGCGATTCCACGGTTTCCAGGATATCCCGCTCGGTGGGCATGAAGACCAGGATATCCCCCTCCCCTTCGTGCTGGTGCAAGGCGCAGACCGCTTCCACCGCCTGATCCACATAGCTCTGCTCTCCTTCCTCCTCCTTGGCCGGATCCAGGGGCTGGTAGCGGACCTCCACCGGATAGGTCCGGCCCGAAACCTCGATCACCGGGGCATTGGAGAAATGCTTGGCAAACCGGGCCGTGTCGATGGTGGCCGAGGTGATCAGCAGGGTGAGATCCGGGCGGCGGGCCAGAAGCTGCTTCAGCAGGCCGAGGAGGAAATCGATATTAAGGCTCCGCTCGTGGGCCTCGTCGATGATGATGGTATCGTAGGCGGAAAGATTCCGGTCGTGGTGCGCCTCGGCCAGCAGGATGCCGTCGGTCATGAATTTGAGGCGGGTATTCCGGCTGGTCTGGTCCTTGAACCGGATCTTGTAGCCGGCCAAGTCTCCATGGACGCCCAGCTCCTCGGCAACCCGCTCGGCCACGGTGATGGCCGCAATCCGCCTGGGCTGGGTGCAGCCGATCCTTTTATGCCTGCCGCGCCCGGCCTCCAAGCACATCTTGGGCAACTGGGTGGTCTTGCCGGATCCGGTGTCCCCGGCAACCACCACCACCTGACTTGCGCGGATCGCCGCGATGATTTCCTGCCGGTGTGCCACGATGGGCAGCTCCGCCGGATACTGAATGTTTCTTTCCTGTTCCATGCGTGTGGAGAGCCTGTTCCCAAGAGGGTTGCCGGAAAAAATCCAACCGGCTCCACCCCTGATCCGCCATGCGGGAGATATTTTTTTATAATTTCTTCAAGAAGAATGCTGAACCAATCGAAAATAATGTAGAATTTTTACAGTGAGATAAGTACAATAATACCAATTTTCCTGTAAAACTGCAGGAAAGAACGCAACAACAGGCAGAAAAAACATCGGCGGCGCGCAAGCGACAGGCTACGGGGCAGGCTACCGCTCTCAGGCGGGGAAGAGAGGACCAAGGAGGAGCATACGAATGACGGAAGAAATGGGAAACATTGACAATGCCATTGAAGCATCGCAGAAAACCGTGGTCTCCCGAGAAAAGGAAACCGGCGAGGATGCCGAGCGCCCCAAGGGTCCGGTAGGCCTTGATATCGGCACCAGCCATATCGTCATGGCCCAGAACAAGGGCAAGAACATCCACACCATCAAGCAGCTCAATGCATTCTTCACCATCCCCTATTCAAAATTCACCAAGAAGATCCTGGTGGACAACGAGGTGACCTTTTTTGAAAAGGGAGACATGTTTTACATCCTCGGCTATTCCGCCGAGAACTTCGCCAATATGTTCAATACCAACACCCGGCGCACCATGGAAAAAGGGTTGCTCTCCGCCCGCGAGGACGAAGGGATCAACGTGCTTCAGGCCATCATCGGCACCCTGATCAAACGGCCCAAGAATCCGGGCGAGGTCATCTGCTTCAGCATGCCGGGCACCCCGGTGGACAGCGGCCAGTCCGTGGTGTACCATGAATCGATCATCAAGATGTACCTGGCCACCCTGGGCTACAACCCCATCTCCATCAACGAGGGTCTGGCCACGGTCATGGCCGAGCTGGCGGAAGACAACTTCACCGGCATCGGCATCAGCATGGGCGGCGGCATGTGCAACATCTGCCTGGCCTATCTCTCCGTGCCGGTCATCACCTACAGCATCCAGAAAGGCGGCGACTACATCGACCAGATGGTCGGCATCTCGGTGGGCGAACCGGCCACCAAGGTCAAAACCATCAAGGAAAGCACCTTCCGGCTGGCCAAACCCCCGAAGAACCGGGTGGAAACCGCCCTGCAGATCTATTACGACGACCTGATCCACACCCTGCTCCACAGCCTGCAGGACGTGCTGCACTCTTCCGACAAGATTCCGAAGATCGCCAAGCCCATCCCCATCGTGCTGGCAGGCGGCACCGCCCTGCCCACCGGCTTTAAAGAGCACTTCGAAAAGGCGCTCAAGGAATTCAACCTGCCCATCGAAATCTCCGAGGTCAGGATTGCCGAAGACCCCCTCAACACCACGGCCAAAGGCGCCATGGTCATGGCGCTTTCCGAAGAGATCTAACGGAATAGCGAAACAACACAGAGTTTACGAGGGCGCAGCCGAGTGGCTGCGCCTTTTTTTTGGACAATTGCCGGGAAGGAAATCACCCAGGCGCCTTTGCCCGCAATCACCCTGGCCTCACGGCCCCGCTGCTTACAAGACCGCTCCGTCCTTGGCAAGACTGACCTCCAACTGCTTGCCCTTCACGACCTCAAAGCGCTGCTCCCCGATCTTCCGGTTCTGGTGAAAGAACTGGACCGTCCAGGTTCCATGCACCGGCATCTTTTCCGTGATGGTGAGAGCCTCGACCAACCGCTGCATGTACTTGACCTGCTGGTTTGAGGTGCGCACCAGCTTTCCGTCCGGCCCGTACCAGCGGATAACCAGGGGCAGATCCTGGTCCACCGGCAGAAAATTCACCGAGTACAGCGCTCCCAAGGTGGTCCCGATCTTGCCGGGAATATTGTTCGCCCCCCCGGCAAACATCTGGAGCTTTTTCATGTTCAATTCGATATCGCGGACATTTTCATAGGCAGCGCTCAATTCGGAAACCTGCTGAAACGGCTGCTGCACCAGGCCGGCGCTTTCGATCTGCAAACCCCAGATCTTCACCGGGCGGGCCGGCTCCGTCGAGGCTTCCGATTCCCTGGCCGGGCGCCCGGCCCCGGCAACCTTGCTGCTCCGCGAGGCAGTCGTCGCCCCCAAACTGCTCTCCGGGCCGGGAGGGGTGAACCCCTTTGCCGTGTTGATCTTCTTGGCCCTTTTGATATTTTTCACATTCAACAGGGTGGCCTTGGTCAGGTCGGCACCTTCCAGGTTGGTCCTGTTCAGGTCGGCGTCATTGAGGTTGGCATTGATCAGGATGGCGCGGGACAGGTCGGCGTCGGTAAGGTCTGCCCAGCGCAAATCGCCATCCCGGAGATTGGCGCCGGCAAGCACGGCATTGGTCAAATCGGCGTTGGCCAGATCCACATTGGCAAGATCGGCATTGCTCAGGTTGGCATCGATGAGATTGGCGTTCCGCAGATCGAGGCTGACCAGCTTTGCATCGCTCAGCACAGTCTCGCGCAGATTCTTGAGATCGAAATGTTTCGCCGCCGTCAGGTTGATTCCGGAGAGGTTCGCGCCCTTCAGGTCGGCGTTGCTCAAATTGGCATTGGTCAGTTCGGCCTTGGCAAGGTTGGCCCGGTTCAGATAGGCATGGTTCAGTTTAGCCTTGGTAAGATCCGCGCCTTCGAGATTGGCGTTGTTCAGATTCGCCCCGGTGAAATCAACCGTGTTCAACCGGGCTTTGCGCAGATCGGTATTGGTGAGATTGGCTTTCACCATGAGGGTGCGGACACCAAAATCCACCCCGGACAAACGGGCGCCGGTGAGATTGGCCTCGGTCAGATCAACCCGACCCATCAGAGCTTTTTCGCAGTTGGCCTCGGTGAGATTGGCCTGCTGGAAATTCGCGCCGCCAAACTCCCCGGATGCCAAATCAGCCCTGGTGAGATTGGCTCCCCGGAAATTGGCTTTTTCAGCGGTTACGCCGGTCATGATCGCGCCATTGAGATTGGCCTGCACCAAAACCGCCTCATTCATCTTCGCCTTACCCAGGTTTGTTCCGTTGACGCTCGCCTCGGAAAGATTCGCCTCTTCCAGATTTGCGCCCTGCATATCCGCGCCATCGAGATTCGCCCGGATCAAATTCGCCTTGGACAAGGCAATTCCCCGCAGATGCGTGCGGCGCAGATCCACCCCGTTGAGCACGGCGCCGGACAGCTTCACCCCCGTAAGAATCGCGACGGTGAGGTCTGCATTCCCCAGCTTTGCCTCGCTCAGGTTGGCCGAGGTAAGATTGGTTTTCGTGAAGGTCGCCCCGGAAAAATCTGCGCCGCTGGCATCACTTTCGGTCCAATCCGATTCAAGCAGGATGGCGCCCGCCAGCACCGCCTCCTGAAGATCCGCCCCGCGGAGATTACTCCGGGCAAGATCGGCATCGGTCAGGTTTGCCTCGGCCAGCCGGGCCTGGGACAAATCGGCTTTTTGAAGTCTACAGCCGACAAGGATGGCGCCCCTGAGGTCCGCCTGCCTGAGATCGGCATTCACCAGATTTGCCTGGCTGAAATTCACCCCGCGCAGATCGGTATCACGCAGGTTCGCCCCTTCAAAATTGGCGCTCCGGAAGTTGAGCCCCCGCAAATTCTTGCCGGCAAAATCCGCGCCATGAAAATCCTTGCCCACAAAACCGGAAGGTTCGACAACGCCTGTTGCCGGAGAGGGAGCACCATTATTTGCCGGCGCGGCTTCGCGGGAAAAAACATCCGGCGCAGGGGAGGAAGCAGCGGGGAACCAAGAGGGCAATCCGACTCCTGCCTGGCCAAAAAAAAGAAACCCTCCCCCCCCAACCAGGGCAACAACAAGAACCGTAGCGAGCCCAAGCCCGAACCTGGAAAAAAAAGACCGCCCCCCTTCCCGTTGGCCTACAGCCTGGACAAGGGTTTTTTCCGAGTGGCAACGCGGGCAGGGCGCTTTTTTGCCGACAAAAGCAACGGGGACCATCTGCTGAAATCCGCACCTGCCACAGGAAAATTTAGCCCGGTTGGCGTCGCTTGCCGCTGCGGACGATTTTTTCCCCACGACAACGGTATGCCTGCACTTCGGGCACGGCACCGACTTGCCGGCATGGCGATCTTCAACCTCGACGGAATACCTGCATTTATCGCAATAAAAAATCATCCGGCATCCTCAACAAAACAAAAAAACCGTTATCACCGCAAACAGCCGGGGCTGAAGCAACTGCTACACCAATCATCGACCATAACCAAAAAATACTTCATCTATTTTTGTAATCGCCCAAAGAAACCGCGATTACAGCAGGAAGCCGCAGCGACCGGCGATTTGCGGCGGTATCACCGGGCAATTCCGTGTCCGGACCTGTTGCCTTGTGTCTTTTTTACGCCTCCGGCATATATTTCGACAAGTTCAAGAGCAGTGCTGTAAAAAATATTCAGATGGGGTATTATAACACTTTACCTGGGGGGGTAACAGAATCTTGCCGAAGCCAAGCAAAAATCCCCTCGCAGTCCATGATGCGCCCAGCGCATTTTTTGTTTGCGTTTCGCCTGTACTACAGAGATGACCACTGAGGGTGGCTGAACATTACCCTGAAGCAGAATCCGAGGCCTTAACTTTCCGTGCAGAAACCAAAGCAGCCAGAGTCTCCCCAAACAGAAAGCAAAACCGACGCCCAAGGGACGCGGAAAATCTTCGATCCCAGGGAACAGGCCATAAAATACAAGGCCTACCGTCATATTTTCTCGGACAAGGACGTCAAAAAAGGCCTTGACGAAAAAGCCATCATCCGCAAGATCAAAAAAAGCAAAAGCCTCAGCGGCCGCTACCGCCAGTACCTGGAAATGCGGGACGACGACAAGCGCGGCAGCCATACCTATCCCTGGCAAAACCCGTTCAACCGCGTCCTGTTCTGGTCCGCCTACTGGCTTCCTCGGTTCATGAAATGGGGCGCCCTGCTTGCCGTCACTCTTTTCATCATTAACTACATCCCCGGCCCGACCCAACATATCATCGAGGTGCTCATCGCCCGCTCCATTTATGACACCGCCCCCATCGAACGTCTGCCCGACGACTTGGAAACCTATGCCCACTCCGCCGACATCAAGGACAGCCGGGGCGCCATCATCAAATCCTACGGAAAACGCAAGGTTACCGAGCAGCTTCCCGTCTCCGCCCAAAAGGCCCTACTGGCCTGCGAAGACCACTTTTTCCTGCCCCACCCCAACAACACCTGGTATGAAAATCTCTTTCTGATCCACCCCGGGGTCAGTTGGCTGAATCTGGTCGGCGCGGTGAAAGACACCCTGCAAGGCGATCCCCGCGGCGCCAGCACCATTGTCATGCAGAACGCCAAGAAGATCCTCGGCAACGAGGACCGAACCATTGCCAACAAGCTGGAGGAGATCATCATCGCCTACATGATGGTGGCCAAATTCGGCAAGGAAAAAAACCTCAACTTTTACATCAACACCGTGCCGGTGGGTGCCAACATCTATGGCTTCCCGGCCGCTGCCACCAACTATTTCAAAAAAGACCTGGCCGCCCTCAACATGCAGCAACTGGTGACCATCGGCTCCTTCATCCCCAACCACAACCGCCAGGTCGCCTTCTATGAAATCGTCAACGGCAAAAACTTCGGCGACCTCTCCCCTGCCATGCAGGGCCACGCCAAAAGCGCCCTTAACAAGATCAATCTCGCCCTCACCCACCTCTGGAAACAGAAGGAAATCCCGGACGACCAGTACCGGAGCTGGCTGCTGACCGACGAAGAATCCATCCGCCGCATCGGTTTCCGCGATTTCCGCTCGCCCCTGTACGGGGAGGAGGAGTGGACCTCCTGGAACGTCATCAAGGAGGTTTCCTCCCGCACCTACACCATCAATGGCCGTGAGGTTTCCGGCACCCAGCTCCTGCTGGAGGAGAAAGGGGCCGTTTCCATCGAAACCGGCACGGATCTGGCCCTGATCGAAAAGATGAAGGAAATCATCGGCGAATTCCTGCAGAGCAGCTACTTTAAGGAAATTCTCGCCGCCAGCAACCAGGGGAGCTGGCAGCGCGACAAGGAGCGCTACACCTCCCGCGGCCTTACCCCGCCCTACTCCGATTTCAATAGCTTTCTCGAATACCTGCAGCGCAACATCAATGTCGGCATCCTTGCCGTCAACCAAAAGGGCGAGATCGTTGCCTACGTGGGCGGCAAGGAATTTCTGCAGGCCAAAAACAGCGAAAAATACGAAGAAGAGGACGAGGCGCCCGATCCCAACGAAGCCGCCGCCGACACCGGCGCCAACCATGAATCGGTGATCATCGACATCATGAACAAAAAGGCAAAGATCACCCCCTCCTCCACCATAAAACCGATCATTGCCTACTACGCCATGGTGGCGAACAATGCCAAGATGAGCGACCGTTTTGCCGACAAGCCCATCGAGTACAAGTATGTGGCCAGCGAAGGCAGACAGACCTGGATGCCCCGCAATTGGTACAACTACGACGGAACCCACCCCATGGGCAAGGAATACAACCTGTTGGAAGCACAGGTGATTTCCATCAACACGATCTTCGCCAGGCTCTACACCAACCCCATGCTCCGCAACGCCATGCTCCAGGGCTTTGATCAGGTCGGCCTGGACTACAGCAGGGAAGACGCCAAATACTGGCCTTTCGGCATCGGCTCCTCGGCGGTGTCGGTGCAGCAATGGCTTGGCATCTACAACGCCTTTTTGGACGGCCAGTACCGCGATCCCTCCTTTGTGCGCCGGATACAGATAAACGGCAAGACGGTGTACGACCGGGACCTTGACGACCAGTACGCCAAGATCCCGCTCTTCGACGCCAAAAAGGAACGGGAAGCGGAGATGGGCGCCCTGTACGAGATCTGCAACCGCGGCACCGGCTCCTCCATGAAAACCGAATTCAAGCATCACAAGAATCTGGTTTCCGGCAAGACCGGCACCGCGCCGATGAACAAGTCCGCCCTGTTCATCAGCCATTTCAACCCCTACCGCGACCGGCAAGCCCACAAGGAGGACACCATCACCATGCTCGTTTCCGTAACCACCAACACGGGCGGCTTCAAAAGCGTGGGCACCTCGGGCAACGCGCCGACCAAGATTGCCGGCCGCATTTACAACCATCTCTTCCAGCAGGAAATGCAGGAGATGATGGACAAAAACATCGACAAGGCAAAGCGCGAGGATACCCATTTTCGCAACAACCAAGTGTACTGGGCCAATGTCAACCGGTACATGGACACCCTTCTCTCCGGCAAATGCGGCAACAGCCCCATCTCCGACAACATCATCGGGGTTGACGACTACGGCGAAGCCCTGGTGCAGATCTTAAACAGCAACACCAAGATCTACACCGGCCGCGATGAAGTATTCTCCCAACTGGTGCAATATTACTGCGACCAGGAGAAGATGGTCCGCATGGACACAACCCCGGAAAACTAACCCGGAACCGTCCGGGAAGATGCAAGCGCGGCTTTACAAACCATGCCGGGCGTGGCATAGTGGCGAAGCTTCATATCACAGACAAAACCTTACACTCAGAAGAGAGATTCCATATGGCAAAGATAGGAAGAAATGATCCCTGTTTCTGCGGCAGCGGCAAAAAATTCAAGAGATGCTGTTTGGGCAGCCGTACCGCTGCTCCGGCCGGACCTGCGATCCCCTCGGTAAAGATGGAAGTAGAAAAAATCCAGGAAAGCGCCAGGGCCGGAAAAGCAGCGGTGCTGGCCTTGGGGGTTTTCGTGCTCTTCTCCACCACCAGCGGCGATGCCTGGCTTCTGGAGGTCACGGACATGGACGCCATCCAGGTGGCCAAGAACGGTGAAAAACTGCCGGTGCAGATCGAGGAAAACCCTGAAACCATCGAAATCAACTGGACCCATAAGTTCGACGTCAAAAACAAAAAATTCGTCCTCACCTCCTATAAAGACAAGAGCGAAGAGATCCGCGACGATTATCCGGGCCACACTATTCTTTCCACGGTAAAAAAGATCCGCAGCCGCATTCCACCCGAGCTGATCAGCACCATCCATCTCGACAACGAGGAAGAAAAACAAACCGAGGAAAGCTGAACTCCGTCATTTTCCTAGAGCCATGAAGAGGCGGGCACGTTGAAAACATCCCGCTTTTCCGGAAAAGCCATGGCATGAGAGGCAACGCGGCCAACGAAAAAAGAGTGGAGAAAGCATGCCGTCCGAACAATTTCCCCCTCTCGTCCTGCTTTATTTTTTTTACGGCCTAGCCTTTATCTGCCTCGGCCTGTCCATTGCCGTTAAGGACATGTCCGAAAGCAAATTGCGGTTGGCCGACAGCCTGCCTTCCCTGGCGGTCTTCGGCTTCAGCCACGGCCTCCACGAATGGCTGGTGTGCTACACACTGTTGATGGGCAGCGAGTTCATTTCGCTCCCCCTGCATTACCTGCGCTTTCTCACCATGGTCATCTCCTTTCTGTTCCTGAACCATTTCGGCATCTGCCTGCTCCGTTCCCAGCCAAGAATCCGCTGGCAGTGGCTGCGGGTGCTCATCCCTTTTCTGCTGCTTCTGCTGGGCATGTATCTCTGGTTGATGCAGGCGCACCTCGGTTTGGAGGCGCTCCGGCGGGCAGGGATGCTGGCCCGGCTGAGCATCGGCGTTCTGGGCGGCATGCTGGCCTCTTTCGCCCTGTTGAGACACTCCCGGCTGATCTCCTCCCTGAACCGCCAGGTGGCCGACAATCTCCGCCGGGCCGCAATCTGTTTCGCCCTGTATGCCGTGGTTGCGGGCATCGTGCCGTCGCACTTCATCTTTCCTTTTCTGGGGGTGCCGGTGGAGGTGCTGCGGGGTGCGGCGGCAGTGGGAATAGCCTATTTCATGGTACGGGGCTTGAACATCTTCAACATCGAAACCCGAAAAAAATTCGAACAGCAGTTCCGGCAACTGGCCCAAACCGAGAAGCTCTCGGCCCTCGGCAAACTGGCCGCAGGCATCGCCCACGAAATCAACAATCCCTTGACCAATGTCTCCCTCAATGTCGAGATGCTCAAGCAGGAACTCCGAGAGGCACCGTCATCGGCGGACACGGAAAAACGGATCTCCATCATCGAACGAAACATTGTCCGCGCCTCGACCATTGCCCGCGAACTGCTCGATTTTGCACGCCAGCGCGAGGCAAACCTGCAACCCACCGACATCAACACCCTGATTCACTCGACCCTCACCCTGCTCGGCAAGCGTTCTCATGAATACCAAATCACATCCGAGTTGACGGATCTGCCTCCGGTCATGGCCGACCATTGCAAGGTCGAGGAAGTGCTGCTCAACGTGCTGCTCAATGCCATGGAAGCGTCCGAACCCGGAGGAAGCATCGAACTGCGTAGCAGCGCCCAGGGTCCGGAGGTGCTGATTGAGGTCATCGACCATGGCTGCGGCATCGTTGCCGAAGACATGGACCGGGTCATGGAGCCTTTTTTCACCACCAAGGAGGTGGGAAAGGGCACGGGATTGGGACTTTCCATCAGCCACAGCATCATGGAAATGCACGGCGGCAGAATCGAACTGACACACACGGCCGGGGGCGGCGCCACGGTTTCCCTGGTTTTCCCTGCGGCAAAAGGAGCACAGTATGACTGAAATCATGGTGGTGGACGATGATCACGATCTGCGGGAAAGCATGGCCGAGGTTCTCGGCAAGGCTGGGTTTGCAGTAACCCAGGCCAGCCGGGGCGAAGAGGCCCTGGAGCATCTGGCCAAAAATAACTTCGACCTGATCCTCCTCGATCTGGTCATGCCCGGCCTAGGCGGGCTGGAGCTGCTTGGCCGCATCCGGGACAAAGCGCCCCGGATGCCGGTGATCATGATCACCGCCTTTGCCAGCGTGGAAAACGCGGTGGCTGCCATGCGCCAGGGGGCCTCGGATTATATAACCAAACCTTTCCGCATCGATGGCCTGCTTGCCGCGGTGGGCCGCGTTCTGGAAGAGGCGCGTTTTGAAAGCTGCCGCACCTCCCTGGATCTCGACACTGTTCTGAGCTGCCTGTCCAATCCCCTCCGCCGGGAGATCCTTGCTCAGATCGAACAGAAAGGAGCCCTGCGTTTCATGGACCTCTGCCGAAAGCTGGAGCTGGAAGACCACACCAAGATGAATTTTCACCTGAAAATTCTCAAGGAGGCAGGCTTTCTTCACCAGGATGAAAACAAGCTCTATCTGCTGACCTCTTTGGGAACCCAGGTTCTGGGGTGCGTCCGTTTCCTGATGAAAAAGCTGGCCGACTGAACGGTCAGCCATGCGCCGCAGGCTCTCCGCTTCCCGCCTTTCCCCCCCTCCTTTTCCCTCCCTGTTTTTGTTCCCCTGTGAATAAAACTTCACAGAACCCCCTGATTCGTAAAATTCATTTATCTGGATAGCCCCACCATTCCCTTCTACTCTCTTGGCAAGGATGACTTCGATGCGGCCAGGCATGGGAACCCCTGCCCGACAGCGGAATTGCCGCAAAAAGTCCCCTTGCACCGAGCTGTTCGCGGCAGCAAGCGCATCCTGCTGACCATCAACAGAAAAAAGGAGGAGAGGTCATGAAAAAACCGCTACGGGAGGTGGAGTTATGAAAAAAACAGTATTTAAGGGGGCATGTCTCATGGGCCTTGCCTGGGCAAGCCTTGTTGCCACGGCCCAGGCAGGAGAAGTTGACTGGGCCGCGCTCAATCCGGCCTTTGCCAAGGCAGGCTACGTCAAGGAGAAGGATGCCTGCCTCACTTGCCATGCAGACTCGATCGAGGCGTACAAAAAAACCGTGCATGGCCGGACATTCCAGCACGGCGCCAAAGGGCCGCTTCAGGCCCGCGATTGCCAGGCCTGCCACGGACCGCGCAGCGAGCATGTAGCCGCGCCGGATGCCAGCCTGAAGTTTTCCACCGGACAGTACTCGACGATCTGCCTGCAATGCCACCAGGACGGCGGCCGCATGCACTGGCAGAACAGCCAGCACAAGACCGGAGAGGTCGGCTGCGTTTCCTGCCACACCCTGATGCAAAACAAAAGCAAAAAAGGACTGCTGGCCAAGGCGGATGAATCCGCGGTCTGCTACTCCTGCCATGCCGACATCCGCGGGCAGATGAGCAAGCAGTCCCACCATCCGGTCAAGGAAGGCAAAATGGCCTGCTCAAGCTGCCACAATCCCCACGGCTCGGTGGGCAAGAGCATGCTCAAGGGAGCAACGGTCAACGAAACCTGCTTCAACTGTCACCAGGATAAACGCGGCCCCTTTATCTTTGAGCATCCGGTGGTGCGGGAGAATTGCGCCAACTGCCATGATTCCCACGGCTCCAACAATCCCGACCTGCTCAATGCCAAGGGTTCGTTCCTCTGCCTGCAGTGTCATTCCTACGGCGGCCACATCAACCTGCCGCGCTACAACCGGACCAGCAACCCCTACGGTCAGGGCTGCGTGAACTGCCACATCACCCAGCACGGTTCCAATCACCCATCCGGCGCCAAATTCACCCGCTAAAGGAGGCATGATCATGAAGAAAACCTATGCATTAGCATCATTGCTCCTTCTGGCGCCCGTGGTTGCCCAGGCCCAGGAAGAAGCAAAAATAGAAAGTTCCGGGGAAGTGACGGTCGGCATCCAGCAGATGGATGTGGACCAGGACTCCTCCAAATTCAACAAGAACCGGGATCTCGAAGATGGCTTCAATCTCTATGATCTCTGGTTCGGGCTGGTGGATCCCAACAACGGCCGGTACCTGGATTTTCAAGGCACCAATCTGCTCCAGGACGATCAGTCCATCCGTTTCGGCTTCGGGAACTACGGCAGTTGGGGTGTGGTCATCGACCGCAACGAGATTCCCCACAACCTGAGCAACAAGGCGAAAACGCCCTATATCGACCAAGGAAACGGCCTGCTCACCCTGCCGAGCACGGCGCCCATCCCAAACACGAACCTGGTGCCGAGCGCGGCCCAGTTGACAGCCAACGATGCGGCCACCGCCACTTGGCTGTCAACCACCTTGCACGGGGTCGAACTGGGCACCCAGCGGGACAAGACCGGAGCCACCATTTCCATTACTCCCCATCAGGATTTCAAGTTCCGCCTCTCGCTGTCCGACGAGCGCAAGGATGGTTCCAACCTCACCTACGGGCCCATCGGGGACCGGCCGCCGCGCACGCTCAACGCCCAGTTGGCCGAGCCCATCGACTACAAAACCCAGGAGCTGAAATTCGAAGCCGAGTACAACCAGCCCACCTATCAGGCCCTGTTCACCTACCTGCTCTCCGGGTTTGAGAACGAGATCGACACCCTCCGCTGGCAGAATCCTTATGTGGCGGATGTCGACGGCAACGGCTATGACACCTGGAATGCCGCTTATAATATCGCCAGCTTCGGGCAACGGGCCCTGGCGCCGGACAACCGTTACCAGAACGCCTCGCTGGCGCTCGGCTTCGATCTGCCCATGGCCAGCCGGTTAAGCGCCACCGTGGCCTACGGCTTAATGGAGCAGGACGAGACCCTGCTGCCTTACAGCACGAGCAGCTTGGGCAGCGCAACCGCCTTTGATTCCACGGGCATTCTCCCGCGCACCAATGCCGATGCCGAAATCGACACCCTCCTGTTCAACGCCGATTACAGCATCAACCCCATCGAGCGGTTGAACCTGCGGGCCTTTGTCCGCTATTACGATTTGGACAACAAGACCCCCCAAAGCAATTGGTGGTACGTAACCGATGACACCAGGGGCACCGGCAATCCCAGCTACAAGAACAAACGGGTCAGTCTGGCCTATTCCTTCGACCAGATGAACTACGGCCTGGACACCTCGTATAATCTCCCCTTCTGGCGGACCACCCTTGGCCTGGGGTACGAACGGGAGGATATCGACCGCGAGTACCGCGAGGCCAACACCGAGGAGAACATGCTCAAGGCCTCGCTGAAAACCAGGCCCACCGACTGGCTGACCGTGCGGGCCAAATACCTGTACGGCGACCGTGACGGCGGCGATTACAACAATACGGTTACCGCGCAGAGCTACTGGTATGCCCTTGCCGACGCCGGAACGGATCGGGACAACCCTCAATTCTCCTTCAGCAACCATCCGGACATGCGGAAATTCGACGTGTCCGACCGGGAGCGCGACCAGTTCGACCTCGCCGCCACCGTTATGCCCAAGGCAGGTCTGGACATCACCGGTTCCTATCGCTATCGGAAGGATGACTATGCTTCCAACGTGGCGCCGACCCAGCCCTTGCTTGCCTCCGGGTTGGGCGAAGATCCGACGGACAATGATGAAATCACCCCTGGCGATCAGCTCGGCCTGTTGGAAAGCAAGACCCAGCGTTATGCCCTTGATGTTTCGTATGCCGCCACCGAGCGTTTGACCCTGAACGCCTTCGGCAGCAGGGAAACCATCGAATCCACCCAACGGGGCATGGAGTTCAACGAAAACAACAAGCTCGATCCCACCGATATTGCCGGAACCAACGACCTTGGGCCATGGACCAGGGCCAGCAGCCAATGGATGGCGGTGACCGACGACAAGACCAACACCGTCGGAGTTGGGGTTGGATACGAAATCATCCCCGGCACGCTCAGGCTTGCCACGGATTACACCTATTCCCAAGGCAAGGTCGATATCGAGTACAGCGGTTTCGGCACCCTCTCTTCGGCGGATCCTAGTGTCATCCTTGCGGATGACACCCAATACGCCTTCCGCAGTCCGGAGACCGTTACCCACAAACAGTACAACCTCAATGCCACCCTCGAATACCAGTTCGTGAAGAATCTGGTCTTCGGCCTGCACTATATCTATGACCGCTACAAGATCAGCGACTGGATGCAGGAATCCGACACCCCCTGGTTTGAATCGGTGGGCAGCGAGTATCTGCTGCGCGACACCTCCGATGCCACCTCCACCCAGTGGGGCAACCGGCTGATCAACTTGGGCAGCTACCTCGGACCCAGCTACGAGGCCCATTTTGGTGCGGTCACCCTGACCTACCGTTTTTAAAAACCACTAGAAATCATGCTGGGCCAACACCATCTGGCCGGGCATGGGGCAAGGGGCGGAGAATTTTTCCGCCCCTTGTTTTTTTTTTGCAATGAATCCCGGCTGGTCACCGGCAGGCGCTTAACCCGCACTACGCAACAGGCCAAGACAACTCAGCCTCTCAAAAAATATATCTTCCACCTCTTGCCTACCGGTCTCAAAATGGGTATGGCAAGGGAAACGCACTCTCTCCGAAAAATGAGGCGGTAAAAAACCCATGAGTTATTTGATGATCTGCACGGCAGCCTTGCTTACGCCCGGCAGGACACACTCTCCCCCCTCCTGATCTGTCACATAGTTCATAATGATTCCAATTTCCCCCCTTCTTTCTTAACAAAAATTCAGAAAAACATAAGTTGTCCCAACCACAGCACTACGCTATAGGATTGGCATGAAACGGATTCTGGTCATCGAAGATGAGCCCAAGGTTGTTCAGGTTCTCAAACAGGCCCTTGAGGAGGAAGAATACGTTGTCACTACTGCCCAGACCGGCGAGGAAGGATTTTTTCTGGCCAGCACCGAGACCTTTGACGTGGTGGTCCTCGACCTCATGCTTCCCGGTCGGAGCGGCCTGGATATTCTTGAAGCCTTGCGCCGCACCGACGAACGGACCATGGTCCTGATCCTCACCGCGCGGGACACGGTGGGAGACCGCATCCTCGGCCTGGACAGCGGCGCGGATGACTACATGGTCAAGCCTTTTGCCCTCAGTGAACTCCTGGCCCGGATTCGTGTTCTACTGCGACGCGGCAGAACAGAACAAGATTTTCATCTGCAAATCGCCGACCTGGAACTTGATCTGGTGACCAGAGAAGTGCGCCGCGGCGGCCAGCCGATTAATCTGACCGCGAAAGAATTCGACCTGCTGGCCTACCTGCTGCGCCATCAGGGCCGCTTCGTCAGCCGAGAAATGATCGCCCGGGAGGTCTGGAAGGAAACGACCCGGGCCACTCCCCTCGATAATGTCATCGATGTGCATCTCATGCGGCTGCGTAAAAAAATCGACCAGGAGCCCGGCGAAAGGCTGATCCACACGCTCCGTGGCGTGGGCTTCATTCTGAAAAGGGAAACTCCATGACATTACCCCGCGTCTGTCAGAGCATCCGGACCCGCATCACCTTCTGGCACCTCGGGGTGCTGGTGGTGACCCTCCTCCTGTACATGCTGTTCAGCCAGATGTTTCTCTGGAAGCAATTGAACATCGAATTAAAAGCCCGGCTACAGGACGATGTCGTAGCTGCGGAAAGCTTTCTCAAGCGAGACAACGACGGACGCCTTGTCTGGGACAGCCACCACGAGCTGCAGCATGGACCGGAGCGGTGGATCGAAGTCCGCAGCCCGGACGGCAAATTGCTCTACCGCAACTTTACCCAGGAGCTTTTCTTTTCCCTGCCTCCTATCATGGGAGCCGCCCACAAAAAAAACTTTCAGCCTTTTTACCTGACTGACGGAAGGCAGCTGCTGCTGATCCGGGAAATTCACCTGGTCGAGGGGAAACAGGTCGAAATCCTGGCCGCCCGCTCCCTGGACCGGATTTCCGAGGAAATGGGGCATCTGCTTCTGGTTCAGATCCTGCTCTTTCCGGTGGCGGTCTTACTGGCCTTGGTCGGCGGCTACTTTGTTGCCGGACGGGTTCTGTCGCCGCTGAAAAGGATCATCGCCAGGATGCAGGTCATTTCAGCCGACCGCCTCAGCGAAAGGCTGCCGGTGGACAATCCCGACGATGAGCTCGGCCAGCTCTCCATGGCCTTCAACGACCTTCTGGCCAAGCTCGATCGCTCTTTTGAGCAGATGAAACTCTTCACCGCGGACGCCTCCCATGAGCTGCGCACGCCCTTGGCGGCCATCCGCAGCGTAGGCGAAATGGCCCTGCGCTCCCCCAATGGCGGAGCGGCCGGTTGCAGGGAGACTATCGCCAGCATGCTGGAGGAGGTGGAAAAGCTGACCCGTCTGGTAAACGAGCTGCTCGCCCTGGCCAGAACGGAGAGCGGCATCGTCCGGCCGGTGCTGACAAGGCACGATCTCGGCGACCTGGCCAGGGACGCAATAGCGCTGCTCATGGTTCTTGCCGAAGAAAAAGACCAGCAGCTCTCGCTTGAGGTCGAACAGCCCTGCCAAGTGCGGCTTGACCATAGGATCTTCCGCCAGGCCATCGGCAACATTCTCCACAACGCCATCAAATATACTCCGGCCGGCGGAACAATCCGTGTTCTGGTCGGGCAAAGCATGAGCATCTGTTTTGTCGAAATCGCCGACTCGGGGCCGGGTGTCGGCCCCGAACACCAGGGACGGGTCTTTGATCGCTTTTATCGGGTGGACAGAGGGCGTTCCCGGGATACCGGCGGCGCGGGCCTGGGGCTGGCCATCGCCAAATGGGCGGTGGAGATCAACGGGGGTCGGATTGAGCTGTCCAGCGGGCCGGGCGGCGGCAGCAGCTTCCGGATCTGGCTGCCTGCCGCGGAAGAGGCCCCGTCTAAAAAGGCAATCCCCAGCTTGGAGCCAGGAGAAGCCCGGAGATGAACACAAGCACGATGAACAAGGTGGACGGCATTCTGGTCGAATTGCCGAAATATCTCGGGGCCGGGCTCATCGGCACGACCGCGCATTACGGCCTGCTGGCCTTCCTGCTCAGGCCGGTCGGCCTTGATCCTCTGACCGCCTCGACCTGCGGGGCGGCGGTCGGCGCGACCCTCATCTACCTGTTGCACTACTACCTGATCTTTCGCAGCGGCAAAAAACACCGGGAGGCGGCGATCCGGTTTTATCTGGTGGCCGGTGGCGGTCTTCTCCTCAACGCTGCGGTATTGAGCACCGGAATCGATCTGCTTGGCTGGTCTCTCGGTCCGGCGCAGGTATTGGCGACGGTCAGCCAATTCTGGGTGGGTTATGCGGTCAATCGAAGATGGACTTTTTGAGGGAGGAGCCAGGCATGCGACATCGGGACTCAGAGCAGCACATCATTTCCCTTAACCGGAACGCCCTGCTGTCGGTGGTCGTTCCGGTTTTCAACGAACAGGAGATGCTTGTCGACTTCCACCTCCGGCTTTCCGCCGCTTTGGCGATGGCCGAGGTAGAACGGCAGGAGATCATCTACGTCAACGACGGCAGCACCGATGGCTCCCTTGGCCGGTTGCAGCAACTGATGCGGCAGGATGCGCGAGTGCAGATCCTCGATCTGAGCCGCAATTTCGGCAAGGAGGCGGCGATGAGCGCCGGCCTTGATTACGCCCGGGGGGATGCCGCAATCGTCATCGACGCCGACCTGCAGGACCCGCCGGAGCTGATTCCCGAAATGGTCCGGGAGTGGCGCAACGGCTACGAGATGGTCTTTATGCGTCGGCTCAGCCGGGCAGGGGAAACCTGGCTTAAAAAAGGGACGGCTCGACTCTTCTACGCTCTGATGAGTCGAATCGGCCAGGTACAGATTCCGGCCGATGTCGGCGACTTTCGGCTGCTGAGCCGGCGGGCGCTCGATGCCCTGAAGCAGTTGCCGGAACGCACCCGATTCATGAAGGGCCTGTTTGCCTGGATCGGCTTTCCCTGCAAGGAGATCGTCTACCACCGCAATGCTCGCCGGGCGGGAGTAAGCAAGTGGAACTACTGGCGCTTATGGAATCTGGCCCTGGAAGGGATCACCTCCTTGACGGTCGCCCCCCTCACCCTTGCCATTTATGTGGGGGGCCTGATCGTGCTGGCGGCCCTTTTCTCCGGGCTTTTCGTCTTCGGAAAAGCCATGTTCCTCGGCGCTTCGCTTTCCGGTCATTCCGGTCTGATAGTGGTGCTTCTTTTTCTGGGCGGCCTGCAATTGCTGGCCATCGGCATTATCGGCGAGTACCTGGGCCGGATGTTCATCGAAAGCAAACAGCGCCCTCTGTACCTGCTGAACCGGCGATATTGGCTCGGTGCCGGACAGGCATCCCTGACGCCGATCCGGAAAGAGATGCCGTGATGATGGAGAACGGAAATCCTATCGCGCTTCGCCGCTGGCTGTGGACCGTCCTGATCGCCCTTGGCCTGCTGCGCTTCTTCTCACTTGATCTCTATCCCCTGGCGGATACCACCGAGGCCCGCTACGGCGAGATCGCTCGGCTGATGACAGTTTCCGGCGACTGGATCACCCCGCAGATCAGCTCGGGCGTTCCGTTCTGGGGCAAGCCGCCCCTGTCAACCTGGCTCGCCGCCGCCGCCATGAAGCTGTTCGGGATCAACGAGTTTGCCGCCCGCCTGCCTTCCTTTCTTCTCTCCCTGCTGGTTGTCGCCCTGGTCTGGTCGCTGGCGGCCAGACAATACGGTCGTACTTCGGCCCTGACCGCGACGGTAGTGTTGGCGAGTTCGGCCCTGTTCTTTGTCAGTAGCGGCGCGGTGATGACCGATCCCGCCCTGCTTTTCGGCACCACCCTCTGCATGGTCGCCTTCCGACAGGTGCTTATGCTTCAAGGACGGCAAGGCCGGGCCTGGGGCTACGCTTTCTTTGTCGGGCTGGCCGTCTGCCTGCTGGCCAAGGGGCCGGTGGCCCTGGTCCTCACCGGCCTGCCGCTTGCGGTCTGGCTGCTCCATCAACGCCGGTGGCGGGAAACCTGGCAACGCCTGCCCTGGCTCAGCGGGCTTGCCCTGACCGCAGCCCTGAGCGTCCCCTGGTATTGGCTGGCCGAGCTCAAGACCCCCGGCTTTCTCGAATACTTTCTGGTCGGCGAGCACTGGCAACGCTTCATCGAGCCGGGATGGCAGGGCGATCTGTACGGCGGCGGCCACCTGCGACCCCGCGGCACCATCTGGTTCTATTGGCTTGAGTGCGCCCTGCCCTGGTCCCTGCTCCTGCCGCTGCGGCTTCTCAGCCGGGAGGGGCGTCATCGGCTTCAGAAGCAGCCACCCTGGCGGGACGAGCGGCAGGTCTATCTGCTTGCCTGGGCTCTGACCCCGTTGCTCTTTTTCACTGCGGCCCGAAACATCCTGCCGACCTATGTTCTGACCGGCTTGCCGGCCTTTGCCCTGCTGAGCGGTGAATGGCTCCATGAAAAAGATCACTCCTCAGCGGCCTTGCGCTGGGGATCGGTCGGGATGCTGCTGCTGATCGGGGCGATCCTTGCCGTAGTCGTCGGCCTGGGCATCGGCCCGGCCGAACGGAGCCAGAAAAAACTCGTTGCCGCCTACCGCAAGGAACGGATGTTCGATTCCCGGTCCAGCACCCGGTTGCTCTATCTTTTTCACCGCCCCTATTCCGCAGAGTTTTACTCCGAGGGAAACGCCGCCCTCATCGAAACTCTGCCGGAACTGGAGCCGCTCCTTGATGGTGTGGGAAGTCTCTATCTGGTTGTTGAAAAGGAGCGCTGGGCACTGGTGCCATCTACGATTACCGCCCGCTTTCTCAAGCTGGAAGAAAACAAAAGGTTTTATTTGCTGCGGGGACATAAACCATGACTGAAGATGAAACCATCCCTCCCAGATCGGTTTCAACGCAATCGAAAGGAGACTCTGTTGCATGCACGAACAGCTACACCGTATCATCACCAGCGAACGAGGAAAAAACCCGGCTTTTTTCCTTCCCGGCAGAAGGGCGCGATGCGCCCTGGCCGCTGTTTTTTTCCTCCTTATCGGCGGCAGCGTCACCGGCTGGTTTTTCTCCGGTCGATACCTTGCCCAGCGTCGGCAGATCGCTGCCCTTGAGTCCGAGCTTGCCGCAAGCAAGTCCCTCAATCAACGAATTCGTGATCAGCGGGCCCAAGTCAACTCCTCCTTGGCCGAACTCAAGAAGCGAAGCCGACTCATCGAGTCCATTCTGAATAAAGTGGGAGTGGCCCTCAAAATGAAAAAAAGCGCGGACGGTGCCGGCGGCCCGTTCCGCAAACCGGTGAAGGATTCCTGCCAGGATCTCACCCTGGAGGTGGATCGCTTTCTCAACGCGGTCAACTCCGTGCCTCTGGGGCCTCCTACCCGGGGGATCGTCAGCTCGACATATGGTAACCGGCTCGACCCCATCAACCAAAAACCGGCCTTCCATGGCGGCCTCGACATCAAAGGCCGGGCTGGCCAAAAAATCAGCGCTCCGGCCGACGGAGTTGTGTCGGAGCATGGCTGCAACGAAGAATGCGGCAACTTCGTCGAGATCAAGCACGGCAAGGTCTTCCGCACCCGTTACTATCATCTGCAGAAAAAGCTGGTTTCTACCGGCGACCAGGTAATCAGAGGACAGACCATCGGACTGATGGGAAACTCCGGCAGGAGCACCGGCACCCATCTCCACTATGAAATCCACTACCGAAACCGGCCGGTCGATCCGCTCAGGTTCGTCCAAATCCGCAACCACATCAGCCGCTTTCCCACGAGGGACAGGGATATATCATGAGGCAGCGTCTTCTGGCCACAAGACGGTCCCGGCCTTTGTCTACGGTTTTCTGCAGCATCATGGATGGACAATAAAACATTTATCGCCCTACCCGAATGAATAGCGTGTAATTTTGATTTTTTGCAACAGGAGTGATAACGATGGATTGGTGGCAGGCCATGCTGTTGGGAATTGTCGAAGGGGTGACCGAGTATCTGCCGGTCAGCTCCACCGGCCATCTCATTCTGACCCAGCGGCTCCTGGGCATTCCGGCGAATCAGGCCGCCGGGGCCTATGCGGTCTGTATCCAGGCCGGGGCGATCCTTGCGGTGCTGGGGCTTTATCGGGCCCAGGTCAAACGGATGCTCAACGGCCTGCTTGGCCGGGACCGGGCCGGTCTGGCCCTGGCCGGCAACATCGTCGTGGCTTTTTTACCGGCTGCCGTGGCTGGATTATTGTTTGGCTCGCTCGTCGAAGAATGCCTTTTCGGCTTGTGGCCGATCATCGGCGCCTGGTTTGTCGGCGGCCTGGCCATTCTCCTCGTTTCCGGTCGGCGACAGATGGACCGGCCGGAAACGGCGGCTGAAGACGCAGGCCTGGAGATACTCAACTGGCGCATGGCCCTGCTGATCGGGGCGGCCCAGTGCCTGGCCCTGTGGCCCGGCACCAGCCGCAGCCTGGTCACCATCCTGGCTGGCAGCCTGGCGGGCTTGAGCCTGAGCAGCGCGGTGGAATTCAGTTTTCTGCTGGGGGTGTTGACCCTGATGGCCGCCACCGGGTATAAGGCAATGCAGGGCGGCTGGCTCATGGTGCAGGCCTACGGCTGGCACACCATGCTGACCGGTTTTTTCTTTGCCACCGTCTCGGCCGCCCTGGCCGTGAAATGGCTGGTCGGCTACCTCAACCGGCACAGCCTCTCGATTTTCGGCACCTACCGGATCGCCCTGGCCATCTTCGCCAGCCTATGGGCAGGCGGCTTGCTGCTGTAAGCCCGGCGGAAACCGTCAACAACAAGGAAAAAAATCTCATGGATTATCTGATCATCTGCACCGCAACCCTGCTGGCCTCGGGCTTAACCCTCTTCTCCGGCTTCGGCCTGGGAACCCTGCTCATGCCGGTTTTCGCCGTTTTTTTCCCGGTCGAGATAGCCATTGCCCAAACCGCGCTGGTTCACTTCGCCAACAATCTCTTCAAGGTCTGCCTCTTCAGCCGACGGGCGGACTGGCATATCGTGCTGCTTTTCGGCCTGCCCGCTTTTCTGGCAAGCTTCGCAGGCGCCACGGTGCTCCTGTGGCTGGCTGATCTTGCGCCGCTTTACGCTTATCTGCTCAATGATCGGCAGTTCATGATCCACCCGGTCAAGCTCGTCGTCGCCCTGCTCATGGCCGGATTTTCCGCGCTCGAATTGTTTCCTGCCACCAAACAGCTCGCCATCAGCCGGAAATACATCCCGGCGGGGGGAATCCTGAGCGGGTTTTTCGGGGGGCTCTCCGGCAATCAGGGCGCCTTTCGCAGCACCTTTCTCGTCAAGAGCGGCCTGGACAAGGAGGCCTTCATCGGCACGGGCGTGGTCATCGCCGCCCTGGTTGATTTTTCCCGCCTCACCGTCTATGCGGATCTCCTCGGATCAGCGGAGGTCGTGGGCAACCTGCCCCTCATCCTGATTGCCACCCTGGCCGCCTTCATCGGCGCTTTTGTGGGCAGCCGCCTGTTACGGAAGGTGACGCTCCGCGCCGTACAGGTTCTGGTGGCGGTCATGCTTTTCCTGATTGCCATCCTGCTCGGAAGCGGGATCATCTAAAGCTGAGTTGAGCAGCTTGCCTGCTTAAACGAAACTTCTGCCCTTTGGCTATAGCACAAGACAAACAAGCAAGGATACATCATGACCCTACCAAGTCTGACCTGGTCTCAAAAATACCGGAAGGGTGTCTCTTGGATGCTCGTTTTCGGATTCCTGTTCCTTCTTCTCTTTTCCACCCATTCCTGGAAAAGAGACAGCCCCATTGACCTGCTCTTCGAGGTTGCGGGCCTTTTTCTGATTGTGGTCTGCACCTTCGGCCGGCTGTGGAGCTCGGTGTATGCCAGCGGCTACAAGGATGAGATGGTCATTACGAGCGGCCCCTACTCGGCGGTTCGCAATCCGCTCTACCTCTTCAGCTTTATCGGCGTAGTCGGCACGGGACTGGTCTCGGAAAATCTGCTGATCCTAACACTGGCGCCCCTGGTCTTTCTGCTCTATTATCAGTTTGTGGTCCGATCGGAGGAAAGATACCTGCTGGCCCGATTCGGCGAGGCTTATGCCGAATACCTGAAAAGGGTGCCGCGTTTTATTCCCCGGCTGCGCCTGCTTAAAGAACCTGATTTTTATCAGGTCAATATCCGAGTCTACCGGCGGTCACTGCTGGATGCCACCATGTTCATCTGGCTTTATATCGTGTTTCACTTCATTGAAAGGCTGCAACAGATGGGGGTGCTACCGATTCTTTTCAGGGTGCCGTGAACGCTCTCATCTCAGGGTTTTGACCAAATTGTAAGCTACGGCGACAGGAATGAGCTGAAACTGTCGAGTTACACAGCCCATCATCGAAAGAACCCTTTCCAGCCGGGTTTTTCCACAGAAGAGTCACAACTCTCCAATAAGGAAGACGATTCTCCAGCTTCTGCCTGCATTGCCGGCTGGTTAGGTGCTCGCGGCGGGCGCGGTGGAATGGCTTGTTACCGCAAGGTCAGCTTGCCATGCTCCGTCAGTCCCAGGAGCTTCCCTGGCTGCGTCTCGCACTGATCCTCGGGTTGGTCGCCCTCTGCACCCTGCTCTCCACCCTGGTCTTCAGGACACACGCCATCAGGAAACATTTTAACCTGGACAAAGGTTAAGAAAAGACTTAAACTCTATCCATGCCATGGAAGCAGACCCGATCAGCAATTTCCAAGGAGAATGCCATGCCCATCTATGAATACCGCTGCCAGGAGTGCAAGGGGCTGTTTGAGACCATTGTCACCTCCTCAGAAACCGCCCCTGAGCCGGTCTGCCCGAAATGCGGCAGCAACGCGGTAAAAAAAACCATCTCCGCCTCAAGTTTCCGGATTTCCTCCGGGTCAAACTCCATCCCCTCGGGAGCGCTCTCGGGCTGTTCCACAAAATCGGGTTTTTCCTGAGCCTGAACACAATGCGGCCAGGCTGGCCGCACACAACTCAACAAACAACTTCACCCTGATTCACAACAACGTCCCCGTATAGTTGAAGGTTCTGAGCCTGCGCCCTCCACGTCCAGGCTGGCCGGACTGGCGGAATACCGCGGCCAGTTCGTCCGGCCTGGGATGCATGTGGGAGAGATCGACCACCCCATACGCAACGCCCCGCGAGGCAAGTTCGGTACAGTGCGGCACAAGGGAAAAAGGCTGGTCAGCCACGGCCACGGTCTGGCCCCAGCACTGCTTGAGGATAATCACCTCGCCCTTGGGGCTGACCAGGGGTTGATCGTATTTAAAAAAGGACGAGGCCAGCCGGGCGGTGAAAAGCGGAGGCTGTCCAAAAATGGTCATGCCCACGGGCAACGCGTTTTTGCGGGAGAAAACATCAAACAGGTTCTGCCGGTCGGTTTCAATGGCCAGTTGGACATTGCCGAGCCCGAGTCCGGCCAGGGCCTGCACGCTCATGCTGTTCAAAATATTCAGGGTGTAGTCGCCACAAAGAAGCAGCCTCTCGGCCGGCGGTTTTCCTGCCCGCCCTTTTTTCCGGCCGGACGGATGGCTTTCCCCGTCCGGCGCACCTGCGACCTGGACATCCGCCGCAAAAAGCAGCCGCTGGCCGATATGGCCGATCTGCCAGGCATTGTATCCGCTGTTGCGCAGATGGCCGATGGTGTCGCGGTAAAACCGCAGATCCTCCTCCAAAATCACCGGGGGCAGGGCCCACACCAGCCGCCGCCGGTAGGTGGTCAAGCGTTTCTGCTGGCGGGAAAGTTGGGCAAAGGTCTGGCGGGTCAGGGTGATAACCAGCCGCGATGGCACTGTGGGCATCTTCACCTTGAGCAGATCAAAATCATCGATCTTCAGCCACCACTCCAGAGGCAACTGCGCCGAAGGCGTACCGTGGCGGCCTTGGGCCTGCCCGCGGTCGGGCCGTTCCTCCCGAACCTTGACCACACTTGATCTATTGACCGGCTGGCGCAGAAAATGGGCAATCTGCGCCAGCTTGCGCGGATCAACCAGATTCGCGACCTTCTTGCTGAACAAACCAGGCTGGATAGCCTTCTTCGCGGCCTGCTGGCGGCGCTCGCCCAGGTCCACCTTGTAAAGGCTATCGCCCCATTGCGCACCCGGCGGCAAATCCACCTGCACCCTGCTCCCCGCCTTGGCTGTTTCCAGGGCCATCTTGCCCTGCCACAACCCTTTGAGGGTAAAAGCCTGGCGCTCGCCCGAGCCTTCCTGATGGATGCGCAGCCGATCGCCGACCCGAAGCGGCTCTTTCAGGGTCATCTGGGCCCGGTTGGAAGTAACCTTCTCGGTCTTGCCCAGAAACAGGCCGATATTTCCCGAGTGCTGCGGGGCGATGATGTCCGTAGGCTGCCCCTTTTTAAAATAACCCAACGAAGCTTTGCGGCCCATGGCCTGTTCCAGCAGCTCTTTCGCCTCGGTCAACACCTCCGGGGTTGCGGGATTATCCAGGGCCAGCCGGTAGGCCTTGACCACCGAAGCCACATACTGAGAGCTGCGCATCCTGCCCTCGATCTTGAGCGAACTGACCCCGGCCCGCCGCAGTTGGGGAATCACCTCAAGCCCGGCCAGATCGTTCATGGAAAAGAGATACCCGGCCGGAGCCCCAGTTCCGCGGCCCTTGCTCCCCCAGGTATAACGCCTGCGGCAAGGTTGGACGCAACGGCCCCTCAGGCCGCTTTTGCCGCCAAGATAGCTGCTGAACAAACACAACCCCGAATAGGCGAAACAGAGCGCCCCATGGACAAACACCTCAAGCTCCACCGGGCATTGCTCATGGATCTGGCCTATCTCGTTTAAGGTCATCTCCCGGGCCAGCACCACACGCTTAAAGCCCATCTCGGCAAACTGCCTCACATTGAGGGAATTGTGCGCGCCCATGAGGGTGCTGGCATGCAACCGCAACCCGGGAAAAAACTTGCGGGCCAGGTAGGAGATGCCGAGATCCTGAATGATGAGGGCGTCGGCCTTGAGGGCCTCAAGGGCGGCCAACTCCTCCACCGCCTTGCCGATCTCGTTTTCCTTCATCAGGCTGTTCATGGCCAGATAGACCTTGACCCGGTTCTTGTGGGCATGGTCGATCATGGCCGCCACCTCGGCCAGGGAGAAATGGCGAGCCAGGGCCCTGGCGTTAAAGGCCGGGGCGCCGATATAGATGGCGTCGGCGCCGCTCTCCACCGCCGCCTCAAAGGCCTCGATGGTGCCGGCCGGGGCAAGCAGTTCCATGTTTCGTGCAGGTTGTTTTTCCATGGTCCCACTGTACCAGATCGGGAGTCGATCCGCCTCCGGCAAAATCAGGCGGTAGCGCTCCCGCCTCCATCTTTACGATGCAGTTTTTCTTGATTGACATCAACGGCGGAATTCTCCATGCTGATAGCAAAGAGTTTATCAGGGATATTTTCCAACGATACATCGGGAAAATAGCACGCTTGCCAGCAACAGGGCGTTGCCCCAACACCCCGGGGGGGGGATGGGTTTTCGCATTTTTTAGCACCCACACGTAACAGGAGGCAATATGCTGAAAAAATTGATGATGCTGTCCGCGATAATCGCTGTTCTGGCGCTTTCCTTGGGCATTGCGGCAGCGGCCGATCAAGTACGCGCCCAGCAACAAATCCAAACGCAAGAGCAGATCTACGGCAGTCAAATGATGACGCAGCAGGAGCGGGAGGAGTATCGTTTGAAAATGCGCGCCGCCAAGACCGTGGGGGAACGCGAAAAAATCCGCAAGGAACACCACGAACGGATGAAAACCCTTGCCAAAGAGCGCGGCGTGACCCTTCCCGATGAGCCGCCGGCAATGGGTGGCGGCATGGGCCCCGGTGGCGGCGGCATGGGTCCTGGCGGCGGCATGGGTCCTGGCAGCGGCATGGGACCTGGCGGCGGGCGCAGCCGCTGAACAGGGCTGAGACTCCGACCGTAAAAACCACGCCTGTACCCGGCCAGGCGGTCATTGAGAAAAATTTCTAGCAGGGTGTTGAAAAACTTGTTTTTCGACGCCCTGCGTGCGATCCAGGGATGGATCGCCAATTTCAACGAGTTCCAACTCGATGAAATTGTGAGATCGGACAGAATTCACTTCTGGCCGATCGTGGTTGAAAAAGGCCAGAACGGCTTTTTTCAACATCCTTCTAGACCGCCTGGTCCCTCTCGCCGAACAACGCCGTACCCACCCGCACCAAGGTGGCGCCTTCCTCGATGGCCACTTCGAAATCCCCGGACATCCCCATGGAAAGCTCCACCATCCCCTGCCGGCCGAGGAACCCCTGGGCCGCAAGCTCTTCCCCCAGCAAGCGAAGCCGACGGAAATATCCCCGGCTTTCTTCCGGGTCTTCGACAAAAGGCGGCATGGTCATGAGTCCTTGCAGGCTCAGGTGCGGAAACTGCTCCAGATCGCGGCACAGTTGTCCGGCTTCCTCCGGGGCAACTCCGGCCTTCTGCGCCTCGCCGCCCACGTTAACTTGCACCAGGACAGGCATGGTCTTGCCCAGCTCGGCGAGCCTCGTTTCCAGCGCCTTGGCGAGCTTGAGCCGGTCGATGGTTTCAATGCAGTCAAAAATCTCCGCCGCGATCCTGGCCTTGTTGGACTGCAGGCGCCCGATGCAATGCCAGGCCGCTGGCTGGCCAAGGGCCGTGATCTTGGTCTCGGCCTCCTGCAGGTAATTCTCGCCGAAAACAGCCTGTCCGGCAGCCATGGCCTCCCGGATCGCCTCAAGCGGCTGGTGTTTGCTCACCGCCACCAGGCGCACCGAATGCGGATCGCGCCCGGCCCGTTGCGCCGCACCCAGGATCCTGGCCCGGATTGCCTCGATATTTTCCGCCACCGTTCCCATCTGTTTCACCGTTCTTCAATCCCAAAAAGCCGCACAGCGTTCCTGGTGGTCTGCCTGGCCACCTCCTCCAGCGAGAGGCCTTTCAGCTCCGCTACCTTGCGGGCGGTAAAGAGCAGCAGGCGCGGTTCGTTCCGTTTTCCGCGCTGGGGCGCCGGGGCAAGGAAAGGCCCATCCGTCTCAAGAACCAGCGCCTCGATCGGAATCTCGCGCACCGCCTCCTGAAGCATCCCGGCCTTGGCAAAAGTCACCACCCCGGGGATGGAAATATGAAACCCCAAGGCCAGCACCCGCTTGGCAAAGGTTGCATCCCCGGAAAAGCAGTGCATCACCCCTCCGGCGGGAAACGGACCGGAAGCCTCAAGCATCTCCATGATATCGTCATGGGCCTCCCGGTCGTGGACCACCAGGGGCAGTTGCACTTCTTTTGCCAAAGCGACCTGCCGGGCGAAATGGACCTTTTGCAGAGCAACCGGCGCGTAGTTTTTCACATAATCCAGACCGATCTCGCCGTAGGCCACGACCTTGGGATGACGGCACAGCACGCGCAACTCTGGGTAATCACTCTCAGCAAGCTCCGCGACATTATGGGGATGCACCCCCACCGTGGCATAGACGCCTTCATGCTGTTCAGCCAGGCCAATGGCCCGGCGCGAGCTTTCCAGATCAATGCCCACAGTGATGATCCGGGTGACTCCAGCCGCCAAGGCCCGAGCCAGCACCGCCTCACAATCGGCCTGATAGGCCGGCATATCAAGGTGGCAATGGGTATCGATCAGGACGGCCCCATGACCGGCAACCGGCAGGACAATCTCTGTTTTTTGGGTTCTCTTCTCCATGAAAGCCTCCTTGGCCGCAGTTTCTAACAGGTTTTTATTTCTTACGCAATACAGCCCTTCCGTGGAAACCGTTTGACAAACCCTTGCCCAACCGACTATGATTTCAGTGAAATTCTACGGTGTTCCGAACAATTTTCGCCGAATATCATCACAACGCGACCTGCACTCAACCCCATGTCATCGTCGATTCTTCTTGCCATCGAACAACGGCGCAGTATCCGGAACTTCACCGGGCAACCGGTGGATCTTGGCGCGCTCTATGATATTATCCAGGCCGGGGTCTGGGCACCTTCCGGCCTGAACAACCAGCCCTGGCGTTTCGTCATTGTCACGGATGCGACAATCCGCGGCCGGTTGGCCGAACAAACCACCTATGGCCACATTATTGTCGGCGCCCCTGCCCTGATCGCGGTGTATCTTGACCGCGAGGCCTTGTATGATGATCTAAAAGACGCGCAATCGGCCGGAGCCTGCATCCAGAACATGCTGCTGGCTGCCGAGGCCCTCGATCTTGGAGCTGTCTGGCTCGGGCAGATTTTGAAAAACCGGGAAAAAGTCAGCAGAATTCTCGGCCTGGCCGAAAATCTGGAACTGATGGCAGTCATCGCCATCGGCCATCCGAGTCGCCGGGACCAGCAATCACAGAGAAAACCCTTGGCGGAATTCATCGTCAAGGAGTTATAATCGTATTGTCTTTCACCCCACTATCAGGAGGCCTTTCATGACAACCCCATGCAAACCGTTCCGCAACGTTTTTCTCACAACCGTTCTCGCGCTCGCAAGCCTTGCCGCCCTGAGCGGCTGCGCCGAATTGGGCCTGGGCGCCAGCACCGATCCAGGTGTTCCCTCCTCGGACCCATTCGCCTCGTCCGCCGCTTCTTCCACGGAACAGCCCTATCGGGCCAATGAATTCTCCGACATCCTGATCCCCAGCGAGTTCGACTGGGACAGGGAAAAAAGCATGGTCGTCCGGACCGACTCCTTTGCCGGCGGGGTATTGCAATACAACGGCCGGGTCGACATCTCCTCGTCCGCCGATTTTTTCAGCAACAACATGCCCAGAAACGGCTGGAAGCTTGTGGGCTCCACCCGGTACAAGAACGTGTTGCTGGCCTTCACCAAACCGAACAAGACCTGCACCATCGTCCTGACCGAAAATAAACTGCTCATGCGCACGGAGATTGCCATCTATGTCACGGAAGACATCTCGGCAAGCGGCGCCAAACCGGCAAACCCCTTCGGTTCCGGCTTATAAAAAATCAGCAGGCGCGAAGCCATGTCTCTTCTTACCGACAAAAAGATCCTTCTCGGGATCACCGGAAGCATCGCCGCCTACAAGGTGGCGGACTGGGTTCGCGCCCTGCGCCGTGAAGGCTGCCGGGTTACCGTGGTCATGACCGATGCCGCCTGCCGGTTCATCAGCCCCCTGACCATGGCGGCCCTTTCCGGCAATCCGGTGCACACCTCCATGTTTGCCGCCGAGGCGCCGGAAAAAATTCCCCACATCAGCCTGGCCAGGGAGCATGATCTGCTGGTCATTGCCCCGGCCTCGGCCCAGACCATCGCCCGGCTGGCCCATGGTTTGGCCGATAACTTGCTGGCCACCATCACCCTGGCGTCCTCCGGGCCAGTCCTGGTGTGCCCGGCCATGAACAGCGCGATGTTCCAGCATCCGGCCACCCAAGCAAACCTTGCCGCCATCAACTCATACGGGTATGTGGTTATCGAACCCGATTGCGGGAAAATGGCCTGCAACGAAGAAGGCCCCGGCCGCCTGACAGAATGGGAAAACGTGCGGCAGGCCATCCTCACCGCCTTTGCTCCCCAGGATCTTGCCGGGGAACAGGTGCTCATCACCGCCGGCCCGACCAGGGAGTCCTTTGACCCGGTCCGTTTCTTGAGCAACCCCTCCACCGGCAAGATGGGCTATGCCCTGGCGGCCGCAGCCAAACAACGGGGGGCAACGGTCACCCTGATCAGCGGCCCCGCCTCCCTGAGTGCCCCTCCGGGAGTCCGATGCATCCAAGTCACCTCCGCCCTTGAAATGCGGACCCATGTCTTGGCGTGCCTCGATGCGGCCACCATTGTCGTCAAGGCCGCGGCGGTGTCCGATTTCCGTCCCGCCGAAACCGCGGATCACAAGATAAAAAAGGGGCAATCCGAACTCTCCCTGCAGCTTGTCGCCAACCCGGATATCCTCAAGGAGTTGGGAGAACGCAAGGAAAGCGCTACGAAATTCCCTTTACTCGTCGGTTTTGCCGCGGAGAGCCGGGATCATCTCAAGGAGGGGGCGAGAAAACTCAAGGAAAAGAATCTTGATCTGATTGTGATCAATGATATTGGGGGAACGGAAACCGGTTTTGGCGTCGGCACCAACCGAGTCACCTTGCTGGACCGCAATGGCGCGCAGGAAGAGGTGCCGCTCTTGAGCAAGGAAGAAGTCGCCCACCGGATCTGGGATGCGGTGGCCCGGCTGACGGACAACCGCTGAACCCAGGGCGGACAACTTCTCCGCCGGGATCATTCTTCCGGCAACCGTATCACTTCTTTTTCCCGCGCCGCAGCATTTCCTCGTGGAACTCCGGATACAGTTTTTTGGTGCATTCCGGGCAGATCCCATGGCTGAACAGGGCATTGGAATGCGTGCTGATGTATTCCTCTATCTGGCGCCAATACCCGGTGTCATCCCGAATCTTTTTGCATGAGGCGCAGATGGGCAGAAAACCGCTCAAGACCTTCACCTCCTGCATGGCCTTTTGCAACTGATCAATGAGCTGTTCTTTCTCCGCCTCTGTCCGTTTGCGATCTTCGATTTCGTCAAGGAGTCGTCTGTTGGCGGCGTCAAGTTCCCTGGTCCGCTCACTGACCTTCTTTTCCAGATTGCAGTAAATATCCAGATACCTGGAGGTCGCCTCCTCATACTCCTGCTTGGTCAAGCGGAGTTCGTTGCCAAGATGGCGCACCTGTGTTTCAAGTTCGTCAATGCGCTGGGAAAGCTTCGGGTCGCGAGTGCTCATGCGCTCAAATATCCTTTCTGCTCGATTCTTTCCAACTCGTCCCTGACCAACTCCCCGATAAGACGCAAGGCATACCACTGCAGACCAAGATCCCGGACATATTGCTGGAGAATCTCCCTCTCGGGAAGCGGCATGGCAACGTAGCCATATCCCTGCTCAAACATGAGATAGTCGGCGATGAAGATTGCTTTGACAAACAGACGGTGTTCTTCCCCGGCACCCTCGGGATCATGATGAAACCCTATGCCTTCCGTGAGTTCCGACGGAAAATTCCAGCTTTCGGCCAGGGCTCTGCCGACCCTGCCGTGATCGTATCCGAAGAGAGAACTCTCGGCAACGGACAGGGCTTGGGGCGCACTTTCCATGCCTTGCATCAACAGCATGAAATCCCGATGCAGGAGCTGGTCTTCGACAATGACCCCGATGTCATGCATCAATCCCGCGGCGTAGGCATTGTTTCCCTTCTCCCCGAACTCACGCCGGTAAACGGTCTTGGCAAAAAGGGCGACGGCCAGGCTGTGCCGCCACAACTGCCGGCGGGAATAGCCGCAAATGGACGTGCCGTCTTGGAAAAGCTCGCTCATCTTCTGGGTGAGGATGATTTCCTTGAGCGTGTCGGAACCTATCCAGATCAGGGCCTGCTGGACATCGCTGATGGTCCTGGAGAGCGCGTAGTATGAGGAGTTGGCAACCCGGAGAATCTTTGCCGTCAGCGGCGGATCAACCTCGATGAGCTGAATGAGATCAGAGGAGCCGGCGGCGGGATCGTTGATAATGGACAAGATTGCACTTACCGTCCCTTTGATGGAGGAAATGGCCGAGATCTCAACGCGCTCCAACAGACCGGACAGGGAAATGTTGGGGCTTTTCTCGGTATCCATGGAGCTCGCCTTCGGTGAGGATTAAGAGAGCAAAAACGGCTCCTGCCTCCGGGGAGTTCGCCTTTTCCCCTCTCCCGGGAAAAACCAAAAACAGGGACGGATATTCTACAAAACCGGAGGGCCGACAACATCTCCCCGGCGCACCTCGTGACTGCTCCGTTTCGTCACCACCGCAGCCGCGGTCGTTGCCGAAACCCGCAGGATCATAATCTCGCCGGAAGCCCTCCCCTCGGATGGATCCGCCCCGGCAACCGACAAGAGGTGTCCGGGCGCAAGACCCTGATCCGCGCCGATATTGAGATAGACAATATCCTCGGGCCCGGCAAATTGACGCATCATATGAAACGCCACAACCGATCCCGTTGCAGAGGCTGGCCCGGGCTGGATCGGTTGTTCGGAAACATTAGGAAGCGCAGGAATTTGCCCCAAAAGATCACCGGTTTTCACCTCGGCAAAAACACGCCGGATAACCCCCTGCTGCCGGGTCCCGTCCGAGACAACAACCTCGATAACGCCGATATCCGCCAGCAACCGTCCAGGACTTGAACCAAAATAGGAAAGGGGTTCAACCTTGCCCATATCCCGGTATACCCCGAATTGCTGGCCAACCTGCGCGCCGGGGGCAGAGATCAGAATGGTCTCGCCGAGAGCCGCGCCATGCCAGCCCTGTTCGGTATGCAACACCCGCCCCTCATTGGGGATATTGTTGGTGACCATGCCTACACCCTGGTCGTAATAATGGGCCGGGATATTGCCCATGCCTGTCCGGGCCTGTTCCCCGTTACCGGGCAGATCTTTTTTCACCACCACAAGGGGCAGCGGTTCGGAAGAGGACGCCATTCCGGCCCGGGCAAGGGCGGAAGGCCCCGACTCAACCGGAGCAACATTCTCCACGACGGATATTTCCCGTGCCGGAACTGAATCCAAGCCGGGAATCCTGACGATCTGGCCGGGCAGGATCAGATCGGGGTTGGAAATTTCGGGATTAAGCCTCCAAATTTTCGGCCAGAGCAGCGGATTGTTGAGGTACCCTCCGCTCAAGTCCCACAGGGTGTCGCCCTTTTGCACCGCATGCGTGGTGGTATTTTCCGCCAAAAGATCCCTGACGCCAAAAACTCCGCAGACAGAGGCGATGATTACCGTACTCGCAACAATTTTTTTCATGCAATGCTCCTTTCGAAACGGACACGATACAAACGGGGAAAACCAGCCGCACATTAAGAGACCAGTAGTATCATCTACGCAAGATTTCTAGAGATTGTCAAGCCGAGGCTGTGAATCTCCGGATTTTAAAACGCCGGTTAATGGCTTTTGTTGATGGCCGGCGGATTGAAAAAGCGCAAACGCAGGGCATTGGAAACCACGGAAACCGAACTCATGGCCATGGCCCCGCCGGCGATCATGGGGTTTAGGGTCGGCCCGCCGAAGAGATGCAAAACCCCGGCAGCCACCGGAATGCCGATGATGTTGTAGATGAAGGCCCAAAAGAGATTCTGCTTGATATTGCGCATGGTGGCGCGGCTTAGGGAAAGCGCGGCGAGCAGGCCGGAGAGATGGCCCTTCATCAGTACGATATCGCCGGACTCAATGGCCACGTCGATGCCGGTGCCCATGGCAATGCCGACATCCGCCTTGGCCAGGGCCGGGGCGTCGTTGATGCCGTCGCCCACCATGGCTACCCGGAATCCCTCTGCCTGGAGGGCCGCCACCTTTTCCACCTTCTGGTCCGGGAGCACCTGGGCAAAGACCTCGCTGATCCCGGCCTGGGCAGCAATGGCCCGGGCGGTAATCTCATTATCGCCGGTAAGCATGAAGATCTTGATTCCCATTCCTTGCAGAGCGCTGATGGTCGCGGGCACCTCGGCCTTCAGCCGGTCGGCGATGGCCAACAGGGCGATAAGCCTGCCGTCCGCGGCACAGTAAAGCGCGGTCTTGCCGTCCCCGGCAAAACCGTGGGCGATTTGTTCAACCGCCATGCCAAGCCCGGTCACATTCTGCTCCGCCATGAACTCCCGGTTGCCGAGCAAAATATTCTGCTCCCGGACCATGGCCCGGATACCGCGGCCGGGGACCGCCTCGAAATGCGAAGGCTCGGCCAGGGTCAAGCCCTTTTCCCTGGCCGCGTTGACAATGGCCTCGGCCAGGGGATGTTCCGAGCCGCTCTCAGCGCTGGCAACCAGGGAGAGGATCTGGCCGACATCCATCTCCGCGGCGATCGGTTGCACGTCGGTCAACTCCGGACGGCCATGGGTCAAGGTTCCGGTCTTGTCAAAAACCACGGCATCGATCTTCTGCGCCATCTCCAACGCCTCGCCGCTTTTCACCAGCACCCCCAACTGAGCCCCGCGCCCGGTGCCGACCATGATCGAGGTCGGAGTGGCAAGCCCCATGGCACAAGGGCAGGCAATGACCAGCACGGCGATGAAGATCCGCAGGGCAAAGGAAAACTCGGCCTGACCGATGAAATACCAGGACAACCCGGCGAGAATGGCAAAAACGATGACGGTGGGGACGAAATAGAGGCTGATGCGATCCGCCAGATTGGCGATGGGCGCCTTGGAGCCCTGGGCCTCGCGGACCATGGTGATGATCCGGGCCAACACCGTGTCTTGGCCCACCTTCTCGGCCCGCATCTGCAATAAGCCGTTTTTGTTCAAGGTGGCGCCCACCACCGAATCGCCGGCCTCCTTGGAAACAGGGAGGGATTCGCCGGTGAGCATGGACTCGTCCACACTGGAGCGGCCCTTGATCACCGAGCCGTCCACCGGAATGCGCTCACCCGGCTTGACCAGCAGGATATCGCCGGCCTCGATCTCGGCCACGGGAATCTTTTTCTGCTCCTCCCCTCCTTCCACCAGCAAGGTAGCCTCCTCCGGCGCCAGGGCCATGAGCTGGCGGATGGCGTCCGAGGTGCGCACCTTGGAGCGGGCCTCCAGGTACTTGCCCAGGGAAACCAGGGCGATGAGCACCCCGGCCGACTCAAAATAGAGATCCATGACCCTGGACATAACCTCGATGCCCAAGCCGATCTCGATCAGATTCCAGGTGCTGTAGACAAAGGCGGCCCCGGTGCCGACGGCGATGAGCGAATCCATGTTGGGCGCGCCGCGCCAGAGAGCCGGAAAACCGAGCTGATAAAAATTCCGGCCCGACCACATGATCGGCAGCACCAGAAAAAACTGGACAAAAGCGAAGGTGAACGGCGCGTGATGGGGAGCGAGAAACACGGGCAACGGCAGCCCGGCCATCTCGCCCATGGAAAGAAGCAGCAGCAAGACGGCAAAGGCAAAGGCCGGATAGAGGCGCTTTTCCATGGCAACAAGCCGGAGGAGGGCCTCTTCCTGCTGCCGCGTAAAATCAGATCCTCCAGCCGGGCCAGCCACCTTGGCCTTGAAACCAAGCCGCTCAATACCCTCGCGGATCTGCCGTTGGCTGACAACCTCCGGGTCAAAAACCACCATTGCCGATTCGGTGGCCAGATTCACCTGCATACTCCGCACCCCGGCCATGCCTCCCACCACCTTTTCGATCCGGGCGGAGCATGAGGCGCAGGTCATGCCGGTGATGGCCAAGGCCAACCGGATCTCCTTTTCCGGCAGCACCAACTCAAAACCAAGCCCTTTGACGATCCCGGCGATATCTTCGAGGCTGAGCTTGCCGCTATCCCACTCCACTTCCAGACTCTCGGCGGCAAGATTCACCGCTGCCGCCCGGATACCCTCGGTGGAGGCCAGCACCTTTTCGATGCGGGAAGAACAGGAGGCACAGTGCATGCCCCGGATGGAGAGCCGTTGTTTTTCGATCGACAATGCCATGAATATCCCCTTGATTGCCCTGCCCTTTCACTGTAAAATATGCGCTTAAAAAAATCCGTGCGCCCCTGCGCCCGATGGCAATTTAGTTTTTAATTTATCTCCTTACATCCTTCAATCGCAAACCAACACACAGGAGTTTACCATGCCAACCATCCAGATCAAAGGCATGCGCTGCGGCCACTGCGCGGCTTCGGTCACTTCGGCCTTGAACGCCATCGACGGCATCAGCGGGACAACCATCGCTTTGGACAAAGGCGAAGCCACCTTCAACCAAAGCAAGGATGTGCCCATGGCCGACATCAAAAAGGCCATCGCCGCCATCGGCTTCGAGGTGGTGGAGTAAACGCAGGCCGTGCCGGACAGGTTCCGGCGCGCCAAAAAACTACAACACCATGACCACGGCCGAATGCCCTTTGAAGGCCAGGTACTGAGCCTCGCGGTCCTCGGCGCTGAGTACCACCAGCTCAACGTCCAAGCAGAGATACTTGCCGTTGCTGCTGGAATTGGAGAGGGACACCAAACATTCCCGAGCCTGAACAACCTCGGCGATGGCCCCTCGCAGCTCTCCCTGTTCCCTGCCGATGATCTTGTACACCCAAGAACAGGGATACTCCATTTCGACCTTTTGCTTGCAACCATTCAACAACACCGCCAGCCTCCGCTCGGTATTTTTCATCCCGCATAAGGGGAAAACGCTCGTACCTTTTTATTTTACCAGACCACCCGTCTTTCGCCAACAGCAAGCCAGAAAACGAAAGCACAGAGTTACTCCCGAAAAAAATTACATCATTTTGGCTTTATTCTGTATAATTTATCATTCTACTAACCTTTTGGCCTTTTCATAGGCCGTACCAGGTACCCGCCATGGCACAACTGAGATTCTTCGCTTTTGTCTTCATTGCCCTGCAGCTCTCTTTCCCGCCGATGGTGGTCGCCGCAGAGATGTCCGCGTCCTTCACCTTGGGCAAACAGTATTTTGACCAGGGCCGGTTCGAGGATGCGTACAAGGAGCTGCACAAGGCCTTTGTCCAAGATCCGGCCGACCTGGAGGTCAATTTTTATCTCGGACGGGCGGCCTTCGAATCAGGACGCCTGGAAGAGGCGGTCATGGCCTTTGACCGAATCCTCATTGCCGAACCAGACCTGGCCCGGGCCAAGCTTGAACTGGCCCGCACCCATCTCCGCCTCGGCTCCCGCGAGCTGGCCAAACAATATTTCAAAGAGGTGCAGGCCACCAACCCGCCGGAGCAGGTGTGGAAAAACATCCAAAACTTTCTGGACGTCATCGCTGCCTCGGAGCAGCGCCATTTTGTAAACGGCCTTTTCACCTTCGGCGTCAGCCATGACGACAACGTCAACGTGGCGCCCTCCGAGGGCAGCGTCAATGTCAATCTCTCAGGCATCACCATCCCGATCACCATTGATCAAACAGCCATCAGTGATCAGATCTACAACACCACCCTCGTGGCCAACCACATCTATAAATTCGAAGACAGCCCCTACGCCTGGAAAACCACGGCGGTCAACTACAATGCCTTTTACGAAAACCAGAACATCCACGACATCAACTTTCTGAGCCTCGCCTCCGGCCCTGTCTTTCAGGGGCAGAACTATCTCTGGCAGGTCCAGGGCATGGTCAATCAGGTCGATCTCGAATACGACCGCTACCAGGGCGCATACGGCTTGAGTTCCAGCCTGACCTGGCTGGTGGACCCGACCATTCTCTTTAGCATCGGCGCCACAGCGCAACAAAAAAACAAGGGGCTTGACTAGTTGAGCGGAT